>JAJZDX010000018.1:51449-96449 GCA_021805865.1 Pseudomonadota bacterium
AACGGTATCCAGCCCGGAGCGTTGCTGCGCGTTGGCGAGCGCATTCTGTTGCCGCAAAGGGCCACGCCGATTCTGGCTGCAGAGCCCGCTGCGCGCAGCACCTCGCCGGTCCTCACTGCGCAGGCCGGTCCGCCCAGTCACCTCGTCCGCTGGGGTGATACCCTGTCCGGCATCGCCGAGCGCCATGGAGTGGGCCTGGATGTCCTCGCCCGGTACAACGGCATTCCGCCCGACGCATTGCTGCGCGTCGGCGAGCGCATTCTTTTACCGCATCCGGGCACGCCGCTCGCGGCGCCCGGCCGGCTCGTCGCTGCGGTGGACAAGACGGGAGGCTCCACATCGGGACTGCATGATACGGTCGCCTATGATTCATCCCGGCAAACGATGCCCCTCCATGCCGGTGGCGTCCCGCCCGCCGGCGTCGACCGCGCCGCCCCGGAGCAGGCTGCCCGGGAGGCATCCGGGGACAGCGACGATGTGCAGCCCGTTTCGGGCTCGCAGGCGAAGGCGATCAGCCCGATGCTCGCGCCCATGGGCGGTCCGCCCCAGAGCGCCGATCCTACCGATTATGAGGTGGCTCCGAATGGCACCATCCGGGTGGCGGCGGCCGAATCCCTGGGCTACTACGCGGAGTGGCTCGATGTCAGCGCCTGGGACCTTCGGCGCATCAACCACTTGCGATTCCATCAGCCGGTGAGGATCGGGCAGCGGATCCGCCTGGACTTCCGGCACGTCTCGCCGCAGCAGTTCGAGCAGCGGCGCGTCGCCTATCATCGGGCCCTGCAAGCCAGCTACTTCGCCAGCCACCGCATCGAGGGCACGGAGGTCTATCTGACCCGCAGCGGTGATTCGCTGTGGGGCCTCACGCAGCGCTTCCCGCTGCTGCCGACCTGGCTGTTGCGGCAATACAATCCGGACACCAACTTCTCCACCCTGCAGCCCGGCACCCGGATCGTGATTCCCCGGATTGCGGTGGTCTCGGCCGGCGGCTGACCGCCCGAGCGCTATAATCGGCCAATGCGATCATCGAGAATTCTTCCGGCGGTCCTGGCGCTCTGTGCCGCCGCCGTGGCCTGCGCCGCCCCGAGACCGGTGCGGCGGGTGGCGTTCCTCTCGGACCCGACTCTGCCGTACGTCACCCGTGTGGTGGTGAAGAAATCCGAGCGGCGCATCTTTCTGATGGACGGCAACAAGGTCGTGCGCTCGTTCAAGATCCATCTCGGCCTCGAGCCGCGGGGGCCCAAGGAGCGCTCCGGCGATTTCCGTACGCCCGTGGGCCGCTATCACTTGATCCGCCGCGATCCCCACAGCGAGTTCTTCATGTCGATCCAGATCTCCTACCCCAACGCGAAGGACCTGGCGCGCGCGCAGGCACATCATTGGAATCCGGGGGGTGACATCATGATTCACGGGCTGCCGAACAGACTGAACGGCTCTCCCCTCTATTACTACCAGCATTTCGACTGGACCGACGGCTGCATCGCCGTCTCGGATGCGGACATGATGCAGATCTGGATGCTGACGCGGGACGGCATGCCGATCGATATCGAGCCGTGACGGGACGGCGCCATGGATAACGACCTCGAGCCGGAATTCATCGACGCGCGGGTCCATCCCCGCGGCAGCCTGGAGAACCTCTCGCAGGACGAGATCGACAAGCTTCTCGACTCCGGCCGCGGCGGACTGTATCCGCTGTTTCGCAAGTGCGCCCTGGCGGTGCTCAACAGCGGGGCGGCCACCGACGATGTCAAGGAGATCTTCGACCGCTATCGCGACTTCGACATCCGCATCATGCGCCAGCCCTGGGGCATCCGCCTGGAGATGCGCCAGGCGCCGGGCGGGGCGTTCGTCGACGGGCAGATGATCCAGGGGATCAAGGAGCATCTGTTCGCGGTGCTGCGCGACGTGGTGTACACCTCCAACGAGATCATGGCCGGCGGGCGGTTCGACCTGACGGATTCCGCCGCGATCACCAACGCGGTATTCCATATTCTTCGCAACGCCCGACTGCTCGACTACAAGTCGCGGCCCAACCTGGTGGTCTGCTGGGGCGGGCATTCGATCGGCTCGGAGGAATACAAGTACTCCAAGCGTGTCGGATACGAGCTCGGGCTCCGGGGTCTTGACGTGTGCACCGGCTGTGGTCCGGGTGCGATGAAGGGCCCGATGAAAGGCGCGACCATCGGCCACGCCAAGCAGCGCATCGAGCACGGCCGCTACATCGGCATCACCGAGCCCGGGATCATCGCGGCCGAGCCGCCCAATCCGATCGTCAACCAGCTGGTGATCATGCCGGACATCGAGAAGCGCCTCGAGGCCTTCGTGCGCGTCGCTCACGGCATCGTGGTGTTTCCGGGCGGTGCCGGCACGGCCGAGGAGATCCTCTACCTGCTCGGAATTCTCCTCGATCCGGCCAATCGCGACCAGCCGGTTCCGGTGGTGCTCACCGGGCCGCGCTCGAGCGCCGCCTACCTCGAGCACATCAGCCGCTTCATCCGCGGTACCCTCGGTGAGCAGGCGCTCCAGCGGCTCAACGTCATCATCGACGATCCGGCCGAAGCCGGGCGGCACATGGTGCACGGCGTCGAGGCGGTGCGCGAGTTTCGCCGCCAGCGCCGGGACTCCTACAACTTCAACTGGCTGCTCACGATTCCGCCGGAGTTCCAGCAGCCGTTTCAGGTCACGCACGAATCCATGCGTGGGCTTGCGCTCGGCCGCGACCAGCCCGTGCACCAGCTCGCCGCCAACCTGCGCTGCGCCTTCTCGGGCGTCGTCACCGGCAATGTCAAGGAACACGGAATCCAGGCGATCGACCGCCACGGCCCGTACGAGCTTACGGGCGACGCGCACGTCATGCAGCTGCTCGATGAGCTGCTGGCCGCCTTCGTATCCCAGGGTCGCATGAAGCTCCCCGGCAGCATCTACCGTCCGGTCTACCGCCTGGTGGCCTGAGATCCGTTGCGTGACCGCGCCCCGGATCAATGGGCTGCGGGGCAATCCGCTCGAAGACACGTCCGTGCCGTCCTCCCGTCTGACATAAGGCCATGCAGAGCCGCGGCGGCAAAGACCTGCCGGCAGCCATCGGTCGGCCCTGTGAACCAGTTCCTGCGCGCCCCTTCCAAAAGGACGTACCCTGCGGATGCAGAAAATGGAGGTCCGTCCATGAGCACACCCTTCAGGGGACGCGAAGTCCCGCCCGTCGCGCGCCAGGAAGTCTCCGCAAAGATTCCACCGGTGACACCTCCATCAGGCTCCTTTCCCAATTGGGCCGAGCGAGCGCAGCATACGCACGCCCGGCACGATGCCATCACCCGCAACCTCAATACCTGGTCGAACTACAAGAATTGGGCCGAGCGCATGCGCAGCACCCTGGAGCGGGAGGAGGCGAGCGAGCCGCTCCAGGGGCGGCATCTCGGCGGGCACAACCCGCCGAGTCACTGATGGAATTCCTGCTGATGTGGTGGGATGAGCTCGACGATGCGCTCGCACTCTGCCGCCACGTGTCTGGCGCCGTCTTCGTTGAGCTGTGCTCGGTGGGCGCGCCGTTGACCGCATGGGCCGCAGCTCTGAGCGGATGGCGGGAGCTGCCTGTCCGCAACCCGCTCCCCGCGGAGGATCCCGCGCGATAGGCGAATCCGGCCCGCCGCCAGGTCTGTTCGGTGCCCCGCCTTCCGGGTCCGGTCCCCGGCTGCAGGCCTCCGCGCCTCGAGCGCATCGCAATGATCTTCCCGGGCGACCCTTCTGTCTTCGTCACCGGGCTCTCAGAAGCCGATTCTGCGCGACCGCCCGCCGCCGGCGCCACTTGCCCATTGAAAAATGCGCTCCGGCACCCAAATTTCCGGATCCCGAAACACGCAGGATCGGCCCATGAGCACGAGCCCAGAACCCTCTTCCAGCGCGGCGGAAGGCCGCCAGACCCACGGCTTTCAGGCCGAGGTGCGCGAGCTGCTGAAGCTCATGATTCACTCCCTGTACAGCCACAGGGAGATCTTTCTGCGCGAGCTGATCTCGAACGCCTCGGACGCCAATGATCGGCTGCGGTTCGCGGCCATCGGGCAGCCCGAGCTGCTCTCGAGCGACACCGAGCTCGCGATCCGCGTCGAGGCGGACCCGGCGGCGGGCACCGTGACCATCATCGACAACGGCATCGGCATGACGCGCGAGGAGGCGATTGCCAACCTCGGCACCATCGCCCGCTCCGGAACCGCGGAGTTCTTCCGCTCCCTGTCCGGGGAGCGACAGAAGGACGCGCAGCTGATCGGCCAGTTCGGCGTCGGGTTCTACTCGGCGTTCATCGTGGCCGATCGCGTGGAAGTGCTGTCCCGCAAGGCCGGATTGCCCGCCGAGAGCGGCGTGCACTGGGAATCCCAGGCCGACGGGGAGTTCACGGTCGGGACCGTGACCCGCGAGGAGCGGGGCACCGCGGTGAGGCTGCATCTGAAGGCCGAAGCCAAGGAGTTCGCCGACCCGTTCCGGCTGCGCTCGCTCATCCGCCGCTACTCCGACCACATCGCCTTTCCGGTGCGCATGAGGAAGGAGGGCGAAGCCTCGCTCGAGTACGAGACCGTCAACCAGGCCAAGGCGCTCTGGGTGAGGCCCCGGGCCGATATTCCCGACGAGGAGTACCGCCAGTTCTACCAGCACCTGGCGCATGATTTCACCGAGCCGCTCGCCTGGAGCCACAACCGGGTCGAGGGCAAGAGAGAGTACACGAGCCTGCTCTACATCCCGGGCCGCGCCCCCTTCGACCTGTGGCAGCGCGATGCCGCCCGCGGGCTGAAACTGTACGTGAAACGCGTGTTCATCATGGATGACGCGGAGCAGTTCCTGCCGCTGTATCTGCGCTTCGTCAAAGGAGTGGTCGACTCCAGCGATCTGCCGCTCAATGTCTCGCGAGAGCTGCTGCAGCAGGAGCCGGAGGTGGAGGCCATCCGCAGCAGCCTCACCAAGCGCGTGCTCGACATGCTCGGGAAGCTCGCCAAGGACGAGCCCGAGAAGTACGCCGCGTTCTGGAAGGAATTCGGGGCCGTGCTCAAGGAAGGCATCGGACAGGATGTCGCCAACCGGGCGGCCCTGCTGCCGCTGCTGCGCTTTGCCAGCACCCACGAGGCCTCCGATGAGCCCGTGGCCGGCCTGGCGCAATACCTCGAGCGCATGAAGCCCGGACAGGATTGGATCTACTACATCATCGCCGAGAGCGTCGCGGTCGCGCGCAAGAGCCCCTACATCGAGCAGCTCACCGGGCACGGCGTGGAGGTGCTGCTGCTCGATCAGCGCATCGACGAGTGGGTGATGAGCCAGATCGAGGGTTTCGAGGGCAAGCGATTCAAGGATGCGGCGCGCGGAGATCTTGCCTTGGGGACGCTCGAGAGCGAGGCGGACCGCACGCAGCACGAGGAGGCGCTCAAGGAGAGCAAGAGCCTGCTCAAGAAGGTGAAGGACGCCGTCGGCGACAGCATTCTCGAGGTGCGCGTCAGTGCCCGGCTGAAGGACTCGCCGGCCTGCCTGGTGCTCGATGAGCACGATCTCAGCACGGGGCTGCGCCGCATTCTCGAGGCGGCGGGCCAGAAAGTCCCGGAATCCAAGCCCGCGCTCGAGCTCAACGTCGACCATCCATTGGTGAAATACCTCGACGGGCTCACCGATGCGGCGCGGTTCAAGGAGCTCTCGCTCCTGCTGCACGAGCAGGCCCAGCTCGCCGAGGGCGGTCAGCTCGGCAACCCGGCGGAATTCGTGCAACGGCTCAATCGTCTGCTGGTCTCCCTCACTTCGGATCACGCCGAGTGAAGCCGCCGGGCGCCGAGCGGCTGACCTTGCCGGGACCCGCCGGCACGCTCGAGGCGTTGGTCGAGATTCCCGCGGGCGATGCGGCGGACGCCGAGCCGGGCGGTGGGCCGGCCGCCTTCGGGGTCGTCTGCCATCCGCACCCGCTTTACGGTGGCACACTCGACAACAAGGTTGCCTACACCCTGGCGCGAGCGTTCATCGAGTGCGGTGCGCCGGCCATCCGCTTCAACTTCCGCGGGGTCGGAGCGAGCGCGGGCCGTTACGACGAGGGTCGCGGAGAGACCGAGGACGCGCTGGCCGTCATCCGATATGGCCGGCAGCGCTGGCCGGGAGCGGCGCTGTGGCTGGCGGGATTTTCCTTCGGTGCGGCCGTGGCGGTGCGTGCCGCGCAGCATGCCTCCCCCGAGACCCTGGTGACGGTGGCGCCGGGAGTCACCCGGGTGGGGATGGAGGGCGTGCCCTCGCCGCGGTGCCGCTGGTTGTTGGTGCAGGGAGATGCGGATGAGGTGGTCGAGCCGGCCGCCGTGCTCGAGTGGGCGCTGGGGCAGTCTCCCGCGCCCGATATCCGCCGATTTGCCGGCTGTGGGCATTTCTTTCACGGCCGCCTGCACGAGTTGCGACAGACGGTCGTGCAGTTTCTGACCTCCAGGGCCTGAAGGTCTTCATCCCCCATCCAAGCGGCGCGTGGCGCCTTTTTTTACTTTAAATGAACGGGGTTCGCTCCGCGAACCCCGTTGGACCTGCGCCTCAGCGCATGATCAAGAGTTGACCATCGCCTTGAGGTTCTTCAGCGGCATTACGCGGACTTTCTTGCTGGCCGGCTTTGCCTTGAACATCATCTTCTCCCCGGTGAACGGGTTGATTCCCTCGCGCGCCTTCGTGGCCGGTTTCTTGACGACCTTCATCTTCAGCAGTCCCGGCATGGTGAACAGGCCGTTGCTGCGCAGGCTCTTCTTGATCACACCGTTGAGCGAATCGAACACACCGCCGACCTGCTTGCGGGAGAGCCCCGTGTCTTTGGAAATTTGAGTCAGGACTTCCGACTTGGTCGGAGCGCTACCCTTTTTCGCCATATTGCGCCACTCCTCGAGTGAAAAATTGTGCGCGCTGTTGTGCAGCCGCGCCGAATGGAATCGCCGCGGAAAATAGCACATGGGAGCGTCCGCGCAACTTTTTTTTCGTTCGGGCAGGCGCCAAAACGGCTTTTTTTCAGGCTTTTCGCGATACCGGTTCGACGTGGTCCGGGCTGGCACGCCCCGCGGCGCGGCTCTCAGGCGCCAGGAGGGCGTCGATATCGCCTCCGAAGACGCCCGCACCTCGCGCCAGGAGGTCTTTGTCGCGAATTTTGGCGCCACGGATCACCGAAATGTGTGTTTTAGGCACGCCAAGTGCATGCGCCAGCAGGCGGATGCACCTCTCGTTGGCGGCGCCGTCCGCCGGAGGCGCTGAAACGCGTACGAGAAGTCTCCCGTCGCGCACACCGTCGATTCCCTCACGGGATGAGCGCGGCTGAACCCTCACGTGCAGCAGACAGTCCTGCCCACGGATTTCATACCAGTTGGCCATCGTTCCTCGCGCGATCTCGAAGATAGCGTAGCGTACGGACGCCCAGGTACGCCTGCGCGCCGGGGGTGGCGCGGCACGGTGTGCCCGCCGCCGAAGGCGGTGAGCAAAATGATGCGCTTTGCCCGGCGCTACCGTCCGAGTCCGCTCAGAACGTGGGCGAATGCAGCAGAATGATCACCGCCTGGATGATGATGCACGCCCAGAGCGGGGACAGGTCAAGGCCTGCGATCGCGGGGATCAAGCGTCGAAAGGGCCGCAACACCGGCTCGCACAGCGAGGCGAGCACCGACTGCAGCGGAGAATAGCCCCCCGGTGCCACCAGGCTGAGCAGCGCGTACACGATGATGGCATAGAAATAGGTCCACAGCAGGGTGCGCGCGATCTCGAGCGCCACGGCATGTACCCACAACCAGGGACCGGCCCAGGCGATGCCCTCGAGCGCGAAAATCACTGCCACCTCGGCAGCGGCGACCAGCACGACTGCGACGACCGAGGCCGTGTCCACCTTGCCGATGGGCCGCAGCACGCGCCTCAGCGGCACGATGAGCGGATTGGTCAGCCGGACCACCGCCTGGCAGAGGGGATTGCGGAAGTCGGCTCGAGTCAATTGCAGCAACAGCCGCGCGAGCACCACGAACAGCGCAAGCGACAGCAGCGTCTCGATGATGTAGATCAGGGCGCTCATGGTGTCAAAAAGCTCCGCTTACGTGGGGCCGAACTGTTCGGCGAGCTCGCGGCTGCGCCGGGTCGCCGCCGCGATGGCGCGCGAGACGATCTCGCCGATTCCGGCGGCTTCCAGCGTACGCAATGCCGCCTCGGTGGTGCCGCCCTTGGAGGTCACTTCCTCGCGCAAGCGGGCGAGATCCCCGCCGGTCTGCGCCAGCAGGCCCGCTCCGTGCAAGGTGGCGATCACGAGCCGGCGCGCCGCCTCCGGTGTGAGGCCGAGGTCGGTGCCCGACTGCGCCATCAGCTCTGCGAATCGGAAGAAATAGGCCGGTCCGCTGCCGGAAAGCGCGGTGACCACGTCGAGTGCGTCTTCCGTGTCGACACGGACGACCTCGCCCACCGACCGCATGACCTGCTCGGCCAACGTGTAGTGCGCGGCATCGACTTCCGCGCCGGCGAACATGCCCGTGATGCCGGCCCCGACCAGGGCGGGCCGATTGGGCATGGCGCGGACCACGGGCACCTGCTCCCCGCACCACCGGCGCAGCGCACGGGTGCGTACTCCGGCCGCGACAGACAAACAGACGGGATGCGACTGCTGCAATTGCATCCTGAGAGGGGTGAGGACGGCTTCCACGTCCTGGGGCTTCACCGCGATGACCACGACATTGGCGTGGCGCACGGCTTGGGCGTTGTCCTCTGTCGCGGCGACGCCGAAATCGCGCGACAGTCTTTCGCGCGCCTCCCTGCCGCCCTCGCCGACGGCGATCCGCTCGGTGCGCAATCCCTGGCGCAGCAGGCCCCCGACCAGTGCGCGGCCCATGTTGCCGCCCCCGAGAATCGCCAGATCGAGCTGAGTCATAGGCGCCAGATTCTAGCGGTTGGCGCGGCCCGACGGGGGGGTAGTCGCGCCACTTCGACAAAGCCCTGGCCGCCCTCGCGCGAAGGACTGGGATCCAAGCGGCTGATTCATGGATCCGAATCAGGCTCTTGCCCCCGCGGGCCGAACAGGGCGGTGCCGATGCGCACCACCGTGGCCCCCTCCAGAATGGCACTCTCGAAATCCCCGCTCATGCCCATGGACAGGGTATCGAGGTCCGCGCCGCCGGCGTTTAACGCCTCCTGGAGCCGGCGCAGCTGCGCGAACCACTGGCGCTGGCGGACGGGGTCGGATTCCTGGGGCGGAATGCACATGAGGCCGCGCAGTTTCAGGCGGGGCAGGGCGGCGAGCTGCCGCGCAAGGGCTGGCAGATCTGCCGGGGACACCCCCCCCTTGGCGGCCTCCGCCGCCAGATTCACCTGGATGCACACGTTGAGCGCCGGGGCATGGAACGGACGCTGTGCCGAGAGCCGCTGGGCGATGCGCAGGCGATCGATCCCGTGGACCCAGGCGAAGCGCTCCGCCACCGGCCGGGTCTTGTTGGCTTGCAAGCGGCCGATGAAGTGCCAGGTGAGCGGCAGATCCTGCAGGAGAGCGAGCTTCTCGAGTGCCTCATCGAGGTAGCTCTCTCCAAAGTCCCGGACACCTTCCGCGGCGGCCGCGCGGATCAGTTGCGCCGGCTGAGCCTTGGCCACGGCCAGAAGTGTGACCGACTCCGCAGTTCGTCCCGAGCGCGCCGCCGCCGCCGCGATACGCTCCCGGAGCCGGCGTACGAACTCCGGCATATTCTGCGAAACCCTTAACATATGGATGCCCGAACCCCTCCGCTATACTGCCCCGGCGGTCCGGACACCGGATGCGCAGGCCCGACTCGAACGGAGACCCGATGGTCGATATCGCGCAACTGCTCGCCTTCGCCGTCAAGAACAACGCCTCGGACCTGCATCTGTCCGCCGGTGTGCCGCCCATGATCCGTGTCGACGGCGACATGAAGCGGATCAATATGCCGCCGCTTGCCCACAAGGAAGTGCACAGCATGGTGTATGACATCATGAACGACAAGCAGCGCAAGGCCTTCGAGGAGTTCTTCGAGACCGATTTCTCGTTCGAGATCCCGAAGCTCGCCCGCTTCCGCGTCAACGCGTTCAACCAGAATCGCGGCGCCGGCGCGGTGTTCCGCAACATCCCATCGGTCATCCAGTCGCTCGATGACCTGCACTCCCCGAAGATCTTCCGCGACCTGTGCATGCTGCCGCGCGGACTGGTGCTGGTGACGGGGCCGACGGGCTCGGGCAAGTCGACCACGCTCGCTGCGATGGTCAATCACTGCAATGACAACCGTCCCGACCACATCATCACCATCGAGGATCCGATCGAGTTCGTGCACGAGTCCAAGCGCTGCCTGGTGAACCAGCGGGAAGTGCACCGCGATACGCTCGGCTTCAGCGAGGCGCTGCGCTCGGCGCTGCGCGAGGATCCGGACGTCATCCTGGTCGGCGAAATGCGCGACCTCGAGACGATCCGCCTGGCGCTCACCGCCGCGGAAACCGGCCACCTGGTTTTCGGTACCCTGCATACGAGCTCCGCGGCCAAGACCATCGACCGCATCGTCGACGTGTTTCCCGCCGCCGAGAAGGACATGGTGCGCTCGATGCTCTCCGAATCGCTTCGCGCGGTGATTTCGCAGACGCTGCTGAAGCGCATCGGCGGCGGCCGGGTCGCCGCCCACGAGATCATGATCGGCACGCCGGCGATCCGCAATCTGATCCGCGAGGGCAAGATCGCCCAGATGTACTCGTCCATCCAGACCGGCCAGGCGAGCGGCATGCAGACGCTCGACCAGTGTCTGCAGGACCTGCTTTCCAAGGGACTGGTGAGCAAGGAAGAGGCGCGCTTCAAGGCTCAAAATAAAGATGCTCTTTGATGCACTGCCTGCAGGAGTCAAGGGAAATCGCCGCGCGAGCCCTGGAACGTGAAGCGGCGGTGCGCGCCGGGCGGACCTAGAGGCTGAGCATTACTATGGATCGCGATCAAGCCATCAAGCTGATTCATGACCTGCTGAAGCGGATGGTCGAGAGAAAGGCCTCGGACCTGTTCCTCACCGCCGGCTTCCCACCCGCACTCAAGATCGACGGCGAGGTGCGCCCGCAAAGCGAGCGGATGCTGAGCGCCGAGCAGTCCGCCACCCTGGTGCGCTCGCTGATGAACGATCGCCAGTCACGCGAGTTCGACGCCACCAAGGAGTGTAACTTCGCGATCGCTCCGCCCGGAATCGGCCGCTTCCGCGTCAGCGCCTTCGTGCAGCAGGCGGCCACCGGCTGCGTGATCCGCATGATCAACGCCAAGATCCCGACCTTCGAGGAGCTCGACCTGCCGCCGATCCTCAAGGAGCTCTCGCTATCGAAGCGCGGCATGGTGGTGGTCGTGGGCGGCACCGGCTCCGGCAAATCGACCACGCTCGCGGCGATGGTCGGCTACCGCAACGAGAAAACGCGCGGCCACATCGTCACCATCGAGGACCCGGTGGAGTTCGTCCACCAGCACCAGGGATGCGTCATCACCCACCGGGACGTCGGAGTCGACACCGACTCGTGGCACGTGGCGCTCAAGAACGTCCTGCGGCAAGCCCCCGACGTCATCTACATCGGCGAGGTCCGAGATCGCGAGACCATGGAATATGCAGTGCAGTTCGCCGAGACCGGGCATCTGGTGTTCTCGACCCTGCACGCCAACAACGCCAATCAGGCGCTGGATCGCATCATCAACTTCTTTCCGGACGAGCGGCGCGAGCAGCTGCTGATGGACCTGTCGCTCAATATCCGCGCCTTCGTCTCGCAGCGGCTAGTGCCGCGCGAGAGCGGCGGCGGCCGTATCGCCGCCGCCGAGATCATGCTCAACTCGCCGCTCATCCAGGACCTCATCTTCAAGGGCGAGGTGGTCAAGATCCGCGACGTGATGGCGCGCTCGAACCGCCTCGGCATGAAGACCTTTGATCAGGCGCTGTTTGAGCTCTACGAGTCGGGCTTCATCTCCTATGAGGACGCTCTGCGCAACGCCGACTCCAAGAACGAGCTGCGGCTGCGCGTGAAGCTCGAGAGCCGCAGGCAGGCCCCGAAACTCGAAGACGAGGGCCTGAGCATCGTCGATGACAAAGAGGGCAAGTCACCGTGATCGAGACTACCCTGATTCAGCCGGCGCCGGAGCCCGAGGCCAAGCCCGAAGGCACGGGTGGATTCGGCGGGCTGTCCCAGGGCGCCTCGGGCGCCGCACCGCACATCAATACCCTGCCGCTGTTCAAGCTGATGGCGGAGCGCAAGGCCTCGGACCTGTTCTTCGCCTGCAATGCTCCCATCAAGATCAAGATCGAAGGGCAGATCCTGCCGGTCAACAAGCAGGTGCTCGCGCCGCAGATGGTGCGGCAAACCGCTCTCGCGCTCATGACGCCGGAGCAGCGTGAGCGATTCGCGAGCGAACTCGAGCTCGACTTCGCGATCTCTGAGCCCGGCCTCGGCCGATTCCGCGTCAACGTGTTCATGCAGCGCGGGCACCCGGCGGTGGTGCTGCGTT
Organism: Pseudomonadota bacterium; assembly: GCA_021805865.1. Lineage (GTDB taxonomy): Bacteria > Pseudomonadota > Gammaproteobacteria > Steroidobacterales > Steroidobacteraceae > 13-2-20CM-66-19. The sequence continues at coordinate 63,916 of JAJZDX010000018.1, forward strand.
ACATCTCGGCCGACATGCCCCGCCTGGAGGCTCTCGGACTGCCGCACGCCGTCGCCGACCTGGCGATGATGAAGCGCGGGCTCGTCCTCGTGGTCGGCTCCACCGGCTCCGGCAAGTCGACCACGCTCGCATCCATGGTCAATCTGCGCAACGAGAGCGCCTCGGACCACATTCTGACCATCGAGGATCCGATCGAGTTTCTGCACGCCAACAAGCGCTCGATCGTCAACCAGCGCGAGGTGGGGATCGATACCAAGTCCTATTCGCGCGCGCTGCGCGGCGTGCTGCGCGCTGCGCCGGACGTGATCCTCATCGGTGAGGTTCGCGATCGCGAGAGCATGGAAACGGCCATCCAGCTCGCGGGCACCGGGCACCTCGTGCTCTCGACGCTGCATTCCAACAACTGCGCCCAGGCGCTCGATCGCATCGTCAACCTGTTCCCCTCCGAGCATCGCGCGCAGATCTTTCTCGATCTCTCCCAGTACCTGCGCGGCATCCTGTCGCAGCGCCTCGTCAAGGGCAAGGACGGCCATCGGGTCGCGGCCGTCGAAGTGATGCTCAACACGCCGCACATCTCGGACCTCATCGGCAAGGGCGATATCGTCGGCGTCAAGGAGGCGATCGCCGCCAGCGGCGAGCGCGGCATCCGCAGCTTCGACATCGCATTGTACGAGCTCTACAAGCAGGGCCGGGTCGAGCTCGCCGACGCGCTCGCCAACGCCGACTCGCGCGCCAACCTCGAGGCGAAGATCAACTTCGGCTAGAAGACGCTCAGGGCATCGAACACCGGGCCGTCCACACACACCCGCTTCATCGCGTCCCCCTCCGGCGTTCGTACCCGCACCGTGCACCCGGCGCATCCCCCGACTCCGCACGCCATGAACTCCTCCAGCGAAACCTGGCAGGGCACCCCGTAGCGGCGCGCGAGCTGCGCCGCCGCCGCGAGCATCGGCGTCGGCCCGCAGGCGAACAGCTCCACTTCGTCGAGCTCCCGTGCCGAGAGCGCGCCCAGCCACTCGCCGGCGAGCTCCGTGACATACCCCTCGAAACACCCTGGAAAGCCCGCGCGGCTCGCCAGGCGGCTCGCCACTCCCCACTCCTCGAGCAGAGGCATGCACGCGATGGTGCCCGCAGGCATGCCGGAGACCACGAGGGTGGAAGGACGCGCGCGGAACGGAAACGGAATCTCCGATCCCATGAGCACCAGCGGCTCGTAAGGCTCGGGACTGGCCCGCAGACGCTCGGCCAGGAAGATCATCGGCGGGATGCCGACGCCGCCGCCGATCAGTACGGCGCGGGGGCGCTCACGATGCGCGCGGAACGGCCGGCCGATCGGCCCGATCAGGCTGAGCGTCTCCCCGGTCTTGCGTGCGGCGAGGGCCTTCAGGCCCGGGCCGACGATCTTGTAGAGCAGCTCGATCCAGCCCTCCTCCCGGGAGGCGCGCAGAATCGACAGCGGCCGGCGCATCGGGATAGCCGGGTCGCAGGTCAGGTGTACGAACTGGCCCGGCTCGGCATGCGCCGCGCACGCGGGAGCGGCAACCCGCAGCACGAACTGCTCGCCCTCGTACGCGCTGTGCTTGAGGACGGTGCCGTCCTCCAGATACAGAGTGTCGCGTGTCTCGTGGTTGCGAGACTCCGTCCCAGCGCCCTCCGAAATCCGCGTTCCCGAGGGGAGATTCATGGGCAAACCCGCTTGGGCCGGCCATTGCCGTCCAAAATCGGTCCGGACGATCTTTTCACGGGACGCCTCGGGGGGCCATCACTTCGGCCAGCACTGCCATGCGCACCGCCACGCCGTTGCGCACTTGGTCGCGGATGGCCGAGCGCGGGCCATCGGCCACGTCCGAGGCGATTTCGATGCCGCGGTTCATCGGCTGCGGGTGCATGACGATGGCATCCGGGCGGGCCGCCGCGAGCCGCTGCGGCGTCAAGCCGTACGTGGCGAAGTAGCGGTCCGCGTCGGGCAGCTCTGCCTGCGCCATGCGCTCTTTCTGGATGCGCAGCATCATCACGACATCGGCACCCTTCAGGCCGCTGTCCAGCGTGGTATGGCGCGTGCAACCGCCGAATTCATCGAGCTCGGGCATCAAGGCGGGCGGGGCGACGATACGTAGGTCGGTTACACCAAGGACGTTGAACACGTGATACGCCGAGCGTGCGACGCGTGAATGGCGTACGTCGCCCACGATAGCGATCGCGAGATTGTCAAATCGCCCTTTATGCTGCCGAACGGTCAACGCGTCCAGCAGGCCCTGCGTCGGATGCGCCACATGCGCTTCTCCTGCGGAGAGGATACTAACGTGCGGCGCAACGTGGGCAGCCACCGCGGCGTGCACGCCGGTCTCGGCATCTCGGATGACCATGACATCCACGTGCAGGGATTGGAGCGTGTAGATGGTGTCGAGCATGCTCTCGCCCTTGATGCGTGAGGACAGCTGCACCTCCAGGTTCACGACAGCGGCGCCCAGGCGCTTGGCCGCCAGCTCGAACGAGACACGCGTGCGGGTGGAGGGCTCGGTGAACAGGTTGGCGACCGTGCGGCCAGCCAGCGCCCGGCTGGCCGGCGGCTTCTCCCCGAGCGGCCGGACATAGCTCTGGGCACGATCGAGCAGCCGCTCGATCAGCAGCCGCGGCAGCCCCTCGAGGGTGATGAGATGTCTCAGGCTGCCGTCCGGATGGAGCTGCTGGGTCATGAATTCTTTCGCCTTGCTCGTCTTCGAGTTCACGTCAGTTCTTCTGCCCGCTCTCCGGACAGCCAGCGCTCGAGGATGACGGCCGCGGCGGTGCTGTCGATATCCGCGCGGCGCGTCCGCCGACGCTCGCCAGCGCTGCGCCGCGCTTTCAGCGCTGCACTCGCCTCCAGGGACGAGAATCGCTCATCGACCAGGCTGACGGGAAGGGCGAAGCGGCGGGCGAGCTCATGGGCGAACCAGCGCACGCTCGGCAGCAGTGCCCCGGCGGTCCCGTCCACATTATACGGGGCTCCCACCACCAGCCGCGCGGGCTTGAGCGAGAGCACCTCACGCTCGATGACTGCCCAGTCCGGTCCGGCACCGCCAACCGGTGCGGCCGGACGCGGCGAGGCACTCCCCGTCAGCGTGTCTCCCGCGGCGATGCCAATGCGTTTGAGTCCGAAGTCGAAGGCGAGAACGGTCTGTACGGCTTCAGGCATGTCCGGCGGTGAGGCTCACCTGGCCGACATTGACGCCGAGCAGCCCCCAGGCTCCGGTCCAGCGCTGCCCGAAGGGCAGCTCAAAGACCACCCGTGCGTCCACCGGCACGGACATCCAGGCGTTTTCGCGCATCTCGCGCTCGAGCTGTCCGGACTCCCAGCCGGCATAGCCCAGTGCGATGAACGCATCCGCCGGCCCCTCGCCCCGTGCCATGGCGGCGAGCACATCTCGCGAGGTCGTCACCTGGATCGCCTCCGAGACCTTGTGGGTATGATCCCAGTGTCCGCCCGGCCGGTGCAGCACGAATCCCCGGTCGGTGTGCACGGGGCCGCCTCGCAGCACCGGCTGCGCCGCGATGATCTCGCTTGCGGGGGCGATCTGCATCTGCGAGAACACGTCCGAAAGGCGCATCGGCAGCGGCTTGTTGAGCACGATGCCGAGCGCGCCGCGATCGGTATGCTCGCAGATGAGCGCCACGGTTTGCGCGAAGTTGGGATCACTGAGTGAGGGCATCGCGACCAGCAGATGATTAGTCAGGCTGGCAAAGCGGGCCGGGTCCGGTTGCCCGGCGTGCTTCACCTTGCCGACGCCCTTGCGCACGTCCTCCAGGCCGACCTCGCCATCCGGCTCTGCGCCGCCCGCCTTACTGCCGTGCTCGCCCATGGCCCAAGTATGGGGATGGAGTGCCCGCGGCTCAAGGCACAGTCACGGTGCCATGCATCCGACCGCCCACGAACTGCCACTCATATGTGAAACGCAGCACCGAATAGCGCCGGGCGAGAGCGGGGGGGAAGGGATCGAAGGGGCTGGCAAGATGCAGGATCGTGAGCGCCGCATGGTCGAGCGCCGGGTCGCCGCTGGAGCGGCGGATGACGGCTCGTGCAAGCGTGCCATTGGCATCGATCGCCACCTCGATCACGGGGTTGGCGTGCGGGCCGGCGTGGCGGGCGGCCACCGGGAAATTCAGCGTACCGATGCGCTCGACCTTGCGCCGCCAGGCCACCAGATACGGGGCCACGAGAGTCGAGCGGGTGTCCGGGCTCACCCACAGCTCGCGTTTTGGCCCGCTCAGGCGCACGGGGCCATTGCTCGATCCGCGCGCCGTCTCCACAGGCCCCCCGGGCGTCGCCGCCTCGCTCGCGCCGGCCAAGCCCGCGGTCAGGTAGTTGACCTGTGTGCTCCAGCTGAAGCCCCGCGTGGTGAGCACCGGCTCAGCGATATTACGGCCCGCCCTGCCGCCGTCGGGCACCACGGCGGCGCCTCCGGTTGCACCTTGCGGCGTGCCCGAGGGTGCGGGTCTGCGCGGCGCGACGTTGCCGCGGGTATTGCCGGAGCCGAGCTGGGTCCGTTGCGCCAGATAGGCCGCCGTGTCATTGCGAGGCGCGCTCGGCAGCCGGGTGGAGACCAGCAGCACCTGCAACCCCGGAGCACCCCGGCCGCCGGCGAGCGCAGAGTGGAAGGTGACGCCCAGAATCAGCAGGCCGTGCAGCGCCGCGGTGAGAAACAGCATGACGAGCAGCCGATCACGCGGGGCGCGGGCCGCCCGCAGGGTTGCCTGGCGCGAAGCCATGCAGCCTAGGGCGCGGCCGCGGGGCCCACGCCGCCCGCGGCGAGCCGCCGCTCGATCGCGTCCAGCAATCGCCCGGCGATATCGATGGGGAAGTGCTTCTCGATCTCGCGGATGCCCGTCGGGCTCGTGACATTGATTTCCGTGACGTAGCCGCCGATCACGTCGAGCCCGACGAACAGCATGCTCTGGTCGGCGAGCGCAGGCCCGATCTGCCCGGCGAGCCACTTCTCGCGCTCCCCGATGGGCCGTACCACGGCCTGCGCGCCCGCGGCCAGGTTTCCACGGTTGTCGTGGGCCAGGGGGATGCGCGAGAGCACGTAGGGCAGGGGCTCGCCGTCGACGAGTATCACCCGTGTATCGCCGCCCTCGACGATCTCGGGCAGATACCTCTGGACGATGGCGAAGCGCTGGCCATAGTCGGTGAGTGTCTCGAAGACCACCGCCATGTTCTTATCCTGCCGCTCCAGCACGAAAATCGAGCGCCCGCCCATGCCGTGCAGGGGCTTGCACACGATCTTGCCGTGCTCGCGCAGGAATGCCGCCATATCGTCCATGTCGCGGGTGATCAGGGTCGGCGCACAGCAGTGCGGGAACCAGGCCGTGTAGACCTTCTCGTTCATGTCACGGAGCCCCCTGGGCCGGTTGACGACCAGGGCGCCCTGTTCCTCTGCCTTCTCAAGAATGTACGTGGTGTAGACGTATTCGACGTCGAACGGCGGGTCCTTGCGCATCAGGATGCAATCGAGCTTGCCGAGGCGCTCAGCGCGTGGCTCGCCGAGCTCGCACCAGCGCTCGGGGTCGGCCGTGACCGAAAGCGGCCGTACCCGGCCCCAGGCCACCCCATCGCGCAGCGAGAGATCTTTCTGCTCGAGGTAGTGGAGCGCCCAGCCTCGGGCCTGGGCCGCGAGCAGCATGGCCAGCGTCGAGTCCTTGGCGTAATGGATGGCGCCGATCGGATCCATGACGACGCCGAGACGACGGGAGGGGTGAGCCATAGTGCGAAATGATGCCAAAAGCCAAGGCGGCTGTCCGGTCGGCGCCTGGCGTCGCGCCGGCCATCGTTCCCGCGCAATCCCGCCAGCGGGTTCGCCGCCATGCTCGTCTCATGCTGCATCGCGAGCTGTCCGGGGGCAGGCTTCTGCCTGCCCACTCGCCGCTTCGCGGCCGGCCTGTGGCCGTCCAAAATCGCTCCCGGCGATTTTGTCGTGGCTCATTCGCTCGGCTCGCCGAAAACGTGAAGCAGACCACATGGCGGGGGTCGTGCCGATATGTTAAAACAAAACCTGCTCGAGTTCTCGGGACCGAAGAGTCGATGGTGGCTCTGCGGACATTGCGTGTACGCTGGGGGCTTTGGGGGGTCGGCTCCACCGACCGCTCGAGTTCCCTGACGGAAGGAGTTGCATGGCCGTGAACGGCAGCAACGCGAAGCTCCAGGGCCTGAAGGTCCTGGTGATCGATGACAGCAAGACTATCCGGCGAACGGCCGAGACCCTGCTTGCCAAGGAGGGCTGTGAGGTCTACACGGCCATCGACGGGTTCGATGCGCTCTCGAAGATCGCCGACCACCAGCCGGATATCGTGTTCGTCGATATCATGATGCCGCGGCTCGACGGCTATCAGACCTGCTCGCTCATCAAGCACAACAAGGTCTTCCGCTCCATCCCCGTGATCATGCTGTCCTCCAAGGACGGCCTGTTCGATCGCGCGCGGGGCCGGATCGTGGGCTCCGAGCACTACCTCACCAAGCCCTTCACCAAGGACGAGCTCCTGAGCGCGATCGAGACGCATATCGGGAGATGACGGCCATGCCGCTGATTCTGATCGTGGATGACTCCCCGACCGAGGTGCACGTGATGCAGAAGGCGCTCGAGAAGCATGGCTACCGCACCGCGGCCGCCGGCGACGGCGCCGAAGGGGTGCGCCTCGCCCGCGAGATGAGCCCCGACCTGATCTTCATGGACATCGTCATGCCGGGCATGAACGGCTACCAGGCGACCCGGGCGCTGGTGAGCGATCCGCGCACGCGGGAGATTCCGATCATCATGGTGACCTCCAAGGGGCAGGAGACCGACCGGATCTGGGGGCTGCGCCAGGGCGCGGTGGATTACATGGTGAAGCCCGTCTCTCCCGACCAGCTCATCGCCAAGGCGCGCTCGGCGCTTGCAAGTTGATATGCGCATGAAGGCTCCGCTCCAGACCGCCCATTGCTCCGCCCCCCCCTCATGAGTGAGGCACCGTCCCTGCATGCGTTGCGAGACCGGCCCTTCGAGCTGCTCTGCGAGTTCGAGCGGCGGGCCCGCGCCGTCTCGGCGCAGAGCGGCCAGGACAGTGCGCCGGAGCGGGAGTGGGTCGGCGTCGCGCTGCGGATGGCGGGCGATCTGTATCTGGTCGCACGAGAGGAGACGCGCGAGGTGTTGGGTGTTCCTGCAGGCATGACACGCGTGCCGGGCGCCAGGCCGTGGATCAAGGGGCTCGCCAACGTGCGCGGCCAGTTGTTGCCCGTCATCGACCTTCGCCAGTTCCTCGGCAGCGGCGCCACTCCCATGGGCCGAACCACCCGCGTCGTGGCCGTCAATCACCGCGAGATCCCCGCCGGGCTTCTGGTCGATGAGGTGCTCGGCTTCCGCCGCTTCGCGGAAGCGGAGTTCTCGGGCGAGGCGCCGCCGACCATGGCCCGCTGCGAGCATTATCTCGCCGGGGCCTTTCGGCGCGGCGGCGAGCAGTGGCCGGTGCTCAGCCTGCGCTCGCTGCTCGAGAGCCCGGCATTCATGGAAGCGGCGGCATGAGCGCTCAGCCGGCCTCCAAAGGGCGCTTCCAGGCGTTGCTGTTTCTGATGAGCCTGGCCGGCGGCCTGGCCGCGGCGAGCGGTCTCGCCTATGCGGCGATGACGGCGCTGGGGCCGGCCGACCTGGCGGGTTGGGTGCGTTACCTCCCCGTGGTGATCGCCTTCTCGGCCGCCGGGGTGCTGCTCTACGCAGCCGTCGTCGTCGGCAGGAGGGTCAACAAAACGGTCGAGGATCAGCGGCTGGCGGCCGACATGCAGCGCAAGGAGAACGACCGCAACCAGCAGGCGATCCTGCGTCTGCTCGATGAGCTCTCCAGCCTCGCCGACGGCGACCTGACGGTGCAGGCGACCGTCACGGAGGAGATCACCGGGGCGATCGCCGACTCGATCAACTACGCGGTGGATGCGCTCAGGGGTCTCGTGACCACCATCAACCAGTCGGCCATCCACCTCGACAGCGCCGCGCGGCAGACGCAGGCGCTCTCGCAGCACCTCGCCAAGGCGAGCAGCGCGCAGTCCAAGCAGATCTCCTCGGCCACCGAGTCCGCCTCCGGCATGGCCGGCTCCGTCGCCGAGGTTTCCGGCAACGCCGAGCGGGCCGCCGACGTGGCCCGCCACTCGGTGGAGATCGCCCACAAGGGCGCCGATGCGGTCCGCCGTACCATCGACGGCATGAACACCATCCGCGAGACCATCCAGGAGACCTCCAAGCGCATCAAGCGCCTCGGTGAGAGCTCGCAGGAGATCGGCAACATCGTCGAGCTGATCAACGACATCGCCGAGCAGACCAATATTCTCGCGTTGAATGCCTCGATCCAGGCATCCATGGCCGGGGAGGCTGGCCGCGGCTTCGCAGTGGTCGCCGATGAGGTGCAGCGGCTCGCCGAGCGCGCGGCCAACGCGACCAAGCAGATCGAGGTGCTGGTGCGCACCATCCAGACCGATACCAACGAGGCGGTGGTTTCCATGGAGCGCAGCACGACCGATGTGGTCGGCGGGGCGCTGCTCGCCGAGAACGCGGGGGCCGCGCTCGGGGAGATCGAGCAGGTCTCGAACCAGATCGCGAGTCTCGTACAGAACATCTCGGGCAGCGCCCGCGCGCAGTCGAGCGGCGCGCAGAACATTGCGCGCAACATGCAGGTGCTCAAGGAGATCAGCGTGCAGACCGCCGAATCGACCAACGCCACCTCGGCGGCCATCTCCCAGCTCGCCGAGCTTTCCGCCGGGCTGCGCCGTGCGGCGGCCGGCTTCCGTCTGCCCGGGGCGCCGAGCGCGGCGAGCGGAGCCTTCAAGCGGCCCGAGGCGGCACCGCAGGACACCATCTCCGCCAGCGGAACCCGTTTCGGTGCTCGCTCAGCGGAGCGATTCACGGAACCACCCCCTTCTTCGTCCGGCGGCGCTCACGGGGCTTCCCCGGCTTCGTCGGGGCTCTCGGAGGGCCCGCCCGGCTCCGGGCGCACGCACTCGGGCTCAAAGCCTCTTGCCCTGGGTGGCAGCTGAGATCCACCCGGGGGCCCGATGTCGGAAATCGCATCGCAAACATTGGAACTGGTCGGGCGCGAGCTCAACCACACGCTGGCCGAGGCCCGCGCGGCCATCGAGAGCTACGTCGAGCAGCCGGACAATGTGTCGCTCCTCGAGCGCTGCAAGCAGGAGCTGCACCGGGCGCAGGGCGTGCTGCGGGTGCTCGAGATCTACGGGGCAGCGCTCCTGGCCGAGGAAATGGAGCAGGTGGCCGACTATCTCATCGCCACCGTCACCGAGCGCAAGGGTCAGGCCGAGAGCCTGGACGCCTTGCTGCGCTCGCTGGTGCAGCTGCCGGGGTATCTCGAGCGGGTGCTCTGCGGCGGGCGCGACCTCGCGCTGGTGCTGCTGCCGCTGCTCAACGACCTCAGGGCCGTGCGCGGCAGTGCGCTGCTCTCGGAAGGCACCCTGCTGCTGCTCAACCTCAAGTCGGACAGACAGGCCCAACCGCTCGCCTCCACTCCCGGCGATCCTCAGCTCACCGTCGAGCAGTGGTGCCGGCGGCTGCGCTCGCAGTTCCAGGCGGGTCTCATCGGCTGGATCCGCGGCGAGCGCCTCGAGCACAACCTGGTGGCACTCGCTCAGGTGGCCGACAAGCTCGAGCATTCGGCCACGCGCCAGCCGGTCTTCCAGCTCTGGTGGGTGGCGGGCGCGCTCATCGAGGCGCTGCGCGAGGGCGGACTCGAGGGCGGGGTGTCGGTCAAGCGCCTGCTGGGACTGGCGGATCGGGAGATCCGCCGGCTCTACGAGCTCGGCGAGACCCGTTACTGTCAGAGCCCGCCGGTCGAGCTGTTGAACAATCTGCTTTATTACGTGGGGCGCGCCGAGAGTGCGGGCCCGCGGGTGTCGGCGGTGCGCAGTTCTTTCCGCCTGTCGGAGCTGCTGCCGGTCGATGAGAGCATCGAGCAGGAGCGCGAGAGCCTCTCGGCCCCGAGCGTGAAGCTCATGCAGACCGTGGCGGCCGCCATTCGCGAGGACCTCGGCAAGGTCAAGGAGGCCCTCGAGCAGTTCGCCCGCCGCGGCGCCCGTGACGGCGAAGAGCTTCGCCCGCAGGTGCTGATGCTGCGCAAGATCGGCGATACGCTCGGGGTGTTGGGACTGGGCGAGCAGCGCGCCACGGTGCAGACGCAGACTGAGCGGTTGGAGCGGATCCTAAGCGGTGCCGAGGCCGCCGGGGAGCCGGCGCTGGTCGAGATCGCAGCGTCCCTGATCGCGGTCGAGGACCGGCTCGATGACAGCCTGGTCGGCATGATCCGGCCCGCGGGAGAGACCGAGGCTGCCGGCGAGCGCGAGGACCGCGAGTTCCGCGAGGTCCAGGCTGCGGTGCTGCGCGAATGCATTCAGAACGTGGCGTGGATCAAGGAGGCGGTCACGCAGAGCCTGGGCGGCTCGCTCGACGCCGCCGCGCTCGACAGCTGGCAGGGCCTCGTGCGGGGCCTCAAGGCGGCGCTGCTGATGCTCGGGAAGACCCGCGCCGTGGAGATCCTCGAGGGAATCGCCACGCAGCTGCGGCGCATCATGCGGCCCGGCGCGCAGGAGTTGCCGCCAGGCTGGCTCGACCGTCTGGCCGATGCCATCGTGAGCATCGAGTACTACATGGAAACGCTGCAGGCCGGGCGCAGCGATCCCTGGTACATGCTGGACAATGCCCACTCGTGCCTGCAGGCTCTCGAGCGCACGCCGCAGGCCGAGGCCGCGCCGCTCGCCCCGATCGAGCCGGCGGCATTCGCCAGGACGGTGCTGATGAGCCAGGCCGAGGCGCACGCATCCGCCACCATTCCGGATTTGCCCAAGACCGGGCTCACCAAGCCCTCGCCCGTGGGGCTGTCGGCGACCGCCAAGATGAGCGCGCTCGCCGAGAACGCCAGCCCGGAGCTGGTCAGGCTGTTTGTCGAGGAGGCGCAGGAGGAGCTCGAGAAGATCCAGCGCCAATTTCCCCTCTGGGATCAGAATCCGCTCGATCGCGACGCGCTCGAGGTCGTGCGCCGCTCCTTCCACACGCTCAAGGGCAGCGGACGGATGGTGGGCGCGCGCGAGCTAGGAGAGCTCGCCTGGGCCGCCGAGAGTCTGCTCAACCGCCTGCTCGACAACACGCTCACCCGTACCCAAGCGATCGTCGAGACCTTGCGTCAGGCCATCGGCGCGCTGCCGCGGCTGATCGAGCGGCTGCGCAGCGGACAGCTCTCCGGGGCCGACTCCACCGCAATCACCGCCGCCGCGCATGCGTTGGCCGCAGGACGCGAGGCCGGGCCGCCGCCGGCCGTGTCGGAAGAGCAGACGCAGCAGACCCTAGCGGCCGGGACTCTGGAGGCGCCTGCCGGGCAAACCCCGCCCGTGGTCCCCGAGTCACCGGCCGAGCCGCCGGCTCCCGCCCCGCTGCACACTGGAATCGACGAGGCGCTGCGCGAGATCTACGCCCGGGAAACCGAGGCGCACGTCGCCACGGTGCGGGAGTTTCTCAAGCGGGAGGCACAGGCGGCCGAGCCGCATCCGCTGCCGGAGGAGGTCTACCGAGCCTGTCATACGCTCGCCGGCAGCTCGAAGACGGCGCAGGCGCGAAACGGCGTGCGTCTCGCCGAGCCGCTCGATCACTGGATCCGGCGAACTTTCGCGAGCGGCGCGGGCTTGCGCACCGCGGACCTCACGCTGCTCGCCGATTGCATGACGGCCATGGAGTCAGTGGCCGAGCATCTGGAAGAGCCGACCGGCTACTTCGCCAGTCACCGGTTGCTGATCGAGCGGCTGATCGAGGCCGAGAAGGCGCTCGATGAGCGCATTGCCCTTGCCGCGCGAGAAACGGCGAGCCCGGTGGAAGCGGCGCCCCCTTCGGCGACGGGCGAGCAGCCCGAAGCCGCTGCGGACTTCGATCCCGAAGTCGCCGCCGTCTTTACCGAGGAGGCCCTGGAGCTCATCGAGGCTTCCGAGCGGGGGCTTGCCGAGTGGCGCGCGGCCCCTGCGAGCGGCGAGCGGGCATTCGCGCTCAAGCGGGCTCTGCACACCCTGAAGGGCGGGGCGCGCATGGCCGGCATCATGAATATGGGCGATCTCGCGCACGAGCTCGAGACGCTGGTGGCCCAGTCCGAGAGCGGTGCGCCTGCCGCAGGGGATGCCGTGTTCGATGTCATCCAGGCCAGCCTGGATGAGTTGGCGCGCATGCGCGAGACCGTGGCAAACGGACAGGGGGTACCGCCGGCGCGTGCGATGATTGCCCGCATCCGCGAGTTGACCCATCCGGGACAGCAGACCGCCGTCCAGACACCGGCCGTCCAGGTGCCGGCCGTGGAGACGCCGGCTGTCCCGGCACCGGCTATCCAGGCGGATGAAGAGACCCTGCAGCCCGCCGGGGCTGCAGCCGATGAGATCGTTGTTGCCACCGCCGCCCCCGAGCCCGAGCCGCAACCGGAGCCGAGCGCCAGTGAGTTGCCCGTGCTCGAGCTGAGTGAGCCCGCGCTGCCCGTGCTCGAGCCCGCCGGCGCGATCCTTCAGTTCCCCCCGCAGGAGAGCCCGCCGGACGCTCTCACCGCCGAGCCCGCGACCCGCGCGGTCGCGCCCGATGACTATCCCGTTCTGCAGCCCGCGCAAGCGGAGGGAGCGGCGCCTGCCGCGATCGAGCCGCCGGCCGCTGTCCCCGCGGAGACGCCGCCGGCGGAGATCCCGAGGTCTCCGTCGGCCTCGATATTCCCCCTGGCTGCCCCGCAGCCGGTTCCGCCCGGACGCGAGCCGGTCGCGCCGGCTGAGCGGGCGGAGATGGCCCGCGTCGATGCCGAGCTGCTCGACAAGCTGCTCAACGTGGCGGGCGAGGCGAGCATCGCGCGGTCCCGGCTCGAGCAGCAGGTCAGCTCGATCGACTTCAACCTGGGCGAGCTCTCGCGTACCGTGACGCGCTTGAAGGAGCAGTTGCGCAGCCTGGAGATCGAGACCGAGGCGCAGATCCTGAACCGCCACGACCAGGAGAGCGGTCACCGCAGCGACTTCGATCCGCTCGAGCTTGATCGCTACTCGTCCATTCAGCAGTTCTCGCGCGCGTTGGCCGAAACGGCCAATGACGTGGCGAGCCTGCAGCAACTGCTCGAGAACCTGAGCAAGGACGCACAGACGCTCCTGCAGCAGCAGGCGCGCACCATGACGGAGTTGCAAAACGGTCTGATGCGCACGCGCATGGTGCCGTTTCAGCAGCACATCCAGCGTTTGGCGCGCATCGTGCGCCAGGCCGCCGCCGACACCGGCAAGCGGGCGGAGCTCGTGGTCGAGGGTGCCGCGGGCGAGCTGGACCGGCAGGTGCTCGAGCGCATGCTGCCACCGTTCGAGCACATGTTGCGCAACGCAGTGGTTCATGGCATCGAGGCCTCCGAGGAGCGCCAGCGTCTGGGCAAGCCGCCCATGGGAAGGATCGAGCTGACCCTCCGGCGCGAGGGGGCGCAGGTCGTGGTGTCCCTGAAGGATGACGGCGCGGGCATGAACCTGGATGCCATCCGCGCCAAGGGGCGCGCGTTGGAGTTGATCCCGCCCGGGCCGATCAGCGACGAGGAGGCCATGCAGCTCATCCTGGAGCCGGGGTTCTCCACCGCCGGCAGCGTCACGCAGCAGGCCGGCCGAGGCGTCGGCATGGATGTGGTCGCCACTGAGATCAAGCGGCTCGGGGGCGCGCTGCACATGCAGACGCAGCAGGGCGAAGGCACGGAATTCACCATCCGGCTGCCATTCACTCTGGCCATCAGTCACGCACTCATCGTGCGCACCGCCGACGAGCTGTATGCGTTGCCGCTGCCGACCGTCGAAGGCGTGCTGCGGCTGCCGGCGGCACAGGTCGAGCGGAATCTGGGGCCGGACGCGGCCGCCTACGAGTACGGCGGCCAGAAATACCGCTTCCAGCATCTTGCGGTATTCGTGGGACTGACACCCTCGCCTCTGCCGGGTGAGGATGCGACCGTTCCCGTGGTGCTCGTGCGCGCGGGGGAGCATTCCACGGCCCTCGTGGCCGACGAGCTGGTCGGCAACCGCGAGATCGTGGTGAAGTCGGTCGGGCCGCAGATCTCGAGCATCCGCGGGGTCTCCGGGGCGACCATTCTCGGCGATGGCCGCATCGTCATCATCCTCGACATCGGCGCGCTCGTGCGTGCCGAGTGGCGCGGCCGCGGCGTGCTGCCGGTCTCACGGGAGAAGGACGACCGGCGCACGTTTGCCCTCGTGGTGGACGATTCAATCACGGTGCGGCGCGTGACACAGCGTCTGCTCGAGCGCAACGGCATGCGCGTGCTCACCGCCCGCGACGGCATGGACGCGGTCGCGCTGTTGCAGGATCACGTGCCGGACATCATCTTGCTCGACATCGAGATGCCACGGATGGACGGCTACGAGGTGGCCGCGCACGTGCGCAACGACGCGCGCCTGAGAGATGTGCCGATCATCATGATCACCTCGCGCGTCGGTGAGAAACATCGCGCCCGCGCCATCGAATTCGGCGTCGATGACTATCTCGGCAAACCCTATCAGGAAACCGAGCTGCTCGAGGCCATCGCGCCCCTGGTCGAGCGCGCCCGCGCCGCGCGTGAAGCCGGCGTCGAGGCCGACACCGCAGCTCAAGGAAAATGAATGATCAAACCGATTCCTTTCGGCGAGCGAAGCGCGTCGCTGCACGGACGGGGCTCGCTCTTCGGCGAACCCCGTAAGGCGTGCGCGCAGCGAAAAAAATAGGCATGGCCGAGCGCGTCCAGGAAATCTACAGCCTGCTGATTCCGCTGTCGGACGCCAGGCTCATCGTGCCGCGCGCATGCGTTGCCGAAGTGGCGGGTCTGCCGGTGTCCTCCGAGATGACCGGCGCGCCCCCGTGGTATCTCGGCACCGTGCTCTGGGGCGGCAAGCCGGTGCCGCTGGTGTCCTTCGAAGGGGTCTGCGGTCGCGCCATGCCGCCCGCCACGGGCCGTACGCGCATGGTGGTGTTCGTCGGCCTCGGCACCCGCCTCGCTCACTTCGCGATCGTCTCGCAGGGCTTCCCGCAGCTGGTGCGGGTGAGCTCCGATGTGATCAGTCCCGGCCCGGCCACCTTCCCCGAGCGCGCTCCTGTGATCTGCCAGCTGCGCATGGCCAACGAGTTTCCGCTCGTGCCCGATCTGGAGAGGCTCGAGGACATGATCGCCGACGAGACGCACGTCGCCCGGTAGAAAGCCGGATCGAGCATCAGCGGGAGCGGAGCCATTTGGGCGCTCAAGGTTTTGGGCCGTTGGCCGACGTGAGGGGGAGGGAGGATTGTGATTTCACTCCGCCTCTCGGCGGAGCATTCCCTGGATCATCGACAGGGACACGGTCAGCGTTGAGTACACCCCACAGCGAGGCGGACTTCCGGCGCCGGTGTGAATTTCTCCGTCGTACCAGATTTCGTCGCCATCGGCGGCCTGATTGCCGTCTTCTGGACGCTCCTGCGCCGCACCCGGGAAAGTCGACTCAACTTCTGGCTGGTCGGATGGGGGATGTTGCTGATTCACATCGTCGCGGAGTTCGTGGCCGATAACACCCCCGGCAGCGCCGAGGGCGCGTGGTCCGTCGCGGTTGCGATGTTGGTCATGACCGCCAACGCATTCCTGTGGGCCAGCAATGATCAGCTCGATATCCGTTGGCGCAACCTCTCGATGGTCGTGCTCGGCGCCGTGCCCGACGTCGCGTTCCTCACCTGCGATCAGTACGGCATTCACGCCACCTGGCTCTACGCGGCGCTGACCGTCCTCGGGACGGGCTCGATGCTGTGGATGCTGCGCGCCTGGCACGGCGCGACCGGGCAGCCGAGCCTGCGCTGGCGTACCTCGCTGGTGGTGGCCGCCTACGCGGTGCAGGGTGCGCTGGTGGCTTTGCACCATCCGGGCGAGGGGGTCACGTGGATGCTGGTCTGGCACTATCTGGCCGTCGCTGAATTCTATCGGGCGACCGCGCCGCGTCCCTCGGCCAGCGTGCGCTTCACCATGATCAGCTTCATCGCCTGGGCATTCGTCTTTCCGGTGAGTGACCTGATGGCCGTGCTGTGGCCGCACGTGCACGTGGACGCCGAGGTGTGGAATCTGCCGAAGTTCCTGGTCGCTACCGGCATGACGTTCACGCTGCTCGAAGAGCAGCTATCGAAGGCGGAGTATGCCTCGCTGCACGATGATCTCACCGGCCTGCCCAATCGGCGCATGTTCGGGCGCCGGCTGCGCGCGACGATGGATCGGGCGAAGGCCGCGGGCGCCCGCATGGCGTTGGTCGTGATCGACCTCGACGGCTTCAAGGAAATCAACGACACGCTGGGCCATGCCGCGGGCGATGAAGTGCTGCAGTGCGCGGCGAGGCAATTTCGTGCGCAGCTCGGGCAGCAGGATGTGCTCGCCCGCCTGGGCGGCGATGAGTTCGCCGTCGTCCTCACGGATATTCCCGACCGGGCCGCCGCCGACCGGGTCGCGCAGAATCTGCGGCGCGCGCTTTACACCGGCATGGCGATCCGGGATCGACAGCTGGCGGTTCGCGCCAGCGTCGGCTTCTCGATCTATCCCGATGAGGGCGAGGACGTGGATCGTCTCTATGCGTCTGCCGACCGCGCGATGTATGAGCGCAAGGCGCGCCGGCAGGGGCAGGGTCCGGAGCCTGCAGCCGATGCGCGGGTGAGCACGAGCAGCTGACCGGCTTTGCAGCTCAATCCCCGGGCGCGACCCAGGCCAGTGCCGACAGGAGGGCCGGATGCAGCGGGCCGTTGCTCGCCAGGACCGAAGTCGTGGCGAGCGTCAGGTCCCCGCCGGCCAGATCGGTAAATGTGCCGCCGGCCTCGCGCACGATGACGCTCAGTGCGGCGACATCCAGGATGCTGACATCGGACTCGATGACCGCATCAAGCGCTCCGCGCGAGAGCAGGTGGTAGTGAACGAAATCGCCGTAGCCGCGGATCCGGCTGATGCGGCCGATGAGCTCTCCGAGATTCCGCCACCGGGCCGAGCGGGCGAGGCTCTTCAGGTTGCCGGTGGATACGATGCCGGCCGAGAGGTCGGCCGTGGCGCTGACGCGGATCGGCTTGTCGTTGAGACGGGCGCCGGCGCCTTCTTCGGCCCAGGCGAGCTCGCCGTAGGCCGGCGCGCTGGAGACGCCGAGCACGAAGCGTCCGGCGCGCATCAGCGCGATCTGGGTGGAGAAGAACGGGCACTCGCGCACGAAGGATTTGGTGCCGTCGATGGGGTCGACCAGCCAGACGCTCTCGGCGCCCACGCGGTGACGGCCGGTCTCCTCGCCGTAAAAACCGTACCCCGGGAAGCGTTTGCTCAGGACTGCCCGGATGGCTTCCTCGGCCCGTACATCGGCTTCGGTGACGGGGGTCTGGTCGGCCTTGGTATGCACCTCGAGGTTTCGCCGGTAGAAGCCGCGGATCACCTCGGCGGCGGCCTGTGCCGCCTCGAGGGCGGCCTGAAGTTCTGCTGAGGGCATGGGGGCCCAAATTGCCGGCCGGGAGGACCGCTGTCAATCGCACGCTCTGGCAGAATGGCCGCCGGAGGCGCTCATGGGCAATCGGCTGAGCAAGATCTACACGCGCACCGGCGACGCCGGCACCACGGGTCTCGGAGATGGAACCCGCGTGCCCAAGGACAGCGCACGCGTGGAAGCCTTCGGCACCGTGGACGAGCTCAACAGCGCGATCGGCGTGCTGCTCGCCGTGCCGGGCTTGCCGGAGGCGGTTACCGCCTGCCTGACCGGGGTGCAACACGAGCTCTTCGATCTGGGCGGGGAGCTGTGCATCCCGGGCTACACGCTCATCGCCCATGCGCAGGTCATGCGGCTGGAGACCGAGCTCGACGGGTTCAACGACTCGCTCCCCCCTCTGAAGGAGTTCATCCTGCCGGGCGGAGGGCCGGCGGCGGCGGCCTGTCACCTGGCCCGCACCATCGCCCGGCGCGCGGAGCGGCGCCTCTGGACGCTGGCGGGCGCGGAAACGGTCAATCCCGAGTCCACGCGCTACCTCAATCGTCTGTCCGACCTGCTGTTCGTCCTCGCCCGGGTGCTGGCGCGCCACGAGCGGGGTGCCGAGATGCTCTGGCGGCGCGATCGCGGCCGCGATCAGGGGGACGAGGGAGGATAAGGCAACACCGGCCGGGGCGCAGGACGGCTTGCGGTTCGAGCCGGCCATCGAGTCGGTGCGATCGCAGGGTGCAACTTCGGCCGTCCCGGTGTGTTCTTTCGGCGAGGCAGCCCGAGGAAGCCACCATGAACCGCATCGCCAAGCTCATCTTCGCCGTTATTTCCGCAGGACTGTCCATCGGACTGACCGTTCTGGCGCTCGCCCTGCCGTCCCTGGCGCACGCAGGTCCGGGCCAGATCGTCACCCGCGATTATCCGTGGCGCTCCGACCAGTTGACTCTCGAGGTCCCGGCCGACGTGCGCTTCCGCCCGGGCCGGGACTGGCACCTCACGATCCGGGCGCCTGAGCGCACGCTCCATCGGCTGGTGGTGGAAAACGGCGTGATCAAGGCCAAGTCGAGCGAGTGCTTCTCACTCATCCCGTTCTGCATCGGGTTCGGGGACCACCTCGATCACAACGTGGACGTCGAGCTCACGGGGCCCGCGCTGCGCTCGGTCAAGGTCGAGGGCACGGGCACCATCGATCTCGACGGCGTGCAACAGAGCCGCCTGCGGCTGAAAATCGAAGGCAGCGCCACGGTGCGCGGCAGCGGCTCGGTGGACACTGCCGCCATGGAGATCGACGGGGCCGGAAACATCCACCTGGCGCAGCTGACCGAAACCCGTGCGAGGGTGGTCATTCACGGCAGCGGCACGGTCGACATCGCCCCAACCGCCAGTGTACGGGTCCGCATCGACGGCGCGGGCACGGTTCGCCTGCACTCCGATCCGCCGCACGTCACCTCCCACATCTTCGGCGCAGGCGAGGTCGTCAAGGTCCCGGCCGGGCAGTCGGCCACGGCACATTCGGCGGGGTAGTGCAGGTATGCATCGGAGCGGAGCGCCTGTGCTCAGCCCCCCAGCTGCGCCTTCAACTCCCTGAGCTCGCGGCTGAGGGAGTGGACCTGGGACTCCAACTTCAACAGGCGGGTCTCGAGCGCCGAGCCCGACAACGTCGACGCCGCCGCGGCCTCACCTGCCTCTCCCGACTCCTCGGCATCACTGGTGTCCTCGGCCGGTGCACGGGCGGTTGCGGGCACGGATGGGGGATCGCCGCTGAACAGGTGCGCATGGCGTGCCTCACGCTTGCCGGGCTCGCGCGGCAGGCAGACCACGAGCGGCCCGCCCTCGCGCTCGCTCAGCGCTGTGAGGGTCGCCTCCACCTCGGAGACGTCGGCGAAAGGAGCCATGCGGCTCGCGTGGCTGCGCAGCTCGCCCGGGGTCTGCGGCCCGCGCAGCAGCAGCTCGCAGACGATCGCAAGCTCCTGGGGTGTGAATTTCAGCGTACCGAACTCGGTGTTGCAGAACAGGTGCTGGTACTTCGAGACGCGGCTGCCGAAGCCGCCGCGCTCGAGGATCAGGTGCTTCTTCGCCAGCGCATCCAGTGTCTCGTGCACGGCGGGCTCGTCGAGCTGCAGCGCCGGCTCCCGGTTGCTCTTCTGGTTGCAGGCGTTCACCAGGGCATTGAGGGACAAGGGGTACTGGTCGGGCGTGGTGATCTGCTTCTCGATGAGGCATCCGATCACGCGCGCCTCGAGCGCAGTCAGCTCGATCTTCATTGCGGTGGCGACTCCGTAGGTGGGGGCGCAAAGCCCGGAATTGCGGGCGGGCGGCCTCATGGTCGCGTGATCCGCCGGATGGCGCAACCGCTAGGCGCGCGACACGCGGAACGAGCGAGGCCGGCCCAGTCGGCACAGGGTCGCCGTCCTTCGCCGCACCGCCTCAGGCGTGGCCGCAGCCCGGCAAAGCCAAAAAGTGGGCGGCCGCATGCGTCGGGAACGGTCGCAGCCGGTCAAAAACAAGGCCGCGTGATCGCTCACGCGGCCTTGCCGCCCCCCTCGATACTGTTCGCCCCAAAACGGCTGCGAGACCGCCTGTCTTGAAGTATCAGGTCTGTTGTTTATTAGACACGAAAACGTGTCCTTCAAACGATATTGCTATTATGCAGTGCCAGCAATGATAGCGATTTTCATACGGTCGTCAAGAGCTCACCGGATTGTAGCTAAATAACAACGATCAGGGACGTGAGCGGATACCCGAGCCGTGCAGGCGGCTCGTGAGCATGTCCCGCCATCGTGACCAGTCGAACGCCGGCCCCGGATCGGTCTTGCGGCCCGGCGCGATGTCGCTGTGTCGCGCGATGCGCTCCGCTGACAGCATCGGGTAGGTCGCGAGCAGCGCCACGACCAACGCCGCCAGACTCTCGTACTGCGGCTCCGTGTAGGGCGTCGTGTCGCTGCCTTCCAGCTCGATTCCGATGGAGAAATCGTTGCAGGCGCTGCGCCCCTGATACTGCGACCGGCCGGCATGCCATGCGCGCAGGCCGAAGGGCACAAACTGCGTGATGTCGCCGGTTCTGCGGATGAGCGCGTGCGCCGATACGCGCAGTGTCGCGACGTCGACGAAGGCGGGATGAGCCTCGGCGGGCAGGCTGCCGGTGAACAGCTGCTCGATCCACGGGCCGCCGAATTCCTTCGGTGGCAGGCTGATCCCATGAATGACGACGAGGTCGGGGGCCACACCCGAAGGCCGCTCATCGCAATGTGGCGAGAGCACCTGCCGCACGCCGGCCAGCAGGTCGGTGGCGGGGTCGATGTGAAGCGAGGGGGCTCTGGGTGCGGCGCTCACGGGGGCTTCGGCCGCCAGGGTGCGGGCCTGCGACGGCACCCCGATGATGCCACAGCACAAGGCGCCGTCCATGAGTCCTCCGTTTCCCGAGCGCCTTCAGTCTTTCACGAACCGTACGAGGCCCGCGTACAGCAGGGCCAGCAGCCCCGTCACGAAAATCCCGTCGAAGGTGCCGGCACCGCCGATGGAGGCGACCGGGGCGCCGAGGGACCGGACCGCCCCGAGGTTCAGCAGGTCCGCCCCGATCAGCGTTCCGAAGCTGCCGCTGATGTAGGCGAGCGGCGCCGCGCGCCGCCGGCTGAGCGCCATGGCAATGATGGCCGTGGCGGACGCCGGCACGAATATCGGCAAAGCGATGCCGAATCCGGGCACCGGCCTTGCCAGGAAGTGGCAGACCGCCGCGACGAACGCCGTGCCGATCGCCCCGAGTACATATAGGTTGTGCTTCAGAAGCAGGTATATCGAGAGCAGGATCGGAATCACCGCGCCTCCCACGTTGATGGCGAGCACCGTTGCGCCGGTCTCTCGCACCATGGGGATGACGTAGGTCATGCCGAAGAAGTTGATCTCGCCGGTCGTAATGATCCGGTGCGCGGGCAGGTACGCGATCGGGATGTTGATGTAGCTTCCGAGGAGCGACAGCCCCAGGATGACGATCAGCGACGACTCCTTGATCCCCATCGTCTCGGACGCGTAGCGCAGCAGCCGCAGCGCGACCAGTGCGATCACGACCACCAGCAGCCCCCAGAGAATCAGGAGAAACGGCAGGCTGACGGGAAAATACTGGAGCTGGTAGACCGGCATGTCGGTGGGCGGTGCGAAGGAACGGGCCAATCATGCCACAATGGCCGGTATGACTACCGACAATGCCGCCTGGGTCGCCCGCGATCTCGCCCACGTCTGGCACCCCTGCACCCAGATGAAGGATCACGAGCAACTGCCGATGATCCCCGTACGCCGCGGCGAGGGGGTGTGGCTCGAGGACTTCGAAGGTGGCCGCTATCTTGATGCCATCAGCTCCTGGTGGGTGAACCTCTTCGGCCATGCCAATGCCCGCATCAATGCGGCGGTGCGCGAGCAGCTCGAGCGTCTGGAGCAGGTGATCCTGGCCGGCTTCACGCATGAGCCGGTGATCCGGCTCTCCGAGGCGCTCACCGCCATTGCGCCGAGGGGGCTCACCCGCTGCTTCTACGCCGACAACGGCTCCTCCGCGGTGGAAGTGGCCGTGAAGATGAGCTTCCACTACTGGCGCAATGTCGCACGCCCCGCCAAGACGCGCTTCATCACGCTCTCCAACAGCTATCACGGCGAGACCCTGGGAGCGCTCGCGGTCGGCAACGTGCAGCTCTACAAGTCGATCTACCAGCCCCTTCTCATGGACGTGATCACCGTGCCCTCGCCCGACTGCTTCGAGCGCGAGCCTGGCGAGAGCTGGGCCGGGCACTGCCGGCGCAAGTTCGCGCACATGGAAGCGGCGCTCCAGGCGCACGCGCACGAGACCGCCGCCGTGATCGTCGAGCCGCTGGTGCAGTGCGCCGGCTCCATGCGCATGTACGACCCGGTGTATCTCGAGCTGCTGCGCGAGGCGTGCGACCGCCACGGCGTACATCTGATCGCCGATGAGATCGCAGTGGGTTTCGGCCGTACCGGCACGATGTTCGCCTGCGAGCAGGCCCGCATCCGTCCCGACTTCATGTGCCTGTCGAAGGGGCTGACGAGCGGCTACCTGCCGCTGTCGGCCGTCCTCACGACCGAGCCGGTGTACGAGGCGTTCTATGACGAGTACGTCAAGCTCAATGCTTTCCTGCACTCGCACAGCTTCACGGGCAATCCCCTTGCCTGCACCGCGGCGCTCGCCACCCTGGACATTTTTCGCACCGACGATGTGCTCACACGCAACCGCGCGCTGAGTGCGCATCTGGGACGGCGAGCCCGCGAGCTCGAATCGCACCCCCACGTCGCCGAGGTTCGCCAGCACGGCATGATCGCCGCGGTCGAGGTGGTGCGGGAGAAGCTCTCGCGGCAGCCGTATCCGTGGCAGGAGCGGCGCGACCTCAGGATCTATCGCCACGCGCTCGGCCGGGGCGTGCTCCTGCGGCCGATCGGCAATGTCGTGTACTTCATGCCGCCCTACGTCATCACCCCGGAGCAGATCGACCTGATGGTGGAGGTCGCGCTCGAGGGCATAGAGCTCGCCACGTGCGATTGACCCGGGTTCACGTGCCCGGCCCCCTGGCGGCGGGCCGGATGTGCGCTGTGAAAGGCGACGCCGCCACTCGCCTCGCGCGAGTGCTGCGCCTCTCGGCGGGCGATGCGCTGATCCTGTTCGACGGGCAGGGCGGGCAGTATGCGGCTCGCATCGAGGCGATCGGCAAGGGGACGGTGGACGTGGCGGTGCTCGAGCGGCAGCTCATCGAGCGCGAGTCGCCGCTGTCGCTCACCCTGGCGCAAGGCGTCTCGCGCGGCGAGCGCATGGACTGGGTGGTGCAGAAGGGGACCGAGCTGGGCGTCTCCCGGCTCGTGCCCGTGCTGAGTGAGCGCAGCGTCGTGCGGCTCGACCCGAAGCAGGCCCAGAGCAAGCAGCGCCACTGGCAACGGGTCGCCGTCGCCGCGTGCGAGCAGAGCGGCCGCGATCGCATTCCGCAGGTGGCTGCGCCGGTTGCGCTGGTGCAGTTCCTGGAAAGCCTCTCGCCCGGGGGCACCCGGCTGTTGCTGTCCCCGGAAGGGCTCGTGACGCTCGAGAGTCTGCCGCCCCCGGCGGGGGACATCATCGTGCTGATCGGTCCCGAGGGCGGGCTCACCGAGGAGGAGGGGCGCGCCGCGCGCGGACAGGGCTTCACGGCCCTGCGTCTCGGTCCCAGGGTACTGCGCACCGAGACCGCGGCGGTGGTGGCCCTGGCGCTGCTGCAGCATCGGTTCGGCGATATCTAGGACTCGGGTGGAATCCGCCCGCGGCGATTTGCGCAAGACCCTGCCCTGCGGCCGGCTACGGCTGCAGCCTCGTCGCCTTCCAGGGGCCCGGCTCGAGCCCGTCAGGGCAGGGCGACAGCGTCCGTGTCCAGCGTCCACGGTCGTGGATCCGGGCTTCCCCCTCCACCCACAGCTCGACCGACTCGGCCCACAAGTGATAGCCGCCCCAGTGCGGCGGGCGAGGGATCTGGACATCGAGCTCCTGGGCGGTGGAGTGGCCGGGCACGGGCGCCTCGAAGCGGCGCGCCGCCGCCGCAAGCGACTGGCGCAGCGCCTCGCGCGAAGCCGTGGGCTCGCTTTGTGCGCTCGCCCAGGCTCCGAGACGGCTCTGCCAGGGCCGGGAAGCGAAATACGCGTCGCTGTCGGCCGCCGGAGCCTTCAGCACCGGACCCTCGACACGCACCTGGCGGTGCAGGTGATCCCAGTGCAGCACCGCTGCTGCCCGCGGGTTCTCCGCCAGCTGCCGGCCCTTGTGCGAGAGGTAATTGGTGAAGAACACCAGGTAGCCGGGCCGCGGGACGACCTCCTTGCACAGCACCACGCGGGCCGAAGGTCGGCCGTGCGCATCGCTGGTGGCGAGGACCATCGAATTGGGGTTCGGCTGGAAGCGATGGCGCCAGGCCTCGGCCAGCCAGTGCTCGAGAATGGCGAGCGGCTCTGCCGGGAGGGGATCGGAGAGGGTTTCCAGGGAAGGAGTCATGCCACCATGGTACGGGAAATCCGCCTGCCGCTGGCAGGGAAGGCGCGAGGAGCCCCGGGGTTCACCTGCCCGGGGTGTACCGGGGCAGAATCTGGGACTCGTAGGACTTGCGAGGCCCGCTGCATCCCGATACAAGGACGAAGTCCAACCTGAAATGCATTCGGAATCGGCCTCATGACCCGCGACGTGACGCTGGATGACTTACGCCAACGGCTGAGCGATCTCGATCGCCAGCTCATCCGGCTGGTGGCCGAGCGCACCGCGCTCGGCACCGAGGTCGCGCGCGTGAAACGCGCCATCGGGCACCCGACCCGGGACTATGCCCGCGAGCGTGACGTGATCATGGGCGCCCGGAACACGGCGCTCGAGGCGGGGGTGTCGCCGGCCCTGGCCGAGGAGCTGCTGCGCCTTCTCATCCGCTCCTCGCTCGCCACGCAGGAGCAGGCGAGTGTCGCGGCGCGCGGGGCCGGATCGGGCCGTCGCGCGCTGGTGATCGGCGGCGGCGGCAAGATGGGTCGCTGGTTCGTGCAATTCCTCGCCTCGCAGGGCTTCGATGTCGAGGTGGCCGACCCGCAAGGCGGCCCCGATGGGGTGCCGTGCGTGGCGGACTGGCATACCACTGACCTGAAGCACGACTACATCGTCGTCGCCACCGCGCTCGGCATGACTGATGCGATCCTGCGCGATCTGGCGCTGCGCCGGCCCGCGGGCGTGATCTTCGATGTCGGTTCGCTGAAATCCCCGCTTCGAGCCGGTCTCATGGCGCTGAAGTCGCACGGCTGCCGGGTGACCTCGATCCATCCGATGTTCGGGCCCGACACCGAGCTGCTGTCCGGGCGGCACGTCATCTTCGTCGATCTCGACAGTCCCGAGGCGCTTGGCGCGGCGCGCGAGCTGTTCGCCCCCACCATGGCCGAGCAGGTGGTCATGAGCCTCGAGGACCACGACCGGCTGATCGCCTATGTGCTGGGTCTTTCGCACGCGCTCAACATCGCGTTCTTCACGGCGCTCGCGGAAAGCGGGGAGGCCGCTCCGAAGCTCGCGAAGATGTCGAGCACCACGTTCGATGCGCAGCTCGACGTAGCGAGCCGTGTGGCGCAGGAAAGCCCCGAGCTTTATTTCGAGATTCAGAGTCTCAACGACTACGGCGCTGAGTCGCTGGAGGCTCTGTCCAAGGCCGTTGAGCGCATACGCGCCGCGGTGCTCTCGCGGGATCATGGGGTGTTCGTTGCACTGATGCGTCAGGGGCGCGAGTATCTGGAAGACCGGCGCTCCGTCGCAGAGCGTCGCGCCTGAGGCCGCGTGAGCATGGACAGAGACATCATCGACTCGGACGGTTTTCGCGCCAACGTCGGCATCGTGTTGATGCGCCAATGCGGCGATGTGTTTCTCGGCCGCCGGGCGCGGGCGGGCGGGCGGGGTTGGCAGTTTCCCCAGGGCGGCATCCGCGAAGGGGAAGGCCTGGAGGAGGCCGTCTACCGCGAGCTGCACGAGGAGGTCGGCCTGACCGCAGACGATGTCGAGGAGATCGGACGCACGGCCCGGTGGCTGCGCTATCGTCTGCCGTCGCGCTATGTCCGGCGCAACAGCCGGCCGCTGTGCATCGGACAGAAGCAGCGCTGGTTCCTGCTGCGCCTCAGGCGCGAACCGGTGACGTTCGACTTCGCCAGCACCGGGGAGCCTGAGTTCGACGAGTGGCGCTGGGCGCAGTTCTGGGAGCCGGTGCGCGAGGTCATCTACTTCAAGCGCAAGGTCTACCAGCGTGCGCTCACCGAGCTGGCGCCGCTCGCCTTCCCGACCGGGCAGCCCGCCCTGCCGAACTGGTGGGGCGAGGTGTTGCGCGAGCGCTCGCAGCCTGCGCCCGAGGCGGATTGAAAGTCTTTGAGCCCGGTCGAGTCCCATCCGCAAGACCCCAGCCCCGGCAGGCCGTGGAGCCGCCTGCGCCCGCCGGCGATGAGGGCCGTGCTGGCGCTTGGAGCACTTCTGGTCCTGTACCTGGTCTTCGAGACGGGCCGCTTCGTCGCCGGCTACAGCATCCTCTCTGCGATGCATCAGCGAGCGGCGCTGCAGGCGGACATCGCGAAGCTCAAGGTGTCCAATCGGGCCCTGCAAGCCCACGTGATCCGGCTCGAGACGCTGGATGCGGGCCACCGGCACGAGGTAGAGCTCGTCACGCGGACGATCAGCGATCTGCAGGCAAGGATCGCCCGCCAGTCGGTGAAGCTCGCCTTCTACCGCAACATCGTTGCCAAGGGCACGCCGCCGGTCGGCTTGAGGATCGGGGAAGTGCGCCTGTCCTCGGGCAAGATGCCCCTGCATTACATCGTCCATGTCTCTTTGCTGCGCGCCGACCGGCCCGATGGCACCGTGAGCGGGACCGTGGACTTCTCGGTCGACGGCGAGGGCTTGAACGGGGCCATACTGAACAATCAGGCGCTCACCGGCCAGCGCTCCGACCTGACCTACGACTTTCGCTATTACCAGCAGATCCAGCAGGATTTGGTGCTGCCGCCGGGCTTCAAGCCCGCCCATCTGACGGTCACGGTGCGCTCGGGGCGCAAGGACATCGCGCCGCTCACCCAGACCTATCCCTGGAGCGCCCTCTCGACTCCCTGAGCCTCGGGCTTTGACCTCTGCGGCTGCAGCTCCTAGACTGCTCCCATGAGCGCTACCGACGTCCTCGAAGACACCCCCTCCCTCCTGTTCACCGATGCCGCCGCCCGCAAGGTCGGCGATCTCATCCACGGCGAGGGCAATCCCAACCTCATGCTGCGCGTGTTCGTGCAGGGCGGCGGCTGCTCGGGGCTGCAGTACGGCTTCGAGTTCGACGAGCAGATCCAGGACGGTGACACCTGCATCGAGAACCAAGGCGTCAAGCTCCTGGTCGACCCCATGAGCGTGCAATACCTTTTGGGTGCGGAAATAGACTATCGAGAGGGGCTCGACGGGGCTCAGTTCGTCATCCGCAATCCCAACGCCACGACCACCTGCGGCTGCGGCTCCTCGTTTTCCGCCTGAGCTTCCGGCACAGCGTGCGTTCGCGCCCGGTCGGCTCCCGCACGCCCCGCCCACACCACCGCACCGCCTCCCTTCCCGACGTCCTGGCGGCCGTCGATCTCGGTTCCAACAGCTTCCACATGGTCGTGGCGAGGTACTCGCACGGCCAGCTGGTCATCATCGATCGCTTGCGCGAGATGGTGCGCCTGGCCGAGGGCGTCGAGGAAAACGGTCGCATCGACGAGGCGGTCGCGGCGCGCGCGATCGCCTGTCTGGAGCGGTTCGGGCAGCGGCTGCGCACGATGCGCGCCGGGAATGTCCGCGCAGTCGGCACCAGCGCCCTGCGGGTCGCCCATCGCAAGGAGTCGTTCCTGACACGCGCGCACGCGGCCCTGGGGCATCCCATCGAGATCATCTCCGGCAGGGAGGAGGCGCGGTTGATTTACTCCGGGGTGGCGCACCGCCTGCCGCGCGAGGCCGGGCGGCGCCTGGTCGTCGATATCGGCGGCGGTAGCACCGAGCTCATCATCGGCGAGGGGTTCATGCCGATCGAGCTCGAGAGCCTGCGCGTCGGCTGCGTGATCATGAGCGAGCGGTTCTTCGGGGACGGCAAGATCTCGGCCAAGCGCATGCAGGCGGCGCGGGTGGCCGCACGCCTGCAGCTCGTGCCTGTGCAGGCCACATTTCGCCAGCGCGGCTGGGAGCACTGCGCGGGCAGCTCGGGGACGGTGCGGGCCATCGCCGAGGCGGTCCGCGAGCTCAATCCCCGCGCCACTGTCATCACGCCCGGGGGACTGAGGCGCGTCCTCGATGCCGTGGTGGCGGCCGGGCACATACGGAACCTGCGTTTCCAGGCCGTCACCGAGGACCGCCGCCCGGTGTTTCCCGGCGGGCTCGCCATCCTCGCGGAGATTTTCGCGGTGCTGCGCTTGCGGGAGATGCGCATCGCCGAGGGCGCCCTGCGCGAGGGGCTCCTCTATGACATGGTCGGGCGGTTCACCGATGAGGATGCGCGCGAGCGCACCGTGCGCAGCATGCAGCTGCGCTATCACGTGGATGCGGAGCAGGCGGTCCGTGTGGAATCGACCGCGCTCAAGCTGCTGAAAGACACCCGCAAGGCTTGGAGACTGCGCGGTGAGCCGGCAGCGGGCCTGGTGTTGAAATGGGCGGCTCGGCTGCATGAGGTGGGCCTCGATGTCGCCCACAGCGGTTATCATCGCCACGGCGCCTACCTCCTCGAGAACGCCGATATGCCGGGGTTCTCACGCGATGAGCAGCGGCTGCTCGCCCGCGTGGTCGGCGCCCAGCGTCGCAAGCTCTTGCGCGAGAGCCTGCTCGAACTCGTGCCGCCGTGGGACCGGCAGGCGCTGTACCTGATCGTGGTGATGCGCCTGGCGGTGCTGCTGCACCGCGGACGGGGCCGGGATGAGCTGCCGCGAATGAGGCTGTCGGTGCGCGGCAAGTCGGTGCGGCTGGCGTTTCCGGCGCGTTGGCTGAGGGATCACCCGTTGACGCTCGCGGACCTGCAGCAGGAGGTACTGTACCTGCGCGCGGTGGGCGTGCGGCTCGTTGCCGGTCCGGGCCGCTGAGCGAGGGGGCAGGCTTCTCGCCCCTCAACCGCTGCCTGCGCCGAACACCGCGCCCGCGGCGTTGCGCGCGAGCAGCTGCGCCTGCAGCGACAGCTTGGGGGCCTGTCCCGGCGAGAGCCGCTCGTAGTGGCCGTCGGGCAGCAGCCGCCAGGCTTGGCAGTTGTCCTCGAGGGCGAGCTCGAGGTTCTCGAAAATCCGCCTGCGGTGCGAGGGGCGCTCGATCGGAAAGGCGACCTCGACGCGGTGAAAGAAATTGCGCTCCATCCAGTCCGCGCTCGAGCAGAAGATCTCCGGCTCACCCCCGTTCTCGAAGTAGAACGTGCGCGAGTGCTCGAGGAAGCGGTCCACGATGGAGCGCACCTCGATGTTCTCAGACACGCCCGGCACACCGGGCCGCAGCGCACACACCCCGCGCACGATCAGATCGATCTTCACGCCGGCGCGAGAGGCGCGATAGAGCGCCTCGATGGCCCGCTGCTCGACCAGCGCATTCATCTTGGCAATGATGCGGGCCTTGCGCCCGGCGCGCGCATGCTCGATCTCGCGCTCGATCTTGGCGAGCATCGCCTCGTGCATGCCGAACGGGGATTGCACCAGGCAGAGCAGGCGGGGCGTGCGGGTGAGGCTGGTGAGCTCGAGGAACAGCTCGTGCACGTCCTGGCCGACCTCCTCGCGGCAGGTGAACAGGCTGTAGTCGGTGTATTGGCGCGCGGTGCGCGGATGATAGTTGCCGGTGCCGAGGTGGCAGTAGCGGCGGATGCCTCCGGGCTCGCGCCGCACCACCAGGGCCAGCTTGGCGTGCGTCTTGTAGCCGACCACGCCGTACATGACGTGCGCGCCGGCTTCCTGCAGGCGGTTGGACAACTCGATGTTGGCCTCCTCGTCGAAGCGCGCACGCAGCTCGATGATCACCGTGACGTCCTTGCCGGCGTTGGCAGCGGCAGCCAGCGCATCGACGATGGGTGAATCATCGCCCGCTCGGTAGAGCGTCTGCTTGATCGCCAGTACGTTGGGATCGGCCGCGGCCTGGCGCACGAAATCCATCACCGGCGTGAAGCTCTGGTACGGATGGTGCAGCAGCATGTCCTTCTCGCGCACGCAGGCGAAGATATCCGCCCCGCCGAGGAGGCGCCGCGGCACCCCTGGGGTGAACGGCGGGTACTTCAGGTCCGGATGCTGCACCAGATCGTACACCGCCGACAGGCGGTTGAGGTTGACCGGCCCGGCCATGTGATAGGTGTCGAGCTCCCCGAGCGCGAATTGGCGCTGCAGGAACTGTACGATGTCCTCCGGACAGTCGCTGCCGGTCTCCAGGCGCACCGAGGCGCCGTAGCGCCGGTGCGCGAGCTCACCCTCGAGCGCCCGGCGCAGGTCGTCGATCTCCTCCTCGTCGACGAACAGATCGCTGTTGCGGGTCAGGCGGAACTGATAGCAGCCGAGCACCCGGATGCCGGTGAACAGCCTCTGTACGAACGCCTGCACGATCCCGGTAAGCAGCACCAGCGTGCGCCCGGCGCCCTCTGTGGGGACCGGCACGACCCTCGGCAGCGAGCGAGGCGCCTGCACGATGGCGAGCTCGCTGTCGCGACCGAAGGCGTCCCGTCCCTCGAGCCGCACGATGAAGTTCAGGCTCTTGTTCTGGATGCGCGGGAAGGGCCGCGCGGGGTCGAGGCCGAGCGGGCTCAGCACCGGCTCGACCTCGTGCTCGAAGTAGCGCTCCAGCCATTCGTTCGCCTGTGCCGACCACTCCCTGTGGCTCAGCAGCAGGATGTCCCGGGCCGCGAGCTCTGGCAGCAGCACCTCGTTGAGGCACCGGTACTGCTCGGCGACCAGCTGCATGGCCCGCTCGTGGATGGCCGCGAGCTGCTCCTCGAGCGAGAGGCCGTCGGCGGCGAGCTGGCCGGAGCCGAGCTCCTGGAGCTGCTTCAGGCCCGCCACTCGGATCTCGAAGAACTCATCGAGATTGCCCGAGGAGATGCAGAGGAAGCGCAGCCGCTCGAGCAGCGGCACCGTCTCATCGAGCGCCTGCGCAAGCACACGCTGGTTGAACTCCAGGAAGGAGAGCTCGCGGTTGATGTACAGCTGGGGCGATTTGAGGTCTGGAGCATCCATGTCCGGCAAGTATCGCATACACTTTCCACGCGGCCCTGCAGCCGCGCGACCCGGACCCCAGCGCCCCACAGCCATGGCAATCAGCGATGAATTGGTCGATTCACCGGCCGGTCAATTGGCCGAGCAACTGGCCGAGCTCGAGCGCGGCGCCCATGAGGTGCTGCTCAGCGCGGATCTCACGCGCAAGCTCCGGCGCGGTGTGCCGCTGCGCGTCAAGGCGGGATTTGACCCGACCGCGCCGGACCTGCACCTCGGGCACACCGTGCTGCTCAACAAGATGCGCCAGTTCCAGAGCTTCGGCCACGAGATCATCTTCCTGATCGGGGATTTCACCGGGCGCATCGGCGATCCCACCGGGCGCAACCAGACCCGACCGCCGCTCACCGCCGAGGAGGTGCAGGCGAATGCCCGCACCTACGAAGCCCAAGTGTTCAAGATCCTCGATCCCGAGCGCACCCGGGTGGACTTCAATTCGCGCTGGCTCGGCGCCATGGGCGCGGCCGACTTCGTGCGCCTCGCCGCCCATTACACCGTGGCGCGCATGCTCGAGAGGGACGACTTCGCCAAGCGATACAAGGGCGGCCAGCCCATCGCCATCCACGAGTTTCTCTATCCGCTCGCCCAGGGCTACGACTCCGTGGCGCTCAAGGCCGATGTCGAGCTCGGCGGTACGGACCAGAAGTTCAACCTCCTCGTCGGGCGGCAGCTGCAAAGCGCCTACGGCCAGGAGCCCCAGGTCGTGCTCACCATGCCGCTGCTCGAGGGCACCGACGGGGTCAACAAGATGTCGAAATCGCTCGGCAACTACATTGGCATCGCCGAGCCGCCGGGCGAGATGTTCGGCAAGCTGATGTCGATCT
Source organism: Pseudomonadota bacterium (assembly GCA_021805865.1). Lineage (GTDB taxonomy): Bacteria > Pseudomonadota > Gammaproteobacteria > Steroidobacterales > Steroidobacteraceae > 13-2-20CM-66-19. The sequence continues at coordinate 95,950 of JAJZDX010000018.1, forward strand.
CGGACGAGCTCATGTGGCGCTATTACGAGCTGCTGTCCTTCCGGCCGCTCGCGGACATCACCGCGCTCAGGCGCTCGGCGAGCGAAGGGCGCAACCCCCGCGACATCAAGCTCGAGCTGGCGAGCGAGATCACCGCACGCTTCCACGGGGCCGAGGCCGCCGCCGCGGCACAGCGAGAATTTCTCGCGCGGGTGAGCGAGCGGATGCTGCCGGCGGACCTGCCGCCCAAGGTGGTGCCGGTCGATACCGCCGGGATGAGGCTGCCGAATCTGCTGAAGGCGGCGGGGCTTGTGGCCAGCACCTCGGAAGCCAATCGCAAGATCGAGGAGGGTGCGGTGCGCATCGATGGCGTGCGGACGATGGATCGTGCTCTGGCGCTCCAGGCAGGGGCGGATCACGTGCTGCAAGTGGGCTCCAGGCGCTTTGCCAGGGTAAAGCTCACGTTCGGAGCCTGAGGGCCGCCACGGCAACCAGCAAAGACCGGCGGCATCCGGCCAGCC
>JAJZDX010000082.1 GCA_021805865.1 Pseudomonadota bacterium
CGACGATCGCAGCCTTCCCCGTTTTGTGGCCGGGTCGGCTTCCACATCAGCCCTTTCGGGGCCTGCACGGCGTTCGCTATCGCTGCGGTCTGCGTGCTCGCCAGATCACCTATGTGATCCTCTACACCGAAGGCTTCGGCCGCTTCGTTTCCTCCGCGACCGCTCCGATTGCTACCGGCTGGAGCGAAAGTTGCCGGGTGGGCTCTAACCCACTGAGGGACCGCGCCTTTTCACGGCGCACCACATTCCCGGCACACCCAATCTCAACGCGGCACATTCCGGGCACACCGCCGCTTTGGCCGGGCGTGGCTGCGGGTACTGCTAAAATCCGGCCCGTGAGGGTGAAGCCATCCGCTGTCGATCCCTACATTTGGGGTCTGCTGCGTACGGTCGGAGCATTTATTTCCAGGGCCAGTTGAGGCAGAGTGGCGCCATGAACGCACGCACTGATCAAGTGCTCATCGAGAAGCTGAACTCACTCGCTCCGCAGCAACGAGCCGAGGTCGAGGACTTCGTGGATTTCCTCAAGGCCCGCCGTGAACGCGACCGCGACGATGCCGCTCGACGGCTCGGGGAAGCCTTCGCAAAGCTCGATGCGCTGAACCCGCCGCCGGTATCCCCGCAGGACGTGCAAGCCGAGATTGAAGCCGCCCGCGCCGCACGCCTTGCTCGCGATGCGGATCGTCGCTGACACGAATACGGTCCTCTCCGGTCTTCTCTGGCAGGGAGCGCCGCGTCGCCTGCTCGACTTGGCCCGCGAGCGCAAGATCACCCTCTGCACGAGCTTGGTGCTGCTCGCCGAGCTTGCCGAAGTCATGACCCGCACAAGTTCGCCGAGCGCGTGCGCGCTGCCGGAGTCTCCGCTATCGAGCTCGTGCAAGACTACGAGCGCTTGGCCGAGACCGTCACACCTGAGGCACTTCCCACTCCGGTGATCGAGCGCGATCCGGACGACGATCACATCCTCGCCTGCGCCGTCTCCACCGAAGCCCGGCTCATCGTCTCCGGCGACTCCCATCTCCTGGACCTCAAGGCCTATCAGGGCATCCCCATCCGCGCTGCATCTGTCGCTGTCGGCGAGATCGTCGCAACACCGAAGTAATCAGCCTTCTGCGCTCAAGCCGCGATCCACCCGGAAGCGCCAAGCAGGAGGCGCTGCTCTGAGTCATCGCAGGTGCGTATTGCGGTCCATTGCGACCGCTGATTCCGGCTGAACGTGATCGCTCCGCTGACTCTCGGTTCTGATCGTTGTCCTCGACCTGTGCGCCGCCGTCGGCACACACGCTCACGCTGCTCGTCCATCGCCGAGTGTGGCAGCCGCTCCATCAGGTACCGTGACCGCGCTCACCAAAACCCATCAGGGACGCTCCGCCGTTAAGGCTTGAGCGCCACAACCTTTCCCTTCTCCCAGACGTAGATCGGCACCCCATGCATGCGGGCAGTTCGGCGCGCGTCCTTTGCCGCTCGGCGCAGGGCGCGACCCACCTGCGCTGCAAGCGTGGATTCCACCTTTCGGGTTCGCTTACCTGTCACTTGCTCGATTCCAGTATTCGAAGGGATCTGGTGCATGAAGGTACTCGGACGCGTTTGACCTGCCTCAGGTCCAGCCAAGTTCATGTCAGAGCTCTATCCCACTGCTTTTCAACCACCAACAGCTCCACCTGCAGGGACTTGGCCCGATTGGCTCAGTCATTGTGTTCGTCGACCAGCTTCAGAAGCCTCTTGCCCTGCATCCGCTCAAGCCAGCGCAGCGGCGCCTTGCCGCGTCCGATGGTCTCGATGGTGCAAGTGCCGCTCGAGCGCACTACGATGCGGGTCTTGATCCGTCGTCCGCGAATGTAGTCGGCATCGAAGTGCAGCTCGCCTCGCACGAAACTCAATCCTTCGATGAAGTCAGCGAGCTTGAACTCATCCTTCTCTTGATACTCGAGGGCCGACATTTCGCGGGGCTTCGCGTCCTCAAACGACAGCGCCCCGAGCACGAACAGGAAGCCGAACGAACCCCACTCCGCGGTATCCTCGGCCACCTCGTCCTCGTCACGCTCGTCCTCCTCTTCGTCGGCCACGAACTTCAGCTGCAATCTCAGTCCGAACTCCGCTTCATCGGGCGCAGGCAGCACCTTCTCCTCGAGAATTCGAAACGCAACGAGCGCGCCCGTCTCGAGCAGCTTATATCCGATGAACTTGGCTTCGCTGGACATCGATGTGCAACACCGCAAGTTCGAGCAGATTATCCGAAGAAACACGCATGGCGGTCTTCCGCGACCAAGGACAGAAATTCATCTATTGACTTTACCTCACTCGCCGGCTGGTAGCTGTGCCACTTCAAGTCGCGACGCTGCCAGAAGACTCGCCAGAGGTTTCGGCTGCGAACGAAAGTTGCTTTTGCGACGGCAGACTCATGGCGCCCGTGTGAGCGACCATCCCATGCCGGGCGAATTTCGAAAATCTCCACACTGTGCCCGGAAATACGATAGCCCAGATCGAGTTGCGGACGGATGTGCGGCGGCGGCCTGCGCATCGTAAGGACTCCGCAAACCCCGTCCTTGCGCCGAGCTGCATGAGCGCGTAGGCGCCGGGGAAGATCGGCGGAGCTGTATACCGGGGCGGATTGCCGCTGAGGCGGCCCGGAGCGCGAGGATGATC
>JAJZDX010000083.1 GCA_021805865.1 Pseudomonadota bacterium
GGTTCGATGAGCGGCGACTGGAGACGGAGTCATGGTGCCTCGATTGCGACACCGCCAGACGAAAGGGGCGGCAACGGCCGAGAGGCACCTACCACCACCGCGCCAGTCGTCGACTCTACCCATGGATAGACTGGTTTGGGGCTGGGTTCTGGTGCATTAGCGGCAGGATCGTGCTATCCGGGAACCTTTGCCCGGAGCTTGCCGTGACGCAACCCATTGAACGCGATGCCATCTACCGGCGTCGCCGATTCCCTCGAGAAGTCATCGAGGGCTGTATTCGCTGGTACCTTACCTATCGCCTTAGCTACCGCGATCTCGTCACCCTGATGGCCGAGTGGGGCGTGCACGTCAGCCACACGACAATCATGCGGTGGGTGTTCCGGTACGTCCCGGAATACGAGCGGCGGTGGAAGCGCCGGGCGAAGCCGGTGGGCTCGTCCTGGAGAGTGGATGAGACTTACATTCAGACCCGGCCCAGGACGGGCTACCTCTACCGCGCCGTCGACAAGCAGGGAAAGACGGTTGAGTCGCTATTCCAGACCGGCCGGGGGATTGCTGCCGCGATGGCCTTTTTCCGCAAGGCGGTGGCATCTTGCGCGCCACGTTGGCCGCGCAAGATCACGCTGGATGGGTACAAGCAGAGTCATTGGGCGCTGCGCCGGCTCCGTCGAGAAGATCGGCGGTGGAGACACGTCCTGGTCGTAAGGACTCCGGCATCCCCGTTCTTCCGCCTTTGAACTGAGCGGCCGATGCTCAGGCTGCGGCGAGTGGCCGCATGCCGAGGGCGAACGATGAACGAGCAGAAGCAAGGGGAGCTCACGCTGGGTGAGCGGCGGTACCTGGAGCGGGTGCGCGAGGCGCAAAGCGAAGGGGTGTCCCTGAAGGAGTACTACCTGGCGCATGGATTGAGCCTGCGGATGCTGTCCAGGGTGCAACGGCAGCTGTCGGACAAAGGGATCGTGCCGCCGCCGAGCAGCGCGGTGGCGGAAGCCGGCGAGGCCGGCAAGCTCATCGAAGTGCGTGTGACCGACTCTGTCGGCAGAGCCGGATTCCCGGCGGCCGGACCGGTGTGCCGGCTGCGCCATCCGAGCGGGTGGCTGATCGAGTGCGGGATGTGGCCGGATCCGAGATGGATTTCTGTGCTGATGGCGGTGCGGCCATGATGCGCTTCGGGGGTGATGAGCTTCCGGTCTACCTGTATCGCGATCCTGTTGACATGAGGAAGGGGCGGAACTGTCTTGCGGCACTTGCCCAGGAGGCGATGAAGGTCGATCCCTTCTTATGTGACGAGCCGTCATATGTGTCGCCTCTCGATGACCTCTCCTGATTTCCTCGCACCTCGGCTCGTTGCCGCCACATAATATTCGGAGTCCACTCCCTCCGACGCCGTGGGTTGTCTTCGGCTTTGGCAACGGGAGGGAGTGGTCATGCTTGAACGCTATTACCAATATCACCGAGTAATCGCGCGCTTTCGGCGCGGCGCTCTGGGTGATGAGATTGACTGCATTGCAGACGATCTCTCGAGGGCTGGTTACAAGCGCGCCTCGGCAAAGCTGATGCTGTCGCGCCTCGCTCATTTCAGTGCGTACGCGATGCGCTGTGGTTGCCGAAAGTCGATGCCGATCCCGCCTCAGATCGTCGATCGGTATCTGCGTGCCAGGCCGACGGCCGCTGCGCGCTGGGGAGCGCTGGCCGCGATCCATCACGCAGCGCGGTGTTTCCCGGAGCGGTTTGCAGCGAGACCCGCGCCGGCGGACCCGGACAGTCCACTGCTTGCCGACTATTTGCAGCACCTACGCGTCATACGCGGCCTGCATCCGAAGACGTGTGAGGGGTGCATTCTCACGGCGCGGCGGATGCTGGCGTGGCAGAAGGAGTGCCTCCCGAACAAGCCTCTCAGCGATCTTACCGCGAAGCACGTTCTGACCATGACACACGATCTGCTCTCGATGTGTCACAGCGATGGAGCGAGGTCATCTACGACGGCTTATATGCGCTCGTTCCTGAGGTACCTGCCTTGGGCCAGCCTCAACGCGCAGGACTTATCGCCGTTCGTACCGAGGACCCCGTGCTGGCGTCAAGCGCATCTGCCACCGCATCTGGCGTGGGAAGATGTCCAGCGCGCGATCGATGCCATCGATACGACAACGCCATCCGGCATTCGTGACCGGGCCATGATGCTGCTGTTGGCGACCACCGGGTTGCGCAACAAGGAGCTGCGCCAGATCGAGCTCGGAGACGTCCGATGGCGGGACGGAGAGCTCGTGCTGCGGCACACCAAGGGCCGTCGCGACCGCGTCGTGCCATTGCTCGACGAGACCGGTGCTGCGCTTGCCGAGTACGTTCTGCACGCGCGCCCGCGAACCACTGAGCGCAGGGTGTTCCTCTTGCACGCTCCACCGCTGCGTCCCCTGTCCCACAGCGGTACCGTATCGCGCATCATCCGCGCGCGACTGCAACGTGCCGGCATTGAGGTTCAGCGAGGCGGTGCTCATCTTCTGCGCCACAGCCTTGCCACAAGAATGGTCCAACAGCGACGACCGATCAAAGAGGTCGCCGACCTCCTCGGTCATCGCAACATCGATACCACGGCCTTCTACGTCAAGGTCGCCGTGCCACAGCTCGCCGATGTCGCG
>JAJZDX010000019.1 GCA_021805865.1 Pseudomonadota bacterium
CTTGGGCGGCACGGCTCGCGTCTCGGGGAGCATGCCGCACCAGGTGCAGGCGCGGCACAGGCACAGGGAAGTGCCCGCCGCCGCAGGTGGCGAGCGGCAAGCAAAAACCACGCTTTTTGCGCGCCGCAGCGCCGGGGCGGGCACGATGCCCGGATCCGGCGCTTCTTGGGCGGCACGGCTCGCGTCTCGGGGAGCATGCCGCACCAGGTGCAGGCGCGGCACAGGCACAGGGAAGTGCCCGCCGCCGCAGGTGGCGAGCGGCAAGCAAAAACCACGCTTTTTGCGCGCCGCGGCGCCGGGACGGGCACGATGCCCGGATCCGGCGCTTCAGACTAGCGCGAGCCGTGCACCACCGCGTCTATGACGCGGTGGTACTCGAAGTAGACCGAGTAGCCGGGATAGTTCCAGCGCGTGATCGGCGGGTGGTCGCCGACGGCGGGGTAGCGTTTTTCAGGCTGTCCGAAGCGCGCCTTGACCTGGCGCATGGTCTGGCCCCGGTGCGGGCGCGCGATGGAGGAGGGCGCAATCATCAGACGGCCGCTCACCACGATCGTTTCAGCCGACGCCACGGTCAGCGCGCAACCCATGAGCAGTGCCAGGAGTGTTCGAGCACGCATGAGCGGACCTCCAGGGAACCTATCGGACTATACGCTCCCGGGCCTCCCGTCAAAGCCGCCGCCGGCCGCCGTGCGCCGATTCTGTGACGCGGCTCAAGCAGCGGGCCGCGGGGGGACTATGGTTAAATGCCCGGAATGTTTCATCCGCTGTCGTTGTTCGTGGGCTGGCGCTATGTGCGCGCCCGCTCCCACAAGTTCTTCGTTTCCTTCATCACCTGGACCTCCCTCGCCGGGGTGTGCGTCGGGGTCGCGGCCCTGATCGTCATTCTTTCGGTGATGAACGGCTTTGAGAGCGACTTGAGATCGCGCCTCCTCTCCCTCGACGCCGATGCCCGCGTCGTCACGCGCGATCCCGGGCAACGCTCGGGCTCGGCGAGCCCGGCGCAATGGCGCGCGGCCGAGAAGAGGATCCGCGCAACTCCCGGCGTGACCGGCGTCGCCCCCTATGCGCAGCTGCAGGCGCTCGCGGTGCGCACCCCGCAGATGTTGCCGGTGCTGCTGCGAGGCATCGATCCCAAGATCGAGCCCTCGGTGAGCCACCTTGCCGGCGCCCTGAAGGCGGGCAGGCTCTCGGACCTCGCCCCCGGGAGCGATCGCGTGATCATCGGGGAGGTGATAGCCGAGGAGCTCGGCCTCGAGCCCGGAAGCAGGCTGACGCTGCTCATTCCCGCCGTGACCCCCGGCGGGCTGCCGGTGCCGCAGCTGCGCCGGTTCGAGGTCGCCGGTGTGTTCTCGATCGGGCTCGCCGACAGCGACGCGACCCTGGTGTTCGCCAACATCCACGATGTGCGCGCGCTCCTGCCCCCCGGAGGGCTCGATCAGGGCTTGCATGTGCGCTATCGCAACCCGCTCGATGCGCCGCAGGTCTCGGCGCGCCTGCGCGCGCGTCTGCCGAAGCGCTTCCGGGTGATCGACTGGACGCAGGACAACGCGGCCTACTTTCGCGCCATCCGCATCGAGAAGACCATGATGTCGCTCATCCTGCTGCTGATCGTGGCCGTGGCCGCCTTCAACATCGTCGCCATGCTGGTCATGGTGGTGAATGACAAGCGCACCGACATCGCCATTTTGCGCACCTTCGGGGCTTCCCCGCGGCGGGTGCTCGGCATCTTCCTCACCCAGGGACTCACCATCGGCTGGCTCGGGGTGGCCCTCGGGGTGGGGCTCGGCCTGACCCTCGCCTGGCATGTCGATCCGGTGGCGGCTTTCCTGCAAAGCGCTTTCGGCTTCCAGATCTTCAACGCCCACGTCTACTACATCACCACCATCCCTTCGGTGGTGAAATGGAGCAACGTCGTGACGATCGGCGCGGCGGCGCTGGCGCTTACCGCGGCGGCCACCGTGTACCCGGCGGTGCGCGCCGCCCGCACCTCTCCGGCCGAAGCGCTGCGCTACGAGTAGGCGGTCGATGCACACCCGGTACGAATGGATGATCGGCACACGGTATCTGCGCTCGACGCACCGGCGCGGCTTCGTCTCCTTCGTCGCGCTGATGTCGGTGTGCGGCCTGGCGCTCGGGGTGGCCACCTTGATCGTGGTGCTCTCGGTGATGAACGGCTTCGGGCGCGAGCTGCGCAGCCGCATTCTGAGCGTCACCTCGGATGCGACCATCATGGGACTGCAGGGCACCATCGCCGATTGGCAGGCCGTGCAGCGGCAGATCGAGCGCCAGCCGCACGTGCTGGCGGTGGCCCCTTACATCGAGCAGCACGCCATGCTCGCTCACGGCGAGCGCATCGCCGGCGCTTCGGTGCGCGGCGTGCGGCCCGCGCGGGAGATCCACGTCACCTCCCTGGCGCGCCACCTCGAGGGCGGAAGCCTGCGGGATCTGCGCCCGGGCCGCTATGGGGTGATCCTGGGCGTCGATCTGGCGCGCGCGCTCGATGTGCGGGTGGGGCAGTCGGTGGTGGTGATCGCCCCCGAGGGCATCGCCACTCCCGCCGGACTCGTGCCGCGGATGCGCAGATTCAAGGTGGTGGGACTGTTTCACTCCGGCATGTACCAGTACGACCGGGGGCTCGCGCTGATCAACCTGACGGACGCATCGAGGCTGTTTGGTCTCGGGCCCGACGAGGTGACCGGGATGCGCCTGAAGCTCGATGATCCCTGGCAGGCCCCGCAGGTGGTGCGCAAGGTGGCCTATGCCCTCGGCGGCGCCGGCTACTATGTGAGCGACTGGACGGACAAGCACGTCAACTTCTTCCGCTCCATCGAGAGCACGAAGTCGATGATGTTCGTGATTCTCTCGATGATCGTGGCGGTGGCGGCGTTCAACATCGTCGCCACGCTGGTCATGATCGTGAAGGAGAAGCAGTCCGACATCGCGATCCTGCGCACCTTCGGCGCACGGCCGGTCAACGTGCTCGCCCTGTTCGCGGTGCAGGGCACGCTGATCGGGCTCGCCGGGACAGGGCTCGGGGCGGGGCTCGGGGTGCTGGTCTCCGATCACCTCGAGGCGATCGTCGCGACGCTTCAGCGGCTGCTGCACACCCAGTTTCTCAACCCCCAGGTGTACTACATGAGCGAACTGCCGGCCTACGTTCAGGGAGCCGATGTGCTGCGCGTCTGTGGCGTGGCATTCCTGCTGTGCGCGCTCGCGACGGTGTATCCGGCCTGGCGCGCCGCGCGCACCGCCCCGGCGGAGGCTTTGCGGCATGAGTAATGCAGTGCTCGAGGCGCGCGGGGTCGGCAGGAGCTTCCAGCAGGGCCCGGTGACGCTCGAGGTGCTTCGCGCCGTCGAGCTCAAGATCACCGAGGGCGAGCGGCTCTCGATCGTCGGGGCCTCCGGCTCGGGCAAGACGACGCTGCTGCAGATTCTCGGCGGCCTCGACCGGCCGAGCACCGGTCGGGTCATGATCGATGGACGCGACATTCACGCGCTCACCGAGAGGGAAAGGGGCGAGCTGCGCAACCGCACGCTCGGCTTCGTCTACCAGTTCCATCACCTGCTGCCGGAGTTCTCGGCGCTCGAGAATGTCGCCATGCCGCTTCTGGTGCGTCGCATGAGGGTGGCCGAGGCGCGCGAGCGGGCACGCGAGCTGCTCGAGCGCGTCGGGCTCGCGGCGAGGCTCACCCATCGGCCCCATCAGCTCTCGGGCGGGGAGCGCCAGCGCGCGGCCGTGGCGCGCGCCCTGGTGACGCAACCGAAGATCGTCCTCGCCGATGAGCCGACCGGCAATCTCGACGGGGCCAATGCCGAGCAGGTGTTCGAGTTGATGCTCGAGCTCAATCGGGAGCGGGGCACGAGCCTGGTCGTCGTGACCCACGACCCGCGTCTCGCGGGCCGGATGGATCGGATCTACGAGCTGCTCGAGGGCAGATTGGTGGAGCGTGTCAAGGCAGGGCGCAGTGCCGCGACCGATAGCGCCGCCTCACCTGCCAGCGCCACAGCAGCCGCAGGCCCACCCAGCCGATGAGCCCCGCCACGACGGAGCAGGTGAGGCAGCCGAGCAGAAACGGCCGCCACACCGGCCCGAGGCCGTATTGAAGCCACTTGAAGCTCAGTTGAAACGCGAAAGGGTGCGCGGGAGTGCCGAGCAGCAGCGTCCCCACCCGGTAGGCGAGATAGTAGAGCGGCACCATGGTGAGCGGGTTGTTGACGAGCCAGATCGTGGCGTAGATCGTCGGCACATTGAGCCGCCAGGTGAGCGCCACGAGGCCCGCGACCAGAGAGTGCACCGGCAGGGGAATGAAGCTGATGGCCAGGGCCCAGCCGAGAGCGCCCGCGACGGCCCGCCGGTGCACGGCCCACAGCCGCGGGTCGAGCAGCCGGTCGCCGAACACGCGCACCATCCGGTGGTTCTCCAGGAACTGGGGGGAGGGCAGGATCTTCTTCAGCAGGCGGCGCGGCATGTTCCGTGAACTGTATCATGGCGGTCCCGGCGGCGCTTCGGGGGAGGACCGGCCTCCTGCTATGATGTCCGCTCGCCAACCAGTGGGGTCGATTGATGTGGGAAATCGTGCGGGCCGGCGGCCCGCTCATGTGGCCGATCATTTTCTGCTCGGTCGTCTCGGCGGCGATCGTGCTCGAGCGGCTCTGGACGCTGCAGGACAAGCGCGTGCTGCCGGCCGAGCTGCCCCAGAAGGTCTGGCATCTCATCGAGACCGGCCAGGTCACCGATAAGGTCATCGCGGCGCTCGAGCAGCATTCCCCGCTCGGCCGCCTCCTCGCCGTAGGGCTCGCCAACCGCCACCGCTCCCACGAGATGCTGATGGAGCGCCTGGAGGATGCGGGCCGGCATGTGGTGTACGAGCTCGAGCGCTTTCTCAACACGCTCGGCACCATTGCGGGCGTCTCCCCGCTCCTGGGACTGCTCGGCACCGTCACCGGCATCATCCGCTCGTTCGATGCCATCCGCGCCGGAGGCATGGGCAATCCCGAGGCGCTCTCCGGCGGCATCGCCGAGGCGCTGGTGTGCACCGCGGCCGGGCTGTGCGTCGCCATTCCGTCCCTGATCGCCTACCGGTACCTGCGCGGCAAGGTCGAGCGGCTCGTCGTCGAGATGGAAAAGCACGCGCTGCGCATGGCGGATGCGCTGGAGGCCGCGGCCTGCGCCGGGCAGAGCGGGCCGGCCCGCGTCGAAGCCCCTGATGTCCCGGGCACCGCGCCGGTGGCCGCACGCCTCGTGCGCACATGAACCTCAATCCGCGGCGCCACGAGGAGCCGGAGATCAATGTCGTCTCGCTGATCGATGTCGTACTGCTCCTGGTGGTGTTCTTCATGCTCTCGAGCAAGTTCTCGCAGGAGGGGCGGCTGCAGGTGCGCCTGCCCCATGCGAGCGCCGTGCCGAGCGCGACCTCCCAGCCCGAGCCGCTCGTGGTCACCGTGACCGAGAGGGGCGATTACCTGGTGAACGGCCGCGAGCTCATCAACTCCAGCCCCGATACGCTGCGCTCGGCGCTGATCAGGCAGGCGGGCGCCGATCGGGACATGATCGTCACGATCCGCGCCGATGCGCGTGCGACCCAGCAGTCGGTGGTCACGGCGATGGACGTGCTCGGGGCGCTCGGGTTCGTGAGGCTGCAGATCGCCACGATCAAGACCCACGGGGGGGGCGGCTCTTGAGCCGAGGCGCGGGATCCCCGGCGGAGCAAAGCGCCGCCGCGACCTACCGTCGCCTGCTCGGGTATCTGAAACCTCACAAGGGCGTGTTCGCCCTCGGGCTCGCGGGCGGGGCGGTGTACGCGGCGAGCACCGCAGCTCTTGCGTATCTCGCCCAGCACCTCGGCGATACCCTCGCCCATCCCGATCCGCGCATGATCCTGTGGATTCCGGTCGCGCTGGTGATGCTGTTCATCGGCCGCGGCATCGGCAACTTCACCCAGACCTACTTCATGGGCCTGGTGGGCCGCAACGTCGTCAAGCGCTTCCGCTCCCAGATCTTCGGGCGCGTGCTCGATCTGCCGGTCGCGTTCTTCGACCGGCACGCCGTCGGCTCCCTGCTTTCCCGGCTGACCTATAACAGCGAGCAGGTCGGCCGCGCCTGCACCTACTCGATCGTGATCCTGGTGCGCGCCGGCCTCACCATCGTCTTCCTGCTCGGGTATCTCATCTGGCTCAATGCCCGTCTCACGGCGATCCTGCTCGTCATGGGCCCGATCGTCATCTGGCTGGTGTCGGTCATCAACCGCCATTTCCGCCGCTATGGCCGGCGCATTCAGGACTCGATGGAGGATGTGACGCGGATCGCCAAGGAGAGCTTCGAGTCCCAGCGCCTGGTGAAGGTCTACGGGGCGCAGGCGCACCTCGATCGGCAGTTCGAGGAGGTCAACGAGCAGAACCGGATCTCGAACATGAAGTTCATCCTGACCAACGGGCTGTCCAATCCCACGGTGCAGATGGTGACCGCCATCGGTGCGGCGGTCGTGCTTGCGCTCACGATCCGCAGCCGGGTGCAGGGTGAGATGACCCTGGGGGAGCTGCTGGGGTATTTCGCCGCGCTCGCGAGCCTCTCGCAGCCGGTGCGCGAGGTGGTGAGCCAGTCCGGTCCCATCCAGCAGGGCGTCGCCGCCGCACAAAGCCTGTTTGAGCTGACCGACGAGCCGGGGGAGCCGGACACCGGCACATACAGCGTCGCGCGCGTCCGCGGCGACGTCGAGTATCGCGCCGTCGGGTTCTCCTACCCGCAGGGCGCCGGCGCCGCGCTGCGCGAGATCTCGCTCCGGGTTCCCGCGGGCTCGAACATCGCCATCGTCGGGCGCTCGGGCAGCGGGAAATCGACCCTGGTGAGCCTGCTGCCCCGCTTCTACGACGTCGCCTCGGGCTCGATCCTCATCGACGACCGCGACATACGCGAATATGACCTGAAGTCCCTGCGCAGGCAGATCGCGGTGGTCAGTCAGGAGGTCACGCTGTTCGATGACACCATCCGCAACAACATCACTTTCGGCCGGCACGTGGCGGAGGAGGCCGTCTTGCGGGTCGCCGAGGCCGCCCATGTGCTGCCGTTCATCTCCGGGATGCCGGAGGGACTCGACACGCTGATCGGGGATCGTGGGATGCTGCTCTCGGGAGGCCAGCGCCAGAGGATCGCGATCGCGCGGGCGCTGCTGAAGGATGCGCCCATTCTCATCCTGGACGAGGCGACTTCGGCGCTCGATACGGAGGCCGAGCGGCACATCCAGGCGGCGCTCCTTAACCTGATGCGCAACCGCACGACCTTCGTCATCGCCCACAGACTCTCGACTGTCGAGCAGGCCGATCGCATCGTCGTGCTCGATGCCGGCAAGGTGGCCGAAATCGGCTCGCACGCGCAGCTGCTCGAGCGAGGCGGCCTGTACGCGCAGCTGCACCGGCTGCAGTTCAACGACTGAGCGCGCGGCAATGATCGAGGCGTGGCTGAACCGGCGCTGGTACGGCACTGCAGGCGTGCCGGTGCTGCAGCCTCTCGCCTGGCTCTACGGGGCGGCGGTCTCGGCGCACCGCTTGGCGTTTCGGCACGGGTGGCGGCGCAGCCGCTGCGCCGGCGCCCCGGTGGTGGTGATCGGCAACCTGACGGTCGGCGGCACGGGCAAGACTCCGCTCGCGATCTGGCTCGCGAGGCAGCTCACTCAGCGGGGAATCCTCGTCGGGCTGGTCTCGCGGGGCTATGGGCGCGCCTCGGCGGGGGTGCGGGTGGTGGGAGAGCAGTCGAGCTGGCGCGAAGTGGGCGATGAGCCGCTGCTGCTGCATCGGCGCACCCGGTGCGCCACCGCGGTCGCGCGCGACCGCGTGGCCGCCGCCGCGGCGCTCATCGAGCGCGGGGCGCAAGTCATCGTGGCCGACGATGGCCTGCAGCATCTGTCGCTTAAGCGAGACTGCGAGATCGCGGTCGTCGACGGCAGCCGCGGCTTCGGCAACGGGCGGCTGCTGCCGGCGGGCCCGCTGCGCGAGCCGCTCTCGCGGCTGCGCACCGTGGACGCCCTGGTCATCAACGGCCCGATCGAGCACCCCTCGCTGCGTGCCGAGGAGGGGTGCGGTGAGGCGCTGCGGATGGAGTTGGTGCCCGGGCAGGCGCGGCGGCTCGTTTCGGGCGAGACCCGTCCGCTTCAGGCCTTCGAGGGGAGGGTGCACGCCGTTGCGGGCATCGGGCATCCCGAGCGCTTCTTCCGGGAGCTCGCCGCGCAGGGCCTTGCGCCGGTTGCGCACCCGTTTCCCGACCATCATCCCTTGAGTGCCGCCGAGCTCGATTTCGGCGATGACCGTCCGGTGCTCATGACGGAAAAGGATGCCGTAAAATGCGCTCAGCCCGCGGACTTGCGCCTGTGGTATGTCCCGGTGGAGGCCTGCTTGAGCGATGCCGACGCGCAACGGCTCATCGGGCTCGTGATGCGCAAGATCGAATCACCCTCATACCCCGGGAGTCAGCGCCGTGGATGCCCGTCTGCTTGAAATACTCGCCTGTCCGCTCTGCAAAGGCACCCTGCTGTACCGGCGGGAGGCCGAAGTGCTCGTGTGCCGCATGGACCGGCTCGCCTATCCCGTCCGCGACGGCGTGCCGGTGATGCTGGAGGAGGAAGCCCGCCAGCTCTCCGCCGACGATCCGCTGCTCGGGCATTGAGCGGGACGATCCCGTTGTTCCATGTCGCCATTCCGGCCCGCGCGCACTCCACGAGGCTGCCGGGCAAGGCGCTCAAGCCCCTGCGCGGCAAGCCCATGATCCAGTGGGTGTACGAGAAGGCGAGCGCCGCAGGCGCCGCCGATGTGCTGATCGCGACGGATGACTCCGCCATCGTGAGCGCCGCGCGGGCCTTTGGCGCCGAGGCGCGCCTCACGGGCCGCCACCACGCCTCGGGCACCGACCGCATTGCGGAGCTCGCGGCGCTCGAGCGCTGGGCGCAAGAGGATATCGTCGTCAACGTCCAGGGCGATGAGCCGCTCATTCCCCCGGCGATCATCGCCCAGGTGGCCGCGCTGTTGGAATCGCACCCCGAGGCATCGCTCGCAACGCTCGCCACTGCCATCGAATCGCAGACCGAGCTCCTCGACCCCAACGTGGTGAAAGTCGTCTGTGACGAGCGCGGGCGGGCGCTTTATTTCAGCCGCGCGCCCGTGCCGTGGCAGCGCGATGCAGCCTCGGCCAGCCCGGGGGGGCGGAGGCCGTTCACGGCTGCGCGGCGCCATGTGGGCATCTATGCCTATCGAGTGGCGGCGCTCCAGCGCCTCGCCTCCCTCGAGCCGACCGCGCTCGAGGCGGCCGAGAAGCTCGAGCAACTGCGCGCGCTGGGTCACGGCCTGATCATCCAGGTGGCCGACTGCCGGGAACGCCCGGGCCCTGACGTCAATACGGCGGAGGACCTCGAGCGCGTCGAGGCGCTCTTGGGCTGAGCGCCGCGGCGCTTGAGATATCTTGAGGTCGGGAAAGTTATGTTACGACGCCGGCGGAACTTCGTGGCGCGGCGGGGCGTCAACCGGTTATGCTAGGGCGCGTCGTGGGCGGTAGGTCTGCCGGCTGTGGATCGGACATGAAGGGTTTGCGGAGATCGGGCGTTTCCCGCCGCTGCGGCGCCCTCGGGCTCGCGGCTCTGGGGACGCTCCTCGGGCTCTCGGGCTGCGCCACCGTTGCGCAACGGTCCGCTCCCGTGGCGTATCGCCTGCGCCGACCCGATACGACGGTCTACGCCTATCCCATGCACCACCAATCGCGGCAACAGCAGAGCCGCGATCGCTACGAGTGCGCCGTGTGGGCGGTGCACCAGAGCGGCTTCGACCCCAGCGCCCCGGGCGTGCCGGTGTACGACCGGGTAACCGTGCAGGGTCCGCCGCCGGGGACCGATACCGCCATCGGGGCGGTGGCCGGCGCCGTGCTCGGTGCGGCGATCTCCAATCCCTGGGACCGGGGATCGGGGGCGGTGTTCGGTGCGCTCACCGGCGCCATGATCGGCAGCATGGGCGATGCCACCAATGCCCAGGCGGACCAGCAGGCCCGGCAGGATGCGAGCGACCAGGCCTACCAGGCGCAGCGGGCGCTCGACCACAAAGCGCGCAACTACCGCCGGGCGCTCACCGCGTGCCTGCAGGCACGCGGGTACAGCGTAAAGTAGGCCGCGCCCCGCGAGTTCGAGCCTCTGCCGTCACGGCCACGCAGCGTCTGTCTCGCTCGCATTCTCGCGAAGCATAAGGGGTGGGCGGCACGGGCGGTGCGTGTGCCGCTTCGATCGCATCGGCCGGGCGGTTTCCAACAATGCCACGCGAGCGGCGGCATCCTGCCGTGACTCGCCATTGAGGCCCGTTTCTTGGACTTCCGGTCAGCGCACAGTCGCCGCAGCCGAGTCACCATGAGCGCCTGTCAGCGCCCCCTGGGCTGACGCTTCTCGCGCTTTGCTGCGCGCTTCTCGCCGAAGGTTTTCGCCGGCTTCTTCTTCGTCTCCTTCTTTTGATCCATGCCTTTGCTCATGAGGATTCCCCTTGGGTTGTTTCGAAGGCAGATCGAGTATACGTTCTCGCGGGCAGGCTGTTCCACGTTGGATTCTCGATGGGCGCCGCCCCGGAAATTCGATGCGTGCTGCTGCGTGTCCTGGAACAGATCCACCTCGTCCAAGCCGTGCAGCCCCGGGGCGCGCCGCAATGAGTGATCCAGGCGCGTGAAGACTCCAAGGCTCGATTTCGTCGATTCGGATTTGCTCGCGGCCCTGTTGCCCAAACCGTGGACGCGATCGGCCAAGACGAAGACACGCCACGAGGCGAGCCAAAGTTGTGCATTGCGGCCCCTCGCCCATATTCCAACCAGAGATCGCTGAGGAGTGTCAAAGGTGATCGCCGGCGCAAGAGTCCGGGCGCCCCACCGGAGCGGAGCCGTTGTTGCTTGGCCGATGGCGTGGATCGCTCCTGGGCTCCTCGGCAGCAGAATTCGGCTGCAGAGTTCGCCCGCACCGTGGTGCGCGCAGTCTCGGGCACCGTGGAAAATGAACGCTCTGCCTCCGGGAGGTGCAGGTCCCGCATCCGCCGGCCTTGATTCTTGTCTGGACGAGGCTCATGGTGGGCTGGTGGCCGAGGGTGACACGGCGCCACCGTCTTTTTTGCATCGGCGAAGCGCTCAAGGTCGCGTCCAGGCTTTGCGAGCCCGAAGGTACAGTTTGTCGTCGACGCTGATTCCGTGGACATGCGTCAAGGGCTTGAGGGCTTCGGCTGCGCAGATCGCTTAACATTTGGCGCTCTCCGGGGTACATCCGGATACATTTGCGTCGTCACGCAAGCGGGTGCGCGTGGATAAAAAGTCTTTTTCACATCAATTTGTTAGAACACCCAGGGGTTTGAGTGAAAATTCTTTTCGTCTGTCTGGGCAATATCTGCCGCTCGCCCACGGCGGAGGGGGTCTTCCGCGCCATCGCGGCGCAGGAGCTTCCGAATCTCGAGCTGACCATCGATTCGGCCGGCACGGCGGGCTATCACGTCGGTGCGCCACCCGACCGGCGCATGCGGGATGCCGCGTCGCGCCGCGGCTATGACCTTTCCCACCTGCGCGCCCGCGTGGTCGAGCCTGAGGACTTCGAGCGCTTCGACCTGATTCTGGCGATGGACCGGCAGAACCTGAGCACCCTGGAGCGCCGCGCTCCAGGGCATGTCCGGCAGCGAGTCAGGCTGTTCCTGGAATACGCTCCGGAGGCGGGCGTGAGCGAAGTGCCGGACCCGTATTACGGGGGCCCGAACGGCTTCGAGTACGTGCTGGATCTGATCGAGGCCGCCGCGCGCGGGTTGTGCGATGCGCTTCGCACCGATTCCCCCGGCGCTCGCCAGGTGAACACCCCATAGGCAACTCGGCGCGCCGGGACGGCGCGCCGAGATCCTCTGAGATCCGCCTGTGCAAGGTGGATGGAACGGCCGGGAAACGCTGCCGATTTCCGCTTATTCGCTCGAGTCGTGCCCGCCGTGCTGTACATCGGACGGGGCGGAAGACCACACCACGTACGGCTTGTTCTCGCGTGAGGCATCGCCACCCGGGGGAGGCGAGGGCTCGAAGTGAGCCGAAGAGGGCGCCGGCTCCTGGTGGCGCACCGGCTCCTGATGCGGCACGGGTGTCCCGCGCGGCTCCAGCGCTTCCCGAGGCTGCACGGGCTCTCGCTGCACGGGCTCTCGCTGCACGGGGGGCGCTTCCTGAGGATGCTCCGGCTCTCGCGCCGGCGCGCTTTCCAGGCGTTGCTCGCGGGGCTCGCGTGCCTCCCCGCGTGCCTCGCCCGACAGCGAAGGCGCCGTGGCGCCTTCAGCGCCCGCAGGGGTGCCCGGGGAGGTGCCTCCCTCGCGTCCGCCGCTGCGTCGGCCGCCGCGCCGGCCCCGCCGCCGGCCCCGCCGCTCGCCGGGGGCTCGCTCTGCGGGCGCAGCGCCTGGTGTGGATTCCGTCTGCGGCGCGGCGGCAGCCGGGCGCGTCTCGGAGGGCCGGGTCGTCGCCTCCCGATCCCGATCATGCTCGCGCGGACGCCGCTCCTGAGCGCGGGAGCGATTTTCCATCTCACTCCCTTGACCTGCGCCCCGCTTGCCTTCGGTCGCGGGGTAAGCGTGGTCCCGGTCGCGCCGGTCCCGGCTCCTGCCTTCCGCGCTCCGGCTCTCGCCTTGGCCTCGTCGCGCCTCGCCGTGGGGGCGCCGCCCGTCGCCGCGTCGCGGCGGCCGGCCATGGTCCCGCCGTCCTTCCGGGGTCCGCTCCCCGTGGCGCGGGCCGTGCGGGCCGGCAGCAGGCGCTGCGGCGGCTGCGACTGGCACCTCCGCCATCGACTCTTCGGCCGAGAACAGGCCCTTCAGACGGGACCAGAATCCTTTCATGGGAGGGGATTCGGTCGTGCCGTTTTGCGCGGGGACAGTGGCCTGGGGCGCCTGCAGCGTCATGGGCGCGGGTATCGCCGGCAGCACGGGCACCACCGCCGGGGCTTCGGCGGGGGGGCGCTTGTCGTGGGCACTGCCGGGCTCGGCCACCTCGGGGGCGGCGGGCATGAGATAACTGGTCTGGCGGTTCTCGGGCAGCTCCGCCTCATCGTCGCGCACCCGCTTGATGGAGTATTCGGGGGTCTGGATGTGCGGGTTCGGAACGATGACGAGCTCCGTCTCGCTCTTGTCCTCGAGCGTGCGCAGCCACTCGCGCTTTTCATTGAACAGGTACGTGGCCACTTCCACGGGCAGCTGGGTGATGACCTTGGTCGTGCGATCCTTGCGCATCTCCTCGCCGACCAGGCGCAGCACCGCCAGCGCCATGGACTCGACGCTGCGGATGTTGCCCTTGCCCTGGCAGCGCGGGCAGACGATATGGCTCGATTCCCCGAGCGAGGGACGCAGCCGCTGGCGTGACATCTCCAGCAGCCCGAAACGCGAGAGCTTGCCGATCTGGATGCGCGCGCGGTCCATCTTCATGGCATCGCGCAGCCGGTCCTCGACCTCGCGCTGATTCTTGCCCGACTCCATGTCGATGAAGTCGATGACGATGAGGCCGCCGATGTCGCGGATGCGCAGCTGGCGGGCGATCTCATCGGCGGCCTCGAGATTGGTGTTGAGCGCCGTGGTCTCGATGTCGCTGCCCTTGGTGGCGCGAGCGGAGTTGATGTCGATCGAGACCAGCGCCTCGGTGTAGTCGATGACGATGCTGCCGCCGGAGGGCAGCTGCACCTTGTGCGCGTACGCGGACTCGATCTGGCTCTCGATCTGGTAGCGGGTGAACAGCTGGATGTCATCGGTATAGAGCTTCAGGCGCCGCTGGGCGTCGGCGGGCATGAAGCGCTGCATGTACTCCTGGGCCTTCTGGAAGGCGCCCGCGTCATCGACCAGCACCTCGCCGATGTCATCGGAGAGGTAATCGCGCAGAGCGCGCGTCACCGCATCGCTTTCCCGGAAGACGAGGAAAGGGGCGGGCCGGCCCTCGGCGGCGGCCGAGATCTGCTGCCACTGCCCCGCGAGATTATCGAGGTCCCATTGCAACTCCTCGGCGCTGCGCCCGACCCCGGCCGTGCGCACGATCGCGCCCATGCCCTCGGGGATCCGCAGCTGCCCCATGACCTCGCGCATCTGGTCGCGATCCTCGCCCTCGATGCGCCGGGAGACCCCGCCCGCGCGCGGGTTGTTCGGCATCAGCACGAGGAAGCGCCCGGCGAGACTCACGAAGGTGGTGAGCGCCGCGCCCTTGTTGCCGCGCTCCTCTTTCTCCACCTGTACGATGAGCTCCTGGCCTTCGGCGAGGAGCTCGCGGATGTTGAGCCTGCCCTGGGGGGCTTGCCGGAAATAGTCACGGGAGACTTCCTTCAGCGGCAGGAAGCCGTGGCGCTGGGCGCCGTAGTCGACGAAGCAGGCCTCGAGGGAGGGTTCGACGCGGGAGATACGGCCTTTGTAGACGTTGGCTTTTTTCTGTTCTCGGGAGGGTATTTCGATACTGAGATCAAAGAGCTTCTGTCCATCGACCAGCGCGACCCGCAGTTCCTCTTCCTGAGTCGCATTTACGAGCATTCTCTTCATGTGCCCCTACTGTACGGTGAGGGGCCGGCAAGCATATGGGAGGCCGCGGCGCGAGCGCGCTGCGGCGGCGAAGATTCTTCAAACTCGGCGCAGGCGCGCGAGTCTCGATATTCACGATGCACGCCACTTCATGGGGCGGGTGCCGGAAAACCTTCGATGGTCTCAACCTACGGCGCGGTCCGCGGAACCTGTAGAGCGGTTCTACGCGGCCTGCGCAATCTTGTCGGCCCGATACGATGGCCTCTGCATGGAGGTCCAACTAATACGCGGCGCAATACGCCGCCAACCATTGGCGCGTCCGATTTTGCGGACGGCGAACGGAGTATACTGCAAGGATTGCTGTAGAAACAGTGTCTTACGTGGAAAATGGTGTGTCGCAGGACAACGGGAGCGAAAATCGCGTCGGGGTGCGCTATCTGGACGTCGGGGAGGAGGAGGGCGGGCAGCGGCTGGACAAGTACCTCGCCCGACACCTTACCGGAGTGCCGGTCAGCCGGATTTTTCGCATCATCCGCAAGGGAGAAGTGCGGGTCAACGGCCACCGCTCGGGTCCCGAGACACGCCTCGCGGCGCGCGACAGGGTAAGGATTCCGCCGCTTCGGGTCGAGCCCGAGGGGGCCGGTCCTCTCGTCCGAGGCCCCTCCGCGGAGCTGCTCGAGACCGTGCGGCGCTGCATCGTTCACGAGGACGACCGGCTGCTGGTGCTCGACAAGCCGGCCGGGATTGCCGTGCACGGCGGCAGCGGCATCAGCTTTGGCGTCATCGAGGCTTTGCGCGCGTTGCGGCCGGCCGAGTCACTGGAGCTGGTGCACCGTTTGGATCGCGACACCAGCGGCTGTCTGCTGGTGGCACGGACCCCGGCGGCCTTGCGCACCACGCACGCGCTGCTGCGTGAAGGCCGGTGCGAGAAGCGCTACCTGGCGCTGCTCGCCGGCCGCTGGGAGCTCGGGCGAAAACGGATCGATGCTCCCCTGCGCACCGATACGAGGGTGGGGGGGGAGCGCACTGTGCGGGTGCACGCCTCGGGGAAGGCGTCGGTGAGCGACTTCCGGCCGGTGCAATTCTTCGGCAGGCGCGGCCCGGGAGCGCTGCAGGCGACCCTGGTGGAGGTCGCATTGCATACCGGGCGCACACACCAGATCCGCGTGCATGCCGCCTATGCCGGTCATCCGGTGGCGGGCGATGAGAAATACGGCGATGCGGGGTTCAATGCCCGGTTGCGAGCGCTTGGGCTCGAGCGCATGTTCCTGCACGCCCACAGCATGAGCTTCGAGTGGCCCAACGGCGGCCCCTTCAGCGCCAGCGCGCCGCTGCCGCCGCAGTTGGCCTCCGTCATCGATCGGCTCGGTGAGCCGGCTCCTAAGGCAGCACGAAGCCCGCGCGCCGCAGCGCCCCGGCGAGCCAGATGAGCGGCAGCCCGATGAGCGCCGTTGGATCGATGCTTTCGATGCTCTCGAACAGCGCGATGCCGAGACCTTCGGCCCGAAAGCCCCCGGCGCAGTCGAAGGGCTGCTCGCGCTGCACGTAGCGTTCGATCTCCTGCTTGCCGAGCGGGCGAAAAAACACCGTCGTGGTGTCAAGGTGCACCAGCCGGATGGCTCCGTGGGCGCCGAGCAGCGCGCAACCGGTGTGAAAGCGCACGCTCGAGCCGCTGACGCTCGCGAGCTGTGCGCGGCAGCGCGCCGCATCGCCGGGCTTCTCGAGCACCCTTGGCCCGTCGCAGGCGACCTGGTCGCTGCCGATGACCACGGCCCCGGGATGGCGGGCCGCGACGGCCTGCGCCTTGGCGAGAGAAAGCCGCAGCGCCCGGTCCGGAGGCAGCTCCCCGGCGACGGCCTCCTCCGCCACCCCCGGGGCGATGGCCGTGAAGGGCAGCTGCAGCCGCTCGAGCAGGCCGCGGCGGTAGGGCGAGGTGGAGGCGAGGATCAGCTCAGGCATTTAGATCGAATCAAGGACATTTAAATTGAAACAAGGACTTGAAACGTCCGCCGACTTTGACTTGCCGGTACTCGATACCTATTATACGCGCCCCATGTCACCGCCCTGGTCCAAGCCGCTCGATGTCGATCGGCTGTCCCGCGGCGGCGCAGAAGTCGACTTTGACATTCCGCTCACGGCTCTGCCGCGACTCGCCTCGCGGGCCGGAATTGGCGGCAGTGTGCGGGGTAGCGTGCGCTTCGAGCGCCAGTCCGGCACGGCGGTGGCCGAATTGTCCCTCGGGGGTGCGGCGAGGCTGCAATGTCAGCGCTGCATGCAGGCCATGGAGCTGCCGCTGCACAGCACGGTTCGCGTGGCGCTGCTGGCCTCGGCCGAGGAGACCGGCGCATTGCCCGAGGAGATCGAGCCGGTGCTGGCCCCGGAGGGGTGGATCAGCGTCGCGGATCTGGTCGAGGAGGAGCTGCTGCTCGCGCTGCCGATCGTGGCATTGCACGAGGCCGGCGCCTGTCCGGCGCGCACGGCCGCCGAGGCGCGTGAGCCGGGTGAGCCGGGTGAGCTGCGCGAGCCTGCCACACAGCGGCCGTTCGCGCGGCTCGGTGAGTTGTTGAGTCACAAGTAAGTCATCTCGAGGACATTATGGCCGTTCAGAAAAGCCGCAAGACCCCGTCAAAGCGCGGCATGCATCGCTCCCACGACGGGCTCACCGCCCCGGCGCTCTCGACCGATCCGCAGTCGGGCGAGACCCATCTGCGCCACTGCATCACGCCGGATGGTTTCTACCGCGGCCGCCGCGTGATCGAGAAGCCTGCCGAATCCGAGCAGGAATAGCACGCAAAGCCCGCCGTCCGTGTTGCCGATCGCCATCGATGTGATGAGCGGCGATCGAGCGCCGCGCGAGTACATCGCCGGCGCGCTCGCGGCGCTCGCCGAGGACCGGGAGCTGCGGGCGCTGCTGGTCGGCGACGGCGGCCTCATCGACGCACAGATCGCCGGATGTCCGGCCGAGCTGCGCGAGCGCATCACGGTGGTGCCGGCCGCCGAGGTGATCGGCATGAGCGAGCACCCGCGCGAGGCGGTGCGCCGCAAGAAAGACTCCTCCATGCGCGTGGCGGTCGAGCTCGTCAAGAGCGGCCGTGCCGAGGGCTGTGTGAGCGCGGGCAACACCGGGGCGCTGACTGCCATCGCGCACTTCGTGCTGAAGATGCTCCAGGGGGTGGAGCGGGCGGCCATCATCTCGGCCATCCCGGCCGAGCACGGCCACACCCACATGCTCGATCTCGGCGCCAACACCAAGGCGAGCCCCGAGCAGTTGCGCCAGTTCGCCGCCATGGGCTCGATCATTTCCCGCGACGTATACGGAGTGCCGAGCCCGCGCATCGGCCTGCTCAACATCGGCGAGGAGGACATCAAGGGACATGAGGTGGTGCAGGCCGCGCACGTGCTGCTGCTGGCGAGCGGGCTGAACTATGTGGGATTCGTCGAAGGGAACGACATCTTCTCGGGTGATGTGGACGTGGTGGTGACCGACGGGTTCACCGGCAACGTGGCGCTGAAGACCATGGAGGGGGTGGCCGCCCTGATCGCCGGGCGCATGCGGCGCGAGTTCCACGCCTCCTGGCTCGATCGTCTGGCCGGTCTTGCCGCCCGCCGGGTGCTGCGCAGGGTCGGGGAGAGCCTCGACCCGCGCCGCTACAACGGCGCGTGCATGGTCGGCCTGGCCGGCATCGTGGTGAAAAGCCACGGCAGCGCCGACGGGGTTGCCTTTTCCAGAGCCGTCATCACCGCCGCCCGCGCGGCGCGTCACGGACTGACCGCGCACATTGCGCAAGCGCTCGTGGCGCCGCAATCCATCGGGAGTGTCTCATCTTGATCTATGCGCGCATCGCCGGGACCGGCTCGTACCTGCCGGAGAAGGTCCTGACCAACTTCGATCTCGAGAAGATGATGGACACCAGCGACCAATGGATACGGGAGCGCACCGGGATCGAGCGGCGGCACATCGCCGCGGACGGTGAGACCACGGTCGACATGGCCGAGCGGGCGGCGCGCGCGGCGCTCGAGGCGGCGGGATGCAGCCCTCAGGATGTCGATTTCATCGCCTTCGGCACCACGACTCCCGACATGGTTTTCCCCAACTGCGGGGTGCTGCTGCAGGCGCGGCTGGGGTGTCGCGGTGCGCCGGCGTTCAGCGTCGAGACCGCCTGCAGCGGCTTCATGTACGCGCTGTCGATCGCAAACAAATTCGTGCGCGCCGGGGAGGCGAAGCGCGCGCTGGTGATCGGGGCCGAGACGCTCTCGAAAATCGTGGATTGGAACGATCGCTCCACCGCCGTGCTGTTCGGCGACGGGGCGGGCGCCGTGGTGCTCGAGCCGGCGGATAGCCCGGGAATTTACTCGACGCACCTGCATGCGGACGGGACATACCGGGAGCTGCTTTACTGCGGGGGAGGGATGGACCTCTCCAGGACCCGCCGGACCATCGCCATGAGCGGCAGCGAGGTGTTCAAGGTGGCGGTCGGCACGCTCGGCAAGGCCATCGAGGAGGCGCTGCGAGCCAATCGGATCGAGCGCTCGAGCCTGGACTGGCTGGTGCCTCACCAGGCGAATCTGCGCATCATCCAGGCCACGGCGCGCCGGCTCAACCTGTCGATGGAGCGCGTGATCACCACCGTGCAGGAGCACGGCAACACCTCCGCTGCATCCGTGCCGCTGGCGCTCGATGCCGCCGTGCGCTCGGGCAGGATCAAGCGCGGACAGCTGCTGGTGCTCGAGGCCTTCGGCGGCGGATTCACCTGGGCCTCGAGCCTGATCCGGTATTGAAAAAGCCGCGCGATGCGCGGCCTGCCCGATGCGCCGGTCGAGGCGAGCGCCGGCGGACGAATGTCCGCTCTGCCCGGAAGTGAGCTCGTGGCCGGCCCGTCGGCGCATGTCTCGGAAGGGTCGATTCCTGCCGGCGCGCCCCCGGGGGCAAGCCCGCTGCCGCGAGCAGGCTGGCCATGGACCGTCGTAACGGTGGATACGCGCGAGGCATACATGGCGGCGCCCGAAGAGGCGAGCGTGCGCCAGGACATCGTCCCGTTCACGCGCTTCCTCGCCGAGAGCGCGACCGCATCGGCGCGCATGCATCGCGCGTAGGCCCGACGCGGGCGCGCTGCCGGATGGCACACGCTCAATGTGAGGAACACGCGCTGTGCCGATGAGACTGTCGCACGTCTGGGCTCGAGAAGTGCGCTGCGCAACGACGTGCGGCACCCGAAGCGGGTGCCCTTCGGAGCGTTCACCCGAGCCGCCGACGGTCGGGAAGGGCGCTAAAGTGATTTCGTAGTGGGTGCCCGTTCAGGGGCTCGTAACTATTTAACGCACATGGATTCTGGTCATGTGCGTGGTAACACCCCGCGCCAAAAAAAAACGCCGCGCATTGCGCGGCGTTTTCCGTAAGAGCGAATCCGCTTTTACTTGGAGATCGAACGCTTGAACATACGGTCGATCTTCTGATTGGTGGCGTTGATGGCCGACTGGTTCGACTGGGCCAGAGCGAGCGCCTGGTTGGCGGTGCTCTGTGCGGCATCGGCCTTCTGGCTGGCGGCATCGGCCTTGCTGTTGGCCTTGGCGGCCGCGCTCTGGTTCGCCGATACCTGCGACTGCAACTGAGCGACCTGCGATTTCAGATTGGCAATATCGGTCTTGATGGGAGTCAGGTTCTGGCAGCCGGCGAGACCGACCACGGCCGCAGCAACGGCAGCCACCTTCACTACGCTCGCGTACTTCATAAAGTCCCCTTGGGGTTGTTGATTCAGGAAATCTTGAAAAGATACAGGCGAACCGCGGTGGAGCGCTCCACACGCCAGTTCGCAAGTCCAACAAATTTACGGTCGGAATGCAACCCTAATCCACCCTATTTTATCGCTACACGAAGGAACATCCACGTGCTTCAGAAGAGCGAGCCGCGATGGCGGCAGCGACGTCCGCAACGCATGTGGACAAGGTAAATAAGAATAGATGAATGGCCGCTGAATAAAGGCGCGGCGGGCCGAGTTGGCGGAGGAATCCACGGCAAAGCCCGCCTGCCGACAGCGTACTGACAGTGAGCGGTGGCATCGGGGGCTGCCGAGTGCCGGGGATCCCGCGGGGAGGGGGACTTGTACCGCGCATGAATGTGGATATAATAACAGCATTGGATAAGCGCACAGGTGCCACGATGTCCGACCTCACTCCCCGTCAGATGCAGGTGCTGCGTCTCATCCAGCGCTTCATCACCCATTCCGGCATGCCGCCTACTCGGGCCGAGATCGCCCGTGAGCTCGGTTTCCGCTCGCCCAATGCAGCCGAAGACCACCTGCGGGCCCTGGCCCGCAAGGGGGTCATTTCCTTGGTGCCGGGGGCCTCGCGCGGCATTCAGCTCAAGGACACCATCCGTGAGCAGATGGGATTGCCGCTCATCGGCCGTGTCGCCGCCGGCAAGCCGATCTTCTCGGAAGAGAACATCGAGTCCCGGCTGCAGATTGATCCCGCCATCTTCCAGCCGCGGCCGCACTACCTGCTCAAGGTCACCGGCATGAGCATGAAGGACGCCGGCATCCTCGACGGCGACCTGGTCGCGGTGCATCGCACCCCCGAGGTGCGCAGCCGCCAGATCGTGGTGGCGCGGGTGGAAAACGAGGTCACCGTGAAGCGCTATCGCCAGGAAGGCTCCATTGTCTGGCTGCTGCCGGAGAACAGCGATTTCGAGCCGATCCGGGTGGATCTGAGAGAGAAGGATCTGCTCATCGAGGGCGTCGTGGTCGGGGTGCTGCGCCGGGGAAAGAGCCACGGGCTGATGTGAGGCTTTCGAGTCTGATCTTGAGGGGGCGCCCCCGCGAGCGATGGGGGCATGAGAGCTTTTTGTTCGAGTTTCCCTGTGTCCGCCGATCTCCCCGAGCACGGCGAGGCGCTTCCCCCGCGGGGGGAGCGGCCTCAGGATCTGGCCCGGCTGCTCGCCCATCCGGCCCTCTGGCGCGCGGGCCGTGCGGCTCGGCTGCCAGTCTGGCCGAGCGGCTTTCCGGCCCTCGATGAGGGGCTGCCCGGCGGGGGCTGGCCGCAGGTCGGCCTGATCGAAATCCTCCCCTCCCGACTCGGGGTCGGGGAGCTTTCGCTTCTGATGCCGGTGATTGCGGCCGTGACGCGCCGTCCGGGTGCGCGCTGGTGCGCGTGGGTGGCGCCTTCCCTGCAACCCTTCGCGCCCGCCCTCGAGGCCTTCGGCGTCGTGCTCGATCGGCTGCTCATCGTGCAGGCGAGCCGCTCCGGGGCCCGCCCGCTCTCGTTGTGGGCCTTCGAGCAGGCGCTCGGCTCCGGTGCCTGTGATGTCGCTTTCGCCTGGGCGCGCCAGCCTTGTCCCCGGCAGATCCGCCGTCTGCACCTGGCCGCGCAGCGCGGCAGCACGCTCGGGGTGTTGTTCCGCTCCCGAAGGGAGGCTGAGCAAGCCTCGCAGGCGCTCTTGCGGGTGGCCGTCGAGCCGCTCGAGGGCGGGGTGCGGGTCACTCTGCTGAAGAGCCGGGGCGGTGCACGGGGCGCGATCGATCTGAAGTGGGCGGCGCGGGCCGGGCCTGCGGAGCGGGCATGAGAGCGGGTGAGAGCGCGGATCTGTTTGCGCCGGACGTGCCGGAGCGCCCTGCGCGGCCGGTGCCGCGCAAGACCGTGACCCCGCCTCGGCCTGTTGCGCCCGCCGCCGCCGCGCAAGCGCTTTGCGCAGAGCTCTGGCTGGGGGTGCAGGTGGTGGTCGGTGAGGCGCCGCCCGCTCAGGAGCCTTCTTCGGCACTGACGCGCCTCGCCACCCTGGCCCTGCGCCTCACGCCGCGCGTTGCGCTGGCGCCGCCCGATGGGCTGCTGCTCGAGGTCAGGGGAAGCCTGCATCTGTTTGGGGCGGTGGAGGGCCTTCGGCGCGAGATGCACGCAGCGTGCGAGCAGTGCGGCCTGCGGGGCACGCTGGCGTTCGCGCCGACGCCGCTCGCCGCTTTGACCGCCGCGCGCGCCGGGCAGCCCCTGGCGGTGTTGGATGCTGCGCAGCTCATCGGCCGGCTCTCCCCGCTGCCGCTTACGGCGCTGCGATGGCCGCCAAGGCTTCTGGAGCGTCTGGCGTGCATCGGCGTGCGGACCATCGGCCAGGCGCTGCGTCTGCCCCGCGCGGGCTTTGCGCAGCGATTCGGGGCCGCGCAGCGGAAGGACCTCGATCGTCTGACGGGGCATGCGGGCGATCCACGGGAGCGGTTCGAGGCGCGCTTGCGCTTCCGCCGCCGCCGCGAGCTGCCCTTCGAGCTGGACAGCCGGACGGCGCTGCTTGCGGCGCTCGGGCCGCTGCTCGCTGAGCTCGAGCAGTTCCTCGAAGCGCGCCAGTGCGGTGTGCTTACGCTCGAATGCCGCCTGTGGCATCGCGGCCA
Source organism: Pseudomonadota bacterium (assembly GCA_021805865.1). Lineage (GTDB taxonomy): Bacteria > Pseudomonadota > Gammaproteobacteria > Steroidobacterales > Steroidobacteraceae > 13-2-20CM-66-19. The sequence goes on from JAJZDX010000019.1 coordinate 22,875, forward strand.
TCGGCCAAGCCGCAGCACATTGCGGCTCGCCGCGCCGCTGGCCGATGCGAGGCGGCTCGAGGAGCTGCTCGCGGAGCGTCTCGGCGCGCTCTCTCTGCCCGCACCGGTGCATGCCTGTGAGCTGCGCTCGGGGCTTCCGGTGCCGCGGGTGGCCTTATCCGGCGGGCTGTGGCAGCCCGGTGAGCAGGGCGGCTCGCCGCAGGCGGGCGCACCGCAGCTCATCGAGCGGCTGCGTGCCCGTCTCGGGTCCGAGGCGATCCATGGCCTTGCGTGCGCGCAGGATCACCGGCCGGAGGCCGCCTGGCGGGCCACGGAGCCCGGGGAGCGCTCGGGGGAGGGCCCGGGGGCGTGCCGCTGCGCGGCGAGCCCCCTCTGGCTGCTGCCCTCGCCGCGGCGGCTCCCCGAGCGTGGCGGCCTGCCGAGGTACCGTGGTGGGCTGCGCCTGGCGAGCGAGCCCGAGCGGATCGAGACGGGCTGGTGGGATGGGGCGGAGGTCGCGCGCGATTACTACATCGCTCTCGACAGCCACGGCCGGCGGCTGTGGCTCTTCCGCGAGCGCAGCCCCCCGCACCGCTGGTTCCTGCACGGCGTGTTCGGTTGATGATGGAATACGCCGAGCTGCATTGTCTGAGCAACTTCACTTTCCTGCGCGGCGCCTCCCACCCCCGGGATCTCATCACGCAGGCGGCGAGGCTCGGCTACACGGCGCTCGCCCTCACCGACGAGTGCTCCGTGAGCGGCGTCGTGCGTGCCCATGTGGCGGCGAAGGAGCAGGGCCTGAAGCTCATCGTCGGCTCGGAGCTGCGCCTCGCGTGCGGTCTGAAACTGGTCGTGCTCGCCACCGATCGGCACGGCTACGGCCGGCTCTGCCGGCTCATCACCTGCGCGCGCCGCGCCGCCGCCAAGGGCGGCTATCACCTGACACGCGCCGGCCTCGACGGCCTCGATCACTGTCTCATCCTCTGGCTGCCCGGCGAGCCGGCACGCGCCGCCGAGGCGCGGTGGCTCGCGGAGCGCTTCCCCGGCACGGCCTGGATCGCCGTGGAGCTGCTGCGCGGCGGAGCCGACCGCGAGCGCCTCGAGACCCTGCGGCGCATCGGGCGTGAGACCGGGCTGCGGCTCGTCGCCGGCGGCGATGTGCACATGCACGTGCGCTCGCGCCGCAGACTTCAGGATGCGCTCACCGCCATCCGGCTCAACGTGCCGATTGCGCAGGCCGGCAGCCGCCTCTATCCCAACGGCGAGCGTTACCTGCGCGAGCGCCAGCGGCTCGGCAGGCTCTATCCGCCCGAGCTGCTCGAGGAGACCGTGAGCATCGCCCAGCGCTGTGTTTTCTCGCTGGATGAGCTGCGGTACGAGTATCCGCGCGAGCTGGTGCCGCCGGGGGAGACCCCCGCCACTCATCTGCGCAAGCTCACGGAGGAGGGCGTCCGCCGCCGCTGGCCGCAAGGCATCCCCTCAAGTGAGCGCGCCGCCCTCGAGCACGAGCTCGCCCTGATCGCAGCGCTGCGCTACGAGCCGTATTTCCTCACCGTCCACGATATCGTCGCCTTCGCGCGCCGCCGCGGGATTCTCTGCCAGGGCAGGGGCTCGGCCGCCAACTCGCGGGTGTGCTATTGCCTGGGGGTGACCGCGGTCGATCCGCAACGCGGCGCTCAATTGATGTTCGAGCGTTTCATCTCCAAGGAGCGCAACGAGCCGCCCGACATCGACATCGACTTCGAGCACGAGCGGCGCGAGGAGGTCATCCAGTACGTCTATGACAAGTACGGCCGCGCGCGCGCGGCCATCGCCGCGACGGTGATCAGGTACAGGCCCCGCAGCGCGTTGCGCGACCTCGGCAAAGCCTTCGGGCTCGATCCAGGGCAGTGCGCGCGGCTCGCCGGAACGATGCAGTGGTGGGACGGGGGCGAGGCGCTCACGCAGCGGCTGCGCGAGGCGGGCTTCGATCCCGATGACCCGGTGCTCGCGCGCCTGCTGCCTCTGGCGCGCGAGCTGAGCGCCTTTCCGGGCTTTCCACGGCACCTGTCCCAGCATGTCGGGGGCTTCGTGATCTCGGCCGGCCGGCTCGATGAGCTGGTGCCCGTCGAGAACGCGGCGATGGAAGGGCGCACCGTGGTGCAATGGGACAAGGATGACCTTGATGCCCTGGGCCTGCTCAAGGTCGACCTGCTGGCGCTCGGCATGCTCACGGCGCTGCGCAAGGCGTTCGACCTGATCGATCGCTTCCGCGGCACTCGCCATGCGCTCGGAGCGCTGCCGGCGGAGGACCCGCAGGTCTACGAGATGATCTCGCGCGCCGATACGATCGGGGTGTTCCAGATCGAGTCGCGCGCGCAGATGGCGATGTTGCCGCGTTTGCGGCCGAAGGAGTACTACGACCTGGTCATCGAGGTGGCCATCGTCCGCCCCGGCCCCATCCAGGGGGACATGGTCCACCCTTATCTCCGGCGCCGCCAGGGACACGAGGCGGTGAGCTATCCGAGCGATGCGGTCCAGGATGTCTTGAGCCGCACCCTCGGGGTGCCGATCTTCCAGGAGCAGGTGATGCGCCTCGCCGTGGTCGCGGCGGGCTTTACGCCCGGGCAGGCCGATCAGCTGCGCCGGGCCATGGGCGCCTGGAAGCGCACCGGGGGGATCGGGCACTTCCGCGACAAGCTCCTCTCCGGGATGACATCCCGCGGCTACAGCGAGGAGTTCGCGCAGCGGATCTACCGGCAGATGCTGGGGTTCGGCGAGTACGGCTTCCCGGAAGCGCATGCCGCCAGCTTCGCCTTGCTGGCATATGACTCCGCCTGGCTCAAATGTCACGAGCCGGCGGCGTTCACCGCAGCGCTTCTCAACAGCCAGCCGATGGGCTTTTACGCGCCGGCGCAGCTGGTGCGCGATGCGCGCTCACACGGGGTGGAGGTCCGTCCCGTGGACGTGTGCGAGAGCGATTGGGATTGCACGCTGGAGCCGATGGCGGACGGCGAGCCTGCGCTGCGCCTGGGGTTGCGCCTGGTGAAGGGGCTCTCCGGCCATGGGGCCGAGCGCCTCCTCGAGGCGCGCCGGCCGAGCCCCTTCGCCAGCGTACAGGACCTGGCCCGGCGTGCCGGGCTCGAGCGCTGCGACCTGGAGGCGCTCGCCGCCGCCGGGGCGCTCGCCTCCCTGAGCGGCAACCGGCACTTCGCGTTCTGGGATGTGGCGGGAACGGAGCGGCCGTTGCCGCTCGAGACCCCTGCGGCTGTTGCGGCTGAGGGGGCGGGCTCGCAGCCGCGCCCCCTGCTCACCACCCCCACCGAAGGAGAGGGGATCGTCGCGGATTACGCCTCGCTCGGACTGACGCTCGCCCGCCATCCCCTGGCGCTGCTGCGCGCACCGCTGCACGGGGCTCGCCTGTGCGGTGCGGGCGAGATTGCCCGCCTCGGGCATGGCAGTTGGGTGCGCATTGCCGGCATCGTGCTCATGCGCCAGCGGCCACCCTCGGCCAACGGGGTGACGTTTCTCACCCTGGAGGACGAGACCGGTCAGGTGAATGTCATCGTGTGGGAGCGGGTCGGCGAGCAATACCGCCGGGCTCTGGTCGACTCGCGGCTGTTGGAGGTGCACGGCCGGCTGCAGCGCGAGGAGGGCGTCGCGCACCTGGTGGCCCGGCGGCTCATCGACCGCTCGGCGTTGCTCGGGCAGCTGCTGACGCGGTCGCGGGATTTTCACTAGCCCTTTTTGCGGCGCGGCTTCCTCGGCCCCTGCTCCTCGCCCAGGTCATAGTCGTCGAAATCGCTGGTGAGCTCGGCCGTGTGCTTTTCCTCGAGCAGCCGCTCGAGCCGGCGCCAGGCCGGATCGCCCGTCTTGTGGCCACGGCGCTGCTTGGCGAGGTCGAAGTCCTTGATGACCTCGTCCAGGTCGTCATCGCCTTCCTCGGCTACCGGCTCCTCTTCGTCTTCAAAGTCGTCCGATTCGGATTTCTCGCTCATGCGGCACACCAGCCCCTGTCCCTGCAGGGTGCGAAAAATTAAATCACAAGCCGGATCGAGCGCAACGGGCAGCTCAGTGAATCAGATCATCCATTCGGAAGATCGGCAGCAGCATTGCAAAAACGATGCCCATCACGAAAAGTCCCATCACCACGATCAACATCGGCCCCAGGAGCCCGACCATGGCCGCCATGAGGGCATCGAGCTCCCGATCCTGGCTGTCGGCGGCCTGGGCAAGCATGGCCTCGAGCTCCCCGCTCGACTCCCCGCTCGAAATGAGATGAATGGTCATGGGTGGAAAGAGGCGGCTCACCCCGAGGGAGCGGCCGATGGGGGCGCCCTCGCGCACTCTCTCGGCCGCCTCGAGCACCGCATCACGCATCGGCAGGCTCGTCACCACCTCCCCCGAGATGCGCAGCGCCTCGAGCACCGGCACGGAGCTCGCCGAGAGAATGCTGAAGGTGCGGGTGAAGCGGGCGGTGTTGAAGCCGCGCACCAGCTTGCCGGCGAGCGGCAGCCGAAGCACCAGGCGGTGGAAGCGGCGGCGGGCGCGCGGGTCGCGCAGCCAGCGCCTGAACAGGATCACCGCGAGGACCGCAGCGATCACGAGCCACAGGACGTACTCGCGCAGGAAGTGGCTGGTGTCGATCAGCATCCGGGTGATGAGCGGCAGCTTCGCCTTGCTCGCCTCGAACACCGCGATCACCTTGGGCACCACCCACGTGAGCAGCGCCGCGACGATGACGAAGCACATCACGGTGAGCACGATCGGATAGAGCATCGCCGCCAGGATCTTCTGTCGGATCTGCTCGCGGCTCTCGGTGTACTCCGCGAGCCGCTCGAGCACGCTGTCGAGGTGGCCGGCCTGCTCGCCGGCTGCGACCGTGGCGTGGTAGATCTCCGGGAACACGCGCGGAAACTCGGCGAGCCCGTCGGCGAGCGTATGACCCTCCATCACCTTCGAGCGCACCCCGAGGAGGATGCTCTGCACGCGCGGCTTCTCGGTCTGCTGGGAGACGGCGAGGAGCGATTCCTCGAGCGGCAGTCCGGCGCGCACCAGTGTGGCGAGCTGGCGGGTGAGCAAGGTCACATCGGCCGGGGAGACGCGACGGATGGGGCTGAACGCATTCTGGCGGCCGGCCTCCTTCTGGGCCACCTCGCTCACGGCCACCGGCAGAAGCGCGCGCTCGCGCAGGAGCTGGCGGATGTGCCGCGGCGTGTCGCCCTCCAGGATCCCCTTGCATTCCTTGCCGGCGGCATCGAGTGCGGTGTATTCGAACGCGCCCATGGGCTAATCCTCCCTCGTCACCCTGAGCACTTCCTCGAGGGTCGTCTCGCCGCGCAGGATCTTGGCGCGGCCGTCCTCACGGATCGAGGGCGTCGTGAGCCGCGCGTGATGCTCGATGTCCTGCTCGCTTGCCCCATCATGGATCATGGTGCGCAGCTTCTCATCGACCATGATGAGCTCATAGATCCCCGAGCGGCCCCGGTACCCGCCCGCGACATCCCGTCCCGGCCGGAAAAGGAGGGGCGAGGGCTCCCCGGCAGGCACGTTGAGCAGGCGCCGCTCGGTCTCCCCCGCCTCGAAGGGTTGCTTGGTCTCGGGGGTGAGCACCCGCACCAGGCGCTGCGCGAGCACGCCGATCAGGCTCGAGGAGAGCAGGAACGGCTCGATGCCCATGTCGCGCAGCCGCGTGACCGCGCCCGCGGCGGTGTTGGTGTGCAGGGTCGAGAGCACCAGATGTCCGGTGAGGCTCGCCTGCACCGCGATCTGCGCGGTCTCGAGGTCGCGGATCTCCCCGATCATGACCACGTCGGGGTCCTGGCGCAGGATCGCCCTCAGGCCCCGCGCGAAGGTCATCTCGACCTTGGTGTTCACCTGGGTCTGGCCGATGCCGTCGATGTAGTACTCGATCGGGTCCTCCACGGTCATGATGTTGCGCGTGTGGTCGTTCAGGCGCTCGAGCGCGGCGTAGAGCGTGGTCGTCTTGCCCGAGCCGGTCGGGCCGGTGACGAGCAGGATCCCGTGCGGCTTGTGGATCAGCTCATCGATCAGCGATTCGGTCCTGGGGTTCATGCCGAGGGCGGTGAGCTCGAGGCGGCCGGCCTGCTTGTCGAGGATACGCAGCACCACGCGCTCGCCGTAGCCGGCGGGAATGGTCGAGACGCGCACATCGACCGCGCGCCCGGCGACTCGCAGGCTGATGCGCCCGTCCTGGGGGAGGCGCTTCTCGGCGATGTCGAGCTTGGCCATCACCTTCACGCGCGAGACCACGAGCGGGGCCACGGCGCGCTTCGCCTGCAGCACCTCTCGCAGCACCCCATCGACACGGAAGCGCACCACCAGCCGGTTCTCGAACGACTCGATGTGGATGTCCGAGGCGTTCTCCTTCACCGCCTGGGTGAGCACGGCATTGATCAGGCGGATGATGGGCGCATCGTCGTCGCTGTCGAGCAGGTCCGCCTGCTCGGGCAGCTCCTGAGCGAGGTGGGCGAGGTCCTCGGTCTCGTTCCAGCCCTCCACCGCCTGTATGGCATCGGAGCCGGCCTCGTACACCTGGCGCAGCAACCGGTCGAATTCCCCCTCGGACACGCGCATCAGGCGCAGCGGCCGGCCGAGGAAGCGGCGCGCCTCGGCGAGCGCGAGCGGCGAGGCGTGCTCGCGGTAGACGCACTCTGCGCCATGCTCGGTGAGGTCCCTCACCAGCACCCCGTGGCGCTTGGCGAAGGCAAAGGGCAGCCGCGGCGGCGCGGCGGTCGGCGCGGCGGGCGGCGCGGTCTGCTCGATGGGGCTCGGCTCGCTCACGGCTGCGGGGGGGCTTTGAGGGGGACGCCCGGCTTCGGCTGCCGCTCGGCCGCGTGGGCGGCGCTCTTGCGGGTCGGGGCGGGCAGAGGCGGCAGGTGCGGGCGCGGCTCCCCGTAGAGCAGCGGCGGGAAGCTCGCCGGCGGGATGCTGTTTTCCTGCCGGCGCATGTAGTTGTAGGTGCGCCCGCTCTCATAGGCGGCCTCGCGCTGGTTGCGCAGGATGGTCGGCTTGATGAAGATCATCAGGTTGTTGCGCGTGGAGCTGTCGTTGCGCGCCTTGAACAGCCACCCGAGGAGCGGAATGTCGGCGATGTACGGCACGTTGTTGTGGGAGAAGTTCTGGTCGTGCTGGATCAGGCCGCCGAGCACCACGATGCCGCCGTTCTGGATCAGCACATTCGTGGTGATGCTGCGCTTGCTGGTCGTGGGATCGGTCTGGGAGAAGGCGGTGGTGGCCGGCTCGAGGCTCGAGCTCTCGACCGAGATCTTCAGCATCACCGCGCTGCCGTGCGCCGAGATGGTCGGGGTCACCTTGAGGATGGTGCCCACCTCCATCGTCTGCACGGTCTGAAAGGGGGTCACCGTGCCGCTCGTCACGGTGGAGGCGTTGGTGTACTGGCCGCTGACGAACGGCACCTCCTGCACCACCTTGAGCACCGCCTGCTGGTTGTCCATGGTGGTCGCCGAGGGGGTGTCGAGAATGGTGGTGTCGGCGTTGCCGCGCAGCGCCCGCAGCATGGCCGCGAATGACACGCCGCCGGCGCTGATCGTGCCGACGCCGAGCGTCGTGCCCTCGAGCAGGGTGTCGCTGAGGGCGCCCGTGCCGGCCTTGGCCGCGGCGATGAGGTCGACGATGCTCGTGTTACCGACCGGCTCGACGAAGCTGCCGAGCGGCAGCTTGCTCGTCTGGGAGTAGGCCGCCCAGTTGACGCCGAGGTCGGAGGTCTTGGCGACGTCCACCTCGGCGAGGATGGCGCGGACCAGCACCTGCGGGCGGCGGATGTCGAGCTTGGCGATGATGCCGAGGACGGTGTGCATCAGCTTCGGCGGCGCGGTGATCACCAGCGCGTTGTTCTCCGAGTCCGCCCAGACGAGGGCGTTTTTCTCCGCGGCCGCCTGCGGGTTCTTGCCCGTTGCGGCGCCGGCCATCTGCGCGAGCTCGCTCATCTGCTCCTTGAGCAGCGGCGCGAGCTTCTTGGCGTTTGCGTAATGCAGATAGACCACGCGGGTGTCGCCGCCGGCGCTCGAGGGCGTGTCGAGCTCGGCCACCAGCGCGCGGATGCGCAGCCGCTCGGCCGGATCGCCGCTGATCAGCACGCTGTTGGTGCGCTGATCGGCCACCACTTTGAAGGTGCGGCCCATCTGCGCGGCCGCCTGTCCCTGATAGAGCTGGTTGACCACGTTCACGACCTGGTTGGCCGAGGCGTTCTGCAGCCGCATGACGTCGACGCCCTGGTCGCCCACCGTGTCGATGCGGTGGATGATCCTCATCATCCGGTGAACGTTGCTCGCGCGGTCGGAGATGATCAGGATGTTGGACGGGGGGTAGGCGGCGAGATGGCCCCACTCCGGGATCATCGGCCGCAGGATCGGCACCAGCTCCGCCGCGCTCACGTTCTTCACCGGGATCACCTGGGTGACGATCTCATCGGAGGTCGGGCTCACCTCCTTCGGCAGGGTGATCGAGTGCATCACGCGCTCATCCGCGTTCGGCACGATCTTGACGATGTTGTGAGCGGACTGCACCGCGATGTAGCCGTACACCTGCAGGATGGAGAGGAACGCCTGGTAGAACGCCGGCGGGGACAGCGGCGTCGAGGAGTACATCGTGACCTGGGCGTTGACGCGCGGGTCGAGGATGATGTCCTTGCCGGTCACGATGCTGACCGCCTCGGCGATCTTGCGGATGGAGGTGTTCCGGAAGTTGGGCGTGATGTCCGCCGCGTTCGGCGTGGCCGCCTGGCACAGCAGGGGCGCGAGCGCGAGCAGGCAGCAGGCGAACGAGCGGAAACCTTTCACTCGATGACTCCTCCGTCAGAGGGGGTTGGGGTGTTGGGTCGGCCAGAGGGGCGGGGAGGGCGCCGCCGCGGCGCCCGCGGCGCGGTTGAGCGATTGTGCGGCCTGCTCGACCTGGGCGAGGTTCAGCGTGAGCGTCCTTTCGCGGCCCGCGCGCAGCACGGTGACGGTCGCCTGGCTCGATGAGCCGAGGGTGCCGAGGATCTGCTGGTCCTGCGCCGGATCATTGAGCGGGGTGCCGTTGATGGCCATCACCAGGTCCCCGGGCTTCAGTCCGAGCTGCTCGAAGGCCTGCGGGTCATTCCCCGGATACACCCGGTAGCCGAGCTGCTTGCCGCCCGAGAACACCGGCTCCGGGCGCAGCAGGTCGGCCACGATGCTCGGCCGGCGTGCCACCAGCTCGCGCATGCGCGCCACGAACATCGGCGAGGTCATCGGGGAGGCCGGCAGGCTCGCCTGCAGGGGCGCCGCCGCGCCCAGGGCCTGCCGAGGCAGCGCCAAGGATCGCAGTCGTCCGTTGCGCTCGAGCAATACCTTCTGGCGCAGCACCGCATCGAGGCGGGCACCGCCGGGGATGCTGTCGCCAACCTCGTACACCTTGGCCGTCTGCGCGCTCGGTCCTAGGATGGCCATGCCGGCGCGCGGATCGTCGGCGGCAATCACCCCCGTCAGCACCAGGGGAAGGTCCGTGCGGGGCGCATCGGCGCCCGCCACGCCGGCGCCGAGCGGGGCCTGGCCGAAGAGGTGGCTGTGGAGGATGTCCGCGACGTGCACGGACTGCCCATGAGGATGCCACGGCGCGCTCAAGGCGGACGGGGGCGGCGCGCCGGCGCCGGCGAGATCCGTCACGATGACGGCCGCCTGAGCGGCGAGGGCGAGGGCGAGGGCCCCGGCGGCAATGGCCGGTCCACGGCTTGCCAGCAGGGCGCTCCAGTGCTCCCCCCCCCGGAGTCCCTCGAGCCAGGACGCGGTGCTCATACAATAATCATAGGGAGCGGACGATTATGCTCTCAAGCGACTGTTTCACAAAGGGGAGCCGTCATGCTTGCCCGACACGCCATCATGCCCGATCGGCGGATAGACTTGTGTTGCGGATTGTGGCTACCTATAAAGAGCCTATGTCCGATCCCCATCCTACCCGTCCCGATACCGGGGTTCTCGTCGAGGAGGCGCGGCCCGAGGTCAAACCTCCGCCTCTGTACCGGGTGGTGCTGCTCAACGACGACTACACCCCGATGGATTTTGTCGTCGATGTGCTGGAAAAGTTCTTCAGCCTCGACCGTCCTACGGCCACGCGTATCATGCTCGAAGTGCACACCCAGGGTAAGGGGGTTTGCGGGGTATTCACCTTCGAGATCGCGGAAACCAAAGTCGCCCAGGTAACCACCTATGCGCGGGACAACCAGCACCCGCTCATGTGTACACTGGAAGAGGCCTGATTGGCAGGAGGCGCATACCGTGCTGTCCAACGAGCTTGAATACTGTCTCAACGACGCGTTTCACCAGGCGCGGGAAGCCCGTCACGAGTACCTCACCGTCGAGCATCTGCTGCTTGCCGTGCTCGATACGCCCAAGGTGCGAGAGATCCTGCGCGCCTGCGGCGCAGATCTCGCCCAGATGCGCCAGGAGCTGAAGGACCATATCGATCAGTCGACGCCCAAGGTCTCCGAGGGCACCGAACGGGAAGTGCAGCCGACGCTCGGCTTTCAGCGCGTGCTGCAGCGGGCGGTGTTTCACGTGCAGTCGAGCGGGCGCAAGGAAGTCGGGGTGGCGAACGTGCTGGTCGCCATCTTCAGCGAGAAGCAGAGCCACGCGGTCTTCCTGCTCAACCGCCAGCACGTCACCCGACTCGATGTGGTCAACTACATCTCGCACGGGCTCTCGAAGCTCGCCGAGGAGAAAGGCGCCGAGGAGACGCAGGGGGAGGAGCGGGAGGAGGGCGGCAGCGCGCTCGAGAAGTACGCCACCAACCTGAACCGCCTCGCCCAGCAGGGGCGCATCGATCCGCTCATCGGGCGCAAGCTCGAGGTTGAGCGCACGATCGAGATTCTCTGCCGCCGCCGCAAGAACAACCCCCTGTACGTCGGGGAGGCCGGGGTGGGCAAGACCGCCATCGCCGAGGGCCTGGCCCGGCTCATCGTGGAGAGCCAGGTGCCCGAGGTACTCAACGACTGCACGATCTTCGCGCTCGACATGGGGGCGCTGATCGCCGGCACGAAGTACCGGGGTGATTTCGAGAAGCGCTTGAAAGGGGTGATCACGGAGCTGAAGAAGATCCCCGGGGCGATCCTGTTCATCGACGAGATCCACACCGTGATCGGCGCCGGAGCGGCCTCGGGCGGGGTGATGGACGCCTCGAATCTGATCAAGCCCGTGCTCACGAACGGGGAGATCCGCTGCATCGGCTCGACCACCTACCAGGAATACCGCGGCATCTTCGAGAAGGATCACGCGCTCGCGCGGCGCTTCCAGAAGATCGATGTCACCGAGCCTTCGGTGGCCGAGACGGTGGAGATCCTCCTCGGGCTCAAGGCGCGCTTCGAGGAGCATCACGGCATCACCTACACGGCCGAGGCGCTCAAGGCGGCCGCCGAGCTTGCCGCACGGCACATCAACGAGCGCCATCTGCCCGACAAGGCGATCGACGTGGTGGACGAGGCCGGCGCCCGCCAGCGCCTGAAGCCGCTCACCGAGCGCGCCAACGCGATCGATGTCGGCCACATCGAGGAAGTGGTGGCACGCATGGCGCGCATCCCGCCGAAGAGCGTCTCGACCTCGGACCGGGAGATCCTGAAGAGCCTCGAGCGCAACTTGAAGCTCGTGATCTTCGGCCAGGACCGGGCGATCGAGGCGCTCTCCTCGGCCATCAAGATGGCCCGCTCAGGGCTCGGCGATCAGAGAAAGCCGGTCGGCAGCTTCCTCTTCGCAGGCCCCACCGGGGTCGGCAAGACCGAAGTCACCCGCCAGCTCGCCATCGCGCTCGGAGTGGAGTTCCTGCGTTTCGACATGTCGGAATACATGGAGCGGCACACGGTCTCGAGGCTGATCGGCGCGCCTCCCGGGTACGTCGGCTTCGACCAGGGGGGGCTGCTCACCGAGGCCGTCACCAAGCATCCGCACTGCGTGCTGCTGCTCGATGAGATCGAGAAGGCCCATCCCGACGTGTTCAACCTGCTGCTGCAGGTGATGGACCACGGCACGCTCACCGACAACAACGGGCGCAAGGCCGATTTCCGCCACGTCATCATCGTCATGACGACCAATGCCGGGGCGCAGGAGATGGCGCGCCCCTCGATCGGCTTCACCCACCAGGACAACGCGAGCGATGCCATGGAGGCCATCCGGCGCCTGTTCACCCCGGAGTTCCGCAACCGCCTGGATGCCGTCATCCAGTTCTCGAGTCTCGATCCGCACACCATCGAGCGGGTGGTCGACAAGCTGATCCTCGAGGTCGAGATGCAGCTCGAGCAGAAGGGCGTGTCGATCGTGCTCGATGATGCGGCCCGGCGCTGGATCGCCGAGAAGGGCTATGACCCCAAGATGGGCGCGCGGCCGATGGCGCGCACCCTGCAGGAGCACATCAAGCGCCCGCTCGCCGAGGAGCTGCTCTTTGGCCGCCTGGTGGGCGGCGGACAGGTGCGCGTGTCGGTGTCGGAGGATGCGGAGCGCCTGGTGCTCGAGTGCACCGCGGCGCAGCAGCCGGAATTGACCGCGTAGGTCTCGGGCGGCGGAGTTCCGGAGGGGATTTTCTGCGCACGCCGCGAACCCTTCCCTGGGGACTCGCGCAAGAGGTCCTGTTCTTCAGCGCCCGGGAAAATCGCTCTTCGGGCGCGTTCCTGCTCCGGGGATGATCTTACCGGCCCCGATAGACGATCCTGCCCTTGGTGAGGTCGTAGGGTGTCATCTCCACGGTGACCTGATCGCCGGTGAGAATGCGGATGTAGTTTTTACGCATCTTGCCGGAGATATGCGCCGTGACCACATGGCCGTTCTTGAGCTTCACGCGAAAGGTGGTGTTGGGAAGAGTCTCCACCACCTCGCCCTCCATCTGAATCGCATCTTCTTTGGACATATGGCCCTTTGCCTCCCGGGGGGCGCGAATTGCAGCACAAAGGGCGCTGGTCTGCAATTTGCAATGCTCCGCGGCGCCCGCAACGCCCCCTGGAGCGGATTTCCCCGGGCCGGCGCGTGCCTTGATCGGGCTACGCGAGCCCGGCCGGCTCGAGCGAGATGAGGCGCGAGAGCAGGGCTTTGAATTCCGTGCGGGGAATGGGGCGGGCGCCGAGGCCGAGCAGGTGCCGGGAGGGGAGCTGGCAGTCGATCACGGCGATGCGGTTGTGGGGGCACATCCTGACGAGGTGGGAGAGGGCGATCTTCGAGCCGTCGCGCTCGGCGCTGAACATGGACTCGCCGAAGAACATCCCGCCCAGCCGCACACCGTAGAGACCGCCGGCGAGGCGCCCCTCGCGCCGCACTTCGACACTGTGGGCAAAGCCGAGCCGATGCAGCCGCACATAGGCCGCCCGCATCTCGGGAGTGATCCAGGTGCCGGGGCTGTGCGGCCTCGGTGCCGCGCAGGCGTCGATCACGGCTTCAAAATCTTCGTTTATATTGACCTGGAAGCCTTTGTTTCGAATGGATTTCTCCAGACTGCGGCTCCAGTGGAACTCCGTCGGCAGAAGCACGGTGCGCGGATCGGGGGACCACCAGAGGACCGGTTGACCGGGGGAGTACCAGGGGAAGATGCCTCGCGCATAGGCGGCGATCAGCCGCTCGGGGGACAGATCCCCGCCTGCGGCCAGCAGTCCCGAGGGGTCATCCAAGGCCTGCTCGAGCGGTGGGAACCACTCCGGGGCGTCCTGGGGGGAGAGCCAGGTGATGGTCTTCATTGCCCGCTCTTGCGGAACGGCATGTGCTCGCGCACCTCGCTCGCGTACTCATCGATCAGGCCGCCCTCCCGCAGCAGGAACTCGCCGATCGCCTTGCGAAAGCGCCGGTCGGCGATGTAGTGGGCCGACCAGGTGAGCTGCGGCTCGAAGCCGCGGGCGACCTTGTGCTCACCCTGTGTGCCGGGCTCGAAGCGCTGGAGGCCTCGCTCGATGCAGAACTCGATCCCCTGGTGGTAGCAGGTCTCGAAGTGCAGGCTGTGATAGTCCCCGCCGGCGCCCCAGTAGCGTCCGTAGAGCGCCTCGGGGCACCAGAAGAAGATCGCGGCGGCGACCGGCGTGCTGCGGTGAAGGGCGATCTTCACCACGAGCGACTCCCCGAGCGTGCGGGCGATCTCCCCGAAGAACTCGCGCGTGAGGTACGGCTCGCGTCCGTGGCGCAGAAAGGTCTCGCGGTGAAAGGCGTAGATGCGATCGAGCAGAGGCGGATCGAGCTCGACGCCGAAACGGGTCTCGAAGCGAATGCCGGCCTCCTGCACCCGGCGGCGCTCGCGGCGCGCCTTCTTGCGCTTCTCGGCCGTGAAGGTCGTCAGGTACTGCTCGAAGCTCCCGTAGCCCCGATTGGTCCAATGGAACTGACAGTCCCGGCGCAGCAGCCAGCCGGCGCTCGCACAGGCCGAGCGCCCCGGCTCATCGAGAAAGAGCGCGTGGATCGAGGAGAAGCGCTCGCGCGCGGCGTGCTCTTCGAGCGCATCGAGCAACCCTTGGGCCGTGGCGGCGCGCTCGAGCCCCGCGCGCACCAGCAGCCGAGGCCCCCCGGCGGGGGTGAAGGGCACCGCCACGGTGAGCTTCGGGTAGTACGTAAGCCCGTAGCGCAGGTAGGCCTCCGCCCAGGCGAAGTCGAACACGAACTCCCCGTAGGAGTCGGTCTTGAGGAATGCGGGCGCCGCCGCGGCAAGTCCTTGCGCATCGCTCAGCGTCAGCAGGTGCGGCTGCCAGCCGCTGTCCGGCCCCACGCAGCCGCCGTGCTCGAGCGCGGCGAGAAACTCGTGCCGCAGAAAGGGGTTGCCGCCGGTGAGGGCATTCCACTGCCCCGGATCGATCTCATCGATGCTCGAGTGGACGGCAACGTGCACCTGAGACTCCTCGGCAATCCCCGGGGGAAGCGCTCCCGGGGTCAGCTCTCCAGGGTTTCCAGGTAGCGGTCGGCGTCGAGCGCCGCCATGCAGCCGGAGCCCGCCGAGGTGATGGCCTGGCGGTAGATCGGGTCCGACACATCGCCGGCGGCAAACACCCCGGGCACGCTGGTGGCGGTCGCCGCGCCCTCGGCGCCGCCTTTGACCTCGAGGTAGCCGTTGCGCATCGCGAGCTGTCCGGCGAACAGCCCCGTGTTCGGCGTGTGGCCGATGGCGATGAACACGCCGGTCACCTCGAGCTCGCGCCTCTCGGCGGTGAGCCTGGAGGCGAGGCGCACGCCCGTCACCCCCTGCGCATCGCCCAACACCTCCTCGACAGCGTGATCCCACACCACGGAGACCTTGCCGGCCTCGACTTCGCGAAAGAGCCGATCCTGCAGGATCTTCTCGGCGCGCAGCCGGTCCCGGCGGTGCACCAGGGTGACGTGAGCGGCGATGTGCGAGAGATAAAGCGCCTCCTCGACCGCGGTATTGCCGCCGCCGATGACCGCGATGCGCTGGCCGCGGAAGAAAAAGCCGTCGCACGTGGCGCAGGCCGACACCCCGCGGCCGCGGAACTTCTCCTCCGAGGGCAGGCCGAGGTAGCGGGCGGAGGCGCCGGTGGCGACGATGAGCGCATCGCAGGTGTAGGCGGCGCTGTCGCCCGTGAGCCTGAAGGGGCGCGCGGTGAGGTCGGCGCTGTGCACGTGATCGCTCACGATCTCGGTATGGAAGCGCTCGGCATGGCGGCGCAGCCGCTCCATCAGCTGCGGGCCCTGCAGCCCCTCGACGTCCCCCGGCCAGTTGTCCACATCGGTGGTGGTCATCAGCTGGCCGCCGGCCTCGAGGCCCGTGATGAGCAGCGGGGAGCGGTTGGCCCGGGCCGCGTAGACGGCGGCGCTGTAGCCCGCGGGGCCTGAGCCGAGAATGATGAGGCGGCTGTGCCGGGGAGTGGTCATTGGAGCCTTTCGAGTCCTGCAGGCGGTCATGGGGCCGAAGCTCGATAGTAGCAAGGGTGCGCGCGCCGTGGTCTTCTCTGGAGAGGCGCATGCGCGAAGCCGGAAGACGTGCCGGGAAACGGTAGTGCGCTAAAATCGGCAGCCCATCCCCTCCCTTGCAGTGGAGTCACCGGCATTGGCCGAATCCGAGGCGCTCGCGCGCCGTCCCGCCCGCTTCAGCGCCGCCGTGGTGCGCGGTCTGCGCGAAAGCGCCGTCATCGCCATCGGCGTCGGCGCGGTCGTGTTGCTCATCGCCCTCGCCAGCTATAGCGCGGCGGACAGTGGCTTTTTCTACAGCGCCGCCTCGCATCCGGTGCACGATCGGATAGGACCGGCGGGAGCGTGGCTCGCCGATCTCCTCTTCGGCCTGTTCGGCCGGCCCGCCTACCTGCTGCCGCCGATGCTCGCCATCGGCGCCTGGCGGCTGCACCGGGCGCACCGGGGGGGGCGCGCGGAGGGCGCCTCCCGGGCCAATACCGCCGTGCGCGCTGCGGGACTTGCGCTGCTGCTCATCGCGAGCTGCGCGCTGGCGGCGCTTAACTGGCACCGCGCAGGGCTGCACGAGGGCGCAGGCGGGGTGATCGGCAAGCTCACCGGCGATGGGCTCGAGAGCGCCTTCGGATACCTCGGCACGACGCTGCTCATGCTGGTCGGCTGGATGGCCGGACTGTCGGTGGGCTTTGGCGTCTCCTGGTTTGCCGTCATGGATCGGCTGGGAATGTGGACGTGGGCGGGGGCAGGGTGGCTGCGCGAGCGGCGCGCCACGGCGAAGGACAGGGCCGTGGGCCGCGTGCGCCGCGAGGCGCGCAAGGCCGCCGTGGCGGTCGAGCAGAAGCGCAGCGCCGCACGGGCACCGCCGCGGATCGAGACACCCAAGCCCCAGATCGAAAAAAGCGAGCGCGTCGAGAAGGAGCGCCAGGTGCCGCTGTTCGATCCGCCGAGGGCCGGGGAGCTGCCGCCGCTCTCGCTCCTCGATGATCCACCGCCGCGCGAGCCGCTTTATTCGGCCGAGGCGCTCGAGGCGCTCTCGCGCCTGGTCGAGATGAAACTGAAGGACTTCGACATCGAGGCGGAGGTCGTGGCGGTGCAGCCCGGCCCGGTGGTCACCTGCTTTGAGTTGAGGCCGGCTCCGGGGGTGAAGGCGAGTCAGATCACCGGGCTCTCGAAGGATCTGGCGCGCGCACTCTCGGTGCTGAGCGTGCGCGTGGTGGAGGTGATTCCGGGCAAGAACGTGATGGGGCTCGAGATCGCCAACGAGAAGCGCGAGATGGTGACGCTCGGGGAGATCGTGCGCTCGAGGGCCTACGACGAGACGCACTCGCCGCTCGCGCTCGCTCTCGGCAAGGACATCGGCGGTGCGCCCGTGGTGGCCGATCTGGCGCGCATGCCGCACCTGCTGATCGCCGGCACCACCGGCTCGGGCAAGTCGGTCGCCATCAACGCCATGGTGCTCTCGCTCCTTTACAAGTCCACCGCCGAGCACGTGCGCCTGATCATGATCGACCCGAAGATGCTCGAGCTCTCCGTCTACGAGGGCATCCCGCATCTGCTCGCCCCGGTGGTCACCGACATGAAGCAGGCGGCGAACGCACTGCGCTGGTGCGTGGCGGAGATGGAGCGGCGCTATCAGCTGATGGCCGCCCTCGGCGTGCGCAACATCGCGGGGTTCAACCGGCGCGTAAAGGACGCCAACGAGGCGGGCAAGCCGCTCGCCGATCCGGTGCTGATGCAGCGCGCCGCGAACGACCCGAGTGTCGATCAGAGCCGGATCCCCAATCTCACGCCGCTGCCGTACGTGGTGGTGCTGATCGATGAGCTCGCCGACATGATGATGATCGTCGGCAAGAAGGTCGAGGAGCTGATCGCGCGCCTCGCCCAGAAGGCGCGCGCCTCGGGTATTCACCTGGTGCTCGCCACGCAGCGGCCGTCGGTGGATGTCATCACGGGGCTGATCAAGGCCAACATCCCGTGCCGCATCGCCTTCCAGGTGTCGGCCAAGGTCGACTCGCGCACCATTCTCGATCAGATGGGCGCGGAGACCCTGCTCGGTCACGGCGACATGCTCTACCTGCCATCGGGTACCGGCGTGCCGACGCGGGTGCACGGCGCCTTCGTGTCGGATCAGGAAGTACATCGCGTGGTCGAGGCGCTCAAACAGGCCGAGCCGCCCAATTACATCGAAGAGGTGCTCTCGGGCCCGCAGACGCCGATCCCGGGGCTGGCGGGCGAGGAGGGCGAGGCCGCCGCCGACCCCGAGCAGGATGCGCTCTACGACGAGGCGGTCCGAATCGTCACGAGTGAGCGCAAGCCCTCGATCTCCTACGTGCAGCGGCGACTGAAGATCGGCTACAACCGCGCCGCGCGGCTGCTCGAGGCGATGGAGATCGCGGGGCTCGTCGGGCCGCTGCAGTCGAACGGCTCGCGCGAAGTGCTGGTCCCAGCCCCTCAGGAGGATTGACCCCATGTCGAAGCCATCGCGCCTGGCCGCCGTGCTCGCGGCGGCCGCGCTCAGTCTCGCCGCGCCGATGCTCGCGGCGGCAACCTCGGCCGGGGCGCGCGCGCCGGCGGCCCCGACCGAGCTCGACCGCTTCCTGCGGCATCTGAAAACCCTGCGGGTGAGCTTCCGGCAGACCCTGGTGGGTGCCCATGGGGGCGAGATCTCGCGCTCGGCCGGCACGCTCATCGTCGATCGGCCGGGCAAGTTCCGCTGGCAGAGCCGGCCGCTCGGCGCCAATGGGCGCCCCACGGGAGCCGGGCAGCTCATGGTCGGCGACGGGCGCAATGTCTGGTTCTACGACCGGGACCTGCAGCAGGTGACGGTGCAGCCGGTCACCGCGGCGCTCTCGGCCACCCCGGCCATGCTGCTCTCGGGCACGGTCGATGTGCACAAGCATTTCAAGGAGCGGCCGGCGGGCCGGCGCGAGGGACTCGGCTGGGTCTTCGTCGAGCCCCGGGATGCTTCCGCCGCGGACTTTCGCAGCGCGCTGTTCGGCTTTCGCCACGGCACGCTCGAGCGGATGATCCTCGAGGATACGCTCGGGCAGACCGCCACCGTCGTCTTCGATCACATCGAGGTCAATGGTGCGGTGCCCGCGAAGCTGCTGACATTCTCCCCGCCGCCGGGGGTGGATGTGATCGGGACGCCGGCGAGGTGAGCGCCGCGGAGGTACCCGCGCCCGAGGGCCTGCGGCCGCTCGCCGACCGCATGCGCCCCCGCGCGCTCGGTGAGGTGGTCGGGCAGGCTCACCTGCTCGCCCCCGGCAAGCCGCTGCGCCAGGCGCTCGAATCGGGACGCCCGCACTCGCTCATCCTCTGGGGGCCGCCCGGCACGGGCAAGACGACCCTGGCGCGGCTCATCGCCCAGCGCGCCAACGCGCAGTTCATCGCCCTCTCGGCGGTGATGGCGGGTGTCAAGGACATCCGGGCGGCGGTGGAGGCGGCGCGCGCGGCGCGCGCATCGAGCGGGCGCCCGACGCTGCTTTTTCTGGACGAGGTGCATCGATTCAACAAGGCGCAGCAGGACACGTTCCTGCCGTATCTGGAGGACGGCACGCTCACCTTCGTGGGCGCCACGACCGAGAATCCCTCGTTCGAGGTCGTGAGCGCGCTGCTCTCCCGGGCCCGGGTGTACGTGCTCAAGCCGCTCGGGGAGGCGGACATCGCCTCGCTCCTGCACAGCGCGCTCACCGACCGGGAGCGGGGGTTGGGCAAGGCAGAGCTCGGGGCCGAGCCCGAGGCGATCGAGCTCATCGCGAAGGCGGCCGACGGCGATGGGCGGCGCGCGCTCAACATGCTCGAGCTCGCCGCCGGCCTCGCCGAGGCGTCCGAATCGCACGCTCGCACGATTACGATGGGTCTGGCGCAGGAGGTCGCCGCCGGCGGCCGGCGGCGCTTCGACAAGGCGGGTGAGCAGTTCTACGACCAGATCTCCGCGCTGCACAAGGCGGTGCGCGGCACCGATCCGGACGCGGCGCTCTACTGGCTGTGCCGCATGCTCGATGGCGGCTGTGATCCGCTTTACATCGCGCGCCGCGCCGTGCGCATGGCGGTGGAGGACATCGGGCTCGCCGACCCGAGAGCCTTCCCCCTCACCCTCGATGCCTGGGACGCCTACGACCGGTTGGGCAGTCCCGAGGGAGAGCTCGCGATCGCCAACGCGGTGGTGTACCTGGCGTGCGCGCCGAAGAGCAATGCGGTGTACGTTGCCATGGGCGAGGCGAGGGAGGATGTCGAGCGCTTCGGCACGCTCGAGGTGCCCGTGAAACTGCGCAACGCGCCGACCCGGCTGATGAAAGACCTCGGGTATGGCAGGGGCTACCGGTATGCGCACGAGGAGCCGGATGCCTTCGCCGCCGGCGAGCGCTACCTGCCGGATGAGATGCCCGATAGGCGATACTACCGTCCCGTGCCGCGCGGGCTCGAGATCAAGATCGGGGAAGCGCTGGCCAGACTGAGGAACAAGAGCCCATGATCGACCCGAAGCTGCTGCGCTCCGACCCCGAGGCCGTTGCCCGCAATCTCGCGCGGCGGGGATTCACGCTCGACGTCGAGGCCTTCCAGAGGCTCGAGGAGCGGCGCAAGGCCTCTCAGATCGAGGCGGACCGGCTGCGAGCGGAGCGCAATGCCAACGCCAAGGCGGTTGGCGTGGCCAAGGGCAGGGGCGAGGATGCGGCGCCGCTGCTGAAGCGCGGCGAGCAGCTCACCGCAGAGCTTGTGGCGGCGGATCGGCAGATGACGGAGATCCAGGCCGAGCTCGAGCGGCTGCAGCTCGGCCTGCCCAACCTGCTGCACGAGTCGGTGCCGGAGGGGCGCGGCGAGCAGGACAACCTCGAGGTGCGCCGCTGGGGCGAGCCGCGCGCGTTCGCCTTCGAGCCGAAGGATCACGTCGAGGTCGGCGAGCGGCTCGGGGGGCTCGACTTCGAGGCGGCCGCGCGTATCTCGGGCGCGCGCTTTGCGGTCCTGCGCGGGCAGATCTCGCGCCTGCACCGTGCGCTCGGGCAGTTCATGCTCGACCTGCACACGCGGGAGCACGGCTACACCGAGGTGTACGTGCCGTATCTGGTGCAGAGCCATGCGTTGCTCGGCACCGGGCAGCTGCCGAAGTTCGAGCAGGACCTGTTTGCGGTGCGCGGCGAGCAGGGGTTCTATCTCATCCCCACGGCCGAGGTGCCGGTCACCAACCTGGTGCGCGAGCAGATCGTGCCGGCGGAGTCCCTGCCGCTGAAGCTCGTCTGTCACACGCCCTGCTTCCGCTCCGAGGCGGGCGCGGCGGGCAAGGACACGCGCGGCATGATCCGCAGCCACCAGTTCGACAAGGTGGAGCTGGTGCAGATTGTGCGCCCTGAGGACTCCTACCGGGCGCTCGAGGAGCTGACGGCGCACGCCGAGGAGGTGTTGAAGCATCTGCAGCTGCCCTTCAGGACCGTGGCGCTGTGCAGCGCGGATATCGGCGCCAACAGCGCCAAGACCTATGACCTGGAGGTGTGGCTGCCCTCCCAGCGCCGCTATCGCGAGATCTCCTCCTGCAGCAACTTCGAGGCTTTCCAGGCGCGGCGCATGCAGGCCCGTTGGCGCAACCCCGAGGGCGGCAAGCCTGAGCCCGTGCACACCCTGAACGGCTCGGGGCTCGCCGTGGGCCGCACGCTCGTCGCGGTGTTGGAGAACTACCAGGAGGCCGACGGCTCGGTCGGCGTGCCGGCGGCGCTCAGGCCCTATGTCGGCGGACTCGAGAGGCTCGCCCCGCCGCGCTGAATCATTCGCGCCGTCCGGGCAGCCGGCGCCCTCGCCGCGGTGCGCGAGGCTCGAGGGGCGTATGCTGCTCGCTGTCGAAAATATCGATTATAGATATTATATGATAGGGCTATGGGGGCTCCATGACCGAACTCAGCCGCTCGCTGAAGCCGCGCCACCTGGAGATGATCTCGATCGGCGGGATCATCGGAGCGGGACTGTTCGTCGGCAGCAGCGCCTCCATCGCGGCCGTGGGGCCGGCCATCGTGCTGAGCTACCTCAATCACCGGCACGCTGGTGCTGCTCGTGATGCGCATGCTCGGGGAGATGTCCTTGAGTCTGCCCTCGGTGCGCTCGTTCACCGAGTTCGCGCGCGCGGGCGGTCCGGCCCCTTCGATCACGCTGTGGCTGTTCCCCTGGTCAAGTTACGTGGCGATCGCGGCGATGATCGCCGTGCTGATGGCGATGGCCTTCACTCCGGGCCTGGGCGGGGAGCTGTATGCCAGCCTGATCACGCTGGCGGTGGCCGCCGGAGCGGGCTGCGTGGTGCTGCGGGCACGGCGCCGCTCCATGGGGGTGCAGGCGGAGGCGGGGTGAAGGCGGGGTGCAGGCAAGGCTCTCTCCGCGGGGCAGATCCCTCTCCGGGGACGGCGGCATCCGGCCTCGGGGAGCTCGGAATCGGTCGATTCGGGAGACGGATGGGGGTTGGGACATGATCCAAGGTAGCTCGGTGAGACACGCGGACCATCCTATCGATGCGCAATTTCTCGACCGCTGGTCGCCGCGGGCGATGACGGGCGGGGAGATTGCGCACGAGGAGCTGCTCAGCCTGTTCGAGGCGGCGCGCTGGGCGCCTTCCTCGGCCAACCTGCAGCCGTGGCGGGCGTTGTTCGCGCGGCGCGGCACGCCGCCGTGGCCGATATTCTTCGGCCTGCTCGCCGAGGGCAACCAGGCCTGGGCGCACAACGCGGCGGCGCTGGTGCTGTTCGTGTCGAACTCGGTCAATGAGCGCACCGGACGGGCGTCCGTCACGCACTCCTACGACACCGGGGTGGCGTGGGGCTATTTCGCCCTCCAAGGCAGCCTGAAGGGCTACGTGGTGCATGGCATGGCGGGCTTCGACTACGAGCGCGCGCGGCGTGCGCTCGCCATTCCCGAGTCCTTTCGCGTGGAGGCGATGGCCGCCGTCGGCCTGCCGGCGCCGAAGGAGACCCTGACGCCGGCCCTGCAGGCGCGCGAGAGCCCCTCGGATCGCAAGCCCGTGCAGGAGTGGGTGTGCGAGGGAGCCTGGCAGCTCGCGCGCTAGGGCGATCGCATAGCCGTCCACCAGGGCGTACTCGACTTTGGCGACATCGAGCAGTCCGGCCAGGCGCATGAGGTCCTCCCGGGTGGCCGAACGGATGTATTCAGACACGTTCGCGCTGCTTCCGGATGATCGCTTCCAAAGTCCATCGCTCCCGGTCGCGCGTCATCTCTTCGTGGCTGGCGTAGAGGAAAATCCCCTTGGGGACCCGAGTGCGATAGCGCGCATTGGCATCCATCGCCGCCCGCGCCTGCGCGCCCGGCAGCCCGCCCCGTGGGGGCGTGACCCGCTTGCCGATCACGCGGCGTTGTGTCCGCCGGCCTCCGATCGATTCGAGGGCCGCAAGGGCATTGTCGTAATCCTCCTCGAGCTCATCGATCCCGTGATCGGGAGCGAGGGGAATCCTGTGACGCGCGCGCGCCCGGCGGCGGCAGTGCCTGCGACCGGCACCGCGCCCGGCGGCTTGGCTTGCAGCAGCGCCGCATCTGCGAGCAGGCGCTCCCAATCCGGCGTCTTTTGGTAGCATCTGCGCCATACAGGCGCCCGCGATGCGGAGAGGTGGCAGAGCGGTTGATTGCACCGGTCTTGAAAACCGGCGTCCCTTCACGGGGACCGTGGGTTCGAATCCCACCCTCTCCGCCAGTTTTGTCAGGCCTGGTCTGGCGGACATGACGGAGTCTGACAAATCAATCGGTTGAGCGATTGCCTGTCCCGCGGCGTCCGGCCAAAATGCCATTCCCGGCCAGAAGCGACGCACAGAGTCCGCACGGCAATGGCATCGATTACGCACTACGGCGAGGGCTGGCGGGCGCACCCGTTCGTCGCCGGCCGGCGCGAATCCCGGCTCTTCAAGCTGCGCCGGGAAGCGGAGCGGTGGGCGGCGAAGCGCGAGGCGGAGTTGCGCGGCGGAGGCACCGCGATCACGTTTGCCGAAGCCACTGAGCGGTGGCTGGCGTAGCACCTGTCGGAGCTGAGTCACGCGAACAGCCAGCGCACGGTGGAGCAGTCGATCCGGGATTACGTGCTGCCGGGGATCGGCAAGCGGCGGCTCGAGGAGCTGTGCCGGGCGGACCTGGTGGATGTCGTGCGCCGCGTGTCGGCGGCGGGAAAGGTGGAGACCGCGCACCGGCTCGGGTACAAGAACAAGATGACCGGTCACGGCTTCCGTGCCGTCGCCAGCAGCGTCCTCTAATGAGAGCAAGCTGTGGGGGCGTGATGCGATCGAGCGCCAGCTCGCCCGCTGGTGGAATCCCAAGTCATGGGCCGAGCGAGTGCGCGCCCTGGACCTCGCGCAGCGGGTCGGACACGAGCGCGGCGTCGTGGGCGCGTGGTACGGCGCGCGGGATGCGGCAGAACGTAAGCACGCAGGGATCAGTGCCGACCAGACCGAGCGCGAGCGGCGGGAACGCGAGGAGGGCCAGACCCGCATCCCGAACCCTGCACCCGAGCCGGACGACGAGCAGGATCTCGACGAGGGACGATAGCCGCCCCGTCACCGCGCCAACCCGCCCGGCGACAATCAAATTTCGAGATTAACATTGTCGTCAGGCGGCACGACCCGAGGTTGGCGGTGCGGTCGCAACGGAACTACAATATCCACGTGCTGATCGATTAGAGCGAGGCTGCAGAAGCGCGTCAGCAGCTTGGTATGACGTGGGAGGTCGAACGTTCATGTCTGCGCGGACCTTTGTGTTCATCGCGTTTGCTTTGAGCACGCTAGTGGTACTTGCGGCTTGCGCGACTCTTCTGAGGTCGCCGCCGATGGTGAGTCAGTTGCAAGGAATCAGTGCCGGTCATACTGGGTGTCCTCCGGAGGATATCCGGATCTCCAACGTGAAGCTGCATCCACCGCTTGGCGACACCATGACTTGGAATGCAACGTGCAACGCGCGAACCTATCTCTGCTCCTCGGTCGGTCGATCCGACAGTTGTGCGCCAGTGGCTCACTGATCGAGAGGTGGCCGCGGTTTTTCGGGCAGGGGTGTAAGTGGAAATCTGCCGGTGCAATATAGCAACCGGAGGACAGAGATCCATGAAGAAGCCAAGACGAAACCACTCCGCATCATTCAAGGCGCGAGTGGCCCTGGAGGCGATCCGGGGTGAGAAGACGGTGGCGCAGATCGCGGCCCACCACGAGGTCCATGCGACGCAGGTGACGGCCTGGAAGACGGAGCTGCTGGAGAACGCCGCGGCGATCTTCGGGGGGGATGTGCTCGCCTCGGACGGCAAGGAGCGTATCCGGGAGCTGCAGGCGAAGATCGTCTGTGCGCCCATCTATCAGCAGGGTTGCCCGCCTTCCACGCAGCACCCAGTGGGACGTTTTCCACTGGGGTCAAGATCCGGGACGATAGCGCTCAGGATGGCGCGGGCGGGCTATCAGGTGGCCCCCACGTTCCAGGAGAGGAGGAGTCGGGGCCGTGTTCCTCGCCATCCTCCTCGGACAATTGGAGTCTCCGTGTGAACGGTGTGGGCGTCGGAGGCCGCGCCGCTTCCGCCTGCGCGCGCTCAAGGACCGCATGGTCTTCGGCAAGTATCCGCACGAGGTCGGCGGGGTGGTGGTCGATGTTGTGCTACGCGTGCGCCTCGATAGCCGTCCGTCCCGGGGTCATTCTTTAGGTCTCGATAAGGGGAGATCGACGCTCAGAGCGCCGCTTATTCGATCAGGAAGCGGGCGGTGGCCCCTGGGAGGGAGGCGTTTGGCCTCGCCACACCGTCTTGCCTTGCAAACCCGCAACATACTCACGGAGGTGGCGGGGAAAAAATATCTTGGACGGCAGGATCAATCCATGCCCCGCAATGTGGCTCGAATCCGACAAAACCGACTGGACACTTCTTTCCCGGCCTTATCGCGAGCTCGCGCCGACGTGCGGCTCGCGCTGCGGGCCGCTGTACGAACAGCCATTCCGCGTATGCTTGCCGTACCCCGCTGCGAACAGCGAGCTGTAGCCACTGCGACGCTCTGGTCCAGCTCTGACGGACCCCTGCACCGGCCTCATACAGCAATGCAAGATTGAATTGCGCGGGACCGAATCCAGCGGCTGCGGCCTGCCTATACCAATACGCGGCAGACGCGGGATCCGCGACCACCCCGACACCATATTCGTAAAACTGCCCGAGCTTGTTTTCAGCCCGCCGGCTTCCCTGCTGAATCGCTCTGCGAAGCCAGTATATCGACTCCCGGTTGTCGATCCTGCCCGTGATCCCGGTTGCATAAGCCATCGCAAGCCGATATTGCGTCAGCTTGTCGCCGCGATTGGCGGATGACTTCAGGCGCTCGAACTCGGCACCCGAGAGGACGTAAGCCTCAACGCGTGCCGGATCGAAACGCCTCCCGAAAGAAAGATCCCAGACCAGATTCGAGCGGCCCTGAGGGGTGCGTCCCGTCCAATACAGGAAAGCGTGGTTCAGTGAGCCTTTCAACCCTTGTCTTCTCGCCGCGGCGATCGCCTCTCGGATGGACAAGAATTGCCCCGGAATCGGTAGCATGCCGGAATCCGGTTGAGCGTCGGAACTCAGTGTCTCACCGTTGCCTTGCAGCCGCACGACCTCATCGCTCCGTGTCGAGCGCGAGCGATAGACGACGACGACGGTATAGGGCTGATTTTCCCCACCCGTAATGACGACCGAGGTCGGTACCGCGTCCGCCTTCCAGCGACGCCTGACGTGTGCCGTCAAAGCGGATAGCGATCCGGGTGATACGTCCGGCACCGCGTTCTTGATGTAGGCGGAAGTCGCCGTACCAACCAACTGTGTGCCATATTGTTGGCGCACATACTCGGCGATCGACGGATCATCATTGCGCAGTTCAAGATAGACCGCCGTCAGACCGGTGCGATCACCTCGCGCCGCATACTGTTGAGCGAGCAGCATCTCCACCGTCGGGCGAAGCGATGGCGGGGCAAATAGATCCGCCTTTTGGAGATCCGCCAGAGCGGCGCTCGCGTCTCCAAGACCTTGCTCTGCCAGGCCATCGAGATACCACGCCATGCCGTCGGTGGGATCCTCATTGGTCGCCCGCGCCGCGAGTGCCGCCAGTGCACTCCAATTGTTTTGGGCTGCAAGCATGGTGCCCTTCATTTGCAGCTGCGGACTCATCACCGCTCCGACGCGGTGCGCCGCCATCGCGAGCAACCACAGAGCAACACCGCACATGACACACGCTCTTCGGAATCGACTGTGGATCCTGCTCATATGCATCCCCTGATTGCAGACATGCGCAACGTCATCAATTCCGGCTCCACTGCGGGCGCAGAACGAGCAACCGTGCACTGCGACCATTGCTCACCGATCATTTCGCGTCGATCCTCGTCCGGCCATTGACTGTGCGCCACACCTGTTATGGACATTCCGAATGTCATGGCGCTGCCCCACTATTCGCCCCCGAACGATTTCGCGCGGGGGGAAAGCGGAGAAGGACCATGGCACTGCAACGAGGTGCGGTTGGCACGTATCCCATTGCGTCCACGGGCAAAGGTTAGGCGGCGATGACGCCGGCCGGATGGCAGCGAGCGAGGCACTCTCCGCGCGCCACCCGGCGACGGCACGACGGCGGCAGGACGGCAGACGAAAATGTCGCCGCCACGGCACGCCCTATTGCCGACCGCTTCATCTCTTCACCGGAGGAGCTGATCCTGCCGCGCCCGCACATCCGTTGACGGCATGCATCTCGCGTGTGATTTGGGCGACGCTCTTATCGCCCGCGGTAGTCAATGTCTTACCGACACCACTCGTTAGGCCGGTGGACGCACAGGCCGTTGAGCGTTGCAGTGATTCTGGAGTCGGAACGGTGATCGGATGTAGAGGCAAGACCGGGCGATGCGGCAGCGCCGCGGGCTTGCGCCAGAACATCGAGTACGCGCCCCAGCCGATGATGGCCGTCACCAGCACTCCATACAGCGTGATACGTGGCTTGGAAATGCGCAGTGTTATATGGTCGGGCACGACGGGCTCCCGGTCGGCGGTAACTGCCGGCCGATACGCGAGGAGTCAATACGCGGCCGGCGCAAGGATCGCGTGAGACACCACTGCGGATGATGGGATGAAGCCCCCCACCGCACGACCCCGTACCCCTCGCCCGAGCCGCTCGCGATCGCGAGTCTGCGCTTCATGGCGCACCGCCAAACCCGACGGGCTGGACCAACGCCGGCGCGCCGAAGTCCACGACCCGGGCATGCGATGCATGGAAGTACAGGGTCCAGAATTGCTGCAGCTCGCGAAGCTGCTGCTGGTGGTCCACGGGTGCGTGAGCGGCAGGCGCCGCTGCGGTAATGGACTCGGGTTGAGCGCGCGGTTGCGGTGCCACAGATGCGGCGCTCGATGGCGCGCCAGCCTCAACAGGCGGGCGGTGATGCGCGGCAAGCCACCGTCGGGACCACGAATCTCCGGCTGCGGCCGCACGACTAAGCCAGGAAATGGCGCGCTGGGAATTGGGAGGTCCACCGATACCGTGCAGGTAAAACTCGCCCATGTCTCTCATGGCGATGGTGTTGCCTTGCATTGCCGCCAGGCGGACAAGTGCGGCACCCTTCTTTGGATTGGGAGCGGTCCCTTCTCCGTGCACCAAATCCATTCCCGCGGATACGAGCCCCAGTGGGAATCCCTGCCGTGCCGACTGCATGAAGTAGGCAAAGGCCTTGGTGGGGTCCGCGGCAACTCCCGCGCCCGGTACGCCATGGTAATACATCCCTCCCAGGATCCACTCCGACAGCGGGTCGTGGTGTGATGTCCCTAGAACTGCGAATTTCCGCACCATACTGAAGTCGTGTGCGCAGTAGTACATCATCGCGATCGCGCCCAAGTACGACGGCCTGCGCAGCACTTGCAACTGCGCATGGACGGCAGAAGAAACGAACAACTCAGGAATACCTGGTTTTATCCGGCGGCAGGCCGTCACCGCGATCCGATATGCCAGTAAATCTTGCTTCGCATCAGCAGACATCGCCTCGCCGCGAGCCGGTATCACCAGCAGCGCGGTCAAAGTCGCAGCCGCAATAAAGCGTGCAGTTTTCACGATCCCCTCCCCAAACTGACGGAACTCACGAGCGCTGGCGAGCCGAAATCCACCACCTGCGCGTTCGATGCCTTGAAGTAAAGGGTCCAAATTGATTGCAGACTCTGCACGACGCGCTGATGGTCTGCAGGCGTCTCGGCAGAAGCAGGCGCATGGCGCGTCGCAGTGGGATGCGCAACAGCGACCGGCTGAGGATTCCGCAGCGCTCGCGGTTGGGCGATCTCTGGCTTGAATCCCTGAGCGGCCGCCTGTTGCCACCAGTACACGACTTGCGCAGCGCTCCGGGGCAGCCCCCCAGCGCCATGAAAGTATTCGAACCCGAGTTGGCATTCCGCTTTCGGTATACCGTCCTCTGCCTGCCGAATGAGCGCTGCCAGCGCGGCGGGATGCTGTGCTTGCGCGCGCGCAATCGCGCTGACGCCCACCATGGCGGCGGTGAAAAGTCTCCATACCAGACGCGGTCCAACTCCCCAACCGAGCGCTTTGCATCGTCCGCATCCGTCGGATGTCGGTCGGTTGCAGCCACTCATCGCGAAATACCCGCTCCAAGCACGAAGACCCGCGCACCGCCGAAGTTCGTGAGCAGCCTCTGTGCGCGCGCGCGCTGCAGCATTTGCGCGGGATTCGGCACGCCGGCGCCAAAATTCGCGAAACTCGAGTTCTCGAACCCGTCGGTCACCAGGAACAGCACCTTCTCGGGAGCCGTATCCTGCGCGATCACGGGCGCAACCGTCTTCAGAGAGTAGAGGATGTCATTGGGTTGGTTGGCCGCGCCCGTGGCCGATTGCAGCACGCGCTGCGCCGTCGTATCGGCCATGCGTAACGCATATCCTGCTTGGCCGCGCATGCAGTCGTTGAATCCCCCGAGGGAATTCATCGGCACGTTGTTGCGCTCTGCCGCACTCATCGGGCTCTCGATGATGCCCGTGAAGAGCACCCGCAGGTAGTGATGGGTCGACGTGCGGGAGAATTCCGCGATCACGAACTTCGTCGCCGGCCCGAGCGCGTGGTTGATATTGTCGATCACCGACTTCTGCAGCGCCGGGCTCAAGGCGCCCGCCTGGTCGATGAGCACGTACAGCAGTCGCTGCGGCGGTGCGCTGGCGAAGCTGTAGTGGCTTGCCGCGTAGCAACTGGGTATCTGATTGACCAAGCCTGCTTCAGCGGCGGGCGCCAGAGCGGTGAGCAGCAGGATACCGAATACGGCGCAGGATCGCTTCTGCATGAGATTCTCCCGGGTCAGAGATGAGACGACGCGGTGCCCACGCGGCAGGCTGGATCGGCACCACGGACCATGCGCGGGGCCTCGAGGATCAAGGTCTCACGGGCTCGAGAGCCGTCGATCCCCGGCGGGTGAGCCGAACGCATCATGGGTGTGCAGCTGCAAAGCCGACCGGTTGGACCAAGGCCGGTGCGCCAAAATCGACGAGATGCGCGTGCGCGGCCTGGAAATACAGAGTCCAGAACCGCTGCAGGTTTCGCAGTGACTGCTGCCGATCGGGTATCGGAGGAGCGGCGGACGCGCGCTGCGCAACGGCAGGGGTAGGAGCCGCGGCAGGGGTTTGGACCGGCTGGGCATGGGCGGTGCGCCGCATCTGCTGCTGCAGGGCGCGCAGTCTCTCAATAGCGGGCTTGTATCCCTGCCGGGCGGCCAGTTGGAACCAGTGGACGGCGGTCGGGAAATTCTGGGTTACGCCCCGGCCTTTTGCGTACATGATACCCAGATTGTCTTGCGCCGGAGCGTCTCCCTGGTGGGCAGCCAGTTGGAACCAGTGGACGGCGGTCGGGAAATTCTGGGTTACGCCCCGGCCTTTTGCGTACATGATACCCAGATTGTCTTGCGCCGGAGCGTATCCCTGGTGGGCAGCCAGTTGGTACCAGTGGACGGCGAGCGGGAGATTCTGAGTTACGCCCTTGCCGTTGTTATACATGTTACCAAGGTTGAATTGCGCCACAGCGTCTCCCTGCTGGGCGGCCAGGCGGTACCAATGGACAGCAAGCGGCAGATTCTGGGTTACGCCCTTGCCGTTGTTATACATGTTACCAAGGTTGAATTGCGCCACAGCGTCTCCCTGCTGGGCGGCCAGGCGGTACCAATGGACAGCAAGCGGCAGATTCTGGGTTACGCCCTTGCCGTTGTTATACATGTTACCAAGGTTGAATTGCGCCACAGCGTCTCCCTGCTGGGCGGCCAGTCGGTACCAGTGGACGGCGAGCGGGAGATTCGGAGTTACGCCCTTGCCGTATTGGTACATCATACCCAGGTTGGTTTGTGCTAGAGCGGTTCCCTGCTGGGCGGCCAGTCGGTACCAGTGGACGGCGAGCGGGAGATTCGGAGTTACGCCCTGGCCCTGTTGGTACATGAAACCCAGGTTGGTTTGCGCTGGCGCGTATCCCTGGTGGGCGGCCAGTCGGTACCAGTGAAATGCGAGCGGCAGATTCGGGGTAACGCCCTTGCCGTTTTGGTACATGACACCCAGGACTGTTCCCGCCGCAGGGTCGCCCTGAGTGGCTGCGTCCTGCAATTGAACGAACGCGCTTCGGTTGTGTTGAGACACGAAGGCGCGGGCGAGTGCCACTGCGCGAGCCCATGTCATGGCATCGGCCGGCTGCGCGAATGCGGTCAGAACGAGGCCCAGAACGATGAGACGAGTGAATCCGGTCACGTGCACACCTCAGCCAGTCTCCGGGACGCCCCCGAGACCGTCATGCGAATTCGCACCCAAGCGTCGAACTCCCGTCAGTCTTTGAAAAGGTCCTCCGCCAGGGTCTGCACCCGGGCGTGCTCGTCCTTGACCTGATTGAAGAAATCGAGCAGCTTCATCTGCTCGGCGCTGCCGAGCCCCGCCGATCGCTCCCGGAAGCGCTCCTTGCGCGCCGCGGCGTCGCCGAGGGCGAAGATCTCCTGTGCGGCGGCGCGCAACTGCTCGTCCGCCGCGCTGATCGGATTCCCGGCGGGCACCGCAGGCGATGCGGAGCGGCTGGCCGGGCCACCCGGTGTCACGGGCGGCGCATCGGGCTCCCGAATCATCCCCGCCAGATCCTCCTGGCGCAGCTTCTCGCCCTGCCGGCGGTTATAGAACGCCATGAACGAGACCCGGGAGGGGCTCTGCGCATACTCGGGGATGTGCTCGGTCAGGTACTGGCGCAGCTCTGCGAGGCGCGACTCGGCGCGATTGAGGTACGGGGAGGCGATGGCGCGCACGTACGTCTCGTAATGGGATTCGCCGCGGGTCAGCTCGAACGCCTGCTCGCCATCGCCGAGAAAGGCATGCTGGAACGAGAAGAGGAATCCGGCGCTCTGCGTCATGATGTAAATGAAGGACAGCAGCGCCGCGGCGCCGAAGCCCTGTCCGGCGTTCTCGCGCGCAATCTCCTTGGCCACGCGGTCACGCGCCTGCTGCTGCGCTTGCTGGATCGCCGGCGGCAGGGACGTGGAGTTGCCCGAGCTCATGGCGGCGAACGGGTTGCTGCTCGAGGAGGAGAGGCCGTGGTGCTCCAGATGCACCACCTGATGGGTTTCCGCTTCCTTGATGCCTTCCCAGCGGATGTAGAAGATGAACGCCAGGGCCGCCCCGAGTACCACCACCGTCGCGAACGTCGGCCACAGCGAGCCGCGATCGCGCGAGCCCTTCGACACCCGTGCCGCGAAGCGGATCTCAGGCGTCTGTGCCGCATCCGCCGCCTGCGCCATGGACAGGGAGATCGGCCGAATGCGATCAAGGGCGTCTGGATCCTTCTCGCCCACGACGCTCTTGAACAAGGCCGCCTTCTTGTAGGATCGCCCCGCGGAGTGCGTGAGGATCAGCATGCCGAAGGCGAAGGCGAACGCAATGATCCAGCCGACGTAGCCGATCTGGGCGGCGGACATCTCCTGCGACACCCAGGGTGCGAGCAGGAACCCCGTGCCCGCCGCCTCCGCGAGGGTGAGTGCGACCAGCAAGAGGTGCTGCCAGAGCTCCATCGGGCGGGTGTCGCTCTGGTAGGAATGCACCAGATACGCATAGGCGTTCTCGAACACCGGCTTCGAGGAGATGTTCTCGCCGAAGGCCGCGTAGTAATCGTTGCACAGGCGCAGCTCCGGGTCGGGCAGCCCGAGCGGATCCTCGCGCCAGGCATTCCCCGCGAGGCTGCGGGTATCGGTCTTGAGCCTCTCGAGCTTGCCGATCTGCCCGAACAGCGGCACGGGCAAGGCGTAGAGAAAGTCGAACAGTTGCGCTTTCATCGCGACACCTCGGCTTTTGGTCTGGCACGGGCGCTCGAGCCCCGTGCCGCGGTGGCGCATTGCACGGGGTGATTCACTGGCGGATCGCGAACGTGGAGGTCGCCAGATAGCTCTGGCCGATCAGCGGGTAGTAAATACGCGCCGGCCCGCGGCCGGCATGAGCCGGCACGAACAGATCCATGCACTGCATCGGCCCGCCGACGAACAGGCGGTACAAGGTACCGCGGCGCCCGCGGTAGACGTTCACCGGCACCAGCCTCGAGTAGGTGGGCTGGCGCTCATGGAATCGAGCGTAGTCCCGATAGATGTCGAGCCGCGGATCCGGTACCGGTAATCCGGAGGACTTCGGCACGTAGGCATCGAGGATCGCCACCAGATTGCCGTGCGGCTCGCTCAGCCAGGGCGCGCCGTAGAAGCCCGGCAGGTCATCACGCACCGGCAATACGCGTCCCGAGGTCAGATTGCGCACCGCGCTCGCGAGGTGCGGGCGGTCGCTGGTGCAGGCTCCAATCAGCGCCGGTGCGTCCCCGGCATGGGCCGCACGGATGAAGCGGAACATCGAATGGCTGCGCAGCCTGCCGAGATCGATCGGCGGCACCGCGCCCTGCAGTGCCGCTCCTCCGAAATCGTAGGCACCGGGCGGCAGACCCGCGCGGCGTGCGACGGTCGGGCTCGGGGAGGCGGCAGCGAGGGTTACCGGCCGGCGCGCGACGGAGCGGTGCTGCACTTTCCACGCCAGACGCTTTGCCCCCGCTGCCATGCGCTCAAGAAACGAGGCATGGGGGCCGGCGCGCGCCGGCTCCGCGGCGGCTCCCTGCGCGAGCGGCGGTGGAGTCGGGCGGTAAGTCACTCCGGCAAAATCGGCCGGGTTCGCCGTTCGCTGGCTCAGATAGCGCGTCAGTTGGGCCTGGGAGGCGACATCCACGATCTGTACACGACGGTTCTCCTGCCGGCCGCGTGCGGTGGCATTGTTTCCGATCGGCAGCGCATCGCCCGCGCCCTGGTAATAGATGTCATAGCCCGGGACGCCGCGCGCGGCGAAGATCTCGGCGACGACCCGGGCGCGCGCCTCGGATAAGCGCTCCGCCCACAACGGATCGGAGGTCTGGGCCGCGTGCGCCACGATCAGCACCTTGCGGTGCTCGGCGGCGGCGATGGCCTGGGGCGGCGCCTTCGGTCCAAGCGACGCGACCAGCACGCGGGGGGTGTACTGCGCTCCGATCTGCTCGAGGTAGCCACGCGCCCCCGGCACCAGGTGCGCCGAGCGCGGCTCGAAGATCACGCCTTGATCCTGGATCTGCACGTCGAGTCCGAGCGTATGCTTGCCGCCGATCCCGAGCTTGGCCGGCGTGATCGTGGCGCTGGCGAGTTTGAGGTGATCCTGCTGTGCGATCCGGTACAACGCGCAGCGGCGCTCATCGATGGTGTGCCCAATCCATCCCCCGACCGTGGCGCCGACGGCCGCCCCGACCAGCGTGCCCTTGTCGTTCTTCGCGACACGATGGCCGATGAAGGCGCCGACCACCGCGCCCGTCGCAATGCCGATATCACTGGCGTTGTTCGAGCAGGGATCGGGGTTGTCGAAAAGATTGGTGACCCGGTGCTGGATTGTGGCGAGGAACTGCGGCTCGTGCACCCCCGTGCTCGTCACGCAGCCGCTCGAGGCGAGCAGCGCCGCGGCGCACAGGCCGCCTGCGAAGGCTCGCATCCGCGGTCTCATCGCTGCGCCCCGCAAGGGCTGATCGAACTGACTGCATCGATTGCGCTCTGCGCTCGCACCGTCGGCATTACGACGCACCTCGTGTTGTTCTGCTTTGGCGCGTCCCTGTCGCGACATGCCCGGGTATCCTTGTGGACAGTGGCATCGGCAGGCAACCCCCCCAAACGGGGGGATGCGCGGGCGGCCGCCGCGAGGCGAACATCCGCGCCGGGGTCGGTCAACGGCCGTGGAGAGTGCCCATGGGCAAGCGTTGGGTGTACGGGTTGCTCATGCTCGTGGCGATGGGGGTTGCGGCGGGCGCGCAGCCCCCGTCCACGCCTTTCACCGGCAAGGTGGTGCGCGCCATGCAGTCTCCCGGAGGACTCCTCGCGCTGTTTGGCGTCACGCCCCCCGCGCCCCGCCTCCCGCCAGGCATGGCCTCCGCCCTGGCCGGCGTGCCCCCCGTCGTTATCGCGCTCGCCCATTCGCCGCCGGCCGGTGCGCCGGCGGGGGCGAGGCTCTCACCCGCAGCGGCGCGGCGGCAAGCCATCCGCGATAATGCGCTCGGCGTCGAGTACGACAAAGGCATCGGCGAGCCGCAAGACGCCGCCCTGGCCGCCTACTGGTACGGCCAGGCCGCGCGCCTCGGCTACGCCAAGGCGCAGTACAACCTCGCCAACGACTATTACTTCGGCCGCGGCGTGCCGCAAAGCTACGCTGAAGCTAACGCATGGTTCAGAGTCGCCGCCCGCCAGGGCTACAAGTGGGCCGAGTGGTCGCTGGGACAGGACGAATACTACGGTCGCGGCGGACCGAAAAACTGGCCGCGCGCGCTGTACTGGCTGCAGCGGGCCTCCGCCTACGGGCTCTACGGCTCGGAGCTCGATGCGCTGCAGGTCTGGCAGCGCCACCGGCAGGAGCGCGCCGAGGCACGGGCAGTGCCGCCCTCGAGCGGTTGCACCAGCCGGAGCGGTCCCCGGCAGCTCACGGTGATAAACGAATCTCCCGATTCGAAGCGAATCACCGAGGTCGAAATCGACGGAGGTCTCTCGCCGCTGTTCGGCGTAAACGAGTATCTCGCGCCCGGACACGAAATGGTGTTCCCGGTCTTTCCGTACGCGACCGATCCTGAAAACTACACGGTCACGCTGGTCGGGATCTGGCACTCCTTCCTCTACCGCGTCCGGTCCTGCAACCAGATGACGATCGTCTTCCGGCAATAGGGGCGGCGATCCGGCATCCCCCTGCGCATTTGTCTTCAGCGCAGCGCTTCAGTACATTTGCACACATAGCGCATCGGGGCGGGTCGCTCGGCGGGGAGGCTGCGGAGCGCTCGCGTGCGAGGAGGGTGCGCCTCGCTCACGCGCGACAACGAAGAATCACATGCACATCCTGCTGGTGGATGATCACGCCTTGTTCCGCAGCGGCTTGCGGCTGCTGCTCACCTCGCTCCGTCCGGAGGTCCGCTTCCTCGAAGCCGCGAGCGTCGAGCAGGCCTTGGCGCGGGCGCGAGAGCATCAAGACATCCGGCTCTGTCTGCTCGATCTGGACCTGAAACAGGATCACGGACTGCCGGCGATCGGCCGGATCAGACAGTGCGCTCCCACCGCCGCCGTCGTGATCGTTTCGGCCGCTGATGACCCGGTCACGGTGCGTGCGTGCATCGATGCCGGCGCCATGAGTTACATCACCAAGAGCGCCTCACCGGAAGTATTGACGCTCGCTCTGCAGCGCGTGCTCGACGGCGAGGTGTTCCTGCCGTGCAGCCTTCAGACCGACACCGGCGGGTCTGCGACCTCCGTGCCGGCTCTGAGCCGGCGCCAGCAGGATGTGCTCGCTGGTCTCAACCGGGGACTTTCGACCAAGTCAATCGCCCGGGAACTGGTGCTCTCCGAGCACACGGTCAAGGAATACCTGTGTGAAATCTTCCGCCTCCTCGAGGTGCACAATCGCACCGAGGCGGTTATCAAGGCGAGCCTTCTGCGCCTGCGCCCTCATGCTTGAGGGCGCCCACCTCGATCGCAGCCAGCACGCGGAGTTGCGTGACGAGCTGCTCACGCTGCACGCCCGCATCCTGCTGCGCATGCCGATTTTCGAGCTGGCACTGATCGGTGCGGTCGCTTGGATCGTACTGCCCGAGATCGCGCTATCCGTGTTTCTCGTGTGGGCTGGATTCGCGCTCGGTGTCGAGTGCGTGCGCGCCGCAGCGGCGCGCTGGGCACTGGGGAGACTCGCCGGGAACCGGCCGCCGCACATCGAGACGGTGTTCGTGGCGCTCGATGGGGCCGCGGGGCTCGCGACCGGTTCGGCGGCCGTGCTGTTCCTCGCGCACATCCCGATCCTCTCACAGGCGATTCTGGAAACGACGCTGTATAGCGTTGCCGCCGCGGGCGTCGCGGTCGCGATGTCTTCCAGGCGCTTTTCCGGCGCCTACTCCGCGCTGGTCTTGCTCTGCGCCGCCGCGGCTTGGAGCATGGCACACCCGGGTAAAGCGCCGGTGGTAATCGCCCTGACCGCCGCATACTGGCTATTTCTCATCGGCGTGTCTGGGGACAGCAGGCGGCTGCTGCGCCGCTCGCTCGACATTCGCTCTCAGCGCGATGCGGCGCTGCGTGCGCTCGAGCAGCGCAATCAGGAGTTTCAAGAGATGGCCTCGCGCGCCGAGCATACCGCTCTCACGCGCGCCCGCGTGCTGGCCGCCGTCAGCCACGATCTGCGCCAGCCCCTGCACGCGCTCTCCGCCTACAGCGCGGTGCTGCTGGCGAGCCCGAGTGCACAGACGCTGCAGGAGGCTGGGTACAACATCGACACGCTGGTACGCTCGCTTGGGGAGATTCTGGGCGAGCTGTTCGATCTGTCGCGACTCTCGAGCGGCGGCTACCGCCTGCAGCATGAGCCATTCGCGCTCGATCGGCTCGTTGCGGGCGTGTGCGCGGAGTTCGCACCCGGGGCAGCGGCGAAGGGCTTGGCGCTCACCTGGGAAGCCGCGCCCGTGGAGTTGATTGGTGATGTGAGCGCCATCGGACGGATCGTGCGCAATCTGCTGGACAATGCGATCAAATACACC
This sequence comes from Pseudomonadota bacterium, assembly GCA_021805865.1. Lineage (GTDB taxonomy): Bacteria > Pseudomonadota > Gammaproteobacteria > Steroidobacterales > Steroidobacteraceae > 13-2-20CM-66-19. The sequence continues at coordinate 60,745 of JAJZDX010000019.1, forward strand.
GACCGAGGCGAAGTGCGGGTGAGGATCGCACAGGTTGCGGGTGAGGCGATTTTGGAGGTGTGCGACACGGGCCGGGGTATCGCCGCCGAGGAGCACCAGCGCATCTTCGAGGAGTTCTATCAGATCGAGAGCGCGGGCGAAGATCGTCCACAGGGCGTTGGTCTTGGCCTCTCGATCGTGAAGCATCTGTGCGAGCTGATGCACGTGCGGTTGGAGCTGTGCTCGAGCCTCGGGGCAGGTACTCGGTTCACGGTCAGGATGCCAGGGGCGCGCGCCGGCACCGGTGCGATCGAGGTTCTGCGCTCGATCGAGCGCGGCCGTGAGTCCTGGCGCGGCGCGCGAGCCTACGTCGTCGATGACGATCCGGCGGTATGCACCAGCATGCAGGTGCTGCTGACGCTCTGGGGCTTCGAGGTGCACTGTGCGGGCTCGGCAGCCGAAGCCGAAGTTCTCATCGCCCAGCGCGGCCGACCCGATCTCTTGCTGATCGATCAGCGGCTGCCGCACGCGCAGGATGGCGCCACCGTCGCGGCGCGCGCATGCGCCGCGCACGGCGAGTTCCCCGTTCTGGTCATCACGGGCGAGAGTGCGGAGTCCGCGTTGCGCAGCGCCCGGGAGCATCGCTACACCGTGCTGCAGAAGCCGGTCCCGTTCGATACCCTGTACGCGGCCGTGAGCACCGCGATGCAGCCATCCGCCTGACCCTGCAGGCGATGCGGCGTGCCGGTTCGCACACGAGCCTCGATTCGCCCTGGAGACGAAGGACACTCGGATAAGGCGCGGCGCGAGAGCGGCGACGACGTAGGGTTTTGAAAATCAAGGAAGAAGGTAACTGATCAGCCTTGAGCCATCGGTTGCACGCAAATGCGGCAGTCGGAGTGCAGGGCATCCAAATGGAGCAGTACGGGCAGGACCTCCGGGGACATCTGCCGGAACGGCAGGAGCGGCCGCGGGCGAAGCGATGCGGAATCTGACTGTCCATGGCGCCATTCTGGCAGGGCGGCGGTGGCGCATGCTTCAGGCTGTTCTGTAACGACCGTGGGCGCGTAAGCATTATCATGAGGCCAGATGTCTAGCGGACTCTCCAATATTGCGCGGCTGGGGGCGCTCGTAGGCGACCCGGTGCGCGCGGCAATACTGGCGGCGTTGATGGATGGAGGCGAGCACGCGGCCGGCGAGCTCGCGGCGCGGGCCGGCGCTTCCCCGCAGGCGGGGAGCGCCCATCTCAAGCTGTTGCTCGACGGTGGACTCCTCGCGGTCAGCGCCCGTGGGCGCCACCGGTACTATTGCCTGCGCGATGCCGATGTCGCACATGCGATCGAGGCTCTCTCATTCACGGCCCATCTTGCGTGGCAAAAGACGGCGCATCTCGAGCCGGCGCTCAAGCAGGTGCGCCGCTGCTACGATCACCTCGCCGGGGCGCTCGGCGTGGCAATCTGCGACTCCCTCATCCTGAGAGGCCGCATCATCGCCGGCTCCGAGGGGTTTGCGATCAGTGCAACGGGATACGAATGGCTCGCGCGGCTCGATCTATCGCCGCCACGCACGATACGCCGCGCCCTCGTGCGGCCCTGCCTGGACTGGTCGGAGGGGCGGCCTCATGTGGCGGGCTGGCTCGGTGCGGCGCTTTGCGAGCGGCTGCAGACGGCCCGCGGCCTCAAACGCAATTCCGTCAATCGCGGCCTGACCCTGACTCCGAAGGGGCGCACGCTGCTCGGCGAATATTTCGGCCTCGAGTGGCGATCGCTCGGGACACCGTGACAACCGGCGGTATCGACCTGAGCATACGGCAAACTGCGCGTCCATCCATCAGCATGGCCACGTGCTTGAGTTCCGTGCCGAGCTTGCGCCCGTCCCGCAGATCGATTTTTTCACATGGTCAGGTGTCGCCGATCTTCATGGCGAGTCTGACTCGTGTGATATCGAGCCGCGAATACGGTAAGACGCTCACGACGTCATAGAGCGGCGCCAGACGGACCTGCTCTTTTGCCGCAATCGGCGGGCTGTAATTCCTGGCATGACCGTCGATGCCGGCGATCAGCCAGTCGAGCGCTCCTGTCGCACTTGGCCGGGCGGCTGCCTGCGCGTGAGGTGGCGGTGATCGGCGAGTGGGTGGACCCGGGGGGGGCGCAGCAATCGACCGGCCGAGGGCGGAACTGGCTCGAGTCTGCGCTGATAGCGCTATCGGTAGCCAGAGCCGCTGCAAGGCGGTAGCATCCCACCTGAAACCCGCGGCTTGCCGGCTGCGGGGTCGGCGTTGAACCCTTGTCGACCGGGGCATGAGCTTGCGTGGCCCTGCGCCTTGGCGCAGCCGCGGGGCGCAACGTGCCTCCGGGAGGCCGGCGGCCGCTCACACGGTTCGCGGGTTCGGATTTCACCCTACTGCCCATCGGGATCCGAGGCGGATCGAAGGAGGCCTTTGATGAACAACGCAACGCTCGAGCTCAACCGCGCAGGCCAGAGCCTTTGGCTGGACAACATCACGCGCGAGCTGCTGACAAGCGGCACGCTGCGCCGCTACATCGAGGAGCTGTCGGTCACGGGGCTCACCTCGAACCCGACGATCTTCGATCAGGCGATGAAGCATGGCGCGGCCTACGACGAGGATCTGCGCAGGCTCGCCTCGCGCGGTCTGTCGGTCGAAGAGGTGTTCTTCGAGATTGCATTGGAGGACCTCACGCAAGCGGCTGATCTGTTCCGCCCGGTGCACGAGCGTACGGCGGGATTTGACGGCTGGGTGTCGCTCGAGGTTTCCCCGCACCTCGCGCGCGACACGCGCGCGACCCTCGAGCAGGCCCGGGAGCTGCACGCGCGCGCCGATCGTCCCAACCTCTTCATCAAGATTCCCGGCACCCCGGAGGGCCTGCCCGCGATCGAGGAAGCCATTTTCTCGGGGGTGCCCGTGAACGTGACGCTGCTGTTCTCGGCCGGGCAGTATGTCGCGGCGGCGGGGGCGTGGCTGAGAGGCATCGAGCGGCGCATCGAAGCGGGACGGAATCCCAACGTCGCCTCCGTGGCGTCCCTGTTCCTCAGTCGCTGGGATGTGGCGACCGCGGCCCAGGTGCCTGCCGCGCTCGTGAACCGGCTGGGGCTTGCCATCGGCCGCAGCGCCTATCGGGAGTACTGCCGGCTGTTGAGCTCGCCACGCTGGCTGCGGGCCATGAATGCAGGCGTTCGGCCGCAGCGGCTGCTTTTTGCGAGCACCGGAACCAAGGACCCGAAGGCCTCGGACGTGCTCTACGTCGAGGGACTCGTCGGCCCGCTCACGATCAATACCATGCCCGAGAACACGCTGAAGGCCTTTGCCGACCATGGCAGAGTTGGGGATGCAATCGAGGCCGGCGGCGGGGACAGCGCGGCCGTGCTGGCGGAGTTCGGCAAGGCGGGCGTGGATCTTGGCGCGCTCGCCGCCAGATTGCAGGAGGACGGAGCCGCGGCGTTCGTCAAGTCCTGGGACGATCTGATGGGTGGGATCGGCACGAAGGCGGGGGCGTTGAAGCGGGCAGCGGCGGGCTAGGCGTGTGAGGCGAGGCTGCTTCTGCGCGGCGCGGCGGATGCCGCAGACCGCGCCGCCTGCGCTCACACCGCGACCACTTCTCCCTCGGCAAGAGGACGCCAGTCCTCGCCGGTGAGCGCAACGCTCGCGAGCAGTTCGATCTCCTGATCCGGGCCGCCGGTCTCGAGAGTGATGCCGGCCTCGATCAGGGCGTCCGGATCGCTCTGGCAGCGCCGGCGCAGCCGCCACAGGCCCGGAGGCTCGATGCGCCCGTCGGCCTGAATGCGGCGGTGGCCGTGCGCGAAGAGCCGCAGACCGTCGCAGTAGAGAAAGTTCGCCGGCCCGAGCTCGCGCATCTGCTCGGCGAAGCGCGCCACGATCTCGAGCCGGTGCGTGAGCGGCGGCGGATGCGCTTGCCGCCACAGCGCCGCCATCCGGTCGAACAGCAGGCAGGCGGCGAGCTCGGAGTCGGTTTCCCCGAGCGGCAGGAAGCGGCTGGGTGTCAGTCCGTAGAGCTGCTCGATGCCCTCCAAGCGGCCATTGTGCGCGAAGCAGTGCATGCGGCCGCCGATCTCGCGTGCGAACGGCTGGGTGTTGGCGAGCGCCACCGCCCCCCGTGTCGCATGGCGGACATGGGAAATGAGCAGCCGCGTTTGCATGCGCCGGCTGCCGATGAAGGCGAGCCAGGGACTGTCGCGCGCCGGCTGCGGCTCTCGATACACGCGCAGATCCGTTCCGTCGGCGAGCGCGATGCCCCAGCCGTCGATCAGCCGATGCTCGAGGCCGCCGCGCTCGGCAAAGCGTCGCAGGGTGAAGGTTGCCGCCGTCGGCAGGCGGCTCGAGAGGCCGAAAAGCTCGCACATCATTCGCTCCAACCGGAAAGGTTAGGGCGCTTGCGCGCGGGCGGCCAGTGGGGGGATTACCTACGGCGGCCTGCGGGCGCCCGGGCGTAGGTGAATCCACTGATTTGAGAAAGCGACCTTGCGCCTAGGGTGGCCGGTAGTTGCCAGGGTGAAGACCATGCGTGATTTGCAGCACGTCACCGGCGCGGGCCCGGCGAGGTTGCCGCCCGCACTGGCCGGCCTGATGGGGCCACTGGCCTATCCGCACCCGGTCGATGCCGTCGAGCTCCTCGAGACACCGATCTCCTGGGTGTTGCTCGCAGGGCAGTTTGCCTACAAGGTGAAACGGCCGGTGCGCTATCCGTTCATCGATCTCTCCTCTGCCGAGCGCAGAAGGTTCCTTTGCGAGGAGGAGCTGCGGCTCAACCGGCGGTTCGCGCCGGCGCTTTACCTCGAGGTATGCGAGATCGTGAGTGTCGAGGGAGCGCCGAGGATCCGCTTGCGCTCCAGCGGTCCCGGGCAGGTGCACGGTGGCGTTCTCGAGCATGCCGTGCGCATGCGCAGGTTTTCACGGCGGGAGGAGCTCGATCATCTGCTGGCGACCCATCGCATCGAGCCGCTCGAGCTCGAGACCTTCGGGCGCCACCTCGCTGAAGTGCACGCCACGCTCCCCGAGGCGCAGCCGGACTCGCCCTGGGGGAGGCCCGGGGCCGTGCAGGCTCAGCTCATTCGCAATCTCATGGAGTGCGCCGAGGCGGCCCGGGATCTCGGCACCGCAGAGGAGGTGCTCGTGCTGCGTCAGGTGTTCGAGCAACGGATCGGCGCCGCCAGACCCTGCATGGCGGTGAGGCGGAAAACAGGGCGCGTGCGCGAGTGCCACGGCGATCTGCACAGCCGCAACCTCGTGCGTCTCGACACGGGCCTGGTCGCGTTCGACTGCCTGGAGTACGAGCCGGCGTTCCGCTGGATCGATGTGGCTGACGAGATCGCCTTTCTCACGAGCGATCTTGCCGCGCGCCACTGCGGGCACCACGCCCATGCGTTCCTCAGCGGCTACCTCGCGCGCGGCGGCGACTACCAAGCCTGCCGGCTCATCAGGCTTTACGAGGTCCACCGTGCGCTCGTTCGCGCGAAAGTGGCGGCGCTGTGCGCAGCGGGGCTCGCGGAAGGAGCGCAGCGGCAATCCCTGCGCCAGGAGCATCTGCGGCTGATCGCCCATGCGGGGGCGGCGTTGACGCCACGCAATCCGCTGCTTTTCGTGATGTGCGGCCTGTCGGGCTCGGGCAAGACCTGGCTCGCGCGCCTGCTCGCGGAGCGGCTCTCGGCGCTGCACCTGCGCTCGGATGTGGAGCGAAAGCGGCGCGCGGGACTCGAGCCGCTGGCGAAGTCCGGCTCCGGACTCGCCGCAGGGCTGTATTCGAGCCGGATGAATGCGCGCGTCTACGATGACCTCGCGCGCGCCGCGCAAGACGGGCTGAGCGGGGGCTACGATGTGATCGTCGATGCCACTTTCCTCAGTCGTGAGGAGCGGGCGCGATTCGCCGAGTTGGGCGCCACGCTCGGCTCACTCGCTCACTTCGTCTGCTGCCAGGCGCCCCCGGCCGTGCTGCGCGCGCGGGTTCTGGCGCGAGCCCGCGCGGCGCTCGATCCATCGGAGGCCGACCTGACCGTGCTCGAGTGGCAGCGCGGCAGGATCGAGCCTTTCGCCGCCGATGATCCTTTCGATGTGATCTACGTGGAGTCCGCCGATCGCGAGGCGCTCGAGAAGGTGTTGCGGCGGACGCAGCAGCCGCCGGCAAGGGAGCATCCGGCCGTTTGAGGCCGCCTCACCGCCGGGGCCGGCGTGCACTCACCCCGGCGGTGTCCCTCAGAACCTGCCGCCCTGATAGTCCTCGAACGCCTGCATCAGCTCCTCGCGGGTGTTCATGACGAAGGGGCCGTACTTGGCCACCGGCTCGCGCAGCGGCCGCCCCGCGACGAGGATGGCGCGTGCTGCGGGCTGCGCGGCCGTGTCCTTCCTGGCGGGGACAACGCCCTCGAGCCGCACGCTCTCGCCCCCGATGAGCACCGCGAGCTGATGAGTGTCGACCGGGGCGGGGCGATCGTCGTCCCCGACGCGCATCGCGCCCTCGTAGACATAGAGAAACGCCGCGTGCCCGGCGGGCAGCGCATGCGAGAAGCGCACGCCCGGCTCGAGCTCGATGTCGAGGTAGGTCGGATCGGTCGCAGGCTGAGCGATGGGCCCTGCGAGGCCCGCCACCACGCCGGCGATCACCTTCACCCGCGCCCCCTCGACGGTCACCGCGGGAATCCTCTGCGGCCCGAACTCCTGGTACTTCGGCGCGGTCATCTTCTCCCTCGCGGGCAGGTTGATCCACAGCTGAAAGCCGCGCATGCGTCCTTCCTGCTGCTCGGGCATCTCGGAGTGCACGATCCCGCGGCCGGCCGTCATCCACTGCACGCTGCCCGGCACGAGCACGCCCTCGTGGCCGTGATTGTCGCGGTGGCGCATGCGCCCATCGAGCATGTAGGTAACCGTCTCGAAGCCGCGGTGTGGATGGTCCGGGAAGCCGGCGATGTAATCCCCGGGATCGTCGGTGCCGAACTCATCGAGCATCAGGAAGGGATCGAGGTCGGGGAGCTGTCCCTGGCCGATCACGCGCGTCAGCTTGACGCCGGCCCCGTCCGAGGTCGGCATGCCGCGCACGAGCCGGGCGATGCCTCGGGTGGATGAAGTACTCATGGGAATCTCCTCGGGGGTGGTGTGCGCTGGCGTTGCGGGCGGCGCTCAGGCGGCGAGCCGGGCCACCTCGGCGGTGGCCGCCTCGATCGCCGCCTGGCGCTGATCGGCGCTGACGTTGAGCCCCTCGGCCCGCACGAATGTCAGATCGGTGATACCGAGAAAGCCGAGGATGCCGCGCAGGTAGCTCTCCTGGTGATCGAGGAACGAGGCGGGGGACTGCGGGCCGTAGAATCCGCCGCGGGAGGAGGCGATGATCACCTTCTTCGCGCCGGCGAGCCCCTCGGGACCTTTTTCCGTGTAGCGGAAAGTCCTGCCGGCGACCGCGATCCGGTCGATCCAGGCCTTCAGCTGCGAGGAGACCGAGAAGTTGTACATGGGCGCACCCACCACGACGATGTCGGCCGCGAGAAAGTCCTCGAGCGCCCTGCCGCCGCGCGCGAGGTCCTCGAGCAGGGACGGGGACTCCGGGGTGGCGCCCTGGGCGGCCGCCAAGTGCGCTCCGGTCAGATGTCCGATGGGCTCTGCGCCAAGATCGGTGTAGCGTACCTCGATGCCCGGATGGGCCTCGCGCTGGCGTTGGACGATGGCCGCGCTCAGTTGGCGGCTGACCGAATTCTGGCCGAGAATGCTGGCGTCGACGTGCAGGAGTTTCATGGGGGACCTCGATATGGTATAAAACGATTACCGAGGCTAAGTATGTAAGCGTCGAGGGGCGGGGCACAAGAAGGCACAGCGATGCGACAGAGTGAAACCGATGTAACCCATGGGCAGGATGCGCTCGCGAGCACGGAATGCCCGAAGATCAGCCAGGTGTTGGCGCGGGTCGGGGAGAAGTGGAGCGTCCTCATCATCATCATGCTGACCGAGCGGCCGCGGCGCTTCTCGGAGCTGAAGCGCGCCATTGGCGGAATATCTCAGCGAATGCTGACGCTGTGCCTGCGCGGGCTGGAGCGCGACGGGCTGGTGAAGCGGACGGTTTACCCGGTCGTGCCGCCCAAGGTCGAGTACGAGCTCACTCCTCTCGGCCAGTCTTTGCGTGAGCCGGTCACCCAGCTCGCCAAATGGGCGCAGAGCCATATCGCCGAGCTCGACGCCGCGCGGGAGGCGTTCGACCAGAGGGAATCCTTCGAGCGCAGCAAGGTCCAGAGCGCCCCGGAGTGGGCAGGCACCCGACAGAGCGGATGGATGGACTTGCGCAGGCGCTGAGCCGGGTCCTTCACGGGAGGAGGCATCGCCTGAGGCGGTGTGACCGGCGGGCTCGCCCCCCTCAGCGTTGGCCGGCGTGCCGCGATGCAAGCTCCTCCGCCACGCGCTCGAGCGACAGGCCCCGGCTGCGGAGCAGCAACAGCAGGTGGTAGAGGAGGTCCGCGGACTCGCCGATGAGCTTCTCCTCCGTCTCGGCAACGGCAGCCAGCGCCACTTCCAGCCCTTCCTCGCCGACCTTCTGCGCCATCCGCTTCAACCCCTGACCGTACAGGCGCGCGGTGTAGCTGCCCTCGGGACGATCCGCGATCCGCTGCGCGATCACCGATTCCAGCTCCCCGAGAAACGCGAGGGGCGCTGCGGCCGGCCTTTGCGCGCCGAAGCAGGTGGCGGTGCCGAGGTGGCATACCGGGCCGCGAGGCCGGGCGGTGACGAGCAGCGCATCGCCGTCGCAGTCGGCTCGCACCGACACCAGATCGAGCGTGTTGCCCGAGGTCTCGCCTTTCTCCCACAGGCGCCCCCGGCTGCGGCTGAAGAACACCACCCGGGCCCGCGCGAACGTCTGAATCAGCGCTTCGCGGTTCATGTAGCCGAGCATGAGCACCGCGCCGCCGCCGTCCTGCACCACCGCCGGCAGCAGCCCGTTCATCTTCTCGAAGTCGAGCCGATCGACATCCGCCGCGCTGAGCGCGTGGGCGGAGAATCCGATGTGACTCAAGGCCGCACCTCGATGCCTGCGAAGCGCAGCTCGCGCTTCAGATCCGGGATGGCGATGGCGCCGGAGTGAAACACACTGGCTGCGAGCGCCGCATCGACGCCGGCCTCGCGGAACACGGCCGCGAAATGTCCGATCTCGCCGGCGCCCCCCGAGGCCACGAGCGGCACCTGACAGATGGCGCGTACGGCGCGCAGCTGCTCGATGTCGTAGCCACGGCGCACTCCGTCGCTGCCCATGCAGTTGAGCACGATCTCGCCCGCGCCGCGCTCCTGCACTTCCCGCGCCCATTGCAGCACATCGCGGCCCGACTCGCGCGCGCGTCCCGGATCGCCCGTGAACTGGTGGGCGCGGTAGCCCTCGCTCGCGCGCCCGCTGTCGATGCCGACCACCACGCACTGCGATCCGAAGCGCCGGCTCAACCGGTCGATGAGCGAGGGGTCGGCGAGGGCGGGGGAGTTGACGGAGATCTTCTCCGCGCCGGCGTTGAGCACCGCCTCCGCCTCGCTCACGGAGCGGATGCCGCCGGCGACGCAGAACGGAATATCGAGCACGCGGGCGACACGCCCCACCCAGTCTCGATCGACCGAGCGCCCCTCGGGACTGGCGGTGATGTCGTAGAACACCAGCTCATCGGCGCCCTCGTCGCGGTAGCGTGAGGCGAGCTCCAGGATGTCCCCGACGACCCGGTGATCGCGGAAGCGCACGCCCTTGACGACCTGGCCGTCGCGGACGTCTAGGCAGGGGATGATGCGTCGGGCAAGAATGGTCGTAACTCCTCGGGAGAGATCCGCCGCTCGAGCAGCGCCTTGCCGCTGACGGCCGCTGCGACTCCAACTTCGGCCAGCGTCTTGAGGTCGCCGGCCTCGCGTACGCCGCCGGAGGCCTGCCAGGCGATGTCGGGAAAGCGAGCCACCGCGGCGCTGTAGAGCCCGCAATTGGGGCCGGCGAGCGCGCCGTCGCGTTCGATGTCGGTGCACAGCACGTGCCGGACGCTCCCGGGCGGATACAACGCAAGCACGTCCCAAAGGCTCTGTGCGCCGCCCTCGCGCCAGCCGCGCGTGCGCACTTGTGGCTCACCTTGCCCGTCGAGGCGCACATCGAGCGCCAGGCAGAGCCGCTCGGGACCGAAGCGGCCGATCCACTCGAGCACGTCCCCGGGGCTTTCCACCGCGGCGCTGCCGATCACCACGCGCTCGACTCCGGCCGAAAGCAGCTCCTCGATCGCCTCGCGGCGGCGGATGCCGCCGCCCACCTGCAGGCGCACCCCGCCCCGGGCGGCGAGCGCAGCGATCAGCTCGCGGTTGGCGGGCGCGCCCTCGCGCGCACCGTCGAGATCGACCACGTGCAGCCAAAGAGCCCCGAGAGAGCGGTAGTGCTCGAGCAGCTCGGCGGGCTCGTATGGATAGCGCGTCTCGGCCTCGAAGTCGCCCTGGAAGAGGCGCACGCAACGGCCCTGGCGCAGATCGATGGCGGGAATGAGCAACATGAGTCAGATGCTAGCGGAGGGAGCGGCCCGCAGGGGATGTCAGCGAATCGTTCATGAATGAGGCCGGCTCTACAGGCTCAGGAAGTTGCCGAGCAGCCGCGCGCCGCTCGCGGCCGAGCGCTCGGGATGAAACTGCACGCCCCAGAAGTTGCCTTGCCGCACCACCGCCGAGAGCGTCCCGCCGTACTCGACCGGCGCCACCGTCAGCTCACAGACGGGCACGCCATAGCCGTGCACGAAGTAGAAGTACGTGCCCGGCGCAAGCCCCGCGAGCAGCGGATCGGCCTTGCAGTCCTCGAGCCGGTTCCAGCCCATGTGCGGCACCGGGCGTCCCGCAGCGGCCGTCAGCCGCCGCACCTGCCCGGGCAGGATGCCGAGGCAGGGCGTCGAGCCTTCCTCGGAGCGCTCGAACAGCAACTGCATCCCGAGGCAGATCCCGAGGACCGGTTGGGTGAGCGTGGGCAGGAGAGTGTCGATTGCGCTGCGGCGCAGCCGCTCCATGGCGTCCGCGGCAGAGCCGACGCCGGGCAGCACGACACGGGGAGCGGCGGCGATCTCGCGGGCATCGGCCGTCACCCGCGTCTTTGCGCCGAGGCGCTCGAAGGCGAACTGGAGCGAGGCGAGGTTCGCACCGCCGCTGTCGATGATGGCGGCGTCCATCACAGCACACCCTTGGTGCTCGGCAGCTCCTCGCTCTCGCGGCGGAAGGCCTGTCGCAGCGCCCGCCCGACGCCCTTGAAGCACCCTTCTATCATGTGATGCGTGTTCTCCCCGGCCACGCTGAGGTGCAGCCCCGCGCCGAGGGAGTCCGCGAGCGATCTGAAAAAATGCGGCACCAGCTCGGTGGGCAGGCCGCCCACGGCCTCCCGGGTGAAGCGGCCGGTGAACTGGGCGAAGGCCCGGCCCGAGAGGTCGATCGCCACCTGCGCGAGCGCCTCGTCCATCGGCAGGAGGAAGCCGTAGCGGGCAATGCCGATTTTCGCGCCGAGCGCGTGTCTCAGCGCCTCGCCGAGCGCCAGAGCGCAGTCCTCCACCGTATGATGCTCGTCGATCTTCAGATCGCCCCGGCAGGAGAGCTCGAGGGCGAAGCCGCCGTGCCTCGCCAGCTGCTCGAGCATGTGGTCGAAGAAACCGATGCCGGTGTCGATGCTCACCGGAGCGGCCGCATCCAGGTCGACGCCGACCTCGATGTCGGTCTCCTTCGTCCGGCGTCTCACCCGGGCGCGCCGCGCCGTCAGTGTCTGCACGATCGCCGGCCAGGTCTGTTCCAAGGAGCCCTCGCGGCACACGCGCAACCCGCGCACGCCGAGGTTGCGGGCGAACGCGAGGTCGGTATCCCGGTCTCCGACGACCGCGCTCCCCGCCAGGTCCACGGCGTTCGCCCGCAGGTACTCGCGCACCAGGGCGGTTCCGGGCTTGCGGCACTCGCAGCCCTCGTGCGGGGTATGCGGGCACACGAACACCTCCTCGAACTCGATTCCCTGCGAGCGGAACGCCTCGAGGATGAACTGCTGCGCTGTCTCGAAGCTCTGGCGCGGAAAGGAGGGGGTGCCGAGCCCGTCCTGGTTGGTCACCATGACGAGGCGGTAGCCGCGGCGCCTGAGCAGGGCGAGGGCCGCGAATACACCGGGCATGAAGCGCACTTTCTCCAGCGCATCGACCTGGTGATCCGGCGGCTCCTCGACGAGCGTGCCATCCCGGTCGACGAACAGCGTCGCGGCGGGCGAGCTCATGACCAGGCCTCGAGCAGGCGTGAGTTCTGCTGCGCGGTGCCGATGGTGATGCGCAGCGCCCGGCCGAGCCCCGGATAGCCGCGGGCGTCGCGCACCAGCAGCCCCGCCCGGCAGCCCTGCTCGAGCGCCGCGCCGGCATCGTCGAACTCCGCGAGGATGAAGTTGGAGTCGCTCGGCCAGACGCGCCGCACCCGAGGCAGCCCGGCGAGCGCCCTGGTGAGCCGCGCGCGCTCGGCGAGCACCGTGGCGAGCTGCTCCTTGCCCTCGGCGAGCGCCTCGGGCGCCAGCCGGCAGAGCACCGCATCCAAGGTCAGCTTCGCAATGGCGTAGGGAGGAATGATCTTGCGCAGCAGGCGGATGACCTCGGGATCGGCGAGCAGCGCTCCGCAACGCGCGCCGGCGAGGCCGTAGGCCTTCGAGAGCGTGCGCAGCAGCGCGAGGTTCGGCAGCTCCCCGAGGAGGCGGGCGAGGCTCGGCCGCCCGGCGAACTCCACGTAGGCCTCGTCCACCACGACGATTGCACGGCCCGCGAGCGCTCGCGCGATGCGCAGCATCGCCTGCTCCTCGAGCAGATTGCCCGTGGGATTGTTGGGCGAGCAGAGAAAGACGAGCTTGGTGTCGGGCGTGCAGCGCTCGAGCAGCTGCGGCACATCGAGCGCAAAGCCGTGCTCCATGGAAAGCGGCGCGGTGAGCACCCGGGCTCCCTGGATGCGGGCCGACACCGAGTACATGCCGAAGGTCGGCGGGCAGAGAAGCACCGCGTCCTGTCCGGCGCGGCAGAACGCGCGGCAGAGCAGATCGATGGCCTCATCGCTCCCTCGGCCGACGAGCACCGAGTCCGCCGCGACGCCATAGAGCGCGGCCAGCCGCTCGATGAGCGCCCGGGGCTGAGGCTCCGGATAGCGGTTGACCTCGGTGCGAGGATCGGCGCCCGCCGGGCTCCAGGGCAGCTCGTTGGCGTGCAGCCGCTCGAGCTGCGGCCGCCAGGCGGCATGCTCGTAGACTTTCAGCGCGAGGATGTCCGGCCGCGCGAGCTGCGCCACCCAGCTCATGAGCCTGAAGCCCCGGCGGGCTGCCGCGCGCGCAGCGCATCGAGCCGCCGGGTCACGGCGGCCGCGTGCGCATCGAGTCCCTCCATCCGTGCGAGCGTCACGGCGGTGGGGCCGAGCCCGAGCAGGCCCGCGGGCGTGAGCTCCTGGACCGTGATGCGCTTGAGGTAGTCGAGCACCGAGAGCCCGCTGTAGGAGCGCGCGTAGCCGTAGGTCGGCAGCACGTGGTTGGTGCCCGAGCAATAATCGCCCATCGGCTCCGGCGACCAGGCACCGAGAAACACCGAGCCGGCGTTCACGATCTTCGCCAACATGGCGCGCGGTGCGCGCACCTCGAGGATCAGATGCTCGGCGGCATACTCGTTGGCCACCTCGGCTGCGGCGTCGAGGTCGCGGACGAGGATGCAGCGGCTCGCGGCGAGGGATTTCTCGAGGATCGCGCGCCGTGACAGGCCGCGTGCCTGCTCATCGACCGCGGCGCTCACGGCGTGCGCGAGCGCGGGGCTGTCCGTGACCAGGATGGCCTGAGCGTTCACGTCGTGCTCGGCTTGGGCGAGCAGATCGGAGGCGACGAATTGCGCCTCGGCCGATTCATCGGCGATCACCATGACCTCTGAGGGGCCGGCGGGCATGTCGCAGGCCGCCCCCTGCGGGTCGGCCGCAGCGGCCTGCTTGGCGGCGGTCACCCAGGCGTTGCCCGGGCCGAAGATCTTGTCGGCCTTGGGGATGGACTCGGTGCCGTAGGCGAGGGCGGCGATGGCCTGCGCACCGCCGACCTTGAACACCGACCCGACGCCGCAGAGCTCGGCGGCCGCCAGCACCGCCGGGCTCGCCGCGCCGCTGCGATCGGGCGGCGTGCACAAGATGCGGCGCGGGCAGCCCGCGATGCGCGCCGGCACGGCGAGCATCACGACGGCCGAAGGCAGGGGCGCGGATCCCGCGGGCACATACAATCCGACGGCGCCGATCGGGCGCAGGATGCGCTCGCAGCGCACGCCGGGGCTGATCTCGAGGGCGAGGGGCTCGAGCCCTTGGGCGCGGTGAAAGCGCTCGACATTCTCGATGGCCCGCTCGATCGCGCCGAGCTGCCCGGCGCTCAGCGCCCGGCGCGCCTGCTCAAACTCCCGTGCGCTCACCGCGAGGGTGTCGATCTCTACGCCGTCGAACCTGCGGGTGTAGGCACGCAGTGCCGCATCACCGCCGGCACGAACGTCGGTGATGACCTCGCGCACGACCGCGTCGATGTCCGACCGCGATTGCTGCACGGGCCGCTCGAGAGCACTTCTGCGCTCTTTCTCCGAGAGCGAGTCCCACGCAAGGATACGCATAGGGTCAGGGGCTCCTCAGGTCAGCATCTTCTCGACGGGCAACACCAGCAGTGCGCTGGCGCCGGCCTTCTTCAGGCTCTCGAGCGTTTCCCAGAACACATTCTCGCGGCACACCGCATGCACGGCCACTTTGTCGGGGAAGCCCTCGAGCGGGATGATGCTCGGGGACTCGCTGCCGGGCAGGAGCTTGCGGATCTCCGCCAGGGCGGCCCGCGGGGCGTGCAGCACGATGTACTTGCTCTCGCGCACCTGTTGCACGCCGTCGATGCGCATCAGCAGCCGCTCCACCCACTCGTCCTTCAGCGGCGGCAGGGCAAGCGGCGTGCGGATGAGCACGGCGTGGCTCTCGAGCACGGTCTCGACCTCGCGCAGGTGATTGGCCTGCAGCGTCGAGCCGGTGGAGACCAGGTCGCAGATGAGATCGGCTCTGCCGAGGCGCGGGGCGATCTCCACCGCGCCCGAGAGCGTGACGATCTCGGCGCGAACGTCGCGCTCGCGCAGGTAGCTCTCGAGGAGGAACGGGTAGGTCGTGGCGATGCGCTTGCCGCGCAGACTGGAGGCTCCCTCGAACGAGGTGCCCTGGGGCACCGCGAGGGACAGCCGGCAGCGGCCGAACTCGAGCTTGCGGACCTGCACGAAGCGCACCGGGTGGCCGCGGGCGGCGAGCTCCAGGCGCTTTTCCTCCAGTACGTTCAATCCCACGAGCCCCAGATCACAGACATCCTCCTGCACCAGATCGGGAATGTCGTCATCGCGCACGAACAGCACATCGAGCGGCATGTTCTCGCCGAAGGCGAGCAGCTGGTCCTTGCCGCGCGAGATCTTCAGGCCGCAGCGCGTGAGCAGATCGAGCGAGGGATCGGTGAGGCGCCCGGATTTCTGAATGGCGAGTTTCAGGCGCGGCTCATCCATGCTCCGACTCCCGCCGCTCATTCCCGCTGCCCGGCCGCGCACTGTCCGCCGCGGCGGCGCGCGCGGCGCGCGCGGCGTGCAGATGCCATTTCCCGAGACGCTGGGCCACGAGCCCGTAGCCGCCGTTGCCCGCGGCGAGAAAGCGCGCCACCCGCCCGATGGTCGTGACGCTGACACCCGTGAGGCTGTGGATTTCGCGATACGGCATGCCTCGCCCGAGGTAGTCCACGACCGACCAGCGATCCGCCATGGCCTGCAGCTCGGCGGGAGTGCACAAGTCGCGGAAGAACGCGCGGACCTCCTCGGCGTTGCGCAGGGCGGCGATGGCGGCGTACAGGTTGCGCTCGGCGAGCGCCTCCTGGCGGGGACTGAGGCTGCGATGGGTCTTCATGGCCTGTCAATGTAATAGCGTGCTAGTACATTACCATAAGGAAACGACCGGCGCCATCCCCCGCCCGGGAAGCGAAGTGCCGTGGCCGAGGAGCAGGATGGATAGAGTGGAGCCACCCGGGCGCACCAAGACAGGGACGCCGGCGCGAGCCGCTTGACCGCCCGCCCGGCCGCCGCCTACACTGGCGGCACTCATCGAGACCGGCTGAGGGATAGGCCCTTAGACGCCGGGGCAACCGCCAGGCTTAACCACCCTGTCATGGTGCCAACTCCTGCGATCCGGGTGCCTCGGGCGGTCGGATCGACAGATGAGCGATCCATGAAGCTCCGCGCGCCACGGCGTCGCGGAGAAGGTCGTGGCAACCCGCCGGATCCCGGCGGGCGCTCCGCAGGGGAACTCGGTGAGGCCGAGAGAGGAATGCGGAGCCACCATCCATGAACGCCTTAGCCGAAGCCTCGGATCTTGCGGGATTCGAGGCGCATCTGCCGTCCCTGCCGGCCTGTGAGGGCGTCTTCGAGATCCCTGGAGAATTCCCGCTGCACCACGGGGGACGGCTGTTCCCGGTGCGGGTGGCCTGGCGGATGGTGGGCCCGGCCGACGCCCCCGTGGTCTGCGCGCTCGGCGGCATTTCGGCGAACCGGCGTGTGTGCCTGACGGAGCAGCCCCGCCAGAGCTGGTGGCGGGAGGTGGTTGGTGCCGGGCGCCCGCTCGACACCGGGCGCTATCGTGTTCTCAGCTTCGATTACCTCGGCGGCAGTGGCGAGACCACCGGTCCCGAGGCGGGTCAGGCTTTCCCCGCCATCTCCACCTACGATCAGGCGGATATCCTGCTGCGCCTCATCGATCACCTGGGCGTGAGATCGCTGCGCGCCATTGCCGGGGGCTCCTATGGCGGGATGGTGGCGCTCGCCTTCGGCGAGCGCCACCCCGAGCGGGTCGGCCGGCTGATCGTGCTGTGCGCGACGGACCGTCCGCATCCGCTCGGCACCGCCTGGCGATGCGTGCAGCGGGACATCGTGCGCTTCGGAATCGAGAGCGGCCGGGCCCGCGAGGCCCTGGCTCTTGCCCGGGCGCTCGCCATGTCGACCTACCGCACCGGGGAGGAATTCCTGGCCCGTTTCGAGGGACTGCCCGCATGGGAGGATGGCCGCTTCCGCCTTCCCGTGGAGCGCTATCTCAGCGCCCGTGGCAACGACTACGCCGAGCGGCACTGTCCCGAGGCCTTCCTCTGTCTGTCCGAGTCGATCGATCTGCACCGCGTCGAGGCGGCCCGCATCTGCGTGCCCACGGCCGCGGTGGCCGTGCGCGAGGATCTGCTGGTGCCGTTGGCGGACGTGCGGGGCATGGTCGCGCGGCTGCATTCGGCGAGGCTGCACGAGATCTCCTCGATCTACGGCCACGACGCCTTCCTGAAGGAATCCCAACAGCTGCACGGCGTGTTCGCCGCGGCGCTCGACAGCCACTGAGCCGGAATCCTCACGCAAAATAGCACTGTGACGTAGAGACGCTCGAGGGAGCGTGCCGACTGTGAAAACAACGTAGGACCATATGAGTCAACCCAACCGCCACCCCGCCCAGATCACCCGGACCGTCCGCGCGGGCCTCGAGTCCGATGAGAGCACCGGCGCCGTCGTGCCGCCGATCCACCTCACCTCCACGTTCGCGTTCCGCGGCTTCGGCGAGAAAGGCCAGTACGACTACACCCGCTCGGGCAATCCGACCCGTGACCTGCTCGGCGCGGCGCTCGCCGGGCTCGAGGGCGGAGCGGGCGCGGTGGTCACCGCGACCGGCATGGCGGCGATCACCGTCGTCGGCTATCTCCTCCCGGCGGGCGCCCGGATCCTCGCGCCGCACGACTGTTACGGAGGAACCTACCGCCTGTTCGATGCCTGGGGACGACGGGGCGAGCGGCAGGTGCAGTTCGTGGACTTCCGCGACGTGGCCGCCGTCGAGGCTGCGCTCGCCGTTCCCACCGCGCTGCTGTGGATCGAGACGCCGAGCAACCCGCTGCTGAGGATCACCGACATCGAGCGGTTCGCGGCGCTCGGGCACGCCGCGGGCGCAAAGGTCGCGGTCGACAACACCTTTCTTTCCCCGGCGTGGCAACAGCCGCTGTCGCTCGGCGCGGATCTGGTCGTGCACTCGACGACCAAGTACTTGAACGGCCACAGCGACGTGGTCGGCGGGGCGGTCATCGCGCGGGATCAGGCGGTGCACCAGGAGCTCGCCTGGTGGGCCAACTGCCTCGGGCTCACCGGCTCGCCGTTTGACAGTTTTCTCACCTTGAGGGGGCTGCGCACCTTGCATGCGCGCCTCGATCACCATGGCCGCAACGCCCAGGCGCTCGCCGAGTGGCTGAGCACCGAGAGGTCGGTCACGCGAGTCTACTATCCGGGCCTGCCGGGTCATCCCGGGCACGAAGTGGCGCGGCGTCAACAGCGCGGCTTCGGCGCAATCGTCACGCTGGAGCTGGCCGGGGGACTCGAGGCGGTGCGCGCCTTCACGACGGGCCTCGAGTACTTCTCGCTCGCGGAGTCACTTGGGGGCGTGGAGAGCCTGATGGCGCACCCGGCCACCATGACGCACGCGGCGATGGATCCGGCCGCGCGGCACAAGGCGGGGCTCGTCGACGGCCTCATCCGGCTGTCGGTGGGCATCGAGGCGCTGGAGGATCTTCGGGCCGACCTCGCGGCCGCTCTGGGGCGCGCAGCGCGGGCCGGCTGACCAAAGTCACGCGACGGTGCTCCTTGTGTCAGGGCCGGCTCGATGTCGGCGCGCGAGGAAGCGGGCGGTTGCCTCACGTCACGTATCTCGTCCCGCCTATTTACTTTGAGCGGCGCGCACGGTAGGGTGCGCGCCGTCATTTGAGCCCATGAGGTTTCCCCCAGTTGGACAGTGGTTGTACGAGTGGTGGCAGGCGTCGCGCTCCGGGCGACGGTCCGCGCTCGGCAGGTCTGGCCCCGGGGGAGAGCACCGCGGCAGACCGCTGAGGCGCTAAATGCCGGCGGCGCTTTCCCGCGCCGACCGGCTCCGTCACCACCCGTTTCCTTCTCCATGGCAGCGCACTCCGGCTTGCGGAGTGTGCGTGTTGTCACGTCTTCGCCTCGCTGAGGGAGCGATGCGGCAAACCGTGCGTCCGCTGCCGCGAGGGAGAGTACCCGGCGGATCGCCGGCGCCCGAGGGTGGTGGATCATGATCACGAACCGCAAAGCCGCGATGCGGCCGGACTCGATGAGCCGGCAAATGGCCGATGGAGGCTGCGCATGAATGCGCAGCTCGAGCGGCGCGAGTTTCGCGCGTGCGCCGATTGCCCGCCGATTCCGGAGGGACTGGAGCACCGCCTGCGCGACCGGTTGCACCTGGCGGAGCTGCACCGCGACGCCACGAACTGGCGCGGCCGTCTCGCCCTCGCGCTCGCGCTGCTCGGGCCGGGCGTGCTCGTCATGCTGGGTGACAACGACGCGGGGGGCGTGATCACCTATATGCAGACCGGCGCCGCCTATGGGCTCGGGCTGTTTCTGCCCTTGATGATCCTCCTCGGCTTCGTGGCCTACGTGGTGCAGGAGATGACGGTGCGCCTGGGCGCGGTCACCCGACGCGGCCATGCGGAGTTGATCTGGAAGCGCTACGGCCCCTTCTGGGGCTGGTTCTCCCTCATCGATCTGATCGTGGCGAACGTGCTGACCCTGATGACCGAGTTCATCGGGATCCGCCTGGGCGGTGAGGCGCTGGGCCTGCCGGCGTGGCTCACGGTGCCGGCGGCTCTGATCTTTGTCATCGTCGTGCTGGTGTTCCTGCGCTACTGGACCTGGGAGCGCATCTCGCTCTTCGTCGCGGCGTTCAACCTCGTCTTCGTACCGCTCGCGCTGCTCTCTCATCCCCACTGGCACGCCGTGGCGCTCGCCTTCGCCGGAGCGGGATGGGCGGTCCCGGGAGGCTTCCTCTCCTTGACGTTCCTCGTTTTGATCTCGGCCAACATCGGCACGACGATCGCGCCCTGGCAGCTGTTCTTCCAGCAGTCCTGCGTGGTGGACAAGGGATTGCTCTCGCAGGACATCCGCGCCGGGCGGCGCGACCTGATGCTCGGCGTGATCGGCATGGTGGTCGTCGCCATGGCGCTGATCGTGCTCGCGGCGGGGATTCTCAAGGGCGCCCCGGGCTCGCAGCAGCTCGATGCGCAGAGCATCCTCGGCGCGATCCGCGCCCGGCTCGGCGAGGACATGATGGCTCTCTTCGCGCTCGGCCTGATGGAGGCGGGCCTCATCGCATCCATCGTGATCACGGCGAGCAGCGCCTGGGCGGTGGGGGAGGCCTTCGGCATCGACCGCTCGCTCAATGCGGCGGCGCGGCAGGCGCTCGGGTTCTACCTGCCTGCGGTGGCGGGCACCGCGGTTGCGGCGGTGCTGGTGATGATTCCGGGGCTCAATCTCGGTTTCCTCAACCTCAGCGTGCAGGTCATCGCCACCGTGTTCATGCCCGCGGCCATGCTGTTTCTGCTGCTGCTGCTCAATGACCGGGAGCTGATGGGCGAGCACGTGAACTCCCCGCGGCGAAACGCGATCTCGATCGCCATCATGATCGGGCTCATCGTCTGCAACAGCCTGTACGGGGTCGTCACGCTGTTTCCGCACGCCTTCGGAGGATGAGCATGAAGGAGCTGCGCGATTTTCAACCGCAGGACATCCGCCGGGTGATCGAGCAGGAGCGCTGGTACGAGCCGCTCGCGCAGGTGCGTCGGACCCGGCTGACGTCCCTGCAGCAGGCGGTGTTCTGGGGGCTGCGGGTGTACGTGGTGGTCATGGCCGCGGTGGTCGTGTGGGCGTTCCTGCACGGCGCGGCCGGCTGAGCGCGCTCGCGAACCGCCCCGCGGCGGTCAGAGCTTTGCCAACACCGCGTCCCCGACTTCCCGGGTCGAGAGTGCGCTTGCGCCCTTGGCTGCGATGTCCGGCGTGCGCGCCCCCTGCGCGATCGCCTCCGACACGGCGCGCTCGAGCGCGGCCGCTTCGCCTTCGAGCCCCAGCGAGTGCCGCAGCAGGAGCGCCACGCTGAGCAGCGTCCCGCAGGGATTGGCGATGCCGCGGCCGGCGATATCCGGGGCCGAGCCGTGGATGGGCTCGTACAGCCCCCGCGTGCCCTCTCCGAGGGAGGCCGACGGCAGCAGCCCGAGCGAGCCGGCGAGCATCGAGGCCTCATCGGTGAGGATGTCGCCGAACATGTTCTCCGTGACCAGCACGTCAAAGTCGCTCGGACGGCGGATCAGGTGCATGGCGGCCGAGTCGACCAGCATGTGCTCGAGCGTGATCTGCGGAAACTCCGTGCGCACGATCCGCGTGGCGACCTCCCGCCACAGGCGCGAGGTCTCGAGCACGTTCGCTTTGTCGATGGAGACGAGCTTGCGGCGGCGCTTGTGCGCGAGGCGCGCCGCGGCGCGCACGATGCGCTCGATCTCCGCCACCGTGTAGGTGCAGACGTCGGTGGCCGACTGGGGCTCGCGGCGTTTCTCCCCGAAATAGATCCCTCCCGTCAGCTCACGGACGAAGACGAGATCCACCCCCTCGAGCACCTCCGGCTTGAGGGTGGAGGCGCCAAGCAGGGCGGGGTGGACCCGGACGGGCCTCAGGTTCGCGTACACGCCGAGCGCGCTGCGCAGCCCGAGCAGCCCCTGCTCGGGGCGCACCTTGGCCTCGGGTGCCGACCACTTGGGGCCGCCGATGGCGCCGAGCAGCACCGCGTCGGCGCGCAGGCATGCCTCGAGTGTGTCCCGGGGCAGCGGGTTGCCGGTGAGATCGATCGCGGCTCCCCCGAAGGGCAGCTCGGTGAGGGTGAGCTCGTGACCGTGGCGCTCGGCGAGGGCGCGCAGGCAGCGCAAGCCCTCGGCGATGACCTCGGGCCCGATGCCATCGCCGGGCAGGACGGCGATCTTCGCCTTCATGCGATCCCTGCGTGTGCTTCATACGCGGCGATCCGCGCCTCGCGACCGAGGAGGAATCCGAGCTCATCGACGCCGTTCATCAGGCAGTAGCGCGCGAAGGGCTCGAGCGCAAAACGCGTCGCCTGGCCGGTGGGAAGGGTCAGCGTCGTGGTCTCGAGGTCGATGCTCACCTCGGCGCCGGCGTTCTCGAGCAGCCAACGATGCGTTGCGGGATCGACAATGACGGGCACCAGGCCGTTCTTGAGCGAGTTGCTGCGGAAGATGTCGGCGATCTGGGTGCTCACCACGGCGCGAAAGCCGTAATCGGTCAGCGCCCAGGGAGCGTGCTCGCGCGAGGAGCCGCAGCCGAAGTTATTGCCTGCGACGAGGATGGTGCAGCCCTCGGCCTGCGGGCGGTTCAGCGGGAAGTCGGTCTTCGGTGCGCCGTCGGGTCCGTAGCGCCAGTCGGCGAACAGGTGCTTGCCGAGCCCCTCGCGCGTGGTGGTGGTCAGGAATCGCGCCGGGATGATCTGATCGGTGTCGATGTCGCTCACCGCGAGCACCGCGGTGCGCGAGCGCAGGGTTCGGATCGGCTTCACTGCATCAACTCCTCGTCTGGGGCTCGACTCGATCACATGAGCTCGCGCGGATCGGTCACGCGGCCGCGCACGGCGCAGGCCGCGGCGGTCAGGGGACTGGCGAGCAGGGTGCGGGCGCCGATGCCCTGTCGGCCCTCGAAATTGCGGTTGCTGGTGCTGACGGCGTACTGCCCCTTGCCGACCAGGTCCCCGTTCATGCCGAGGCACATCGAGCACCCGGACTCGCGCCACTCGGCGCCGGCCTCGAGAAAGACGCGGTGCAGGCCCTCGGCCTCGGCCTGGCGCTTGACCTGCTGGGAGCCCGGCACCACCAGCATCTGCACGCCGGATGCGACCTTGCGGCCGCGAAGGAGCGAGGCGGCGAGGCGCAGGTCCGACAGCCGTCCATTCGTGCAGCTGCCGACGAACACGACATTCACCGGATGCTCCCGGATCGGCTGACCGGGAGCGAACCCCATGTAGGCGAGCGACTTCTCGAAGACTGGATCGCCGGCGCGCTGCGGGATCGCGCCCCCGATCGGGATCACCATGGCGGGGTTGGTGCCGTAGGTGACCATGGGCTCGAGCGTGGAGGCGTCGATCTCGACCTCATGGTCGAATTGCGCTCCGGGGTCGGTCGGCAGGTGCCGCCAGCGCTGCACGGCGCGCTCCCACTGCTCGCCCTGCGGGGCGCGGGGGCGGCCGGCGAGATAGGCGAAGGTGGTCTCGTCCGGGGCGATCATGCCGGCGCGGGCGCCGGCCTCGATCGACATGTTGCACACCGTCATGCGCCCGTCCATGTCAAGGGCGCGGATGGTGTCGCCGCGGTATTCGATGACCTGGCCCGTGCCGCCTGCGACCCCGATCCGGCCGATGATGGCGAGGATCAGATCCTTGGCGCCGACACCTGAGGGCAGCGCGCCGTTGATATTGATCGCGAGCGTGCGCGGCTTGCGTTGCAGCAGGCACTGCGTGGCGAGCACGTGCCCGACCTCGGTGGTGCCGATGCCGAAGGCGAGCGCCCCGAGCGCCCCGTGGGTGCTGGTGTGGCTGTCGCCGCAGACCACGGTCTTGCCGGGCTGGGTGAGACCGAGCTCCGGTCCGATGATGTGCACGATGCCACGTTGCGCGTGCTGCAGGTTCAGAAGCTCGACGCCGAAGGCGGCGCAGTTGGTCTCGAGCGCGCGCACCTGGCGGGCCGCAGCCTCGATGGCGATCGGCGCGCCGCCGAAGACCTGCTCGGTCCGGGTGGGGGTCGAGTGATCCATGGTCGCGAACGTGAGCGGCGGCCGGCGGATCCCGAGTCCCCTCTGGCGCAGCACGGTGAAGGCCTGGGGGGAGGTGACCTCGTGGATCAAGTGCAGGTCGATGTAGAGGACCGCCGGCGTGTCGGGCGACTCCGGCTCCACCTCATGTGCCCGCCAGACCTTCTCGAACAGGGTTTGTGGAGTTGCGTTCATCCGCCCGCCGCCGCTGCCGGCGCCTTTTCGTTCATGTTGACGTGATCGAGCCAGCCCCATTTGTCGGCCGTTTCGCCGCTGAAGAGGCCGAAGAACGCCTTCTGCAGCGACTCGGTGATGGGGCCGCGGCGGCCGAGGCCCACCGCCAGCCGGTCCACCGAGCGGATGGGGGTGATCTCCACCGCGGTGCCGGTGAAGAAGGCCTCATCCGCAAGGTAGAGGAGCTCGCGGGGAATGGCGCACTCGCGCACCTCGAGGCCGCGCTCGCGGGCGAGGCGCATCACGGTGTCGCGCGTGATGCCCCCGAGCACCGAGTGAGCGAGCTCCGGGGTGAGCAGCACCCCGTCCTTCACCAAGAACAGGTTCTCGCCCGAGCCCTCGCTCAGGGTGCCGTCGGAGGCGAGGCCGATGCCCTCATCGAACCCCAGACGCCGCGCCTCGGCGCCGATCAGCTGGCTCGAGAGATAGTTGCCGCCGGCCTTGGCGAGCGCCGGCAGGGTGTTGGGCGCGAGGCGGTGCCAGGAGGAGACGCAGACATCGACGCCCTGGGCCTCGCTCTCGTGACCGAGGTATTTGCCCCATTCCCACGCGGCCACCGCCACCACCGTGGGCGGCTCGTTCTTCGGCGCGACACCGAGCTCGCCATAGCCGCGAAAGGCGATCGGGCGGAGGTAGGCGCCGTGGGTCAGGCCGTTGGCGGCGAGCACCTGCCGGCAGGCACCGTTCAATTGCTCGACGCTGAAGGGCAGGGTCATGCGATAGATTTTCGCCGAGTCGAGGAGCCTGCGCGTGTGCTCGCGCAGGCGGAAGATGGCCACGCCCCGGGAGGTCTCGTAGGCGCGAATGCCCTCGAAGACGGAGGAGCCGTAGTGCAGCGCATGCGACAGGACATGGACCGTCGCCTGCTCCCACGGGACGAGCTTGCCGTCGAGCCATATGAGCTGCGTGGCCGGTATGGGCATGCGGGTTCTCCTTTGCGGGCCGTTCGAGGCGCTTCAGATCGCGCTGGCGCTGCCCAAGGTGCCGGCGCGCTCGCGCGAGCGGGTGCCCGCCGCGGCCTGCTCGATGCGGTTGATGACCTCGAGAAAGGCCTTGGTGCTGGACTCCACGATGTTGGTGCTCACGCTCGAGCCCCGGTACGTGCGCTGATTGTACTCCACGTACACCACCGCCTCGCCCTGCGCATCCTCGCCCTCCGTGACGCCACGCACCTCGAACTTCCTCAGCATCACGCCCACGCCGGTCGCCGCTTCAATCGCCTTGAAGGCGCCATCCACCGGTCCATCGCCTTGCGCCGAGCGCTCGATGAGCCGGCCGTCGGCGTGCCCCAGGCGCACCTTCGCGGTGGCCGGGCCCTCGGTGCCGGCGTGCGTCTCCAGGCCGAGCAAGGTCCACGGACCTGCCGCCGCGCCCTCCACGCGCAGCACCAGCGCCTCGATGTCTCCGTCGAACAGCTCCTTCTTCTTATCCGCCAGCGCCTTGAATTCCTCGAACACCTGGTTGAAGTCGGCCTCCTCGAGCTCGAAGCCGAGCGCCCGGACGCGCTCACGAAAGGCATGGCGGCCGCTGTGCTTGCCCAGGATCAGGTGGCTGCGCGATAGCCCAACGTCCTCCGGACGCATGATCTCGTACGTCGAATAGTGACGCAGAACACCATGCTGGTGGATGCCCGCCTCGTGCGCGAAGGCGTTCTCGCCCACCACCGCCTTGTTGCGCGGCACCGGCATGCCGGTGATGCTCGAGACCAGTCGCGAAGCGGGGTAGAGCCGCGTGGTCTGGATGCCGGTCGTGACATTGAAGAACGCCGAGCGGGTCTTCAGCGCCATCACCACTTCCTCGAGCGAGCAGTTGCCGGCGCGCTCGCCGATGCCGTTGATGGTGCACTCGATCTGGCGTGCGCCGGCCACCACCGCCGTGAGACTGTTGGCCACCGCCATGCCGAGATCGTCGTGGCAGTGCACCGAGAGCCGGATCCGCTCGATGCCGCGGACGTTCTTGCGCAGATAGCGGAAGAGCTCGGCGAACTCATCCGGTACGGTGTACCCCACGGTGTCGGGGATGTTGACCGTGCCCGCGCCGGCCTCGATCGCCGCCTCGACCACCTGGGCGAGGAACTCGAGCTCGGTGCGCGAGGCGTCCTCCGGGGAGAACTCCACGTCCTCGCACAGCTCACGGGCGAGGCGCACACCCTCGATGGCCGCGCGCAGGATCTCCCCCTCGGCCATGTTGAGCTTGTACTGGCGGTGAATGGCGCTGGTTGCGAGGAACACGTGGATGCGCCTGCGCGGGGCATCGGCGAGGGCGCGCGCGGCGAGCTCGATGTCCTCGCGCGTGCAGCGCGCCAGGGCGCAGATGACAGGCCCCTGCACCTCGCGCGAGACCGCCTGCACGCTCTCCCAATCGCCCTTGGAGGCGGCCGGAAAGCCCGCCTCGATCACATCGACGCCGAGCTCGGCGAGGGAGCGGGCGACGCGCAGCTTCTCCGGCCGCATCATGCTGCAGCCGGGGGCCTGCTCCCCGTCGCGCAGCGTCGTATCGAAGATCAGTACTCGGTCAGGTTCGGCAGCCATGGGAATGCTCCTCCTCGCCTCGCGCGCGATGCGCTCAGGCGCGCTGATCGTTGAGCCAGGGCATGCGGGCGCGCAACGCGACGCCCACTTTCTCGATCGGATGCTCGATGTCGCGCTTCAGCAGCTTCTCGTAGCGCTTGCGTCCGGCGGAGTTCTCCTTGATCCACTGGCGGGCGAACTTGCCGGTCCGGATCTCCCCGAGCACCTTGCGCATCTCCCGCTTCACGCGCGCATCGACGATGCGCGGCCCGCGTGTCAGGTCGCCGTACTTGGCGGTCTCGCTGATGAACTGGTGCATCTTCGTGATCCCGCCCTCGTGCAGCAGGTCCACGATGAGCTTCAGCTCGTGCAGGCACTCGTAGTAGGCCACCTCCGGTTGGTAGCCGGCCTCGACGAGCGTCTCCCAACCGCGCACCACGAGTTCCGTGGCCCCGCCGCAGAGCACCGCCTGCTCCCCGAAGAGATCGGTCTCCGTCTCCTCCGCGAAGGTGGTCTCGAGCACCCCGCCGCGCGTGCCGCCGATGCCGTGCGCATAGGCGAGCGCCCTGGCGTGGCCCTTGCCGGTGGCATCCTGGGCGACGGCGATCAGGCACGGCACGCCACGGCCCTGCTGGTACTGGCGGCGGACCAGGTCTCCCGGCCCCTTGGGGGCGATCAGCACCACATCGAGGTCCTTGCGCGGCTTGATCTGCTTGAAGTGAATATTGAATCCGTGTGCGAACAGCAGCGTCGCCCCGGGCTTGAGCTCGGACTCGATGCCCTGGTAGAGCGCCTTTTGCGCGAGGTCCGGGACGAGGAGGGCGATGAGATCCGCCCCGCGCGCCGCGGCCGCCGGCTCGGCCACCTCGAGGCCGTCCTTCTTCGCCTTCTTCCAGCTCGGTCCCCCCTTGCGCACGCCGACGACCACATCAAAGCCGCTGTCCTTGAGATTCAGCGCATGCGCCCGGCCCTGGCTGCCGTAGCCCATCACCGCGATGCGCGCTCCGCGCAGAGCCTTCTTGTCGACGTCTTTGTGCGAGTACAACTTCATCTGAGCTTCTCCAATTGGCCCTCGGGCCCGATGTCAGGTCGAAATCACAGTGTCCGCCGAACGGCCCCGGGTCCTCCGGCGCAGCGCGCCGGAGGGTCGAAGGCCCATTCAGCCCATCACAAACTAAAAACCCCGCAGCGGCGGTGGGCCGGTGCGGGGTTCTGGTTCTTCTCTCGCCTCTGCCTTAAGTCCTTAAGGGATCGCGAGGGCCCCGCACCGGCTGCCCGCAAGGAGCAGCAGTCCGATAAGAAGCACCGGCAGCGGGACAGGCGAGGCCCCCGGCGTACTGGACACCGGAGGGCGAGGCGGCAGGTCGGCTGCGGGTAGCACGGCTGTGAGGCGGGGTGGGTTGAAAATTGGAGAGGATGGGGAGGGATGTCAGCACATCCGCCGCGGTCTTGTCAAATGCTGGGAAGGGCGCCTGCGGCGCCTCCCGCGGCCCGCCCATCGTCAAGGTCCATCCGCGGCCGGCCAGGCGTGTGCCGGCCGCGGTTGCCTTTGCACCTTGGGGATGGGCGTCTTCGGCGCTATGCTCCTGCGGTGATGTACGACATGTTGCTGAGCGCCGATCCCGGAGAGAGCCTGCCGCTGTGGATCGTTACGGAGGGGCAGCTGCCCGGCTGGCTCGAGCGCCAGAGCCCCGAGGTGTGCGGCTGGGTGCGCGCGCATGGCTTTCAGGCCGAACGCCACCGCGTGCTGACGCTGCCGGTGCAAGGGGCCGTCGGGGGCGCCGTGCTTGGCCTCGGGCCGCTCGCCGGACTCGAGGCGCTCACGCCGTGGCATGCGGCGGGTCTCACCGAGCGCCTCCCGGCCATGGCCTGGCATCTGGCGACCCCCCTGCCGGCGCAGGCGGCAACGCACTTCGTGCTGGGCTGGCTGATGGGCGCCTACCGCATGAGCCGCTACCGCCTGGGAGCCTCGGAGAAGGCGCGCGCGGCGCTCATCCCACCGGATGAGGCCGACCTCGCGTATGCGGTTGCGGCGGCGCGGGCCACCGCGCTGGCACGGGATCTGATCAACACGCCGGCCAACGACATGGGGCCGCAGGAGCTCGCCGAGGCGGCGCTCGATCTGGCGCGGGAGCACGCGGGGCGTTGCCAGGTGCTGACGGGCGGGGAGCTGGCGGGCTTTCCGTTGCTGCAGGCGGTCGGCGCGGCGAGCCCCCGTGTTCCCCGGCTCATTGATCTGCGCTGGGGCGAGCGCAGCGCCCCGCAGGTGACGCTCGTGGGCAAGGGGGTTTGTTTCGATACCGGAGGGCTGGACCTGAAGCCCGCGGCGGCCATGCTGCTCATGAAAAAGGACATGGGCGGAGCGGCCTGTGCGCTCGGGCTCGCGGATCTGCTCATGCGTCTGCGGGCCCCCGTGCAGCTGCGCGTACTGATCCCGGCGGTGGAAAACGCCGTGGGTGGGGCGGCCTACCGGCCGGGGGACGTGTTGCGCTCACGCAAGGGCCTGACGGTGGAGGTCGGCAATACGGATGCCGAGGGCCGGCTGGTGCTGGCCGATGCGCTCGCGGCGGCCGAGGAGGAGCGTCCCGATCTCATCATCGATCTGGCGACGCTCACGGGGGCGGCACGCACGGCGCTCGGGCCGGAGCTGCCGGCGGTGTATTCGAATCGCCCGCAGCTCACGGACCAGCTGCGCCGGTTGGGCGAGCAGGAGGCCGATCCGGTCTGGCCGCTGCCGCTGTGGCAGGGCTACGAGGAGGAGCTCGCAAGCAAAAACGCGGACCTCGGCAATGTGGCGGCGACACCGTTTGCCGGCTCGATCATCGCGGCACTGTTTCTTGCGCGCTTCCTCGGTCCGACCGACTGGATGCACATCGATCTGTATGCCTGGAACGCGAAGGAGCGTCCCGGGCGTCCCGTGGGCGCCGAAGCCCAGTGCCTCAGGAGCCTGTACCGGCTGATCCGAGCGCGCTACCCCTGATCTGTCATCGTCGTGTCACGGGCGGCGGGCACAGTGCGCAGCTCCGCTCGGGCCGGCTGCGCCGGTTGCGCAGCGTAGGGCTTTTCCGTGAGCGAGCGTCAGACGACCGATCCAGACACGACCATGACCGGGCAACCATGCCAAACCCAGCCGATGCACCGGTGCGCACCCGGGAGCACGGAGCGCCCTCGCGTGGCGCTCCGTGAAGACCGGGCCCCCAATGGCGCGCCCGGGAGGAGTACCGGTGAAGAGAGCGGGCTCTTGAGCGGCAACGCGCGTGTGCCCGATGGCGCAGAGCGCGCGAGGCAGGCGAGTCTCTGCGGCCGGGCGCGCGGCGGCGCTCGCCGCGCCATTGATGCGCTCAAGCGACAGACCCGGGTGGAGCGTTCGAATGTGCAATTGGGCCGGCGGCGCGCTGCGCCGAAGCCTCGCGGGCTTCCCGTGCGTTGCGTCCCCGCCATATGGGTCCGACCGGCGCGGAGTCCTTCGAGCCGTGTCGGTAACGGAAACCAGCCCGTTCCGGTCGAGGCCACGATGGATCCTTCTGCATTACCGTATTGCGTCATGGGCCTTGGATGGGAGCGTCAAGCAGTTGTCAGCGGGCAAGGTAGCGGTTACAGTTCCGCCCCACGCATCCCGAAGGATGCGCATGGCGCACGCCTTCGGCATTCAGCCCTCGGGTCGGCGCGAGTTCTTTTCAATGAGGGGGGACTGAGTCATACGTGCGCCAGCCCGAGGAGGGCGCCCCGCGTGTGCCCTACAATATGATTACCCGGCGGGAGACTCCGCCGGCCGGCTCGGGTCCGGATCAGGCTGCTTGCGGCCCGGTGCAAAGATCGCTACCGTGGGCAGCTTGCATTTCGATCCGGTGTTTTCGGACAGGCCACAGCGACGCTTCAGCAGTCACATATGAGTGCTTCATACGTACACGACACCCAATTTTTCACGCGCCGCACCGCGGTGCTCGCCGTCATCATCGCGGCGCACGTCGCCCTCATCTGGCTGCTTGCCTCGGGACTGGCCCAAAGGGCCATCCAGCTCGCCGCGCCGCCGATCAAGACGACGATCGTTCAGCAGCACATAAAACACATCAAGCCGCCGCCGCCGCCGCCGCCGCAGATGCAGCAGCAGATCGTGCAGGTGCCGCCGCCGGCCATCCAGATCAACGTGCCGGCCGCTCAGGAGACGCACGCCATCACCGTCGTGCACAACGCAAGGCCGGCGCCGCCCCCGCCGCCGGTGCACTATACCTATTCTCCGGCGCGCCCGTCATCGGGCTTCCCCTCGACCAACAACTATTATCCGCAAGCCTCTCAGCGCCTGGGGGAGGAAGGCACGGCGTACGTGCATCTTTGCATCGGCCCGCGGGGCGAGGTGACCGGCACTCCGACCATCTCCAAATCCTCCGGCAGCCCGCGTCTCGATCGCGCCGCGCTGCGCTATGCCAGGGCGACCTCCGGTCACTGGATACCGGAGAAGCGCAACGGTCAGCCGATCACGATCTGCACCCAGCTGCCGATCAAGTTCCAGCTCAACGACTTTTGATTCTTGTCTTGATCTCAATGCTCCGCAGTCTTTCGCCTTTCGACGCCGCATCGTCCAACGCGG
Organism: Pseudomonadota bacterium; assembly: GCA_021805865.1. Lineage (GTDB taxonomy): Bacteria > Pseudomonadota > Gammaproteobacteria > Steroidobacterales > Steroidobacteraceae > 13-2-20CM-66-19. The sequence continues at coordinate 91,732 of JAJZDX010000019.1, forward strand.
TTATTTTGTGATTTGAGGAAATCTATGGCCACCCAAACCGTTGCAACCGTCAACAATCCCTACGGTATTACCGGCACGTGGGAGCACGGCGGTATCATCATACAATTCGTAATGCTGCTGCTGCTGCTCATGTCCTTGCTCTCCTGGTACGTCATCCTGACGAAGCTGTGGGATCAGCGCAAACTGCGACAGGCGGCCCGACAGGCCGAGAAGCAGTTCTGGGCCGCGCCCTCGATCAAGGAAGGCGTGGAGAAGCTGAAGAAGGGCAACGAGTTCCGTACCATCGCCGAGGACGGCCTGCGTGCGATATCGCACCACGATGGGCGCCTCACCGACCGCATCGACCTGCACGAGTGGATCACCATGTCGCTGCAGCGCTCGGTCGAGCAGATCAACAGCGGCTTGCAGAAGGGCCTGGGCCTGCTCGCCACCGTCGGCTCCTCGGCGCCGTTCGTCGGCCTGTTCGGCACGGTCTGGGGCGTGATGAACGCGCTCATCGCGATCGGCCTGGCCGGTCAGGCGAGCATCGGCAAGGTGGCCGGCCCGGTCGGCGGAGCGCTGATCACGACCGCACTCGGCCTGTTCGCGGCCGTACCGGCGGTCTGGGGCTACAACTGGCTGCTCGGCCGCAACAAGGTGCTGCAGGATGCGCTTCGCAACTTCGCGAGCGACGTGCATGCGTACCTGGTGAGTGGTGCGCGCGTGGAGACCGGTGGGAGCGGTGCGGGCGGTGCCCGCCCGGCGACGGCTCCCGCGGCGGCGGCGGCCCGCAAGTAACCGATCGGACGCCCGGCGGCCTCCGTGCCGCCGGGCGAGCCGCGTTGGATCCGCCACGCGTGCCCGCGCATCGTGCGCGGGCACGCGTGATCCGGCCAGGGATGGCGTGTAGTGCGGCCGCGTGCCGCATAGAGAGCTGAGGAGCTTTCGAAAATGGCGATGAATGTCGGATCAGACTCCGGGGAAGAGCCGGGCGTGATGGCAACCATCAACACGACGCCGCTCGTCGACGTCATGCTGGTGCTGCTCATCATCTTTTTGATTACGATCCCGGTGATCACCAAGACGGTGCCGGTGAAACTGCCGCACGCCAACAACGTGCCGACCCGGACGAAGCCGGGCACCATCGTGATCGCGGTAGATCGGCAGGGCAATGTCTTCTGGAATGACGAGGAAATCGCCAGCGACCGGGTGCTGCTGCAGAAGATCGAGCAGGCCGCCGTGGAGGTTCCTCAGCCGGACGTGCACATCCGGGGCGATCGCAACGCGGACTACAAGTACATCGGACACGTGCTCTACGAGCTGCAGCGCGGCGGCATGGTGAAGATTGCGTTCATCAGCATACCGAGCGCCAGCGAAATGATGGCGGGCGCCGAGTGAGCCACGCTTTGTCGCGCGCAAGCGCGTTCGAGGAGTCCTGAACCCATGGCTATGAATCTCGGGTCCGGCGCCGGACCCATGGTAGACATCAACACGACGCCGTTGATCGACGTGATGCTCGTGTTGCTCGTGACCCTGATCATCACGCTGCCGGTGATGACCCACTCGACCAAGATCGATCTGCCGCAGGGCCACCCGCCGCCGCCGAAGGTGCAGCCGCAGGTCATCAATCTCGACATCGACTTCGATGGCACGATCACCTGGAACGGCACGGTGGTGCCGAACATGCAGACGCTCGATGCCTATTTCGGCAGCGCAGCGCAGCAGGTTCCGCAGCCGGAGATTCACCTCGATCCCGACGGCATGGCCAAGTACAAAGTCGTGGCGAAGGTGCTCGCGGATGCGCAGCGCAATCGCATGACGAAGATCGGCTTCGTCAACACCTCCGAGTTCGCCCAGTAGCCGAACCGGATTTCCGGAACACAACAGCAATGCGAGACAGTCTAATGAAGCTCAAAGGCGCTCTGGCGCCGGCGGCGGTGCTCGGCGCCGCGCTGGCCATCGGCGGCAGTTTCCTCCCGGCGCCGCCGGCGTACGCGGCTCCGCCGCAGAAACTGACCCGCGGCGTGGGTCTGAAGCTGCAGGCCGCACAGAAGGACATCCAGAAGGGCAAGTTCGCCGCGGGGCTGAAGCTGCTCGATCAGGCCTCGGCGATGCCGAAGCAGACTCCCTATTCGCGGCACATTGCGACCCAGCTGTACGTCTTCGCCTACGAGAAAACCAACAACTACGCCAAGCTCGCGCCGAAGCTCGAGCAGCTGAGCCAGGATCCCTACACGACCCCGGCTCAGAAGGCGCAGTTCACGACCTCCCTTGCGCAGATCTACTACACGCTGCACAACTACCCGAAGGCGATCCAGTACGGCACGGAGGCCATCCGGCATGGGTGGGGGAACGCGCAGATGCCGACGCTGGTCGGCCAGTCGTACTACCTGCAGGGCAACTGGCGCGGCACGATCCAGTACGAGAAGGGCCTGATCAATTCCGCGATCAAGCAGGGGCAGAAGCCGACCAAGCAGTCGCTGCAGCTGGTGCAGAGCTCCTGCCAGCACCTGAACGACAACCCCTGCCTGCTCGGGTCGATCGAGCAGCTGGTGGTCTACTACCCGAAGCCGCAGTACTGGCAGTTTCTGATCTACAAGACGCTGCAGACCGTCAAGAGCGACACCAATCTGCTCGAGGCCTACCGGCTGGCGTTCGATGTGGGTGTGATGCAGCAGCCGCACGAGTTCACCAACTACGCCGAGCTCGCGATCGAGGCGAACGATCCGGGGGAGGCGGAGACCGTCCTCACCAAGGCGCTGCAGGCCAATGTGTTCACGACCACGAACAGCAAGGCCAAGGCGGAGCGGCTGCTCTCGGACGCCAAGCAGAAGGCCGCGAAGGACCTGGCCGGCGGGCTTGCGATCACTGCGGCGGCGGCCGCCAGGCAGCGCACCGGCGAGTCCGACGTGCGCGTGGGCCTGGCGTACTATGGCTATAAGCAGTACGACATGGCGATCCATGAGTTCACCCAGGGCATTGCCAAGGGTGGCCTGCAGGATCCCGCCGAGGCCCACCTGCTGCTCGGTATCGCCCAGCTGAAGGCCGGCAACAGGCCCGCCGCGGTCCAGGCGTTCCAGGCCGTCAAAGGCAATCCCACGCTGCAGCGGCTGGCTTCGCTCTGGAGCTTGAGGGCGCGCTCGGCGGCCTGAAGCGACCCAGTCCGCCGCAATCGCTCCAACCCCAGCCAAGGAGACCGAAATGGCCATCAAAGCCGGTGAGCGCATGCCCTCGGGCGTGCTGAAGACCATGACCGCGGAGGGTCCCAGGGACCTCACGACCGACGAGCTCTTCCAGGGCAAGAAGGTGGTGCTGTTCTCGGTGCCCGGGGCGTTCACGCCCACGTGCGACGCCAAGCATCTGCCCGGGTTCGTGCAGCTGGCCGATCAGCTGCGCGCCAAGGGGGTGGATGTGCTCGCCTGTCTCGCGGTGAACGATGTGTTCGTCATGAATGCCTGGGGCAAGGCCTCGGGCGTCGGGGAGAAAGTGCTGATGCTCGCGGACGGCAACGGCGAGTACTCCAAGGCGCTCGGTCTGGAGCTGGACGCGCGCGCCTTCGGCATGGGCCTTCGCGGTCAGCGCTTTGCGCTGGTGGTGGACGACGGTGTCGTCCGGCACGTCAACGTGGAGGCGCCGGGCCAGTTCAAGGTGTCGGCGGCGGAGTACGTGCTCGCGCAGCTGTAAGCGACCCTGCCAAGAGGAAGGCCCTGCGCGGGCATGGCTCGCGCAGGGTTTTTTTTCGCCTTTCCGAAGGGTCATCCCGCCGGTTTCCTCCTGGATGGCGAGGAACGCATCGCGCAGGGTGCTGCTGCGCAGCCCTCTTTGCCTCGGCGGTCGTGCTCCGATCAGGACGAGGTCGCGCGTTGGCGTGCGGCTAACCCAGCAACTTCTCCAGTTCCGGCACGATCTGGAAGAGATCCCCGACGAGTGCGATGTCGGCGACCTCGAAGATCGGGGCCTCGGGGTCCTTGTTGATGGCGACGATGGTGCGGGCGTCCTTGATGCCG
>JAJZDX010000054.1 GCA_021805865.1 Pseudomonadota bacterium
GGGCAGGCGCTCGAATTCCTCGCGCGCGAGCACCTCCCCGCCCCGCGCGGGCGCGAGTCCCACGCCCTCGGGGGTCTGTACGATGGCGAGGTCCCCCTTCTCGGCCTGCGCGCGCAGGGCATCGAGCGAGCGCTGCTGCAGCTGCTCGAACTCCCGCTCGACCTCGGCACGACGCTGGCGGTGCGTGTCGGACTCGAGCGCCTCGGGAAGGCTCGAAAGCAGGTCGCGCACGAGTTCGCGCAGATCGGCCTTGAGCTCGCTGCCTCGCCCCGGCGGCAGTCTGAGGGCCTTGGGGCGCTGCGGATCGTCGAACCGATTGAGGTAACACCAGTCGGACGGCGCGGCGCGCGTTGCGGCGAGCCGCTCGAGATAGTGCTGCACGAACAGGTGCCGGCCGCTGCCCGGCTCGCCCATCACGAAGACATTGTGATCGGCGGCGTCGATGCGCACGCCGAGCTCGAGCGCCCCGAGCGCTCGCTGCTGCGCGAGCGCGCCATCGAGCTCGGTGATCTCGGCCGTGGTGCGAAACGAGAGCTCCTCGACCCGGCAGCGCCTGTTCAGGCGCTCGGCGGGAACCCCGGCGGCCTCCCCGATGCTGTTCATCTTCTCTGGTGTGCTCCGTGTGCGCTGCGATCGTCTGTGGCGCCTGCCCGACCTTTTATGCGACTTCAGCCCGAGGGGTAATCCGCAGAAACCGGCATGGATCGGCGCCCCGGGCGCTGGTGGCGGACCCAGGATTTGCTATCCTTTACCGTTTGGTTCGACTCACCGCCCACCCTCGAGGCTGGCCCGCATCCCATGCTGCAAAGACTCACCGACAGTCTGGAAACCCACAAGTGGTTCTGGTACACGATCCTCGGCGCCCTGGCGATGGTGTTCGCCGCGTGGGGCGCCTATGGCCTCGTGAACCTCAATTTCGGCGGCGCCAGCTGGGCGGCCAAGGTCAACGGGCACACGATCTCGCTGCAGGCGGCTCGTGACGCCTGGGAGCGTGCCCAGCCGCAGCTCGCCCAGGAGTACGGCGGAAACCTCTCCTCTGAGCGCCGCAAGAAGCTGCAGAACCAGGTGCTCGAGGGATTGATCTCGAACGCGCTCATCACGCTGCGCACCGAGCACCTCGGCTACCGGGTGACCCAGGCGGACCTGATCGCCGCGATCCGTGCCGAGCCGGCCTTCCAGGTGGCGGGCAAGTACTCGGCGCAGGCGGCCGAGGACGCGCTCGCCAACGCGAACATCTCCCTGCCGCAGTTCGAAAGCCAGCTCGCGGGGGAGCTGCGTACCGAGCAGCTCATCGACGGCATCCGCTCATCGGACTTCCTGACGCCGACCGAGATTGCCCGCGCGCAGGCGCTCGAGAACGAGCAGCGTCGGGTGCAGTACGCGATCTTTCCAGCCGGCCGCTACAAGAGCGATGCCCCGATCAGCCCGGCTGCGATCAAGGCGTACTACGAGGCGCACAAGGCCCTCTACCGCATCCCCGAATCGGTCGACCTGCGCTACGCGGAGCTCACGCTCGCGCAGCTGGAGGCCGCCGAGAAAGTCTCCGAGGCGGCTTTGCACGCGGCGTACGAGAAGCATCTCAGCCAGTTCGTCCTGCCCGAGCAGCGCGAGGCAAGCCACATCCTCATCCAGTTCGGTAAAGACCCGCAGGCGGCGCTCGCCAAGGCCAAGCGCATCCTCGCGCTCGCGCGCTCCGGAAAGAGCTTCGCGGCGCTCGCCCGCAAGTACTCCCAGGACCCGGGGTCGGCCCGGCAAGGCGGCAACCTCGGCTGGGTGGAGCGCAACGACTTCGTGAAGCCCTTCGCGGCCGCCCTGTTCGCCATCCCGAAGGTCGGCGACATCGTCGGTCCGATCAAGACGCAATACGGCTACCACATCATCCGGCTCGATGGCATCCGGCCCCGCCACGCCGAGACCTTCCAGCAGGCGAGGCCCACGCTGCTGCGCGAGGTGCGTCGCCGCCAGGCGACCCGCCGCTTCGGCGATATCGAGGACAGTCTGCAGAACGAGGCGCAGGCGCCAGGCGCGAGCCTCGCGGCGCTCGCCAAGACTTTCAACCTGACGGCGGGGCGGATCCCGCTGTTCCTGCTCGGGGAGGGCGCCGCGCCGCTCGGGCGGGCGGCGCCGGTGCAGAACCTGGTGTTCGGCTCCGGTGCGATCTCCACGGGCACCCTCGGGGGCCCGGTGATCCTCGACAACGACAAGATGGTGATCGTCAAGCTGATCGCGCACCATGGGCCGCAGTTCAAGCCACTCGCCGAGGTCCGCTCCGGCATCGTCGCCGCGTTGCAGCGACAGCGTGCGAACGAGGCGGCGCTCGCGGCCGCTCAGGCGGCACGCGCGAAGCTGCTCGCCGGTGTGTCTTTCGGGCAGGTGGCCCAGGCGCTGAAGCTCAAAGTCGCCCCGGTCAAGCTCATCGGCCGCGATGACCCCTCGGTTCCGGGAGATGTCAGCGCCATCGTCTTCGCCGCCCCCAAGCCCTCGCATGGACCGGTGTACGAGGCGAAAGTCCTGCCCACCGGAGGAGCGGCGCTCGTGGCCGTCACGGCGGTGCGCAGCGGGCAGAAGGAGCCCGATCCCATCCTGGCTCGCACCTTGATCCAGCAGCAGCTGCGCAGCGACGCCGATGGGGATGTGCAGGCCTACATCGCGCAGATGCGTGCCACCGCCAAGGTCGTCAAGAACCCGAACGCGTTCCAGTGACCGTCAGCTCGGCGCGCTGTCCGTGAGTGAACCGTTCTCTTGCGGAAAGCTCATGCCCACGGTGCTGTAGCCTCCGTCGACATAGAGGATCTCGGCCGTGATGCCGGCGGCCAGGTCGGAGCAGAGGAACGCCGCGGCGTTGCCGACGTCCTCCTGGGTTACGGTGCGGCGCAGCGGCGCCACCTCCGCGACGTGATGGAGCATCTTGCGGAAGCCGGCGATGCCGGCGGCGGCGAGGGTTTTGATGGGACCGGCGGAGATGCCGTTGACCCGGATGCCCCGAGGACCCAGGTCGGCGGCCAGGAAGCGTACGTTGGCCTCGAGGCTGGCTTTGGCGAGGCCCATGATGTTGTAGCTCGGGATGGAGCGCACGGCACCCAGATAGGACAGCGTCAGCATCGCGCCCTGCCGGCCCGCCATGAGGGGAGCTGCGCTGCGGGCGAGCGCCGTGAGGCTGTAGCTCGAAACGTCGTGGGCGATCCGGAAGATCTCCCGGCTGGTGTTCTCCAGGAAGCTGCCCGAGACGCCCTCGCGGGGCGCAAAGGCGACCGCATGGACCAGAATGTCGAGCCCTCCCCACTCGCGTTTGATCCGATCGAACGCGGCGTCGATCTCGGCGTCCGACGTGACGTCCAGCGGCAGGGTCAGGCGCGAGCCGACGGAGTGCGCAAGGGTCTCGACGCGCTCTTTGATCTTCTCGTTGACGTAGGAGAAAGCGAGCTCGGCGCCCTCCCGGTGCATTGCCTGAGCGATGCCCCAGGCGATCGAGCGGTCGGAGGCGACGCCGACGATCAGTGCGCGCTTGCCGGAGAGAAATCCCATGGAGGAGCCCTTGCGGTAGGTTGAGGGGCGGTCAATTGAAAACGCCGGGACGCGGATGGCGCCCCGGCGGCAGTGTAGACCATTGGGCTCGCGGACTGAACGGCGCGGCTGACCCGCGCCGAGGCGCTCTCTCAGCCCCCGGAGTCGGCCAGAATCATGAGCTTCTCGCCGGCGAGGATCGGCCGGCGCAAGCTCATCTCGTTCCAGGCCAGAATCTGTCCCACCCTCACCTGGAAGCGCTGTGCGATCTGCCACAAGGTATCGCCCGCCCGCACCGTGTAGATCACGCGGCGAACGCCACGGCTCACACCGGCGAGCATACGTCCCGCCGCGCGCACTCCGGCGCTGATTCTCAGCCGCTCGCCGGGCCGCAGGATCTGGTCCGGATAAATGCCATTCAAACTGGCGAGGGCGTCCACGCTCATGCCGTGGCTTTGCGCGATGGACCACAGGGTATCCCCAGGCTGCACGCGCACGCTGTGGGTCGGGAGCTGCCGGGACCGGCCGACCTGGGCATTGGCGGTCAGCCGCAACTGCTCACCGGGCCTGATGATCTGGTTGGTCCGCAGGCCGTTCAAGCTGGCGAGGGCGTCCACGCTCATGCCGTGGCTTTGCGCGATGGACCACAGGGTATCCCCAGGCTGCACGCGTACCACGTGGACCCAGAACCGCGGGGCTCTGAAGCGCCCGGGCTGGGCATCGGCATAGAGGCGAAGCTGCTCGCCGGGCCAGAGCGTGTCCTGCGGGGAGATGCCGTTGATCTGCGCCAGCCGCTGCACGCTCATGCCGTTGCGTTGCGCGATGGCCCACAGGCTGTCACCGGGTCGCACCCGGACCACGCGGAAATTCCCCTGCCAGTAGTCGTGAGCGATGCGGGCGTCGGCCACCACGACGCTGTTGGGCAGCCGATAGTCGCTTGCCGGCACCTGGATCGTCTGCCCGACGACGAGGCGGCCGCGCGGCAGGTCGTTGAGCTTGTACAGAATGGCCATCGTCGTTTTGAACTGGTGCGCCACCGAGTAGACCGTATCGCTCCGGCGCACCACGTAGTGCTCCACCCCCATGCGCTCATCGGGCGTCAACGCGGCGAGGTTCTGGGCGAACACCGGCACGGTGCTCACGGGCAGCAGCAGGTAAAACGGTCCGGTGGGATCGGTGGCCCAGCGATGGAAGGCGGGATTGAGCTGATAAATCTCATCGGAGCTGATGCCGGCGAGCTGGGCGGCCACCTCCAGGTTGATCTGACCGTCGGTGGCGACGCGCTCGAAAAAGGGCTTGTCCGGGATGGGGCTGAAGGAGAGGCCGTATTGGGCGGGGTCCTTCACGAGGCGGGCCATGGCGAGCAGCTGCGGCACGTAGAATTCGGTCTGGCGCGGCAGGTTGAGGTCCCAGAAATCGGTGGGGCGGCCCTCTGCACGGTTGATCTGGATGGCGCGCAGCACGGTCTCGACACCGCAGTTGTAGGCGGCGATCGCGAGCAGCCAGTGGCCTCCGAGCTGATTGTGCAGCTGCTGAAGGTAATTGAGGGCCGCATTGGTCGAGGCGACCACATCGAGGCGGCCGTCATACCACCAGTCCTGCTTCAGCCCGAAGAGCTTGCCGGTGCCCGAGGTGAACTGCCAGATGCCGGCGGCGCGGGCCCAGGAGTACGCGTACGGCTGGAACGCGCTCTCGATGACCGGCAGCAGGGAGAGCTCGAGCGGCATGTGCCGGGCCTGCAGCTGCGTCACGATGTAGTACAGGTACATGTCGGCGCGCCCGAAGGCGCGCTGCAGGAACTTCGGATGGTTGGCGTACCAGCGCGCTTCCTCGGCGATGACGGGCTTGTCGGGGTCGGGCAGCTGAAAGCCGGCGCGGATGCGGGCGAACAGGTTGGCGTAGTGCGGGCCCGGCGCGGCGGACGGCGTTGCGGCAGAGACCGGTGCGGCGACCGCAGTCGCGGCGGGCGCCGGGGCCGGGACGGAAGCCACGCTCGGGGCGGTGGACAGCACGGGAGCCGCGCTGTGCGGACGCAGCGGCTCCCGTGTGGCACAGGCAGCCAGCGCCAGCACGCCGAGAAACCCAAGGGCACGGCGTGCCCACATCAGTACATTCGCCAAGTTTCCGGCCCTCTCTGAGGCGTGTTAACTTTTGCCCCGGCCAAGCTGTACCCGCGCGGCAGGGACATCATTAGTCGAAGCGCGAAATTTAACTCTTCATATCACACCGACGCCAGTCTTTTCATGGGCACTCCTCACGGTTTTCAAACTTCGGCGCCCGCGGACCCGGGCCGAGCGTTACGTCAGTGGTGGGCTGGGCCCGCCGGAGGCGCGCTGATCGCCGCCGAGGCGCTGCTGCTCAGCGAGGCGCTCGATGAGGTTTTCGGTTGGGAATGCCTGCAGATCGGTGCCTGGGGGCCGGGGCGGGAGCTGTTGTCCGCTTGCCGCACCCGACATCGGGCCATCCTGTCGGCGCCGGGAATGTCGCAGAACGCAGACATCCTCGGGCGGCCCACCCAACTGCCCGTGATCGCAGATTCGATCGATGCGGTGCTGATGCCCCACACCCTGGAGTTTGCCGCCGACCCCTACGCCATCGTGCGCGAGGCCGACCGGGTGCTGGTCGGGGAAGGGCAGCTGTTGGTGCTCGGCTTCCGGCCGCTCAGCTTGTGGGGCCGCCGTGCCCGCTTCAGCCGCGACGGCTTTCCTCCCGGGCTGAGGCGCGTGCTCTCGGAGCGGCGCGTGCGCGAGTGGTTGAAGCTCCTCGGCTACGAGGTCTTCGCCGCGCGGCGTTATCTTTATCGCAGTCCCTGGGGCGGGGGGCTCGCAGAGGGGGAGAGCGCCGAGCGGCTGCTGCGCCACGGTTTGACCTACCCGCTGCCCGCCGGCGCCTACCTGCTCAAAGCCCGCAAGCAGGTCTACACCCTGACCCCCATCCGCCCCCGAGTCCGCGAGCGCTCCGGTGTGCTCGGCGGCCTGGTCAAGCCCGCCTCGCACACACGCGCACACCGACGCTGATTTCACACACGGTCGGGGGCGTGCTAGCGTCCCCGCCCCTATGAGCATCGTGGACATCTATACAGACGGCGCCTGTCGCGGCAATCCGGGGCCGGGCGGCTGGGCGGCGCTGCTCACCTTCGGCGAGCGCGAGAAGGCGCTTTCAGGCGCCGAGCCGCTCACCACCAATAACCGGATGGAGCTCATGGCCGTCATCGCGGCGCTCGAGGCGCTCAAGCGGCCCGTGAGTGCGCGCGTGTATACCGATTCCCAGTACGTGCGCCGGGGCATCACCGAGTGGCTCGTCAACTGGAAGGCCAAGGGCTGGCGCACCGCGGACCGCAAGCCCGTGAAGAACCAGGACCTGTGGGAGCGGCTCGAGCGGCTCACCGAGGGCCACCGCATCGAGTGGCACTGGGTGCCGGGCCATGCCGGCGTGCCGGGCAACGAGCGGGTGGATCGGCTGGCGAATGAGGCCATCGATGCGCTCGGGAGGCGATCGGCCGAACCGGCGCCATAGCGGGTACACTCTCGCCCATGCGACAGATCGTTCTGGACACCGAGACCACCGGTCTTGAGCCCTCGCTCGGGCACCGCATCATCGAGATCGGGTGCGTGGAGCTCGTCAGCCGCCGCATCACCGGGAGCACCTTTCACCGATACTTGAACCCCGAGCGTGACATCGACGATGGCGCGAGCGCGGTCCATGGCCTCTCGCGGGCGGATCTGGCCGGCCAGCCGAAATTCGCCGAGATCGTCGATGAGATGCTGGCCTTCATCGAGGATGCGGAGCTGGTGGCCCACAACGCCTCCTTCGACTTGGGCTTTCTCGAGGCCGAGCTTTCCCGCTGCGGGCGTCCGTTGCGGCTCGCTGAGCGCTGCCACGTGCTCGATACCCTGGCGCTGGCGCGGGAGATGCACCCCGGACAGCGCAACAGCCTCGATGCGCTGTGCAAGCGCTATGGCGTCGACAATTCCCGACGGGAGCTGCATGGAGCGCTGCTCGATGCGCGCATCCTGGCCGATGTCTACCTCGCCATGACCGGCGGCCAGGCGACGCTCGAGCTCGCGGGCGCTCCCTCGGGCCAAAGGGCCGGCGGGCACGCCGCCCGTCCCGCCGTGCCGCTGCGGATGCTCCCGGCGAGTGCCGAGGAGCTGCGCGCGCACGAGGAGATGCTGGCGCTGATTGCCCGCTCGAGCGGCGGGCGGTGCCTGTGGAGCGAGTCGGAAGCGCAAGACCGCCAGGACGGCAAAGACGGCGCGAGTTGACCGCGCCTTTCCGGCCCCGCCGCCGAGACCCGGTCCAGTGCGGATGCCGGGCGCTCTTTACAGTGCGAGGGCAGGCTAAAATACTCATTTGACCGCAGGAGCCGTCCGTGACCCGAACTTCTCCCGTCCCGCGCGTGCCGCTGCTGGACCTGAAACCCCAGTACGAGGCCATCGCTCCCCGGGTGCAGGCCGCGATCGAGGCGGTGTGCGCGAGCCAGCACTTCATCCTCGGCCCGCAGGTCAAGACACTCGAAGCCCGCATCGCCGCGTATGCCCAGTGCCGCCACGGTATCGGCGTATCGTCCGGAACGGATGCGCTGCTGCTGGCGCTGATGGCGCTCGGCTTGGGTCCGGGCGATGCGGTCATCACCACCCCGTACACGTTCTTCGCCACCGCGGGGACCATCGCCCGCGCCGGCGCGCATCCGCTGTTCTGCGATATCGAGCCCGATACTTTCAACCTCTGCGCCGGGGCGGTGCGCAGTCTCATCGAGCGCGAGTGCGAGGCGGGCGACGGGCTCATCCACCGCCCGACCGGCGCCCGGGTGAGGGCGCTGATGCCGGTGCACCTGTACGGCCAGCTCTGCGACATGGGGCCGCTCATGGATCTGGCGCGCCGGTTCGACCTTGCGGTCATCGAGGACGCCGCCCAGGCGATCGGGGCTCGCGATTCGCAAGGGCGCCAGGCCGGAAGTTTCGGGGCCGTCGGGTGCTTCTCGTTCTTTCCCACAAAGAACCTGGGGGCGTTCGGCGATGCCGGCATGTGTGTGGCGCAGGACCCCGCGCTGGCGGAGCACATGGAGGTGCTGCGTGTGCACGGCGGCAAGCCGAAATACCATCACGCCTTCATCGGCGGCAACTTCCGGATCGATGAGCTGCAGGCCGCCGTGCTCAATGTCAAGCTCGATTACCTCGATGAGTGGTCGGCCAAGCGCGCGGTCAACGCGGGCTACTACACGCAAGCCTTCGAGCGCGCCGGCCTCGGCGAAGCGGTGCGCACGCCCGCGGCACGCCCGGGCTTGCACCACATTTACAACCAATACGTCATCCGTGTGCGCCACCGTGATGCTTTGCGTGAGCACCTCGCGCAAAGCGGCGTCGGCACGGAGATCTACTATCCCATCCCGCTGCACCTGCAGAAGTGCTTCGCCTATCTGGGCCATGCCCCGGGAGCCTTCCCCGAGGCTGAGCGCGCCGCGCACGAGACGCTGGCGCTGCCCATCTACCCGGAGCTGACCGAGCCGCAGCTGCAGCACGTCGTCGACCGTATCGCCGCGTTCTACCAGACCGGCTCCGGCGCCGCCTGCGACCGCGCCTGAACGCGCGGGTACGCCAACTCTAAGGAGACATCCCATGCCTGCCCCAGGTCCTCGCACTGCACAATGGCCCGAGCTGGCCACCCACGCAACGCGCCTAGGCGCGGTGGCGACCCGCGAACTGTTCAAGCGCGATCCGGGTCGCTTCGAGCGCTTTTCGCGCCGGGGCGCGGGAGTGCTGATGGATTTCTCGCGCCAGCACCTCGATGAGATGGTGCTCGGCAAGCTCGTGGAGCTCGCCGAGGCGGTGGGCCTGCGCGAGCATCGAGAGGCCATGTGGCGGGGCGAGAAGATCAATGCGACCGAGGGCCGTGCGGTGCTGCACGTGGCGCTGCGCCAGCCCGCCGGGGCGCTCATCGGCGGGGCGCAGATCGCCCGCGAGGTGCTCGAGGAGCGCGAGCGGATGCTCGCCTTCGCCGAGGGCGTGCGCGCGGGACGCATCGCCGGCAGCTCGGGCAAGGCCTTCCACCGCGTGGTCAACATCGGCATCGGCGGCTCGGACCTCGGGCCGGCGATGGCGGTGCGTGCGCTGCGGCGCTACACCCTCGATGCCCCGCGGTGCGAGTTCGTCTCCAACGTCGATGGCAACCGGCTCACCGACATCCTGCAGGATGCCGATCCGCGCTCGACGCTGTTCATCGTCTCCTCCAAGACCTTCACCACGCTCGAGACGCTGACCAATGCGCGCACCGCGCGCGCCTGGCTGAGCGAGAAGCTGGGCGAGGAGGCCGTGCGGGAGCACTTTGCGGCCGTATCGGTCAACCACCGCGCCATGGACGAGTTCGGCGTGCACCCGGAGCACCGCTTCAAGATGTGGGACTGGGTGGGCGGGCGCTACTCGCTGTGGTCCTCGATCGGCGTGTCGCTCGCCATCGCCATCGGCAGGGAGTCCTTCCTGCAGCTGCTCGCCGGCGGCCACGAGATGGACGAGCACTTCCGCACGGCGGACTGGCAGGACAACCTGCCGGCGCTGATGGGCCTCATCGGCATCTGGAACATCAATTTCCAGATGCTGCCGACGGTGGCGGTGCTGCCCTATGATGAGCGCCTCGGGAGGCTGCCCGCGTACCTGCAGCAGCTCGAGATGGAAAGCAACGGCAAGTCCGTGACCCTCGAGGGCCGGCCGGTGCACTGGCAGACCGCGGCCGTCATCTGGGGCGAGCCGGGCAACAACGCCCAGCACTCGTTCTTCCAGCTGCTGCACCAGGGCACGCAGCGGGCGGCGCTCGACCTGCTGCTGCCGGCGAAGTCCTCCTGCGACAACCAGGCTCAGCAGGATCTGGCGATTGCGAGCTGCCTGGCCCAGGCCGAGGCGTTCATGGCGGGGCTGGCGCCCGAGGCGGTGCGCGCCGATCTCGAGCAAGCGCAGCTGGCGCCCGAGCGCATCGAGGCGCTCACCCCCCACAAGGTGCATCCCGGATCGCGCCCGAGCACGCTGATCGCCTTCCCGAGGCTCGACCCCGCGACGCTCGGCAAGCTGATCGCGCTGTACGAGCACAAGGTCTTCACGCAGGGGGTGCTCTGGGGGATCAACTCGTTCGATCAGTGGGGGGTGGAGCTCGGCAAGAAGCTCTGCGAGCAGCTCGTCCCCTCGGTGCGCGATCCGGCGGCCGCTCCGGCCGCCTCCCCGGGCGTGGCGAAGCTCATCGCGCAGCTCGCCGAGTGGCGCGGTGAGCCGTAGCGCCCGCCAGACTCTTCAACCTGGAATAGGGAGGGACACTTGAGCGAACTCTTTCAATCCAACCTGAGCGAGCATCGGGCGCTGTTCGAGCAGCTCGCGGCGCTTCAGGCGCCGATCGAGCGGGCCGGGGCGCTGATCGCCGGGGCGCTCGGGAGCGGGCGCAAGCTGATGCTCTGTGGCAACGGCGGCTCGGCGGCCGACAGCCAGCACATCGCCGCGGAGCTCACCGGACGATTCATCCGCGACCGGCGGCCGCTCGCGGCCCTGGCGTTGACCACCGATACCTCGGCGCTCACCTGCATCGCCAACGACTACAGCTATGACGAGGTGTTCGCCCGGCAGCTGAGCGCGCTCGGCACCCAAGGCGACTGCCTGATCGCCATTTCGACCTCGGGACACTCGAAGAGCGTCATTCGGGCAGCGCAGGCGGCGCGCCCGGCCGGGATACGGGTCATCGGCCTGCTCGGCCGCGACGGCGGCGCGCTCGCGCCGCTCTGTGAGGTGCCCATCGTCGTGCCAAGTGCGGTCACGGCCCGCATCCAGGAGGCCCACGGCTTCATCGGCCACACCCTGTGCGGCCTCATCGAAGCGGCGCTGGGGCTCCCCTGATGCGCATCCCCGCCGCCGACCTGAAGGCGCGCTTGCAGGCGGCGCGCGTGCTGGTCGTGGGCGATGCCATGCTCGACCGCTACCTGTTCGGTGACGTGGAGCGCATCTCGCCCGAGGCGCCCGTGCCCGTGGTGCGCGTCAGGCGCGAGGAGGAGCGCCTCGGTGGGGCCGCCAATGTGGCGCTCAACGTCAAGGCGTTGGGACCGGCAGTGACGCTGATCACCGCGGTCGGCAATGACGAGCCGGCGCGGCGGCTCGAATCGCTGCTTCAGGCGCATGCCGTGGAGAGCCTCCTCGGCCGCGACCCGAAGCTCTATACCTGCGTGAAGCTGCGCGTGATCGGCCGCTCGCAGCAGCTGGTGCGGGTGGACTTCGAGAACCAGCCCGATCACGAGGTGCTCTCGGGGCTGCTCTCGGACTTCACCCGCATCGTGCCCCGGTGCGATGCGGTGTTGTTCTCCGATTACGGCAAGGGCGGGCTCACCCACATCCCGAAGATGATCGAGATCGCGCGCGCGGCGGGCAAGCCCGTGCTGGTCGACCCGAAGGGGGGCGATTACAGCCGCTACGCCGGTGCCACCGTGATCACCCCCAACCGCTCGGAGCTCGCGCAGGTGATCGGCGCGTGGCCGTCCGAGGCGCAGCTGCTCGAGCGCGCCCAGAGGCTGCGCCGGGAGCAGCGGCTGTCGGCGCTGCTGCTGACGCGCAGCGAGGAGGGCATGTCGCTCTTCGATGAGGAGGGGCATCTGCGCGTTGATGCGCAGGCGCGCGAAGTGTTCGATGTGACCGGCGCGGGCGACACGGTCATCGGCACTCTGGCGGCGCTGCTCGCCGCGGGCCTCACCCTGCGAGAGGCCATGCCGATCGCCAACCGCGCCGGGGGCATCGTGGTCGGCAAGTTCGGCACGGCCACCGTGAGCTACGAGGAGCTGTTCGCTTGAAAGTGGTCGTCACGGGCGCCGCCGGCATGGTCGGCAGCAATCTGGTGCACGGGCTCAACGGCGCCGGCATCGATGAGATCATCGCGGTCGATGACCTCACGGAGGGCATGAAATACCGCAACCTTCTCGGGGCAAGGATCGCCGATTACTTCGACCGCGGCGAGTTCTACGAGCGCTTCGAGCGCGGGCAGCTCGGGCGCATCGAGGCCGTCTTTCACGAGGGCGCCTGCTCGGACACCATGGAGCACGACGGCCGCTACATGCTCGAGAACAACTACCGCTGCGCGAAGCGCCTGCTCGATGCCTGCCAGGGGCAGGGCACGCGGCTGCTCTATGCCTCCTCGGCCGCGACCTATGGCGGCGGCACGGCATTCCGCGAGTCGCCCGAGTGCGAGCGGCCGCTCAATGTTTACGGCTACTCGAAGCTCCTCTTCGACAACGTCGTGCGGCGCATGCTGCCCACGGCGCAATACCAGGTCGCGGGCTTTCGCTACTTCAACGTCTACGGGCCCCGCGAGCAGCACAAGGGCCGCATGGCCTCGGTGGCGTTCCATCACTTCGGCCAGATCCGCGAGAGCGGCAAGGTCAGGCTCTTTGGGGAGTACGGTGGCTTCGGCCCCGGAGAGCAGACACGCGACTTCGTGTACGTGGACGATGTGGTGGCCGTGAACCTGTGGTTCCTGCGCCATCCCGAGCGCAACGGCATCCTCAATGTGGGCACGGGCCGCTCGCAGCCGTTCAACGACGTGGCCCGCTCGACGATCAACGCTGCGAGGGCGCTGCGCGGGGAGCCGCCGCTGTCCCTCGAGCAACAGGTCAAAGAGGGTCTGATCGAGTACGTCCCCTTCCCCGAGGCGCTGATCGGCAAGTACCAGTGCCACACCCAGGCCGACCTCACCCGCCTGCGCCAAAGCGGCTGCGACGTGCCCTTCGTGGATGTCGCCACCGGCATCGAGCGCTATGCCGGGTGGCTGGCGGGACAGGGCGACTGAGGCATCAGCCGATGGCGGATCTTCCTCTGTCCCTGAGCCGGAAAATCGTCGCGACCGCCGAGATCGCCTCCTACCCATGGCCGAGGCCGCTGGTCTTCACCAACGGCGTATTCGATGTGTTGCATCGGGGGCACGTGGAGTACCTCGCGGCCGCGCGCGTCATGGGCGCGGCGCTCCTGGTGGCGGTCAACAGCGACACCTCGGTCCGCCAGCTCGGCAAGGGGCCGGACCGGCCGCTCAACGGGGAGCGAGACCGCCTGATCGTCGTGGCGGGGCTGGAGAGCGTTTCCTTCGTCACGCTGTTCATCGAGAAGACCCCCTGCGAGCTGCTCGCTCGCTGCCGGCCGGACATCTACGTCAAGGGCGGGGATTACGACATGGGACTTCTGGAGGAGACCCGCCTGATGCGCTCCTGGGGCGGACGCTCGCTCGCCATTCCTTTCGTCGAGGGCCATTCGACCAGCGCGCTGGTGCGGCGCATCCGCGGTAAATGAGACGCCCGGCGGCCTTCATCGATCGCGACGGGGTGCTCAACGAGGAGCGCGCCTTCGTGCACCGGCCGGAGGATTTCAAGCTCGTGCCGGGCGCCATCGAGGCGCTGCGGCTGTTGCAGGAGGCCGGCTACCGCCTGGTGGTGGTGACCAATCAATCGGGAATCGCGCGCGGCCTGTACCGGGAGGCCGACTATCTCGCCCTGACCGCGCACATGCGCTCGAGCCTGGAGGCCCGCGGCGTGCGCCTGGACGACGTGGAGTATTGCCCGCACCTGCCGGATGCTCCCCTCGCCCGGTACCGGGTGGACTGCGACTGCCGCAAGCCCAGGCCCGGGATGCTGCTCAAGGCGATCGAGGCGCTCGACATCGAGCCGCGCGCGTCTTTCCTGGTGGGGGACCGTCTATCCGATGTCGAGGCCGGACGAGCCGCCGGCGTCGGGCGATGCTTCCTGGTGCGGACCGGTTACGAGCTGTCCGAGGAGGCGATGGCCCGGGCCGATGGCGTCTATGCGGATCTGCTGGCGTGCGTGCGGGATGTGCTGAATGAATGGCGGCCCGCAGCCAACCCGGGTCCGCCGGATCGCTCGTGACGCGGGAGTCCGTCTTCTGGCAAGCTAGCGCGATTGCATCGGGCCGAGGAGCCACCCCTTGAAAGGCATCGTTCTGGCCGGCGGCGCGGGCACGCGGCTGCACCCGGTGACGCTCAGCATCAGCAAGCAGCTGCTGCCGGTCTACGACAAGCCCATGGTGTACTACCCGCTCTCGGCGCTGATGCTGGCGGGGGTCCGCGACATCCTGCTCATCTCCACGCCCGAGGACCTGCCGCTCTTTCAGCGCCTGCTCGGGGACGGGGCGAAGTGGGGCATCTCGCTTCAGTATGCCGAGCAGCCCCGACCCGAGGGGCTGGCCCAGGCCTTCCTCATCGGGCGCCGCTTCGTGGGCCGTGAGCGGGTGGCGTTGGTGCTCGGCGACAACATCTTCTACGGCCACGGGCTGCCCGAGCAGCTCAAGGCCGCCGCCGCCTCGGATGGCGGCGCCACCGTGTTCGCCTACCGGGTGCGCGATCCGCAGCGCTACGGCGTGGTGAGCTTCGATGGGGCCGGGCGCGCACTCAGCATCGAGGAGAAGCCCGCGCAACCGAAGTCGAGCTACGCGGTGACGGGACTCTATTTTTACGACAACGAGGTGCTCGATATCGCGGCCGGCCTGAAGCCTTCCGCCAGGGGGGAGCTGGAGATCACCGACGTCAACCGCATCTACCTCGAGCGCGGTGCGCTGCGCGTGCAATTGCTCGGGCGAGGGGCGGCGTGGCTCGACACCGGCACCCACGAGTCCTTGCTGCAGGCGGCGCAGTTCATCGAGACCATCGAGGCGCGCCAGGGCCTGAAGATCTGCTGCCCGGAGGAGATCGCCTACCGCTCGGGCTTCATCGACGCCGCGCAGCTCAGGCGCCTCGCCGCCCCGCTCGCCAAGAGCGGCTACGGCGACTATCTCCTCGAGATCCTGAGGCAGGGAGTCTGACATGCAGTTCGAGCCGACGGCCCTGCCGGAAGTGATCCTGATCCGCCCGAAGGTCTTCGGCGATGCGCGCGGGTTCTTCATGGAGTCCTGGGAGCGCCGCAAGTTCGCCGCCGCCGGGCTCGATGTGACTTTCGCGCAGGACAACCACAGCCACTCCGCCCGGCACATCCTGCGCGGGCTCCACTATCAGATTCGTCAGCCCCAGGGAAAGCTCGTGCGTGTGGTGAGCGGCACGGTGTTCGATGTGGCCGTGGACATCCGCCGCGCCTCTGCCACGTTCGGCCGCTGGGTCGGCGTCGAGCTCTCGGGCGAGA
Source organism: Pseudomonadota bacterium (assembly GCA_021805865.1). Taxonomy (GTDB): domain Bacteria; phylum Pseudomonadota; class Gammaproteobacteria; order Steroidobacterales; family Steroidobacteraceae; genus 13-2-20CM-66-19. The sequence goes on from JAJZDX010000054.1 coordinate 15,638, forward strand.
ACCACCACATGCTGTGGGTGCCGCCGGGTTTCGCGCACGGCTACCTGGTGCTCAGCGACTCGGCCGACTTTCTCTACAAGGCAACCGACTACTGGGCGCCCGAGCACGAGCGGGCCATCCGCTGGGACGATCCGGAGATCGGCGTCCGATGGCCTCTGCCCCCCGGGGTACTGCCCGGGCTTTCGCCCAAGGATGCCGCGGCGGCGGCTTTGCGCGATGCGGAGGTCTACGCTTGAGGGCCCTGATCACGGGCGCCGCGGGACAAGTGGGGCGGATGCTGCTCGAGACTTGTCCTCAGGATGTCGAGGCCATCGCCTGCACGCACGTTGACCTCGATGTCACGGATGCGAGCGCCGTG
>JAJZDX010000055.1 GCA_021805865.1 Pseudomonadota bacterium
AAAGCCTTGCCGGATCTCTGTGAGGCCCGTACAATCCGCCCCCTTCCTGGTGCGGGGTGGAGCAGTCTGGCAGCTCGTCGGGCTCATAACCCGAAGGTCGCAGGTTCAAATCCTGCCCCCGCTACCATCGATACTTGAATGGGCTGCGCCAGCAGCCCGCAGCAGCATCGCTGCCACGTTCCGCTCCCCGTAGAGCCTGAGCTGCCGCTCATCCGCCTCGATTGTCACGGTGCCCACGTGGGTGCGGATCTCCTCGCGTGCCCTCGGGATATCGCCGGCCGCGAGTGTCTCCTCGAGCCGCTCGACCGCCCGCCGGGCTCGGGCCGGCAGATCGGCGAGGATCGGCGTCACGTCTACCGCGCGGACAGGCTCGGCCTGCGCGGCCGTGAGCCGCTCGAGCTCCGCCTCTGCCGCGGTGAGCTTCGCGGCGAGCGTCGGCGAGGCCCGCAGCGCGCCGGATGCGATCGCGTCGGCGAGGTTCTCGACCTCGGCCCGCAGTTGCTTGATCCGCCCCGCGTGATCCGGTGCGCTGGGCTTGCGAGCGCGTAGAGCCGCCCGGACGCGCCGGACAATCTCATCGATCACCTCGGGCGAGCGCAGGTCGCGCTTGATGCCCGCGAGCACCTCAGCCTCGGCCACCTGGCGGCGCAGCATGGCGTTGTTCCCGCACAGCGCATCGCCGCCGCTGGTATGCCCGCTGCAGGCATACCGATCGACGCCGGCAATGGCGTACGCCGAGCCGCAATGGCCGCAGCGCAGCAGCCCCGACAGCAAAAACTTGCCGCCGGTCCCTGTGCGGATCGCGGCGCCCTTCGACATACCACGGCTCACCCGCTCGCCAATGCGGTGCGTCTGCGCGGCCTGGCGAGCCTTGACGCGCTGCCATAGTTCCTCGCTCACGATGCGCAGCCGCTCATCCTGCCGGGTGATCCATTCCTTTCTCGGGTTCAATACCTGCCGGCGCTTGCTCGAGTCCGCAGCCGAGCGAATCCACCGCGAGCGGTTCCAGACGACGACGCCACGATAGACGTCGTTATTCAGGATCCCGAGTCCGCGGGCCGGATTGCCGTTTATGGCTGAGTGGACCCAACCGCGCTTGCGGCGCAGCTCTCGCCCCCAGGTCGAGCCCGGGGACGGTACACCCTCACGATTGAGCGCGGAGGCAATCCCGCGCGGCGCGTGCCCGTCGGCGTAGAGCTGGAACACGCGGCGCACGATGGCAGCCTGCTGTTCATCGATTTCGACCTCCCCAGAAGCGGATAACGCGGCCGGAACGTACCCGTAAGATCGACCGCCGGCCGACTTCCCGGCCCGCGCGAGTCCCTCGAGGCCGCGCCGGGTGCGCCGGCCGATCTCCTTGCGGTATGCCGTTGCCATCGCACCTCCGACCGCCCCCATGATCTCCGCGGACTCGTGCCGCGTGTCTAAGTCATGAGTGACCACGGCGATGCCTAGGTCGGAGAGTTCTGCAAGTCTCGGCGCCTGCTCGGCGAGATTGCGCCAGAGGCGCGAGGCATCCTCGGCGACGATCACCTCGAACTCATGCGCACGTGCCGCTGTGAGCATCTGCTGATACCCCGGCCGCTGCGCTGTGCCGCCGCTGATCGCCTTATCGTTGAAGCGCGCCACGACCACGAAACCGTGCCGTTCCGCGAGGCGCTCGGCGACCCGGAACTGATCCTCGATCGACTGTTCCCGCTGCAGGTCCGAACTGTAGCGGCCGTAAATCGCGGCCCTCATCGGTGCCTCCTCGCGGGACGTCTCCCCGTTTTCTTGAATTGGCGGAAGTCCTCGACCGACATGCCGGCCCGGAGCGCTGCCTGGCGCTCGCGCTGCTTTTTCAACCGAGCGCGATCCGCACAGGTTCTGCCTCGCGTGTCCTTCGCTTCCGGCAGCGCGCAGTACTGCGGAGGGCCGCCGGTACGATCGTAACTGAACAGAAAGAATCGGCCGCATTCCGGCCACTGACAGCGGCATAGCTCGTCGCAAAGCGGCTCAGCCGCCAGCGACCGAAGAACGAACGCCCAAGCCGCACCATCACCGCTCAAAATGACGCGCTCCTCGCCCCGCACGGGCACCGTCGCGGCGCGCCCGCGTAACGACTTCTCCCATTGCGCCTCGAACTTGCGGCGAGCGGCCGTGGGGTCGGCGCGTATCTGGTCGAGGTCTGCGATGAGCCCCCCCAATTCCGGCTCGCGGTAGTAGATCGCGACGGTCGCCGCACCCGTTGCGGTTCGAATGAAGATGTCCGTCGGGCCGTCCTTCGTGTGCCGGCTGAAGTTCACGACCGCGAGGAGTTCCTCGACGTACGCGCGGGGCGTCAGCCCGACCGGCCCCCCATCGCTCAAGAAGCGAACCGCGTCCCAAGGCCGCGACGGCCGCTCGGCGATGCGCGCCAGAAACGCGAGCGCCTCGGCGACCTGCTTGCGCTCCTCCGGTGAATCCCGTTCGGGCTGCGTAACGCTCATTTCACACCTCGGCGCCTACTACCGGCGTGACGGCATTCTATGTGAACCTGCGTCACATCGCAAGTGAGCAAGTACATAGGCAGGAGGATCAATGCAATCGATCACCGACTTCGGCATCTCCGCGGTCGCCCGCCTCGTCGGGCGCGCCGAGTGCACGATCCGCAGGTACGACGCGAGCATCCGGCCGCGGCGGGACTCGGCGGGCCGACGCATGTACAGCCCGCAGCAGGTGGAACTCCTGCGAAACCTGCTAGCGCGAGGCCGCAGCGCGGCCTGACTCATGGAGATTCCCGCCCATCTGCAGCGCTACGACTCCCTGATCGACCTCCTGGTCGAGGGGCTCCTGCGCGAGATCGAGGCGGATTCCCAGTCCACAAACGCGAGAGAACCCGCGCCGCCTGATGCCATCGCACCTCGGGCCGCACCCTCAACATCCAACAGTTAGGTTTGTCATGGCTTTCAACCAGCAGATTCAGGACCGTATCAATCACCTCGGTAAGGCCGCTGGCGCCGGGGCGCTCACCAAGGGCGCAAAGAGCGAGGACGGCGATGCCGTCGAGCAGCTCGCGAAACTCATCCGCGGCCTCACCGCCCGCATCGAGGTGCTCGAGGAGCGTCTCGCCGCCGAGAAGTTCGCCACCGGCGCCCGGCTTCGCAAGTAACTCGATCAATCAACACCTTTTAGGAGCCAAAAACATGCACCCCGTCAACATCGACAACACTGGCGCCATCGCTCGCCGAGCCGAACTGCAGCGCCGCAATCAGGAAATCATCGCGAATCTCGCGAGGCTGACCGCTGTAAAAACCGAGCGCGACGCCGCCCGCGCTGCCATCGATGACATCACGCGAAAAGACGCCGAAGCGCTCGCCAGCTGGGCCGCCAGCGGCGCTCGGGGCGAGCCTCCGGCCAGCGACCAAAAGGGCCGCACGTCAGCCGCTCAGAAGCTTGCGGCCGCTGAAGCACAGGCCGCTGCGGTCGATCAGGCCATCGAGAAACTGACTCAACAGCACGGAGAGCTTCATGCGGAACTGCAGAACGTCGGCCGCGAGATCCTCGTCCTGCGCGCGCAGCACATCGGGCGGCTCCTGACCGACATAACAGCGCGGCGGCGCGAAATTGAGGACGAGCGCGCTGTCACCGATGCGATCGCAGGACGCCTGCAAGCCGAGCTTTTCGCGACGGATCCGCGAACAGGCGGAGATGTCACCAGCGAGTTGGAATCGCTGCGCGTGGCGTGGATCAACACCCGTGGCGGCCAGATCGACGCGGAAGTGACCCAGCGCTGGGCCGAACTCGCGAAGGATTTTCCGGCGTAGTGCCAAAAAAACGGCTGCGCGACGTGACGGTCGAGCAGCCGGGAGTTTTCAAACATGCGGCCTCATCGTAACACCTTCCGGCGAACCTCAAAAAGCACCGAGCCATTGCGCTCACCGCAACGGGCGGCGGACGCCAGCGCGCAGCCGCTGCTCGAGGGCGCCGTCACCGCTGACACGACCGCGGGCGTCCAGCGCATCGCGGAGCTGAATGGGACGCCGGCGGGGAGGATCGGGAAATGAGCGCCACCAAACGCGCCGCTTGCCCGCAGTGCAACCGCGGGCCGAAGGATACGGCGCTCGCTGTCACGACCGACGAGCGGGGCTCGGTGAGTTTCTGCCACCGCTGCGGCTACACCTCGGCCGAGAATCACGAGCGCCCGCGCATCGAGCGGGCCGGAACCGCGATGCCGCGACCTGACATAACCGCATCGAACGCGCCGCTAGACTGGAGCGATCGCGCCGAGGCCATTTGGCGGCGCACCCTCCCGTTGCGCGGCACGGTCGGGCAAAGCTACCTCGAGCACCGCGGCTGCATGTTGCCCCCGAAGGACTCTCACTTGCGGTTTCTGCCGGCGAGCGACAAGTATCCTCCATCGCTCTGCGCCGCGGTCAGCGACGTACGCACGGGGAGGCCTATTTCCCTGCATTTTACGAGACTTGCGGCCGACGGCCGAGGCAAGGCCGGGACTCAACAAGACAAGCTCCTACTTGCAGGGCATCGCAAGAAAGGTGGTGTTGTTAGGTTGTGGCCCGATGAGGCTGTCACCTATGGGTTGGCGCTCGCCGAAGGCATAGAAACCGCCCTTGTCTCTGCGCGCATCTTCAGCCCGGTATGGTCAACAGTTGACAGCGGCAACATGGCCGAATTTCCGGTACTGCCCGGAATCGACTGCCTCGCGGTTTATGCCGATCACGATCAGGCGGGCCTCCGCGCGGCGGTTAGATGCGCATCGCGTTGGCAGACAGCCGGCCGCGAGGTTGCGGTTTACCGATCACAGCTCCTCGGTGAAGACATTGCAGACGTGCTCGAGCGCCTCGGCGCTCGCAAGGGAACCGCATGAACGTCGATGCGAAAACGCTCGAGGCGCAGCTCGAACGGGTACCGATGTCTCCCGAGGATGACGTGCCGATCGGGGAGCCCCCGCCGTGGATGGATGAGGGGCCGCGCTCGGGCGCGGAGGCCCAGAAGAAACCCGCCGATGATCCGCTCGCTGCGGTGCGCGTTTCAATCATCGCGGACCTCGAGGCCGGCCCTGCCGCGATTGACGCGGCCGAGCCCCCGCGGTTCGTGCAGTACCCACGCTTCCCCGAGGCGGGCGCGAGCCTCTGCGGGCCAGGCGGGACCGGCAAGACCGCTCTCGCGCTGACCGAAAAGGTCCACGTGGCACTCGGCCTGCCAGCATATCCCGACACGGAGCCCTGCACGCAAGGCCCGTGCGTTCTCGTGACAGCCGAGGACGGGGCCGACCGAGCGCGGTATGTGCTGCAGCGCGCGCTCGCGGATGCGGTCGACAACCGGCAGATCAGCGAAGCGCAGGCGACCGAGGCCAAGGCGCTCATCCGGATCGTTGGCTGGAACCCGTCACACTTTGGCCGGATCGTCAAGGTTGAGCAATTCACTGGCGAGATGTATCGCGCGCCCGTGTACGACCTGCTGCTTGAGCTGCTCGCGCCGATCAAGCCGGTCTATATCACGCTTGACCCAGAGGCGCTCTTTGCACCGGGTGAGCGCTATGGCAATGACGGGCACGCATTCCTCGCGGCGATGATGCACGAGACCGCAATGGCCATGCGGGCGTGCGTGCAGATGCTCGACCACGTCTCGCAGAACGTCGCGCGGAGCGGCACCGTGGACCAGTACGCGAGCCGCGGCGGGACGGCCAAGTCCGACGAGGCGCGGCTCGTGCGTCAGCTCGTTGGCGTGAAGCCAGAGACGCTGAAGCCGGACGAACCGCTGCCCCTGATGGTGACGATGGGCGATATCGAGGCCGCGAGCATCTTGCGGCTGTACTGGACCAAGCTGTCCTGGGCGAAGCCGAACGCTGCGCCGCCCCTCTGGCTGCGCCGTAGGGGGTACTGGTTCGAGGCACTGCGCTCACCGAGCGCCGCTGAGTACGCCGCAGAGCGCGAACACGACGCCGCCGAGCGCGACCTCGAGGAACTGAACCGGCAGGCGGCCGCCGTGGTGGGCTACGTGAGCCAGCAGCTCGCCAATGGCGCCGGGGTGCGCCTGACCGCAAGCGAGCTAGCGAACGAGGGCGGCCCGATTGTCGACGGTAAGCGCCTGAAGCGGGACACGATCCGCCGCGGCGTTCGCCATGCCATCGCTCAAGGACTGCTGGCGCAGCTCGAACTGCCGAAGGGCGAGCGCCAAGGCTCGCGGCAGACCTACCTCGCGCCTGCTGACTACCGCGGGACCGCTCCGGGAGAGGGCGTCCTGTGAGCGTACTCGGCGAACTCGGCGAACTCGGCGAATCGCGCGGTTCGCTCAGTGGAAAGGGAAGCCGCCGTACTAGGCGGCGGATTCCTTTCCTATATAGCCGCCGCCTAGTAGGTACCCGCCGAGTTGACCCCTGGAGCACCTCATGGCCCTGCGGAGCATTCCGCCGAGTTGAAAGGCGCAGATGGCCTACCGCGGACTTAACAGTAAGGAGGATTTCCAATGACACTCTCAATTTTCATCGCCGGCTGGACACTTGGCTGGCTGTTCCCCTGGCGTTGGACCGCACCCGCAGTGCGCATCCTGCTCGAACGAGCGCGCTACGACCTCGAGCGCGGCTGGCCGCAAGCGGCGCACGATGCCCTGAGCCGCGCCCTGGTGCTCCTGGCGCCGTCACGGAAGGAACCCGCACCGTGAGGACGCCCCGCGCTCGTCCATCGGCCTGGCAGCTCCACACGCAAGCAGGCGCGGCACCGTCGGCCACACTTCACGATCATCGCCACGTCCGCGTAACCCCCATAGGGTGACCCATGGCTAGACCGACAAAGACCAAGCCGAAGATAGACGCCGTTGTGTTGCGCAGCCTTCCGCCGCTGCCACCGCCAGGTGCACTCGATACCCTCGATGACGTTCAGCGAGAGTGGCAGCGCCTCCATCGAGGCCGCGCTCGCGGGCAGGTCGGAGACGAGGAATTCCGCTCGCTCGCGTACTCGCTCCAGGTCGGCGGCGCGCTTACGCGGATGCGCGAGGAGATTCAGGTCGCGACGGCGATCGTGCGCCAGCTCGAGCAGCTCAAGAGCGGTGGCACCGTCACTTACCTTCCCGGGAGTGAACCGGCCGCTACCGAAAGCTTCGATGCGGAGCTGCTGCCGGTCGACTCGACGGAGGCGCAGCCGTGACCCTATACCGTAATCCCCTGAGGAATCGGGTCGCACGATTGCTCAGCGATCAAGCACTTGCGAGAGCAGAATCATGCCATACGAAACCATTTGTAATTGGTATGCCGCTGACGTATCCTCGGAGCCTGGAATTACCGAGGATTCCGACATGGGCAAAGGCAAGCGCGTCGCGTTCTACCTGCGGGTATCGACCGGCTCCCAGGCTGTCGAGAACCAGCGCCGCGAACTCGCGGCCGCCGCAGAACAACGCGGCTGGACCGTGGTTGAGATCTACAGCGATAACGGCGTATCCGGTGCCAAGGGCCGCGAGCAGCGCCCCGCATTCGGTCGCCTCTGCTCGGATGCGGTCGCCGGCAAGTTCGATATCGTCGCGGCCTGGAGTGTCGATCGCCTCGGCCGGTCGGTCTTGCACCTTGCGACCTTCGTCGAGGACATGCGCGGCGCTGGCGTCGGGCTGTTCCTGCTCAAGCAGGGTATCGACAGCGAGACACCTACCGGCCGCGCCATGCTCGGGATGTGCTCAGTGTTCGCCGAACTCGAGCGCGAGATCATCCGTGAGCGGGTGCATGCCGGCCTCGCGCGGGCTCGCGCCAAGGGAAAACGGCTCGGTCGACCGACAACCGTCACGGGTGCAACCGAGCAGCGCATCCGCAAGATGCTCGAAGGCGGTACCGGAAAGCTCAAAATCGCGCGCACGCTCGGCATCGGCGTCTCAACCGTGCAGCGGGTCGCCGCCGCTCGTTGAGTGTGTCGCCGCGGCGTTGGCTCACTGCGCCGCAGATCCCTACCCGGTCGACACTTACCCACGGCTGCCATCGTGCGCCGCTCCTGGCGCACTACAGCGCGGTCTAGGAGGTGCGCCGTGCTGACCCTCGGCCTGGACCCAGGTCTATCCGGTGCGCTCGCGCTGCTCGATTCGGACGGCATGCCGGAGCTGGTCGCGGACTTGCCAGTCATCCGTGACGCCAAACTCGCCTGGATCGACGGTAGCGCGCTCCAGAGCATGCTGCTCGAGGCGATACAAGGTCGCCCGTGCCGCGCATTCGTCGAGCGCGTATCAGCGATGCCGGCCCAAGGCATCGCATCAGCGTTCACGTTTGGCGTCGGCCTCGGCTCGATTCTGGCGACCCTGCAGACCTTGCGCCTGCCGATCGAGCTGATAACCCCGGCGCAATGGAAAACCGCCCTCGGCCTTGGCAAGGACAAGCGCGCCAGTCTCGATAAGGCGCGGCTGCTGTTCCCGTCCGCCGATCTTCACCTCGCCAAGCATGATGGCCGTGCCGAGGCGCTGCTGCTGGCTCACTTCGCGCTGAATCGGCGCCCGGTAACCGCATGACCGAGGACACGCTTATGCCTCGCTCCGTCCACCTGGCGGTCATCGCAGAGGTGCGCACCCTGCTCGAGCGTGCCCTGTTCGACCTCGAGCATGACTGGCACGAGGCTGCTTACGACTGTCTCGGCCGCGCGCTGCGGCTACTTCCCGACCCCAACGAGGAGATTCATCATGGCGATTGACGCTCTGATATCAGGCCGTATTCACAAGCCGCCCCAGTCCCGTCTGAGCGCCAACGGCAAGCGCTTCTGTACGACGGTCCTGCGCGCAACCGCTCGGGACGGCAACGGCTTTTACGTGTCCGTGATCGCGTTCTCGCAGACCGCGTGCGATGCGCTACTCGCGCTCGACGAAGGCGACTCGGTTGCGCTCGCTGGCGAACTGACGCCGAAGATCTACACGCCGCGCGACGGTAGCGAACCGAGGCCGAGCCTCGACCTGGTGGCGCACAAGGTGCTCACTGAGTACCACATCGCGCGAAAACGCAAAGCGGCGAGCGAGTCGAGATCGTCCGAAAGCGGCCGGACCGCAGACCCTCACGAAGGCGAGCGCCAGGAGCTTGACGATGCGTTACCGTTCTAGCGGCCCGCGCAAAGCGGCTGCGGCGTCTGACCTCGCGCGCGAGCTGATCCGTCAGACCCTGCTCGAGCATACCCGCGCGCATCCGCTCAGCCGTCCGCCCACCGCATTCGAGCTGCGCCGGTTGACCGGCCTTCGTGTCAGCGAGCGGCGTATCCAGCAGCACGTGGCGTCGCTGCGGATCGAGGCTGAGATCCGCGAGCTTCTGCACGCCGAGATCGCACGGGAAGCCGAAGGAGGTTTGCCATGTCCTTGATCCGTCAATCGCTCCCGGCGCTTCTGCGGGAAGCCGATCGTGTAATCGAAAACCGCCGCGCTGCCGCCACGGCGCCCGTTGTGCTGTGGCAGGCAGATGGCGAGACGATGGAGCAGATTGAGGCGCGCATCGCATTGACCCGCAAGCGTCTCGGTACTGCGGCCCCGATCATTGTCGGCTGCGGTCCGCGCACCGGCGCACCCATTCGCGGCGTGACTTTCGTGGAGTTTCCGCCGCGACTTCTGCCGCTGCTCAACCCGTCGATGCCAGCGCGCTACCGCGTCGCCTACTCGGGACGCGGTGCTGCCAAGTCGTGGAGCTTCGCGCGGGCTTTGATCTTGCGCGCCTTGGTCGAGCCGGTCCGCGTGCTCTGCGCTCGCGAGTATCAGGGCAGCATCGCGGAATCGGTTCACAAGCTCCTATCGACGCAGGTCGAGAAGCTGCGACTCGATCCGTGGTTCACGATCCAGCGTGACTCGATCACGAGCTTTCGCGGTGCCGAGTTTCTGTTCACCGGGCTGCATCAGAACGTCGCCAAGATCAAGTCAACCGAGAACGTCAGCATCGCCTGGGTCGAGGAAGCCGAGCGCGTCAGTGATGAATCCTGGCAGGTGCTCATCCCAACGATTCGCAAACCGGGCAGCGAGGTTTGGATCACATTCAACCCCGATGCGCCGACTGATCCGACCTATCGCCGTTTCGTGACATCGGCACCGCCTGGTGCGCTCGTGGAGTTTGTCAGCTACCGCGATAATCCTTGGTTGCCGTCAGAACTCGACGCCGAGCGGCGCTACCTCGAGTCGGTCGACGCCGATGCGGCGGCATGGATTTGGGAGGGCAAGTGTCGCGCCGCGTCCGATGCGCAGATATTCGCCGGCAAGTACAGCATCGAGCCGTTCGAGTCCGCGAAGGAATGGGAAGGTCCATATTTCGGGCTGGACTTCGGTTTCGCGCAGGATCCGACCGCAGGGGTGCGGTGCTGGATCCACGAGCGCCGTCTGTACATCGAGCGTGAGTGCCATGCGGTCGGGTGCGACATCGACGCAACCCCTCGGCTCCTCGAGCAGCTCGGCGAGGACGCACCGAAGCACACGATGCGCGCGGACTGTGCAAGACCGGAAACCATCAGCTACCTGCAGCGCAACGGCTGGCCGAATGTGACTGCGGCGGAGAAGTGGCAGGGGTCGGTTGACGCTGGCATCAGTTTCCTGCGCAGCTTCGAGAAGATCGTCATTCATCCGCGTTGTGTGCACACGGCTGCGGAGTTTCGCGCGTACTCGTTCAAGACCGACCGGCTCACTGGCGATGTCAAGCCCGAGCCTGTTGATGCGTTCAATCATTCGATTGATGCCCTTCGCTATGCGCTCTCGCCGCTCATCCGCTCGCCGAGTAGCAACCTGTTCGCGTTCTACAAGCAGCAGGCGGAGGCGTTGAAGTGCGGCGAGCTGCCGACCGAGAGGCGACTCACGCAGTCTGCGCAGAAGGTGGAATGGTGGCTCAAGTAAAGGCGTGGCCTGAGCGCGGCTAGCCGTCGTAGTGCCGGTAGGCCGCGATCCAGTCTGTCGCGATGGCGCCCTGTGCGGCGCGCAGCGTCAGCCGACCGGTGCACACCAGGTGGTTGAGCCGGTTCTCGAGGCGATCCTTGCGGTACGCGCCCCATCCGCCCACGACGTGCCACGGTTCGGGCCAGAGGTTTTCTGGTGACGTGGGCGAGCCGCCGAGTTCCAGCGGGATGAGGTGATCTTCTTCGTAATCGCTCAGCCAAAGGTCGCGGTAGCCGTACTCGCGAATCTGGTGGCGTTTCAGGCTCTCTGTGTACGCCTCGGGCGGTCGCACGGTGCGCGTGTAGCCGTACCTGCAGATGGTGCGATGGATATTCGACTGCGTGACGGCTGCGCTCGCTGCGCCTGGGGTGAGCTGCGGATCAGGGAGTGCGTCGCTGCGCGGGAGGGTCCAGGTGCGCTCACTGTGCCAGCGGTGCCAGTGATGCCAGTGATGCCAATGGTGCCAGTGCGCGTGCGCAGCGGGCGCTACAAGCACCAGGCAAGCGGTCGCGAGCAGGATGCGGCGGATGTTCACGTCAGCGGAGTGTACGAGGTTGCAGGCGCACAGGGAGGGGATGCGGACATTTTAGGCGGGTCGCGTGCGCCTTGGCACCCGGGCAAGTAAGTGCCGAATCGAGCCCCCGCTACCACATTTGACACAGCCTGCGGCTTCGGCTGCGGCATCCAGCAAAATGTGTCGATTTAAGCCGACGCGCGCAATCAGGTAAGGCTGCTCCCCTTCCTGGATGGGCGCGGGCCGGCGGCCCACCTTGCCTCCGAACATTCCGAACAGAACGTTCCGCAGCTCGCCGATCGACGTCGGTGCTTGCAGCCCCAGATTGTCGCTTCTGATGCGCTCACGCAGTGCTTCGGCGGCCCGCGGCAACATCCGAATCAGGCGCGCCACATCCTTCTCGGTGGCCTCGGGCTGCGCTTGCCGCAAAGATTGAATTTCTTCCTCTGCCTTTTCGATCGCCGCCAGTGCGACCGTCTCCGAAAGCGAGCCCGCTTTCATCACGCCGCGCAACTGCTCGATTTCCGCGCGGTTTCGCGAGACCGCCTCCGGCTCCGCTACCTTTGGCATCGCGTCACCCTGCCCGGCCTCCGTTAGGTGCTCTCTAATTCGCCTTTCCAGCAATGCAACGCCCGCCGGAGACAGGAGCTCGTCACGCAGCGCACCGAGCAATTTCGATTCCGCCCACTTCATCGGCAGGCGGATGCCATTGCCACAGCTGCGGCCGTCGCGATGGCTTGCACAACCGTATTCACGACCATTAACGCAGCGAAATCCACCACCGCATTCCTCACAGCGCAACAGGCCGCTCAGCAGGCGCCGAGCGGGACGACCGCTCTTGTTCGCAACCGCCCCGCGCAGCTTCACTGTCATAGACCCAATAGCGTCCTGCCGTCTCTTGACAACATCCCAGAGTTCCTGCGGGATGATCCGCAGTCCCTCGTCACGGTGACGAACGGCGAGGCTCGGATCATTGAGCCGCCACTGGCGATGCAGAGAGTCGGCCATCGAGCGATTCCACATCGAACCATTCCACACCCTTTGACCGATATAAAACAGGTTATTGAGGATCCCGGACCCGGCGTTCGCGCCGTACCGCAGCATCAGATCGAGCATGATCATAGATTGCAGTTGCTCGTGCTCGAATGGCTGCAGATAAATATGATTGAGAATTACCTGACCCCCGCAGAACTTGCCATCCGCTCTCAGACCCACAAAAACAACCCGATCTCCTTGTATGGGGCGGCACGCTATGGGACAAGACCCAGATCGAACTGGAGCTAACGCAAAATCAGGAACGAAGGTCCTCAAATTTATCCGTGACTGCGAATGGGGTATCAGTGAGAAACGCTGGAGCCGCGTACAGATCATCTGCCGTTCTCCTGCGCTAGAATCACGATATCTCCGCCTGATCGATGAAGTGGACCGAAACAAATCCGGAAACTTCCTTGTATCGCGACTTGAGGACTAAAATGCCAAGCTTGCCCCGGGGACTAGCTGTCGAGCCGATAACAATAGTCGCACAGGAGCGATTCACTGATGAATCAAAGCAATCAATTGTTTAGGAAGCTTGCCATAGTTGTTGCTTGCTCGGCAGCAGCACTTTTAGCTCCAGACAGATCATTCGCCAAAGGCGCAAACCGATGCTCCTGGACAGGGGAGCACGCAGGCTGGAATTACTATTACAACGGCCGATTGGGCGACGGAGAGACTGTCAGAGCTGCCCTTAAGTTTCACGGTTGCACGGTGGCTGGCACCTGGTTCGACTCTCTCTGGTTTAAAGAGTTTCGAATCCGTGGATCAATTTCAAAGGCTCGTGACGTCGTACTTCGTCTTACAACTCGCAATAGCCGCGTGATCGCCATACTGCACGGACAGTTTCCTCAACACGATGTTTTCGGACTGTTGACTGGCCCATTGACTACCGATTTACTCTTAGGCCATATGTCCGGAGGACACGGATATAACGGGCAGACGGTCATTTTGCGACTATCTCGTACCTGGAATGGCACAGACTCACAGGTAGCTGCAGCCGTTGGGATAAAAAATCAGAAGGCGTTTAACCGCGCTACACTGCGTTTCTGGAAGGCAGTAAAAGGCCATAACATATCAGAGGTTTCAAAATGTATTCGATACCCTTTTCAAGCAAATATCTATGACCCCAAGACTGGTAAATTTGGCCATATCGTTATCAATAGCCCACGGATGCTTGAACGCGATTACGGAACGGTATTCAACTGGTTCCGGACGAATCAGATAGTCAACCATCTGCCACGCCACCTTATCTGGACTGCGGTAGGCCGCGGAGTCCAACTAGGCGGAGATGCCGCCGTCTTTGATGCTGAAGGTAAGGTGACTGGACTACCGTGATGCCGAGCCACGCGCCAAAATGCCGGTAAACAGAGGGTTAAATTCTCAGGTTGATTCGCTATTCGATGGAACAGGGAAATTTCATTGGAAGCCGTTTAATTCACCGTCCGCTGTTTTACGCACTCTCACAGCATGCCAGCGCAGCGTATAAATGTTCGCTGCGATCCAGCGGGCTCCGTTCCTTTGACACCATCCGCTCAGCGCATCGAAATATTAAGAAAATCAATGATGCTCAAACTCCAAATCCCGCCCCCGCTACCACATGTCCCGGCGGTCCGAATTGCAGCAGCGCAGGGGCTGCTTGCCGCATCGTCCGCAGGAGCACGCGGGTTGAGCGCCGCGCGCCTTCCTTTGGAACCTACGAGCGCAGGTCCTTGAAAGTCCGTCGGCGGGCTCTATCCGCTGTGCCGCCCCACGGGTTGCGCACTGGCCGTGACCAGCTCTTCAATGTAGTCGAACACTCCGGGAGGGACCCGATGCTCGAATTGCGCGCGCCGCCGCATGGAAAGCCTCCCATCGTTGTCGAGACAGCAGATCACGAGGGTTGCAAGATCATTACCGCGCACGTCGAATTTCGCGTCCACTGCCGCCACGATCTTATCGTAGCGCCCCAGAAATTCTGTCTCGCGACGCAGATCGACTTCGAGAGCCTGTTCGGACATTTCATATCCGAACTCGACGCACTGCGTCGCGTCCCAATAGCGGTATAGCGCGTTGCTCCCATTGAATTTGAAGTCGTAGATCCCCTCGTCGATCCATCGGACAGACCAGGATTCACGGGCCGGCCTGGAGTAGTGCTGTAGAGCGGAAAGATACTGCTGCTCGTTGCGCTTCATGGCGATCGAAACGGGCAGAAGCAGTCCTTTCTCGAGCCTCCCAGAGCGGCACAGGGAATGATGAAAGAGGAATCGTGACAGTCGGCCGTTTCCGTCCATGAACGGATGGATGAAGACGAATGCGAACGAAACAACGGCTGCAGCGAGAATCGGATCCAGCTGACCGGCCATGTTGTTTGCCAGATTGATCAGCTCATGCATCAGCACCGGGACCATAGCGGGTGGAGGGGGCACATAGGTCACGCCCGCCGCGCCGCGGGCAGGACCACGGAGCCAATTCTGTTCCTTGCGGAATGTGACCGCCATGTCATAGGGGTTGGTCAGTACCGAATTCTGCAATTCAACCAGGTAATTCTCTGAAAGAGGTCTGCCGTCATGCGCCTGATGCAGCAGCGCGACGAACTTTCGGGCTTTATCCTCGCTCGGTGTTTCGCGCTCGATGGCGAAGCTGTCCTCGGTCTCGTGCAGGTATGCCCAGGCAAGTGCCCGGTCCAACATGCTCTTGCCCAGCGTATCGGCAAAAACCTTGGCCCGCCCTAGGATGTCGGACCGGATCCCCGCCTCTATGCGGTCAGTGCGACGAACAGTGGGACAGTACGAATTGGTGCCGAGCCCGTTGAACGCCACGCGCCAGCGCGCATCTCGTCGTGGCGGACCCGTTACATACCGGCGCGGGTCGAACAGTTCAACCGTAGGCCCGGCGATCTCCGGCAGCTCGGTAAGTTGCTTCCCAGTGAACTGCTCCCACAGGTGGCATGCCATTCGAATGTAAGTGCCAGTGGGCAGGCGACGCGCTTCGGTCAGCAAAGCGGTCGGCGCGATCTTCGGCAGGGCTTCAGCCAGAATTTGAAGGTCGACACCCTCGTGCTTGAGCGCGAACAGAATATGTTCAATAGGGTCATCCGACGCCGGCGCCACGTTTCGCGGAATGGCCAGGAAGCCGTCCGTGGGCTCAACCCGGGTCACTGGCTTGACGACAGCGGGTCGCTCAGGAGCAAATACGTTTAACCGGAGCGACTCGTGCAGGAACTGGTAGCCGACGGCA
>JAJZDX010000020.1 GCA_021805865.1 Pseudomonadota bacterium
CGAGCAGCACCCCGTCGCGGTCGGTGAGGATGATGGAGTAGCCGGAGCCGGCCAGCTGGTGGTAGAGGTGGGCCATCTCCGCATCGGCGAGGGCCATCAGCGCTTGGTTGCGCTCCTTGCGGGCGAGGTGCTCCTCGCGCGGCAGCACGAACGGCTCGCGCTCGGACTGCGGATCGAGGTGGTACTCGTTGAGACAGCGCCGCCAGGAGCGCTTGATGTACTCGGGCGTGCCTGGCCCCTCCTCACGCGTGGTGCCCTGCAGCACCTCCTCGATATGGCGCACATGATCGGGCTGGAGCATGAGCGGATCCCCCCCCTCCACCGGTCTCGGGCATTATGCGCCGCCGCGCCGCCGGCCGGACCGGCCAGCATCGATTCCGATACACGAGACCCGGAGAGTGTTCCGAATCGGGACAGCGCATTCGGGTGCATGCATCCGCGATGCGTGCGCCGCGTGTATCGGCCCCTGCCGCGCGTAGACTGCCGCCTCCGGGGGCGGATCCCCCAGATCGAGAGCCATCCATGAAAACCAAAGCCGCAATCGCGTATGCGCCGGGCAAGCCGCTTGAAATAGTGACCGTGGACCTTGAGGGGCCGAAGGCCGGCGAGGTGCTGGTCGAGATCAAGGCGAGCGGAGTCTGCCACACCGATGAGTTCACCCGCTCGGGCGCCGATCCGGAAGGGCTGTTTCCGGCGATCTTCGGCCACGAGGGCGCGGGGATCGTCGTCGATGTGGGCCCGGGGGTCACCTCGGTGAAAAAGGGCGACCATGTGATCCCGCTCTACACGCCCGAGTGCCGGCAGTGCAAATCCTGCCTGTCGCGCAAGACCAACCTCTGCACCGCGATCCGCGCCACCCAGGGCAAGGGCCTGATGCCCGACGGCACCAGCCGCTTCTCCATCGGCGGGCAGATGGTGCACCACTACATGGGCTGCTCGACGTTTTCCAATTACACGGTGATGCCGGAGATCGCGGTGGCGAAGATCCGCGAGGACGCGCCCTTCGAGAAAATCTGCTACATCGGCTGCGGCGTGACCACCGGCGTCGGCGCGGTGATCAACACCGCCAAGGTCGAGCCGGGCGCGAACGTGGTCGTCTTCGGCCTGGGCGGCATCGGACTGAACGTCATCCAGGGCGCGCGCATGGTCGGGGCCAACATGATCGTCGGCGTGGACCTCAATCCGCGGCGCAAAGCGCTCGCGGAGAGCTTCGGCATGACCCACTTCGTCAACCCGAAGGAAGTCGGCGGCGATCTCGTGCAGCACCTGATCGCCCTCACCGACGGGGGCGCCGACTACAGCTTCGAGTGCGTGGGCAACGTCGACCTGATGCGCCAGGCGCTCGAGTGCTGCCACCGCGGCTGGGGCGTATCGGTGATCATCGGGGTCGCCGGCGCCGGCCAGGAGATCCGGACCCGCCCGTTCCAGCTGGTCACCGGGCGGGTGTGGAAGGGCTCGGCTTTCGGCGGTGCGCGCGGCCGCACCGACGTGCCGAAGATCGTCGATTGGTACATGGACAAGAAGATCAGGATCGACGATCTCATCACGCACGTGATGCCGCTCGAGAAAATCAACGATGCGTTCGACCTGATGCACCGCGGGGAGTCCATCCGCTCGGTCGTGACGTTCTGAACGCCTGCAGCTACTACAGAGGAAACATCATGGCTATCTCGATACATCCGCTAGTCGATCACGGTGTCAAGGCCGGCAATCCGTCATTTTCCGGCGGCACCCTCACGTGCAAGTGCGCCTCCGATCCCGTCACGGTGAGCATTGGGGCCAACGTCGCCTTCGACCACGTCTGCGGCTGCACCAAGTGCTGGAAGCCCTCCGGGGCGCTGTTCTCGCTCGTGGCGGTGGTCCCGAGAGACAAGCTCAAGGTGAGCGCCAACGCGCACAAGCTGAAGATCGTCGACGAGAGCGCGGTGATCCAGCGCTACCGCTGCACGGGCTGCGGCGTGCACCTCTACGGCCGCATCGAGAAGACGGACCACGCATTCCATGGATTCGATTTCGTCCATCCGGAGCTCCTCAGGGAGCAGGGCTGGGCGGCGCCCGAGTTTGCGGCGTTTGTTTCGTCCATCATCGAGTCGGGGTTCCCCCCGGCGCGCATGGGCGAGGTGCGCGCACGGCTGAAAGAGCTCAAACTGGAGCCGTACGACTGCCTCTCGCCCGCCCTGATGGATGCCATCGCCACCCATGCCGCCAAGCAGAGGGGCGTACTGGCGGGCTGAGCGATCCGTCGAGGGGGGTATCGGATGTCTACACGGTGTGTTCGGGTGTCGCGGCGAGGGCTGCAGGCAAGCGTGAACGTCAGCTTGACTGGAGCCAGCCGTGCGAGGCGCGAAGCGGCGATCGCATTCGGGCGGAAACGAGACACTGGTGTATCAAATATAGGTCAATCCGGCTCATCGGCGACCACTCGGGTCGCCCGATGTGCCGGATCGGACTTGCGCGCGCATAGTAGCGCCCTTCGAGTTGACATACGGCGTACAAACTCAAAACAGCCTAACGTAGGAGAATCAAACCGTGTATACGCAAACTGATCGCAGGCCAGGGGGGGCGGATCGGCGCAGATGGCGATGGTTGCTCACGGGCGCTGCCGCCGCGCTGCTCACCGCCGGCCTCTACTCCTGCTCTCTCTCGAAACCGGTCCAGGCCCACGTCCTCGGCCCCACCGGGGCCAACTGGACGAAAGTCGGGGGTAACGACTACAGCTGGCGCTACAGCGACCTCCATCAGATCAATGCGGGCAATGCGCACAAGCTGCAGGTCGCGTGGACCATGTCCACGGGCGTGCTGCGCGGCCACGAAGGCCAGCCGCTGGTCGTCAACAACAGGATGTACTTCGAGACCCCGTACCCGAATCACGTGTATGCGGTCGATCTGAGCGACAAGAATCACAGGGTCCTCTGGGAGTTCACCCCGCCGCCGGATCCCAATGCTCCGCCCGTCGCCTGCTGCGACGTGGTCAATCGTGGCGTGAGCTATCACAACGGCATGGTCATCATGACCGCGCTGGATGGCATGGTCTACGCGCTCAATGCCGCGAACGGCCATGTGATGTGGAGCTTCAAGAACGCCTATCCGAGGGACGGCCAGACGGTGACCGCCGCACCCCAGGTGTTCGGCAACGTCGTGCTGGTCGGGGTCTCCGGCGGCGAGTTCGGCGTGCGCGGCTATCTCACCGCGCTCAATGTCAATACCGGCAAGATGATGTGGCGTGCCTACAGCGAGGGGCCGGACAGCCAGCTGCTCATGAACCCGCGCACCACCATCAACGCCGCCACCGGAAAGCCGGTGGGCGTCAATTCGAGCCTGAAGACCTGGCGGGGCACCGAGTGGAAAGAGGGCGGCGGAACGACCTGGGGCTGGTACTCCTACGATCCGAAGCTCGATCTGCTCTACTACGGCAGCGGCAACCCCGGAACCTGGAATCCCTCGCAGCGGCCGGGCCTGAACCGCTGGTCGATGACCATCTTCGCCCGCAACCTGCAGACCGGTGAGGCGAAGTGGGTCTTCCAGATGACCCCGCACGACGGCTGGGACTTCGACGGCGTCAACGAGATGGTGCTGTTCAACGACCACGTCGACGGCCGCACGATTCCCGCGCTGGCGCATTTCGATCGCAACGGGTTCATGTTCGTGCTCAACCGGGACACCGGCAAGCCTCTCCTCATCGAGAAGTACGACTCCTCGGTGAACTGGGCCTATCGCTGGAGCATCGCCCAGGGCAAGCCCATCGTCGATCCGAAGTACATGACGAAGGCGGGCGTGAACGTGAAGGGCATCTGCCCCGCCGCGCAGGGCGACAAGGACGAGCAGCCGTCGTCTTATGATCCGCAGACCGGCCTGTTCTACGTTCCGCTCAATCACCTGTGCATGGACTACCAGGCGTTTGCCGTCAAGTACAAGGCGGGCTTCCCCTTCGTCGGGGCGATCGTCAACATGCTGCCCGGCCCGGGTGGCTACCGCGGACGATTCATCGCCATCAGCCCGCAAACCGGCAAGACCCAGTGGGCGATCCACGACGAGTTCCAGGACTGGGGTGGGGCGCTCACCACCGCCGGCGGCCTGGCGTTCTACGGCACGCTGAAGGGCGATTTCCGCGCGGTGGACGTGCACACCGGCAAGATCCTCTACAGCTTCCATTGCCCGTCGGGGATCATCGGCAATCCGATCACCTACATGCATGACGGACGCCAGTACGTCGCCGTGCTGAGCGGAGTCGGAGGCTGGGCGGCGATCGGCATGACCAACGACCTGCACAAGTCCACGGCCGGACTCGGCGCGGTGGGACTGGTGGCCGATCTGCACAACTACACCCAGCTCGGTGGAACGCTGATGGTCTTCGCGCTGCCGCGCGCCTGAGGCGTAAGGGAAGCGCCGAGTGCAAGGTGAGAGACGCGCTTCCTTTCTAGTGGGGAATGGGCCGCGCCGGAGACATCCGGCGCGGCCTTTTTTTTCGGCGCGGGCTTTTTTCCGCTTGACCCTTTGTTTTCCGGCGGCGGAAGTGCCAGCATCACAATCAGTTCTGGATTGAGTCTCGGAGAGGCCGATGATGAAAAAAACGATCCTGGGGTGGGTTTGGGGACTGGCAGTGGCCTGTCTCGTGGGCGGCTATGCCCACGTGGCGTCCGCCAAGCCGCTCAAGGTGTGCGCGGATCCCAACTACATGCCGTATTCCAATAAGCTTGGCCAGGGATTTGAGAACAAGGTCGCGCAGCTGGTCGGGCACGCGCTCGGGCGTCCCGTGCAGTATGTCTGGTCGAGCTACCGCCAGAAGGGCGGATTCGAGAACTTCCTGGCGCTGAATCTCGACAAGCACCGCTGTGACATGATCATGAACCTCCCGTACGGGGACTACGAGGAGAGCTTCACGAAGCCGTATTATGGCTCGACGTACGTGTTTGTTTACAAGAAGAGCGAGCACTATGATTTCTCCGAGGGCATGGACTCGCCCATTCTCAGCCACCTCAAGATCGGCTTCGAGGTCGGCACGCCGGTGGAGGCGGGACTGAAGATGCGCGGGCTCGTGCTCTCGGCAGTTCCCTTCAACACGGCCGCAAGCGAGACGGCTTCGCCCAAGGCCCCGCTTCAAGCCGTCGAGGACGGCAAGGTGAACGTGCTCATCACCTGGGAGCCGCTGGTCGGTTATTTCGTCCAGAAGGATTTCCGGAACCTCGCCATGGCGCGCGTGCCTAATACGGATGCGCTCGGCACGCCGGAACGCTACCTCTTTTTCATGTCAATGGGCGTCGCGCCCGGCGAGACGGCGCTCAAGCGCCAGCTCGACCAGGTCATCAGGACTCACAAGGCGCAGATCCAGCGGATCATGACCGCCTACGACGTCCGGATCCTGCCGTAAGCGGGCCTCGCGCGTTGCGGCATTCCTTCCCATTCAACCCGATAGACCGATGACAGTGATGAAGTTCATGAGCTATCCCAGTCGCACCCTCTCCAGCCCAGTTTCCGCCCCCGCTCCGAACCGGGGGCGTCACGCCCGCCAGCGCATCACCCAGGCCCTGCTGGGGGCGACGGCGCTGGCCTGCACCCTGGCCGTGGCACCCGCTACGGCGGCGGCCGCCAAGGTTCCGGCAGGGGAGAAGGTCGCGCGAGGCAGTAATTGCTTCTCGTGCCACGCCGTGCATCACAAGGTGGTCGGACCGGCATTCGAGGCGGTGGCCAAGCGCTTCGCGCACCAGCCGGGGGCGAAGGCGATGCTCATGCACGCCGTCCAGTTCGGTCACGTCGGCACCTGGGGGCAGATCCCCATGCCCCCGCACCCGAAGCTGAGCCCCCTGCAGCTCGATGAGGTCATCACCTGGGTGCTGTCGATCAGGCCGCAGGCGGCGGCTGCCGTCGCGCACAAGACGTACGCCTATGTCGTCGACGGCAAGAAGGTCCTGCTCGATTTTCCGGTGTTCCAGCCGGGCACACGCAACGTGACGAAGTCGGTCTTCCGCGGCTACGAGTTGTTCAACTCGTACTGTTTCCGCTGCCACGGCGAGGATGCGATCGGCTCGGAGTACGCGCCGGATCTGCGCACGGCGGTCAAAAACGGGATGACTCAGGCCCAGATGACACAGATCGCGATGGAGGGCATCAAGGCCAAGGGCATGCCCGCCTGGGCGGGCTTCTTCTCGCCCAAGGACCTGCAGGCGATCTACCAGTACGTCGCGGGGCGCACCTACAAGCTGGTCGGCCAGGGCGAGCCGCCGCAATGAGCCATACCCGCCGCCCGTCTCGGGGGATTGCCCGAGACGGGCGGCGGGGGCGGTATCGGACCCGGATGACGCGCAGACGTTCCATCGCGGCATGATGGTGTTCCGCGGGGCGTCTCAAAACGGAACAAAGAAGAAATACAACGTCCCTGGCGCGGCCGGCCGGCGCTCGGCGGCTGCGGCACTGCCTGGACCGCAGGTTCCGGGAATGCCGGGAGCCTGCCGTGCTGCGCAGCAGACGGGCGCAATCTCCGGAGAAAATGCGCTCACGGACGCGGTTCTGCCGTGATGTCCTCCCGGGTGCCGGGTCTCCGTGTTCGCAGCTGAACGCCCGGCCGGGTGATTTCCCCTTTTATTGTCCGCGACCGGCCTGCGCACGGCGGTGGCCCCGCCGTGGCACGAGGCTTGCACACTGACTGGGCGAGTCCGGTCGCACGTGAGCCGGCACGAGTCGTGCAGCCTTACAACAGAGGGGAACAACGAGTATGACGATGATCCTTACACCGCATTCGCGGCGCCGTCTGTGGCTCGGTGCCGTGCTGGCCGCCACCCTGGCGCCGGTTGCCGCGTGGGCCGCCGCCGCCTACCCCGCAGTGACCAACACGCGTCTGGAGAGGGCGGCGAGCGGCAACGGCTGGCTGATGTTCCGGCGCGACTATGCAGGCAACAGCTACGCGCCGTTCCGCCAGATCAATACGACCAATGTCGGGAGCCTCGCGCTGGCGTGGAACTACCGTATCGGCATGAAGCAGGGCTTCGAGGCCAGCCCGATCGTCAACGGCCGCTACCTGTTCGTCACCACGCCCCTCGATCACCTGATCGCCTTCGATGCGGTCACCGGCAAGGTGCTCTGGAGGTACGCGAAGAACTTATCCGACACCGGCCTCAAAACGGTGTGCTGCGATGTGGTCAACCGCGGCGTGGCTCTTTACGGGGACGACGTGTACATGGCGACGCTGGACAACTACGTTGTCGCCTTGAACGCGCGTACCGGCAAGGTCGTGTGGCAGAAGCAGCTCGAGCCGGCCGACATCGGCTATGCGATGACCCTGGCGCCGCTTACTTTGAAAGGCATGGTGATCGTGGGCACTTCAGGCGGGGAGTACGGCGCCCGTGATTTCGTCGAGGCGCTCGATGCCCGCACCGGGCGCGAGCTCTGGCGCACCTACAGCACGCCCGCGCCGGGCCAGCCCGGCGGCAACACCTGGCCGAAGGGCATGTACAAGACCGGCGGAGGCTCGACGTGGCTCACCGGCACGTACGACGCCTCGACCAACACCCTGCTGTGGGGCGTCGGAAACCCGGGCCCGTGGCTCGCGACCCTGCGGCCCGGCAAGAACCTGTTTACCGACTCGGTGGAGGCGTTGAATCCGGCCACCGGCCGGCGCAGGTGGTACTACCAGTACACCCCGCATGACTCCTGGGATTACGACGGGGTCAATACGCCCGTGATCACGAGTCTCACCTATCACGGCAAGCGCTATCAGGCCATCTTCCACGCCGATCGCAATGGCTGGCTCTATGCGATCAACCTCCGCACCCACAAGCTCATCTACGCGGTGCGCTTCGCGCATGCGACCTCCGTGGCGGGCTTCAAGGATGGAGAGCCCTACACCAACCCTGCGCTGCGGCCCACGCTCACCCGGCAGGTCTTCACCTGTCCGAGCTTCCTCGGCGGCAAGAACTGGTGGCCGATCTCGGTCGATCCGCGTACCCACATGGCCTACGTACCGACCATTCACACGTGTATGACGATGAAGGGCGCGCCGAGCTTCTACAAGGCGGGACTGCCTTACCTCGGCGAGACGTTCAAGGTGGTGCACGATCCGCTCGATCACAACTGGGGCGCGCTGCAGGCGTTCAATATCGATACCGGCAGGCGGGTCTGGGATCACGAGAGCAAGCTGCCCTGGGATGCCGGCGCGATGAGCACGGCCGGCGGCCTGGTGTTCAGCGGCACCGTCAACGGCCACCTGCTCGCCTTCAGCGCCCGCACGGGCAAGGTGCTGTGGCGGAGCCCGAAGATGTCCTCGGGGATCATCGCGCCACCCGTGACGTACCGTGTCAACGGGAAGCAGTACGTCGCCATCCTGGCCGGCTACGGCGGGGGCGTGCCGATCTGGGGCGGGGAGATGGTCAAGGCCGTGGCCCATGTCCCGCGGGGCGGCGAGCTCTACGTGTTCGCACTGAAGAAGTAGGCCAACCGTGGGCAACCGTACGGTGCAAGCCGTTGCTTGCGCACTCCTTCTCGCCGCGCTGCTCATGCAGCGCGGCGAGGCGGCCGGCGCCCCCCCGGCGCTGTATACTCCGGCGCAGGCGCAGCGGGGCCATGCCGTGTTCGAGCGGCACTGCGCCGTCTGCCACGGAGCTCACCTCGAGGGTCGGGTGGGACCGGCGCTCAAGGGCGAGAAGTTCGCCTCGGTGAAGGCGGGCTTCACGATTCAGCAGATCTTCGATCTGCTGTCCGTCGAGATGCCGGCGTACGCGCCGGGCTCGCTTACCCCGAAGCAATACGTGCAGATCATGGCCTTCCTGCTGCAGCAGAACGGCTACCCGGCGGGCCGGAACGCCCTGACCGCACAGATCGCGAGCGGATCTGCGGTGGCGCTCGTGTATCGGGCGCTGCGCCAGGCGACCCCCGAGACCTCCACACGAGGCGCCCCGGCGTCTCATCCCGCAAAGCAAAAGCCGCCGCTTTCAGGACAATTGTCGCGCGCGCCTTCTTCCGGCAAGCGCTCTCGCTCCCCTTGAGGGGCGGGGCGCCGGGCGCCCGCAAGGTGTCTTCTCCGGATGCCCCTCGTGGGATTCCCTCATGCGTGGCCCCACTCCAAATTTAGTAAAGTAAAGGGGTGTGGCTCGCAGCCTCGGCCCGGCTTGGCCGGGGAGGCTGCCCGCCGGTGTCCGCTGACGGTGCCCCGGGACCCTGGGTCCGGGCGATGCGGGCGCGGGCGCACCATGAGCCGCCATGGCGAAGGAGGAGTGGTGGCAAGAACAGCGGGCACGGTTCGGGATCCGGCGGAGTGCTCCGGCGCGCTCGACGCCGGGGAATTGCTCGAGACGGCAGTCGGGCGTGCGGGGGGGCGGGATTTCGCGGACCGCTCGTTTGTGGCGCCACTGAGTCGTCTCATCGGCTCCTGCAACGAGGAAGGGGACCTCAATGCCTTCGGCCAGCGAGCCGCGCGCTTTGAGATCCTGCGCAGCCTCAACAATCTGTTGCAGCTCGAGCGGCGCGAGCGGGCCGAGCCCGCGCTCCTCTCCCGCCCCATCGAGCGGCCGATCTTCATCACCGGCATGCCGCGCAGCGGTACGACGTTCCTGCACAGGCTGCTCTCACGCGATCCGCGGGTCGCCGCGCCGCTGTCCTGGCAGCTGGTCTACCCCTATCCGTCGCCGGCCGGACGCTTCGGCACCGTGCTGCGCAAGGCGTGGGTGCAGGGTCAGTTCCACATCATGCGCCGCCTCGCCCCGGAGCTCGACTCGCTGCATCATGTTGCGCCCGATGAGCCCGAGGAATGCACCGATATCACCGCGCAGGTGTTTCAGAGCCTGCGCTACGACAGCGTTTATCGCGTTCCAAGCTACCAGAGCTGGCTGCAGCGCTACGGACACCTCGACGCGTACCGTTTTCATCGGCGCTTTCTGCAGCATCTTGATGCGCAGGGCCCGGGCCGGCGATGGATCCTCAAATCCCCCGACCACGTGTTCGCGCTGGAGGACATCGCCCGCGTGTACCCGGACGCGCGCTGGGTCTTCATCCATCGCGATCCGGTGGCGGTGCTCGCCTCGGTCGCGAAGCTCACCGAAGTGCTCCGGCGCCCCTTCACCCATCGCGTCGACCTCGAGGAAATCGGCCGGCAGGTCTTTGACGCCTGGCTCGATGGCGCCGGGCGCATGATGCGTATCGCGGCCCACTGCGATGACATCCTGCACCTGCGCTACCGGGAGATCGTTGCGGCGCCGCATGAGGCGGCGCAGCGGGTGCTGCGCCACGGGGGGCTTGCCGCGAGCGAGACGGGGATGCAGCGCATGCGCAAGTGGCTGGGGAACCGGGCCAACCGCAAGCACCGGCCGCATGCCTATCACATGGAGCACTTCGGGCTCGATCCGCGCGTTCTGCGCGAGAGATTCGAGCCCTACACCGACGCCTTCGGCGTCGAGCTCGAATGGCAGGCGGATCGGGCGCTGCGCGCCCGGGCATGAGGATGAAGGGACGCACGGCGGCCGGTCTGCTCGCCGGCGCGGCGATCCTGGCGGCCGTGGTGCTCTATGCGGGAGCCGGGGCCATTGTGCGGGCGCTGGAAGGGCTCGGTCTCGCCGGCCTGCTCCTCATCGTGCTCGCCCACCTGCCGATCGAGGCGCTGATGGGACTTTCCTGGCGCCTCGCCGCCGGCGAGGCGCCGCCGGCCTCCAGGGGCCGATTCATCTGGGCGCGGCTGGTGCGCGATGCCGCCGCGGAGACGTTGCCGTTCTCGCAGATCGGCGGGTTCGTGCTCGGGGTGCGCGCGCTGCGCTCGAGCGGCGTCGATGCGCTCAAGGCAGTGCTCTCGATGAGCGTGGACCTGGTGATCGAGCTGTGCGCAAAGCTGCCCTACGTGTTGGCGGGCCTGCTGGCGCTGGTCGCGCTGGCGCCGGCATCGGAGCTGCTGAAGCCGATGCAGATCGGGCTCGGCGTCCTGCTCGGGGCCGTCGCGGCGGCGGCGCTCATCGGGAGGCGGGCGGGGGCGACGTTCGAGGCGCTCGTGCGGCGCGCCGCGGCGCGCTGGCCGGTGCTCGCCTCGCTGCGCGAGTTGCATCTGAAGGGTGACATCGAGACCGTGCTGAGGGAGATCCTGCGCCCCCGCGGGCGGCTGTGGGGGGCGCTCGCGCTGCACACCTTGTGTTGGTTTCTCGGCGCCGCGGAGCTGTGGCTGGTGTTTGCGCTGCTCGGCCGGCCGGTGAGTGCGCTCGATGCCCTGGTCATCGACAGCGTGGTGGCGGGGCTGAGGACGTTCGTGTTCATGGTGCCGGCGGCGGCCGGCGTGCAGGAGGCGAGCTACGTGCTCGCCTGCGCGGTGTTCGGCATCCCGCCCGCCCTGGCGGTGGCCGCATCGCTGGCGCGCCGTGCGCGTGACCTGGCACTGGGAGTCACAACATTCGCAATCGCCTTCGGCGCCGAGGGCCGCACGGGCGCCGCCCGCGGGCTTCGGGCGCTGCTCGGGCGCGGGTCGCGCACCGACGAGGCTCATCCTGCGGGGGCGGACGGGCGCCGGCCCGCCCGCAGCGCGCACCCGGGCGAGCGCAGCGGGCGGCACGGGGCGATGGGCGGCGCCGCGCCCCTCGAGCGCGCAGCGGCAGCGGCAGCGGCCGCGGCAGGCGATCCTGAGTCCGAGAGCTAGGCGGGGCGCCTTGGCGGTCCCTCGCAGGGCCGAGTGCTCCAAATTGCAACACTCAACGCCGAGCGCGGCCGCCGTGGCTTGCGCGGTCCCGGGAATTACGGTATTCCACGATCGACACTCGCGGCAGCCCCGCTCTATGTTCGCCATTACCGGTAGACCCGGTTCAGAGCGGGCGCGTCAGGCCGCTTGAGGGGGGTTGATGAGGCAAGAATCGGCATCACAGGGCTCGGCGCGCGCCGTGCCCGCGCGCGAGCGCAACAAGGTCGTATCGCTGTGGCATGAGCGGGCGCGCCGCCTGGGGCTCACCGAGGGTCAGCGGCCGGATTTCGGCGCCGTGGGCCGCAGCGAGCTCACACGGCTCATCGAGCAGCATCACGCGCTCTGCCGCCACGCCCTGCCGGTGATGGAAATGCTCCATCAGCAGATTCTCAACACCCACAGCATGGTGATTCTCACCGATCAGCGCGGCACGATCGTGCACGCGCTCGGGGATGCGGATTTTCTCGAGAAGGCCGAGCGGGTGGCGCTGATGCCGGGGGTGCTGTGGTCGGAGGACAGCAAGGGCACGAACGCGATCGGCACGGCGCTCGCGGAGCGGCGGGCGACCCTGGTGCACGGCAGCGAGCACTTTCTGACGGTCAACCGCTTCCTCACCTGCTCCTGCTCACCCATACGCGATCCGCGCGGCGAGGTGATCGGCGCGCTCGATGTTTCCGGGCCGCAGGAGAGCTATCACGCGCACACGCTGGCGCTGGTGCGCATGTCGATCCAGATGATCGAGAATCACCTGTTTGTCGACCGGTTCGGCGAGGCTCTGCGCATTCACTTCCACAGCCGCCAGGAGCTGATGGGCACGCTGCTCGAGTGCATCGCGGCGTTCGACGAGGCGGGCAGGTTCCTCGCCGCCAATCCGAGCGGCCTCACTCAACTCGGGATCGATGCGCGCGGCGCGCACCCGCACACGCTCTCGTCCCTGTTTGGACTCGATGTGGGGGCGCTGCTCGGCAGGTGCCGCGGCGAGCGGTTGCTGCGGCTGCACCTGCGCGATGGCACCCCGGTGGTGGCGCGGGTCGATTTCCGCGCGCCATCCGCGGGCCGCCCCTGGGCGGTGGGCGCCGCGGCGGGGGCGGCGCAGCCGGCGCAGGGCGCCGAAGGGGCGGCGGCCGGGGGGGTGCGGGCGCCGCGCAGCGCCTCGCACGATGGGCCGGCGCTCGCCGATCTCGACAGCGGCGATCCGGTGATCGCCGATGTGATCGCCAAGGTGCGCAAGGTGCAGTCTCACGACATTCCCCTCCTCATTCTCGGGGAGACCGGCACCGGCAAGGAGCTGCTCGCGCACGCGGCGCACCACGAGTCGGCCCGCCGCCGCCAGCCGTTCATCGCCGTCGATTGCGCCTCGCTTCCGGAGGCGCTCATCGAGGCGGAGCTGTTCGGCTACGAGGAGGGCGCGTTCACCGGCGCCCGCCGCCGGGGCAATCCGGGCAAGATCCTGCTCGCCAACGGCGGGACGCTGTTCCTCGATGAGATCGGCGATATGCCCCTCGCCCTGCAGACGCGCCTGCTGCGCGTGCTGCAGGAGCGCGCCGTGCGGCCGCTCGGCGGCCACAAGCCGATCGATGTCGACATCGCGGTCATCTGCGCCACGCACCGGGACCTGAAGGACATGATGCGCCAGGGGCAGTTCCGCGAAGACCTGTACTACCGGCTGAACGGCCTGGCGGTGCGGCTGCCGCCGCTTCGCGAGCGCCGGGATCTCGAGGCGCTGATCGAGCGCATCCTGCGCTCCCAGTGCGAGGCCGCCCCGGAGCTGACACCCGAGGTGCTCGGTCTCTTCCGGGGCTACGGCTGGCCGGGCAACATCCGCCAGCTCGCCAACGTGCTGCGCACCGCGAGCGTCATGGCGGACGGGGCAGGCCCGATCGGCAAGGCGCAGCTGCCGGAGGACCTGCTCGAGGAGCTCGGCGAGCCCGGCCCGTGGACCTCCCTTCAGACCCCGCCCGCGACCCCGGCCCGGGAGGAGAAGCTGAAGGACCTGCGCGCCTCCGCGGTCGCCGCCATGCTGCAGCGCAATGCCGGCAACGTGTCGGCGGCGGCGCGCGCGCTCGGGGTATCGCGCAACACCATCTACCGCACGCTGAAGGCGTGCGGCGGAGCCGCCGATCAGATGCTGGCGGGAAGCAGCCGGTAGAGCACGCGGGCGATGCCCGGCACCAGGCGCGGGCGCAGCAGCCGCGCATCGTAGCGGGACATGCGGCGGTCGCTCTCCTCGAGGCACGTGTGCAGCAAGCGGTGCAGGGTCACCCCGGCGCCGAGATCCTGGTGGGCGGTGAGCGTGAAGTTCTCGGAGGGCTTTGCCGTCTGCCGCCGCGGCCCCTTGCCGAGCGCGCGTGCCGTTTTCACTCTCGAGGCGACCTGCTTCAGAATGATCGAGGCGCAGCGGATGCGAAAGGCGGGGCGCCTCCACCACGGCAGGCTTTCGCGGCGGGACGCGACCCAGTTGACGAAGAACAGGATGTGCCGCACCTCTTCTTCCATCACCGGCTCGAAGATGCCGACCAGGCCCGCCGGGAAGTACCCGGACTTGCGCGCCAGGGCGAACAGCCCGAAGGCGAAGAAGGAATCGAAGCACTCGCCGAAGCCGGCGAAGAGGAAATCGTCCTCGAGCGAGCGCGGCGCGAACGGCGGCGGCGGCTCGATCGGGATGCCGTAGTGCGCGGTGAGCGCCGTCAGCAGCCGTGCGTGGCGCTGCTCCTCGAAGCCCTGCAGCGCGATGGCCGCGCGCACCTGCGGATCCGGCTCGATCTCGGCGGCGGCCGCCACCGTGTTGGATGTGACGTTCTCCGTCGAGACCGCCTCCTGCCAGAACGGCAGGCCGGTGAGGCGTGTGAGCTCCGCCTCGGACAGTGCCGGCCAGGCGATTCTCTCCGGGACATACTCCACATGCGTGTCGATGAAGAACTGCGCGAGCAGGCGGCGGTGCCCGGCGGATCCCGGCCGGACCGGCGAGGACTCAAGATCGGCTGGAACCCCGCACATGCTGCAACTCCTTCCTTCCTTCCATCCAGTACCAGGATAGCAGCGCCGGGGTGCCGAAGAGAATCTCCCGCATGCGCTTGGTGAGGGACAGCGCGAGCGCCAGATCGCCGTTGATGCCGAGCAGGGCTCCGACTCCGACGAGCGTCGCCTCCTGGACGCCGATTCCCGCGGGTACCACGAAGATGAAGTTGCGTGCCGCCTGGGCCAGGCTCTCCAACGCGAGCGCGGCCCCGAAACCGACAGGGTGTCCCAACCAGCGCAGCGCCAGCCAGGGCTCGATGGCGCAGGCGAGAAGTCCCGCGAACTGCCAGCCGAGGGTCTCGATCAGGCGCGCGGGCTGCGCGATGAGAGCGCGGATGGCGGCATCGAGGCTCGCTGACTTTCCGTTGAGGAAACTCAGTGTTTCCTCACCGAGCATGCGCACGGCGAGCTTCTCCAGGCGCTCGAACATGGAGCCGTAGCGCAGCAGCACCCCCGCCAGCACGATCACGGGAAGGCTCGCGCCGAGGCCGATCAGCGCCTCGGTCACCGAATGCACGGTGTGGGTCACGCGCAGCAGGCAGGCGACCCCGAGCGCGACGAACAGATACTGACTGAACAGCGACAGCAGCGTCTCGGTCGTGACGCTCGCCGCCGCTTCGATGCCGTCGGTGCCGCTCCCGGTGAGCAGGCGGATGCCGATGAGCTCGCCGCCGATGTTGGCGACGGGCAGCAGCCGGTTGACCGCCTCGCGCACGGTGGCGATCCACAACAGCCGGGCGGCGTGGACCTTGCGCTCGAGCAACGCCTGCCAGCCGCGCGAGTCGAGCACCAGGGGCACGGTGTGCAGCGGCACCAGCCACAGCAGCACCCATCCGGCGCGCAGGATGGGTGTCAGGATCGAGCCGCCTTCGTGCGCGATCAGGCTGATGAGCAGCACGAGGCCGGCGAGCAAAGCGATGCGTACGGCCAGTCTCATGCGGCGTGGGCACTCGTCTCGGGCGTGCGCCGCGCGCGGATCAGGTCGCGGAATCCTCCGGTGACGGCCCCCGAGGCCGTAACGGCCGCACGCACCGCGGGACTGAGCAGCGCGGCGAGCTCCTCGCGGTGGCGGTAGGCGCTCATCGCGGGGGTGAGCCGGTCTCGCGTGGCCGGATGCAGGTAGATCTCGCTCGCCCCCCCGGGCAGGCGGGGGAGGATCTCGAGGAGCGCCCCCTCGTGCATCGAGCCGCTGGCGGCCATGCCGAAGACCCGATCGTTGTGAGCGACTCCGCAGGCGTCGAGGCGGCGGCGCATGAGCGTGAGCCAGGGAGCGAGCAGGCCCGAGGCCGCCGGCGCGAGTGCTCCGGCCCGGCGCGCCGCCCATGCGGGCTCCCTCGGCAGGCGCACCGCCGGCAGGCCGAACTCCTCCCCGATGCGCAGCATCATCCCGAGCAGCGTCGGGTGCAGATGGAAGTGTTTGTGGGCGTTGACATGGTCGAGCGGCAGGCCCGTGTCGGCGAAGGCCTGGAACTGGGCGCGGATCTCGGCTTCGAGCTGGCGCCGCACCGAGGGCAGGGCGAAAAAGCGCAGGCCGTCGCGGGCCATGTGCTCCCCGAAGCGGCCCGAGGCGTCGATGAGCGCGGGAATGCGCTGCGCAGGCAGCACGGCCCATCCGTCCGCGAGCACCAGGTGCAACCCGACGGCGAGCCCGGGCAGCGCGCGTGCGCGCCGCGCGGCATCCGCAGCCGCCGGCGCTCCCACCATGAGGCTCGCGGCGGTGAGCACGCCCGAGCGGGCGGCTTGCTCGACGGCTTCGTTGACGGCCTCGTGCAGGCCGAAGTCATCGGCGGTGAGGATGAGGAACTTCAATGACGATCCGCTCGCCCGATCACTGCTTTCGACGGACGTTCCGGGGGGGAGCGTCCCTTTCCGCGGGACAGCCGGCCCGCCCGCCCTTGCGAGGAGCCCGCCGAGATCCCTCCTCGCGACCCCGAGCGCCCGAGGAGCCGGTCTTCGAGGGCGGAACGGCCTCCCTCCTCTGCGCTCCCGCGAACGGCCGCTTCGTGGTCGTGCTCCGGCCCCCTGTCGCTTGCGTCATGACTGTCGGGCGGGCTGGGGCCGCCCTCAGGCCTCGTGCGCGCGCAGGAAGCGGAAGAACTCGACCCCCTCGCGCAGCCGGCGCTTGGTCATCTCCCAGCTGAGCAGCATCTCGCCGGTGAGCTCGGCGATCTTGCGCGGCCGGAAGTAGAATCGCTTATAGAAGGTCTCCACCGCGTGGTAGATCTCCTTCGCCGGGAGGTGCGGATAGCTGATCGGGGAGAGCTGAATCCCGCGGTCGTTGACCAGGTTCAGGTTCTCGTGCGCGGTGATCCAGCCGTTCTCGAGCGCCTGGGCATAGAGCTGCGTGCCGGGGTAGGGGGCGGCGAGGGATACCTGGATGGTGTGCGGATTGATGTCCATCGCGAACTGGATGGTCTCGCGGATGGTGTCGGGGGTCTCCCCGGGCAGGCCCAGAATGAAGGTGCCGTGGATGGTCACGCCGAGCTTGCGGCAGTCCTTGGTGAAGCGGCGGGCGATGTCGGTGCGCAGGCCCTTCCTGATGTTGTGAAGGATCTGGTCGTTGCCGGACTCGTAGCCGACCAGCAGGAGGCGCAGGCCGTTGTCCTTCATGATCTTCAGCGTCTCGTAGGGCACGTTCGCCTTGGCGTTGCACGACCAGGTGACCCCGAGCTTGCCCAGGCCGCGGGCGATCTCCTCCACCCGCGGGCGGAAGTCGGTGAAGGTGTCGTCGTCGAAGAAGATCTCCTTCACCTGCGGCATGCTCTCCTTGATCCAGCGAACCTCCTCGACGACGCTGGCGGCGCTGCGCACCCGGTAGCGGTGCCCGCCGACGGTCTGCGGCCACAGGCAGAAGGTGCACTTCGAGCGGCAGCCCCTGCCGGTATAGAACGACACGTAGGGGTGCTGCAGGTAGCCGATGAAATAGTTCTCGATCGTGAGGTCGCGCTTGTAGACCGGCGTGACCCACGGCAGGTCATCCATGTTCTCGATCATCGCGCGGGCGGGATTGTGCTCGATCTGCCCATCGGGACGGCGGAAGGAAAGACCGGCGATGCCGGGGAAGGGGCGTCCTTCGGCAACCTCCTTCAAGGTGTAGTCGAATTCCTCGCGGGCCACGAAGTCGATCGCGGGCGAGGCTCCCAGCGAGCCCGCCGGGTCCACGGCCACCTTCGCGCCGACCAGGCCGATGAGCAGGCGCGGGTTTTCCTCCTTCATCAGCTCCGCCACCTTGGCATCGGTCGGAAAGGAGGGGGAGCTGGTGTGCATGACGAGGAGGTCGTACTGGCGCGCAAGGGGCAGCACCTCGGCCATGGACAGCCCGTCGGCCGGCGCATCGAGCAGCCGGCTCTGCGGCACCAGGGCCGCGGGCTGGGCGAGCCAGGTCGGATACCAGAACGAGCGGATCTCGCGCTTGGCCTGGTAGCGCGCGCCGGCGCCTCCGTCGAAACCATCGAACGACGGGGCTTGCAGGAACAGGGTCTTCATCATGAGCTCTTCCTCAGATAATCGGGTGGGCCGAGCCGTCGCGGGCCACACGGTAGCGCTGGTGCCGCCATTGCACTTCCCGCGCCGCGAACCCCCGGCACCAGAGCGCAAAGCCGAGCACATCGCTTGCGGGCAGCGCCCAAAGCCGCCTCCGGCTCCCCCCCAGGGCAGGTTCCGGAGCGTAAACCAGGAAATGTAGCATTACCCGAGCCGCGGCGGTGGCGCTCAAAAGGAGGAGTGCGCCGGTGCCTGCACCGGCAAGTGCACAGCCGAGGACGGCGACCGGCAGGCTGAACGTCACGGCCGAGGCCGCGTACCCCCCGGGACGCACCGCCCGGATGGTCCGCAGCCAGCGCGTCTCATGCTGAACGAGCTGCCGGAAGCTCGGCTCATCGACCGAGGTCTCGACCACGACGTGCGAGAGCACGGTCGCAAGGCCCAGCCCTCGGGTCAGCTCCCCGAGCCGATAGTCGTCGGCCAGCTGGTCGGCGATCGCGGGAAACCCGCCAATGGCCGAAAGGGCGTCCCGCCGCAGCGCAATGGTGGCGCCGAAGGCGAAGCTGCGCGATCCAAACAAAGCGGCCACCCGCACGGAGGGCATGAACCAGTCGTTGATGAACAGCGCTCCGAGCTCGGACCACAGGCGGGTGCGCCCCGCAGCCCCCACCGGCCGGCCCCGGTAGGGGCAGGTCACGATGCCGACCCCGGGGTCCGCAAGCGGCGCACACACGCCCTCGAGATATCCCGGGGGCACGCGCACGTCGCTGTCAGCGAGCACCAGCCAGTCGTGCCGCGCCACCGACATCATGTTGATGAGATTGCTCACCTTGGCGCTGTGGCCGTGGCGGCGGGGGTCGATGACGACGGCGATGTCGAGCCGGGGGAACTCCGCCTGCAGCCGCCGGACAACCCCGAGCGCGGGATCGGCCGGATGCTGCACTCCGAATATAATCTGCATGACCGGATAGGCTTGCACGCAGAGCGAGCGCAGGTCCTCGTACAGCGCGGGCTCCGCTCCGCACAAGGGCTTCAGCACCGTTGCGGGGCGCAATGCGCCCGCCGTTCTCGGGACGCGTTTGTTGCGGGAAAGCAACACCGCAAGGCAGGCCGTGAGCAGATACCCGAGCGCGGCCGTGGCGAGCACAATGCCGAGCGCGGCCAGCGTCTGGCCAGTTACACTGAACGTGGAGCCGGTTATCATGTCCAACAACATCCGCACGTTGCGGGCTGCCGATGAGCAACAGAGCAGAGGATTTCTAGTCCGTGAACGGGCGTATAGGGTACACGTTTGAAGGTCTGCGAGGGATGAGATAATGGAGAGATGCGGCAGCGGCATGTTGCTGGAGCACGACAGCCTGGCGGGCCCGGATTCGCTCATCCTGGTGGATGAGGCGGATTGCGAGGTCGGCCATGCCAGCCGCTCCCGCTGCCACGAAGGGACCGGCTTGCTGCATCGGGCGTTTTCGCTGTTCATCTTCAACGACCGGGGCGAGCTGCTGGTGCAGCAGCGATCGGCCGCAAAGCGGCTCTGGCCGTTGTATTGGTCGAACAGCTGCTGCAGCCATCCGCGGCGCGCCGAGACCATGGAGGCGGCCATCCATCGACGCTTGTACGAGGAGCTCGGAATCAAATGCCTATTGCACTTTCTGTTCAAGTTCCAGTATCAAGCACAGTTTGACGGTGCAGGGGCCGAGCACGAGCTGTGCTCGGTGTTCATCGGGCGCTGCGGCGCACCCGTGCGGGCCAACCGCGAGGAGATCGCGGCATGGCGCTGGGTGAGTCCCGAGGCGCTCGATGAGCAGATGCGGGGCGTGGGCTCGGAGCGCTTCACGCCCTGGTTCACCCTGGAGTGGGAGCGGATCAGGCGGGATCACCAGGCGGCGCTGCAGGCACTGCAGCGCCAGTCTGCGCAGGTAGAGTAGCGGCTTCGCTGACGGAGCCGGCCGGTCGAGCAGACCGGGCCAACCACGGGAGAGCGGATTTTGGGTATTCCTCTGATTCAACAGTACCGGGTCGCCCGGTACATCTTGGGCCGCAAGCTCCGCGGGCATAAGCGCTATCCGCTCGTGCTGATGCTGGAGCCGCTGTTCCAATGCAACCTCGCCTGCGCCGGGTGCGGCAAGATCGATTATCCGAAGGAGATCCTGCAAAAGCGCCTGTCGGTCGAGCAGGCGCTCGGCGCGGTCGATGAGTGCGGCGCGCCCATGGTGTCGATTCCGGGGGGCGAGCCGCTCATCCACAGGGATATGCCGCAGATCATCGCGGGCATCGTCTCGCGCAAGCGCTTCGTGTACCTGTGCACCAACGCGATCCTGCTCGCCAAGCACATCGAGGAGTACCGGCCTTCGCCCTATCTCACCTTCTCCGTGCACCTCGACGGCAATCGCGAGCGCCACGACCAGTCGGTCTGTCAGGAGGGGGTGTTCGACAAGGCGGTGTCGGCCATCCGGCTCGCCCGCTCCAAGGGTTTCAGGGTCACGGTCAACTGCACGCTGTTCCAGCAGGAGGACCCGGTGGATGTCGCCGATTTCTTCGATACCGCGATGAGCCTCGGTGTCGAGGGCATCACCGTCTCCCCGGGCTACAGCTACCAGCATGCGCCCCGCCAGGACGTGTTCCTCGGCCGCAGCGCGAGCAAGCAGCTGTTTCGCGAGATCTTCAAGCGCGGCCGCGAGCGCCGGGCGCGCTGGTCGTTCAACCACTCGGCGCTGTTCCTCGATTTCCTCGCCGGCAACCAGAGCTATCAGTGCACCCCGTGGAGCACCCCGACCTACAATCTCTTCGGCTGGCAGCGGCCCTGCTACCTGCTCACCGATGAGGGGTACGCCAAGAGCTACCGCTCTCTCATGGAGGAGACCGACTGGGAGCGCTATGGCGCGGGG
The DNA here is from genome assembly GCA_021805865.1 of Pseudomonadota bacterium. Classification (GTDB taxonomy): domain Bacteria; phylum Pseudomonadota; class Gammaproteobacteria; order Steroidobacterales; family Steroidobacteraceae; genus 13-2-20CM-66-19. The sequence goes on from JAJZDX010000020.1 coordinate 21,025, forward strand.
CGCAATCCGAAGTGCAACAATTGCATGGCGCACTGCGGGTACGAGGGCACCGCGGTCGATGACGCCTTCGCCCATCCGCTGAAGGCGCTCAGGACCTCGCTGCGCGGACCCCGTGTGAGCGGCCCGATGGCGCCCGAGCTGCCCGTGCTCTACGAGGAGCCGCCGCTCAAGGCCGAAGCGCCCGCGGAAGTGACGATTCCGCTGGCCGAGGTGCGTCCGAGCGCGAACCGGGAAGATCGCCGTGTCAGCGGCGCTTGAGATCGCGGGCACGCAGCTCGAGGCCTGGCGGGCGCGGATGGAGGAGGCTCTGGCGCGGCGGCTGCCGCGCGCCGAGGAGCTGCCGGAGCGCCTGCACGCAGCCATGCGCTACAGCGTGCTCGGCGGGGGCAAGCGGGTGCGCCCCATCCTGCTGCTCGCCACCGCGCATGCGCTCGGGCTGCAGGAGGCTGAGGTCGAGGCCGCCGCCTGTGCGCTCGAGCTCGTGCACGTCTATTCGCTGGTGCACGATGACATGCCGGCGATGGACGACGATGATCTGCGGCGCGGCCGGCCAACCTGCCACAAGGCCTACGATGAGGCGACCGCGCTGCTCGTCGGCGATGCGCTGCAGTCGCTCGCGTTTCAGCTGCTCGCGCACGACCCGTCGCTGCCGCAGGACCCGCAGGTGCGCGTGCGCCTGGTGGGGCTGCTCGCCGAGGCCATCGGCAGCCGGGGAATGGCCGGCGGGCAGGCCATCGACCTCGAGTCCGAGGGGTTGAAGATCGGCATCGAGCAGGTCGAGCGGATGCACTCGCTCAAGACCGGCGCCCTGATCCGCGCCAGCGTCATGATGGGCGCCGCCTGTGCGAGCGGCCTCGACCCGGCGCTCGAGCGCGCGCTCGCGGGGTTCGCTGCGCCCATCGGGCTCGCCTTCCAGATCCAGGACGACCTGCTCGATGAGTTGAGCGACACCGCGACGCTCGGCAAAGCCGCGGGCGCCGACCGGGAGCATGGCAAGTCCACCTATCCCTCCATCCTCGGCATCCCGGCCTCGCAGGAGCGGGTCCGCCGGCTTCACCAGCAGGCGCTCGACTCGCTCGCGCCGCTCGGCCGCGGCGCCGATGCGTTGCGGGCGGTGACCGACTGGCTGCTCGTGCGGCGGAACTGACCTCGTGAGGCCCATGCTGCTCGATCCAGCCCAATCCGACGAGGCATTCCAGGACGCGATCCTCCCGCACGTCTCGCGCACGTTCGCGCTGACGATTCCGCAGCTGCCGCCGGCGCTGAGCACGGCGGTCACGAGCGCCTATCTGCTCTGCCGCATCGCCGACACGATCGAGGACGAGCCGGCCCTGTCCGCATCCGACACCTACGCCTGCCTGCAGCGCTTCACCGCAGTGGTGCAGGGGCGGGAGGATGCCGCGCGCTTCGCGCGCGAGGTGACCCCGAGGCTCTCCGGGCACACGCTGGCGGCCGAGCGCGATCTGCTCGCCAACACGGCCCGGGTGATGCGCGTCGTCGAGGGCTTCGATGCGCGCCAGCGCGGCGCCATCCGCCGCTGTATCGAGGTGATGTGCCACGGCATGCACCGCTTCCAGCGCACCGCCAGCCTGCGGGGGCTCGCCCGCAGCACCGACCTCGATGCTTACTGCTACTACGTCGCCGGCATCGTCGGGGAGACTCTGACCGAGCTCTTCTGCGCCTACTCGCCGCTCATCGGGCGCCACTACGCGGGGCTCTACGAGCTCGCGCCCTCCTTCGGCCAGGGCCTGCAGATGACCAATATCCTGAAGGATGTGTGGGAAGACCGTGAGCGCGGCGCCTGCTGGCTGCCCCAGGAGGTGTTCAGCCGCTACGGCGTCGATCTGGCCACGCTCACCTCGGAGCGCTCGGATGCGCGCTTCCACGCCGGCGTGATGGAGCTGGTCGGGACCGCTCACCGGCACCTGCGCAACGCGCTCGCCTTCACGCTGCTCATCCCCGGTGATGAGGCGGGCATCCGCCGCTTCTGCCTGTGGGCGATCGGGCTGGCGGCCCTCACGCTGCGCAAGGTCCAGGACAATCCGGGCTACACCAGCGGGCAGCAGGTGAAGGTCTCCCGCTCGGCCGTGGCGATGACGCAGACCCTGACCAATCTCTCGGTGCGCAAGGACCGGGTGTTGCGTCAGCTCTTCGAGCGCGCCGCGCGCGGTTTGCCGCTCACCGAGGCGCCGGTGCCGTTGAAGCCCGCGGGCGTGTGGTGCGGGGCCGATGAGCAGACCCGACCCCCTTCCGTGCAGATTGGAGGCACGGCCTCTTGAACGACATCGTCCAGACAGAAACCGCCGAGGCGCTCTTCCAGACATCCTCCGCCGCGGTGGAGGCGCCCGGGCGCGTTCCGGACCTCGAGGGCTCGATCCGCGCCGCGCGCGATGCGCTCATCCGGCTGCAGCAGCGCGACGGCCACTGGCTGTTCGAGCTCGAGGCCGACTGCACCATCCCGGCCGAATACATCCTGATGATGCATTATCTGGATGAGATCGACGGGGAGCTCGAGCGCAAGATCGTGGTGTACCTGCGCGCACACCAGGCCGCGCACGGCGGGTGGCCGCTCTACAGCGGCGGGCAGCTCGATCTGTCCTGCACCGTCAAGGCCTACTTCGCCCTGAAGCTCGCCGGCGAGGATCCCGAGGCGGCGCACATGCGACGGGCCCGCGAGGCCGTGCTCTCGCACGGCGGCGCGGCGCACGCCAACGTATTCACCCGGATCGCGCTCGCGCTGTTCGGCGAGGTGCCCTGGCGCGCCGTGCCGTACATCCCGGTGGAGATCATGCTGCTGCCGAAGTGGTTCCCGTTCCACCTCGACAAGGTCTCGTACTGGTCGCGCACGGTGATGGTGCCGCTGTTCGTGTTGTGTACGCACAAGCCCCTGGCGCGCAATCCGCGCAATGTGCACATCCCGGAGCTGTTCACGACGCCCCCGGAGCAGGAGCACCATTACTTTCGCCTGCCGGGCCAGGGCAGGGGGCTCGCGCGGGTGTTCTTCACGCTCGATCGCCTGGGCAGGCTGATCGATCCGCTGATTCCGGCGGGTGTGCGCGCGCGCGCCACGCGCCGCGCCGAGCAGTGGACGCTCGAGCGGCTGAACGGGGAGGACGGCCTCGGCGCGATCTTCCCCGCGATGGTGAATGCGCTCGAGATGATGGTGCTGCTCGGCTACCCCGCGGACGATCCGCGCCGCGTGACCGCCAAGCGCGCGCTCGAGAAGCTGCTCGTCGTTCAGGGGGATCGGGCGTACTGCCAGCCGTGCGTCTCCCCGGTGTGGGATACGGGACTCGCCTGCCTCACGCTGCAGGAGACGGGCGACCCGCAATCGCGCGCGGCGGCGTTGCGAGGCCTCGACTGGCTGCGGCCCCGCCAGGTGCTCGAGCAGATCGGCGACTGGCGGATCCGCCGGCCGCGCCTGCGGGCCGGCGGCTGGCCGTTCCAGTTCGGCAATGCGCACTATCCGGACCTCGACGATACCGCGGTGGTCGCCTGGGCCATGCATCAGGCGCAGGTCCGCGAGGGCGAGCCGCAGCGCTACTCGCAGGCGATCGAGCGCTCGCTCGAGTGGCTCGCGGGCATGCAGAGCAGCAACGGCGGCTTCGCGGCCTTCGATGTCGACAACACGCATTACAACCTCAACCTGATCCCGTTCGCCGATCACGGGGCTTTGCTCGATCCGCCCACCGCCGATGTCACGGCGCGGGTGGTGACGGTGCTCTCCTGTGCCGGCCGGGCGCAGGACCGGCCCGTCATCGCCCGCTCGCTCGCCTACCTCAGGGCCGAGCAGGAGGCGGACGGCTCCTGGTTCGGGCGCTGGGGAACCAACTACATCTACGGCACCTGGTCGGTGCTCGCGGCCCTCGAGGCGGCCGACGTCGCGGCCGCCGATCCGGCGGTGCGCCGGGCGGCCGCCTGGCTGCTCTCGCGCCAGAACGGCGACGGCGGCTGGGGGGAAAGCAACGACAGCTACGATCTTGCGCAGTACGAGGATCCGCGTTTCGTCAGCACGCCGTATCAGACCGCCTGGGCGCTGCTTGGGCTGATGAGCGCCGGGGAGGTCGGGTCCGATGCCGTCCGGCGCGGCATCGCGTACCTGCTGCGCACTCAGGAGGAGGGCCTGTGGCGCCACCCGAGCTTCACCGCGCCCGGCTTCCCGCGGGTGTTTTACCTGAAGTACCACGGCTACAGCGCTTTCTTCCCGCTGTGGGCGCTGGCGGCGTATCGGCGCCGCACGGGCCGCCGCGCCGGACCCGTCCCGCTTTGAGCCGGGTCGGTATCGTCACGGCGCTCTCGCGCGAGGCCCGTGCCCTGGCCCCCGGGATGGCGGGCGGCGCCGATATCGGCGCCACCCGCGTCTACCGGCTCGCCGAGGCGCTGCTCACGGTGAGCGGAATGGGTTGGGAGGCTGCGCTCGCGGGGAGCCGGGCGCTGATGGCTGCGGGCGCGACGGCGCTCGCGAGCGTCGGCACCGCGGGCGCGCTCGACCCGGCGCTCGGCTGCGGGTCGATCGTGCTGGCGCGGGAGGTCGTTTCGCCCGAGGGCGCGCTCGTGCGGGCCGATCCGCGCTGGCGGCAGGCGCTCGAGCGGGCGCTGCCGCGCGAGCGCGTTTGCTCAGGACGCCTCCTCAGCACCCGCCAGCCGCTCGGCTCGCGGCTCGACAAGGCGATCGCCTGGCGGGAAACACACAGCGTGGCGGTGGACATGGAGAGCGCGGCCGTCGCCCGGGCCGCCGCCGAGGCCGGCCTGCCCTTCATCGCCGTCCGGGTCATCGTCGATACCGCCGGCGAGGATCTGCCGCGGGCGGTGCTCGCCGCGAGCGGGGGGGCGCACCCGTCCCTCCTCAGGCTGTTGGCGGGGCTCGCGCTCGCGCCCCGGGAGATCGGCGCGCTGATCCGCCTGGCGGGGCGGTTTCGGGCCGCGTGCGCCGTGCTGGCGTCGATCGGGGAGCCGGGGCTGCCGGCGCAGCGGGCGCTGACCGCAGCGCAATGGGGCGCGGGTTGAAAGCGCTGGTGACGGGAGCCACGGGCTTCGTCGGCGCGGCGCTTGCGAGAACGCTCTGTGCGGCGGGCTGGCAGGTGCGCGTGCTGGTGCGCGCCGGCTCCGACCGGCGCAACCTGCGCGCCCTGACCCTCGAGGCGGTGCCCGGGGATCTCACCGATCCGGCCTCCCTTCGGCGGGCGGTCGAGCGCTGCGATGCGGTCTTTCACGCCGCCGCCGACTACCGGCTGTGGGTGCCCGATCCCGAGCAGATGTATCGGGCCAATGTCGAGGGAACGCAGAATCTGCTCGAAGCGGCCCACCGCGCCGGCGTGGCGCGCATCGTGTACACGAGCAGTGTCGCGACCATCGGGCTGCCGGCCGATGGCGGCCCCGGCACCGAGGCGACGCCGGTGCGCCTCGAGGACATGGTCGGTCACTACAAGCGCTCGAAGTTCCTGGCGGAGCAGAAGGCGCTGGAGGCGGCCGCGGGCGGTGTGCCCGTGGTGATCGTCAATCCCGCCGCTCCGGTGGGGCCGCGGGACATCAAGCCCACGCCGACCGGCAGGATCGTGCTCGATGCGGCGTTGGGACGGACGCCGGCCTATGTCGATACCGGGCTCAATGTGGTGCACGTCGATGACGTCGCCTCGGGGCACGTGCTGGCGTTTCACCACGGCCGTGTCGGGGAGCGTTATATCCTGGGCGGAGAGAATCTGCCGCTGCGGCAGATCCTGCTCGAGGTGACACGGCTCGCCGGACGCTCCCCGCCGCGCGTACGCCTGCCTCACGGCGTGGTGTTGCCCATCGCGTACGCGGCGGAGTGGTTCGCGAGGCTGACCGGCCGGCCGACCCGCGTCACGGTCGACAGCGTGCGGATGGCCCGCAAGCGCATGTATTTCTCGAGCGACAAGGCCGTGGGCGAGCTCGGCTACCGCTTCAGGCCCGCGAGCCTCGCGTTCGAGGACGCCCTGCGCTGGTTCCGCGAGGAGGGGTATCTCAGCTAGAAGGGAAAGCCGATTCCGGTGAACACCGCGGTGCCCTCACTGCCCCTGCCGATGTCGACATAACCGACGACCGAGGGCGGGGCGATGCCGCGAAAGCCGATGCCCACGACGTTGTGCAGATGATAGAGCGGCAGAAAGCCGTGGTTGAAGACCCGGCCGGTGTCGAAGAACGGGGTTACCTGGATCTCGATGTGGGTCGAGAGCGCATGGAAGGACAGGACGGTCTTGCGCAGCTCGATGTTCGCCACCAGAGCGTTGCGGGCGTAGAAGCGCGAGGTGCCGTAGCCGCGCAGCGGCTGCGAGCCGCCGATCACATCCTCATCGCCCCCCAGGCTGCTCAGCCCCCAGAAGGGTACGTGATTGGCCGTCGGCTCGTAGCGCACGTCGAAATGCGTCGCCACGGTGAGGGTCCGGCTCGGTGACCAGTAAAAGCGCGCATCGACCCCGGTCTCGGTGAACAGGGAGTCGCCGATGTCGACGTTGCGGCTGGCGATGCCGCCGTAGGCGATGACGTAGGCGCCGCGAGTCGGGATGACGACGTTGTTGCGCGTGTCGTAGACCATCGAGACGCGGTTGAGCAGCTCGTGCGTGGTGCCGAGGCCCAGGATGTCCTTGAAGCGCTGGGTGATCGAGGGCAGGTGGATGAGGCGGCTCGCCCCGATCTTCACCTTGCGGGCGATGAAGGTGTAGGCGAGCTGCCAGGCGTGCGTGATGTTCCAGCCGACCGTGCCGTTGACCCACATCTGCTGGTCCGTGTAGACGGTCTGATTGATCCGCAGCGAGTTGTTGCCGATGCCGTAGAATCGCGGCGTGCCGTTGCGGTCGTAGACGGCCTCGACGCTCCAGGACAGCAGGCTGTCGCGCAGCCGGCCCGTCTCGAACTTCCCGTCGAAGCCGCTCTGCACGTGCTGGTTCGCGCCCCCGGTGAGGAACCACTGTGTGTTCGGCGAGGGATATTCGTAAATGCGCGCGTCCCAGCCCCAGCCGAAGTAGGGATTGTAGTTGACGTCCGGCGCGATGATGCGCGTGATCTGACCGGCCGAATTGGTGTGCAGGATTGTCGGGATGACGCCGAGCGTGGTGCCGCTCAGGGGATCGACGGCGGTGAGGGGCACCGGCAGCACCGGCCAGGTGGTCGGATTGAGCCAGTTGATCTTGTGCGAGGCCCGCTCGGAGACCGCGGCCGCGGCGTGCGCGCGCCGCGCGGTGGCGCGGGCGGCGGTGCGGGCCGCCGCGGGGCTCGGCGCCGAGGGACCGGTGGCGGGCGGGCTCGTGCGCTGCGCGGCCCGGGCGGCGCTCGCCAGGCACGCGGCGATCGCCGCGATCACGGCCGCGCGCAGCCGTGTGGGATCTTGCCAAGCTTTGCGAGGGTTCCTGGGCAGATGGATCATGCGTTTTTCGGCAGTCAGCACATTCTGCGCGGCGTTTGACCGCGGCTCCGGGTGCAGAGGGTCGGGCAGGCCGCTCCGGCACTCTGCCGGCTCGCCGCGCAGGCGGGCGGATGCGAGGAGATGCAGGCGGCCGGCGGATTATATCGATGTGCGGCGGTTTGGGGCATGATCCTGTGCAGGACTCGTTGTGGATTCGTGCCGTGACATTTACCGATCTCGCCGCGGCGGTGCCGCTCGCCATCTGGCTGTACCTTCTGCTGCTGCGCGGCCGTTTCTGGGTGCCGCGCGAGCTGGCGCCGCCCTCGCGCGAGACGCGCGCCAGCGTGATCGCCGTCGTCCCGGCGCGCAACGAGGCGGCGACGATCGCACGGGCGGTGCGCTCGCTCCTCGAGCAGGAGCTGCCCGTTGCGCTGCGCGTCATCGTCGTGGACGACGGCAGCACCGATGGCACCGCGGAGGCGGCGCGCGCGGCGGCGGCGGCGGCGGGCGCGGCTGAGCGGTTGACCGTGCTGCCCGGTGCGCCGTTGCAACAGGGATGGACCGGAAAACTCTGGGCCATGTCGCAAGGCGTCGCGGCGGCAACACAGTTCGGCCCCGATTATCTGCTCTTCACCGATGCTGACATCGAGCACGACCGTCACAACGTCGCCGCGCTCACCGCTCACGCCGAGGCGCACCGTCTCGATCTGACTTCGTTGATGGTGAGGCTCTCGACCGTCACGTTCGCCGAGCGCTGCCTGATTCCGGCCTTCGTGTTTTTCTTCTTCAAGCTCTACCCGCCGCGGTGGATCGGCTCGGCGCGCTCGGGCGTGGCGGGCGCCGCCGGCGGCTGCATCCTGATCCGTCCGGCGGCGCTCGAGCGTGCCGGCGGGCTTGCGGCGATCCGCGGCCGGATCATCGATGACTGCGCGCTGGCCGCGGCCGTCAAGGGCAGCGGCGGCTCGCTCTGGCTCGGCCTCACGCGCACGACGCGCAGCCTGCGCATCTACGGCTCCTTCGCCGAGATCGGCGCCATGATCTCGCGCACGGCGTTCAACCAGCTGCGCCATTCCTGGTGGCGCCTCGCTGCGGCGCTGCTCGGGCTGTTGGTCACGTATCTCGCGCCGCCGGTGCTCGCATGGTCGGGGGTGCCGGCGCTCGCGGCCTGCGCCGCCGCGGCCTGGGTGTTGATGACCCTGTGCTACCTGCCGATGGTGCGCTTCCATCGGATCCCGCCGCTCTATGCGCTGCTGCTGCCGGCGGTCGCGCTGTTTTATGCCGGCGCCACGCTGCACTCGGCGGTGCGCTACGCCCTGGGCAGGGGCGGGCAATGGAAGGGCAGGGCGCAGGATGCGCGCGCCGCGGGCGGCGCCTGAGCGTGGACCTCGACCCCGGCCGCATCGACCTGTGGTGCGCCTGCATCGAGGACATCGAGGAGGCGGGCCTCCTGCCACGCTATGCTGCGCTGCTCGGGACGCAGGAGCTGGCGCGCATGGAGCGCATGCACTTCGCCCGGGACCGGCGGCGCGATCTGGTGGCGCGTGCGCTCGTGCGCACCGTGCTGTCGCGCTACGCGGCGCCGGAGCCGCGGGAGTGGGTGTTTCGCGCCGATGTCCACGGACGCCCGCGGATCGCAAACCCGCCTCCCGGGCCGGGCATCGAGTTCAATCTTTCGCACTCCGGCGGGCTGGTCGTGCTCGGCGTCGGCACCGGCTGCGCGCTCGGCGTCGATGTCGAGAGCATCTCGCGCAACACCGACACGGACCGGCTGGACCGCTATTTCGCCCCGAGGGAGCGCGAGGCGCTGCTCGAGCTGCCCGAAGCGCAGCGGCGGCGGCGGTTCTTCGAGCTCTGGACGCTCAAGGAGTCGTACCTGAAGGCGAGAGGGGAGGGCCTCAGGCTGGCGCTCGATGCGTTCGCGTTCGACTTCACGGGCGAGCGCGGCCTGCGGCTCTCCTTCGAGCCGCGGCTCGCCGACTCGCCGCGCCGCTGGCGGTTCTGGCAGTTCACGCCGCGCACGGATCATGTCGCGGCGGTGTGTGCCGGGCGGGGCGAGCCGCCGGAGGGTGAGCCGCGGCTCACCGTGCGCGAGGTCGTGCCGCTCGCGTGGGAGAAGGTGGTGCAGGTGGGCTTCTCGCGCTGCGGCCCGGATTAGGGGCGCGCGCCCGCCCCGGCTCGTTGGGCCATCATCGCCGCGCGCGCCGCCCGATAGGGGCTGTCGGCAGACCAGTCGGGCCATTGCGCGCTGTTGGCGAGATGGCGGCCCACCAGGTAGAGCGTCTGGATGTCCTCCAGGGTGCCGCCGAGGTGCCAGTGGGGATCGAACACGTCGCGGGGCGTGTGGTAGCGGCGCAGGAGATAGCTGCGCAAAGCGGCCTCGCCGGCGGCGCGGCCGCCCTCGATCAGGTCGAGGCCGGGACCGGCGAGCAGCGCCGGCACCCCCGCCCGGGCGAAGCTGTACTGATCGGAGCGGTAAAACAGGCCGGTCTGCGGCGCGCCGGCCGGCGAGGGCGTGCGGCCCTGCAGCGCCAGCATCCCTCGCAGGTCATCCTCGAGCTGCGACTGGCCGGCGCCGAAGACCGTCATGTCGCGCGCCCGCCCGAGGATGGGCCAGTCATCGATGTTGATGTCGGCCACGGTCTCGCTCAGGGGAAAGGCCGGATGCTCGATGTAATAGCGCGAGCCGGCCTCACCGGCCTGCTCCAGTGTCGGCAGGAGGAACAGGACACTGCGCCCGGGGCGCTTGCGGTGCGCGAAGGTGTCGGCGATCTCGAGCAGGGCGGCCACGCCGGCGGCGTTGGCGATCGCGCCGTGCAAGACCTCGGTGCGCCCGCGCGCCGTGCGCATCCGCCCCAGGCCGTCCCAGTGGGCGCTGTAGATCACCACCTGATCGGGGTGGCGGCTGCCCTTGAGGAGCGCGAGCACGTTGTCCGACCAGCTGTAGCGGATCGAGCTGCGCAGGGTGATCGAGGCTGTGGCATCGAGCGCGCGGGGCTCGAAGGCGCGATGGGCCGCCTCGGCCGCCAGTGTCTTCAGGCTCACTCCGGCTGCGCGGAACAGGCGCTCGGCCGCCCGGTGGGTGAGCGAACCCGCCACGGCGAGCCGAGGAGCGGGGGCGACGCTCGCCGGCAGGGCCTGCTGCATGCCGGTGCCGGCATTGCGCACGGCGGCCCATGGCGTGCCCGAGGCCGCGGTCGAGTGAATGACGAAGCAGGCCGCGGCGCCCATGCGCGCGGCCTGTTCGTACTTGTACAGCCGGCGTCCGTAGCGGCTCGTCGCGCGGCCGTTGAGCCGCCGCGGATCCCCGCTCGCGTACCCCGGATCGCCGCTGAGCACGATGACCGTCTTGCCCTGGACGTTGACGTCCCGATAATCGTTCCACCGCCACCGCGGCGCATCGATCCCGTAGCCCACGAAGACGATGGGAGAGTCTTTCAGCACGAGCAGCGGCTTGGCCTGCTGCGTGCCAACCAACATGTCAGTGCCGTAAGCGAAGCGCTGGGTGCCGTGGGGCAGATGGATCTCAAGAGGGACGCCGGTGCCCCGCAGTCGCGTCGAGACCACCGGCACGGCCTGCAGCCACGTGCCGTGGTTGCCCGGGGCGAGGCCCATGTGCTTGAGCTGCTCGACCAGGTAATGGGTCGTCAGCACCTCGCCACGGGTGTCGGGCTTGCGGCCCTCGAAGGCGTTGGAAGAGAGCACCCGGTCGAATCGAAGGAAATCCGCGCCGGTGATCCGCGGTGCGAGGGTCACCGCCATCGGCGGCGGGGTGGGGGATGCGGGGCGCGTCACCGCGGTCACGGGAGCCGGCTGCGGGACATGCATGTGGCAGGCCGCCAGGAGGAGGGGGGAGAGGATGAGCGGGGCGCGGCGCATGCAGTCGTGCGGGTGCTCTGGGGCGTCACGCCCGGCGAAGCAGGCTCCGGGCGGACCCGGAGTGGCTCACGCCGTGCGGCGCGGACGGGCATGATAAGGGGATCGCCCCCGGCACGGGGGTTACGAATTCTTCATCGTGCGATCGGCCGAGCGTCCCGGATCGGGCGCGCCGGCTTATGCCGAGGCGGGGCTCGAGGCGCCCTCACGTGGGGTGCAGATCCGGGCGGCCAGGGCGTGTCCGAGCCCCATGGCGATGAGGCCCACGAGCAAATGCGCGCTCTGGACGATCCAGTGCAGCGATCCGGGCAGGAGCCCCACCTGCAACCCCCCCAGGACCGGGACCACGAAGCTCCACACCAGCACCCACGCCGCCATGCCCCGTGCTCGAGGCACCCCGAGCGCGAGCGCGGCGAGCGCCCACATGCACAGCACGAACAGGCCCCCGAGCGCCATGTGCAGCGGGATGAGCGACAGGGCGTGATCGGTCCAGAAGAGGGCGCCGAGCACGAGGAGCGCGATGCCGATCAGGCCGAAGAGCGCGCGGATGATGCGGGTGGCAGTCTGCATGGCAGCCTCCGGGGCAATTGACATCTACTCGTGAAGCCGGAAGATTCCTCCGGGCCGGAGCCTTGGCCCCTCCGGCGCGAGGTCTTTCGATGGCCGGGTCCCGCTTCGCTCTCGAGCGAAGCGGTGGAAGTCGTTTCGAGACTGTATATTACGCCAGCCTGCGTCTGCCGCACAATTGGCGGGCGGTGCCGCCCGCGCGGCCGCAGGACGGTGCCCTCGCGTGCCGGCGCCCGGCCTGCAAGCCGGCCTCGGCCCGGGGCAACCGGCTGCAATCGCCCCCTCGTACGACCGGCTCGCACGGGGCGGCGGGCCGATCATCGAGAGGCAGCTGAATGGACTTGTTGATCGTGCGACACGCCATCGCCGCCGAGCCCAATCCGAAGCGATGGCCGGATGACCGGCAGCGCCCGCTCACGGCCGAAGGGTCGCTGCGGGCGCGGCGGGCAGCCGCGGGGTTGAAGCATATCGCGGAGCCTCCGGCGCTGCTGCTGACGAGCCCTCTGGTGCGGGCCCGGCAGACCGCCGCCATCCTCTCGGAGTGTGCCGGCTGGCCCGAAGCGCTCGAGTGCGCGGCGCTCGCTCCCGAGGCCTCTGCCGAGGCGGTGCTCAAAGCCCTGCAGGCCCGACCTCACGAGCGGATCGCGGTCGTGGGGCATCAGCCGTGCCTCGGCCGGCTCATCGCCCACTGCCTGCCCGGTGCGCTGCATCCGCAGGCGATCGAGCTGAAGAGGTTCGGCGTCGCCTGGCTCGCCTTCGAGGGGATCGCACGCCCGGAAGGCGCGGTCCTGCGCTGGCTGCTCGCACCGGGCGTTCTGCGAGCGGTCCGCCGGTAGCGCCCGCTCCGCAGCCATGCGTCTGTTCGGAAGATAGTGATCGGTCATAATGGGCGCACACCCGGGTGGGCGCGTGGAAGGAGACACATCATGAAAGTCGGATTCATCGGACTCGGACGAATGGGGGCGGCGATGGCGGCCAACCTCGTCAAGGCCGGCCATGAGGTCACGGTATACAACCGCACGCCCGAGAAGAGCAGGGCGCTCGTTGCGCAGGGGGCAAGGGCCGCCGACACAGTGGCCGCGGCCTGCCATGCCGATGCGGTGGTCACGATGCTGGCCGATGACCAGGCGCTCGAGCAGGTGCTCCTCGGGCCAGGGGGGATGCTGAAGAGCCTCCGCGCGGGGGCGCTGCATGTCTCCTGCAGCACCGTGAGCGTCGATTTCTCGGCGCGGCTCACCGAGCAGCACGCCGCGGCAGGCCATCGCTACGTCGCAGCTCCGGTATTCGGCCGCCCGGAGGCGGCGGCGGCCAGGCAGCTGTTCATCGTCGCCGCCGGCGAGCCTGAGGCTGTGGGAGCGGCCGCGCCGCTGTTCGATGCGCTCGGACAGAGGACGTTCGTCGTCTCCGGGACGCCGAAGATCGCCAATCTCGTCAAGCTGAGCGGGAACTTCCTGATCGCCTCGGCCATCGAGTCTCTCGGGGAGGCGCTGGCACTGGTGGAGAAGGGCGGCGTCGATGCCCATCAATACATCGAGTTGCTGACCTCGACCCTGTTCAACGTCCCGCTCTACCGCAACTACGGCACGCTCATGGCGGACCGCAAGTTCCAGCCGGCCGGCTTCGCCGCCCCGCTCGGGTACAAGGACATTCGCCTGGTGCTGGCCGCCGCGGAGGAGCTGCGTGTGCCGCTGCCCTTTGGCGCAGTGTTGCGCGAGCGGCTGCTCGCATTGCTCGCCCGGGGCGGGGAGGCGCTCGACTGGTCTGCTATCGCCAAGCTTGCCGCCGCGGATGCCGGCATGGCGCGTGACTGAGCGTACCTAGCGCGCCCGCACGCCGATCCGTTACAATTGTCTGCATGAAAGCGAAGATTTGGGCCATGATCGCGGCGGCGCTCGGCGTCCTGGCCGTCGCTTTCGCGTTTCATTTCGAGCTCAGCGCACGCTCGCGCGCCTACAGCGAGCTGCGCGGGCTGCGCACCGAGACGACCACCGACCTCGATCGCCACCGCATCAGCCGCTCGCGCGCGGCCACGCTCGAGAGCCGGCTGGGCCGGGCGAGACGGCGGATCGAGGAGGACAACGTGCTCGGCGCGCAGAAGCTGCTCGGCCGGGTCAAGGCCGACCTCAAATCCCGAACACGCTCGGCCTGAGCGCGCCGGGGATCGCTTCCGCACCTATCTCGACGCCGACGGTCTGTTGCCGCAGCGCAGGGCCGAGCGGGTACGGCTGAGAGCCAGGGTGCCGAGAAAGGTACGGATGCGCGCCTGCGCCTCCAGGCGGTCGAGCTCCTGCAAGTACACCCGCCGAACCTCCTGCACCGGAAGATGCAGCCTGTCTGAGAGCGTCGCGATGGCTCTCGCTTGATCCTCGTCTAGATCGGCTCGCTCCAAGACTGGTGCGATCATGTCGATGCCCGCGGCGCCGGACCACCTTACGCTAGCGCCCGCCGGCGGCGCCAGAAATAGGGAAAAGCCACCGGCAGTCCCGCGGTGTGTCCTCGCGCAGGCACCGGCCGCATTCCGTACAGAAGGGCCGCCCTGCAGCGTCCGTTCGCCATGGGCCCGTGCGCCGCCCCGGGGCGATGCTGGAGCGGCGCCGAATGGCGCGAGACCGTGCGCCTCGAACGGCTTGGGCGGGGGATGCCCGTGGCCGGGGCAGGCCCCTGCCCGTCAGGCGATGGCGCGGACGACCCCGCCATCGACGCGCAATGCCGCACCGGTCGTCGCCGATGCCTGCGCGCTGCACACGTAGGCGATCATCGCGGCCACTTCGGCGGTCGTGGCGAATCGCTTGAGAATCGAGGAGGGGCGGGCGGTCTGGAAAAATTCACGCTCGAGCGTCGATGGGTCCTTGCCGGTCGACTGTGCCAGCTGCGCCACGAACCGGCCCACCCCTTCGGATGCGGTCGGCCCGGGCAGGACGCTGTTGACGGTCACGTTGGTGCCCGCGAGCGTCTCGGCCAGGCCGCGCGCAACGGCGAGCTGCGCCGTCTTCGTGACGCCGTAATGAATCATTTCAGTGGGGATCTGCAGGCCCGATTCGCTCGAGACGAACACGACCCGTCCCCAATTGCGCGAGCGCATTCCGGGAACGTAGTGCCGGGCGAGGCGGATCCCGCTGAGAACATTGGCCTCGAAGAAGCGCAGCCAGTCGGCATCGGGTATCTCCTCGAAGGCCTTCGGCTCGAATATGCCCATGTTGTTCACGAGCACGTCCACTTCGGGGAAAGCGCGGATCACGCGGTCGCAGCCCGCGGCGGTGGCGAGGTCCGCGGCAATGCCCTGGATGTCGGAGCGCGCGACGGATTTGCGCAGCTGCGTGACGGCAGCCTCCACACGCGCGCTCGTGCGGCCGTTGAGGATGACCCGTGCGCCCTCGCGGGCGAGAGCCTCGGCGCTCGCCCAGCCGATGCCTGCCGTTGAGCCGGTGACGAGTGCGAGCTTCGAGGTGAGTCCGAGATCCACGGGCGCCTGCCTTGCGGTCTGTCCTGCCGCGACGGTATCCGCGGCGCCGGGCGCCGGCAATCCTCAGGAAGAGGGAGGCCCCTGGGGGAGGGGGCGCAGGCCCGGCCTCGCCTCAGTGCTGCCCGCGCGGGCGAGCCCGGCCCGCGGGGACGCGCATCGCATCGCGCCCGCTCTCGATGGCAAGCGCCGTGAGATAGGCAACACAGAAGACCGCGGCGATCGGCACGGCGATCGCGAGCCCGAGCAGCGCACGCATGGAGAATCCTCCTGCAAGTTGCCGCGAGTCGATGTTGCGAGGGCTCATGCAAGCGAGGCTAGGCTGCCGGGAGGCCGTGATCAACGCCCGCGCGATGGATGGAGCGTTTCGGGCCGGGAAAGGATCGCGGCACGCGAAGAATCGGCCGGCGCGAGGGTGCGCCATGGGCGGTGGGGCGCGCTCGTGCCCGGACGGGTCTTCCCGGGGCGCGCCGATCGCGGCCGTGCCTCGCTGCGCATGGGCCGCCGGTCGTGCCGCCGTCCGTGCGGATCGCTCCGGTCCCCTCCGGGCCGCCGCGGGCATCAATCCCATATCATGCGCTGGCGATTTCCAGATATCGTATCGATATGAATCTGCATCATCTCGCGATCTTTCACACCGTCGCCGAGACCGGCAGCATCTCCGGCTGCGCCGAGCGCCTGCACATCTCGCAGCCGGCGATCTCGCGGCAGTTGAAGGAATTCGAGCAGCGCATCGGCGTGGTGTTGTTCGAGCGCCTGCCCCGGGGCGTGCGGCTCACGCAGGCGGGCGAGGTGCTGCGCGATTACGCGGCGCGGCTGTTCGAGATCGCCCGCACGGCGGAGGCGTCGGTGAAGGAGCTGTCCGATGCGCGCCAGGGCCGCCTCTCGATCGGCGCGAGCAACACGGTCGGAACGTACATCCTGCCGGGCCTGCTCGCCCGCTTTCACCGCCGCCACCCCGCCGTCACCATATCGATGTTCGTCGGCAATACCGAACAGGTCGCCCAGGGCGTGTCGGACTTGCGTTTCATGCTCGGCTTCATCGAGGGTCCGCTGCACGTGCCGGATCTGCGCATCGAGCGGTTCCTCGAGGATGAGATCGTGCCGGTGGCGAGGGCGGATCATCCGTTGAGCCGCAGGAAAGCGCTGACGCCCGCCGATCTGTCCGGTCAGCCGCTGCTCATGCGCGAGCCGGGCTCGGGCACGCGGGAGCTGATCGAGAGGCGCCTGCAGCGCCATGGCATCCGCCCCGGCGACATCGTGGAGTTGGGGAGCACCGAGGCGATCAAGCAGGCCGCGATCCACGGCGGGGGCATCGCGTGGCTGCCCCGCGTGTGCATGCCCCGCGAGCTCACGAGCGGCGAGCTCGTGAGACTGCCCGTGAAGTTCCTCAACATCCGCCGGCCGCTCAGCGTCATTCGCCGCGCGCAAGGCCATACCGCGCCGGCCGCCGAGGCGTTCCTCGCGCTGCTGCACGGCCATGACGGCGCCAGCCGGGGCGGGCGTGCCGAACCGTGAGCGGCGCCGGACGGACTGTCCCGGCGCCGACTGCGGCCGCCGCGATCCGCGCGCCGCAGCACTTCCCGATTCTGCAACGGCCCGATCGATCAATATGACCTCGGGCTCCCGCGTGTAGTCTGGCGATGGCGTGCCCTGCGGTGATCTACTAGAGGCCGCGCGGGACTGCGGCTTCCCGCCTCGGGCACCGCCGCCCGATCGCGACGGGCGCCGGGAGATGAGGAGGGGCACGGGTATAGATAAAGGATATGGAATAGCTGCCTTATTTATATTGGATCTATAACTGGACCGGATCCACCATGCGTTCGCCCAGAGGGGCTTGCGAGGCACCAATCATGGCGGCGACGGAGCAATCACAGCCCAGGCGCACTGTTGCGCGCACGACCTGCTACATGTGCGCCTGCCGTTGCGGCATCAAGGTGCACCTCGAGGACGGCAGGCTGCGCTACATCGAGGGAAACCGCGACCATCCGATCAACCGCGGAGTGCTCTGCGGCAAGGGGTCGGCGGGAATCATGACGGCGATCTCCCCGGCGCGGCTGTCGACGCCCCTGAAGCGCACCGGTGCGCGCGGGTCGGGCGCGTTCGAGGCCATCTCCTGGGCGCAGGCGATGCGGATCGCGACGGAGCGCCTCGCCGCGATCCGCGCGAGCGACCCGGGCCGGCTCGCCCTCTTCACGGGCCGCGATCAGTCGCAGTCGCTCACGGGCCACTTCGCCCGGATGTTCGGCACCATCAACTACGCGGCGCACGGCGGGTTCTGCTCCGTCAACATGGCGGCGGCGGGTCTGTACTCGGTCGGGGGCGCGTTTTGGGAGTTCGGCGAGCCGGACTGGGAGCACGCCAGGCTCTTTCTGCTCTTCGGGGTCGCCGAAGACCACGATTCCAACCCGATCAAGCTCGGCCTCGCCAGGCTCAAGCAGCGCGGCGCCAAGATCCTCTCGATCAATC
The DNA here is from genome assembly GCA_021805865.1 of Pseudomonadota bacterium. Classification (GTDB taxonomy): domain Bacteria; phylum Pseudomonadota; class Gammaproteobacteria; order Steroidobacterales; family Steroidobacteraceae; genus 13-2-20CM-66-19. The sequence continues at coordinate 38,754 of JAJZDX010000020.1, forward strand.
CGGTGCGCACGGGCTACTCCGCGATCGCGGACGAATTCCTCGCCATCACCCCCGGCACCGACGGCCTGCTCGTGTTCGCGCTCATCCACTGCCTGCTCGAGGCGGGGCGGATCGATGCGGAATTCCTCATCCGCTACACCAACGCCCATCATCTGGTGATCGATGCGCCCGGGGAGGCCGGGCACGGATTGATCGCGCGCGATGCGGCGGGCCGGCAGCTGTGCTTCGATCGCGCCTCGGGCTCGCTCCTCGAGGCGCAGGCGAGCGGCACCGACCCGGCGCTGCTCGGCACCTTCGAGTTGGCGGATGGGCGGCGCGCCCGCCCGGCCTTCGCCCTGCTCGCCGAGCGCTATGCCGATCCGCAATATGCCCCGGAGGCGGTCGCCGGCCGCTGCGGCATCGAGGCGGCCGCGATCCGGCGCATCGCCGCGGAGATCGCCGAGGTCGCATTCAATCAGCCGGTCGTGCTCGAGCAGCCGTGGACGGATGCGGCGGGCCGCCGTCACGCGGTGATGAGCGGGCGGCCCGTTGCGATCCATGCCATGCGCGGGGTGTCCGCGCACTCGAACGGATTTCACACCTGCCGCGCGATCCACGTGCTGCAGATGCTGCTCGGCGCGATCGACACGCCGGGCTCCTGGCGCTACAAGTCGCCCTATCCGAAGCCGATCCCCGGCGGGCCGGCGCCCGGGCGCCCGCGCGCGCCCGGGGGGCCGCTCGATGCGCCGCCGCTCGGCTTCCCGCGCGGCCCGGAGGATCTTCTCGTCGATGAGGCCGGCGAGGCGCTGCGGCTCGATCGGGCGTTCTCGTGGGAGGCGCCCCTTGCCATTCACGGCCTGATGCACATGGCGATCGCGCGTGCCTACGAGGCGGGCCCGGAGGGGATCGACACGCTGTTCCTCTTCATGTCGAACATGGCGTGGAATTCGGCGATGAACCCGGGCGAGACCACGCGGATGCTGAGCGAGTGCGACGAGCAGGGCAACTACCGCATTCCCTTCGTCATCGTCGCCGACGCATTCTCATCGGAGACCGTCGCCTACGCGGACCTGGTGCTGCCGGACACGACGTATCTTGAGCGCTACGACTGCATCTCGCTGCTCGACCGCCCTATCGGCTCGGCGCACGGTCCGGCCGACGCCATCCGCATACCGGTGCTGCGGCCGGACCGCGATGTCAGGCCGTTCCAGGATGTGCTCATCGATCTCGCCGGGCGCCTTGGCCTGCCGGACTTCGCCGACGAGCAGGGCCGGCCGCTTTATTCGTCATACGCCGAGTACATGGTCCGGCACCAACGACGGCCGGGCATCGGCCCGCTGGCCGGCTTTCGCGGCGAGGACGGCCGCGCCATCGGCAAGGGGGCGCCCAATCCTCGCCAGCTCGAGCGTTATGTCGAGAATGGCAGCTTCTGGAGGCACGAATTGCCCCACGAGCAGCTCTACTTCAAGCACGCCAACCGGGCCTATCTCGCCGGCGCCAAGGCGATGGGTCTGATCGAGGACGATGCGCAGATCGTTCTGCAGCTGTATTGCGAGACGCTGCAGCGGTTCCGTCTGGCGGCCGAGGGACACGGCGCTCCTCGCCCGCCGCCGCGGCTGCGCGAGCGCATCACGCGCTTCTTCGATCCGTTGCCCATCTGGTACGTGCCGCTCGAGGAAGCGATGACGGACCGCGAGGCCTACCCGCTGCACGCCATCACCCAGCGGCCCATGGCGATGTATCACTCCTGGGGCTCGCACAACGCATGGCTGCGGCAGATCCTGCCGGAGAACCGCCTGTATCTGCACCGCGATCTCGCGGCCCGGCTGGGCATCGGCGATGAGGACTGGGTGTGGGTCCGCTCGCGCAGCGCCAGCCTGAGGTGCCGGGCGCGCACCATGACCGGGGTCAACCGCGACACCGTGTGGACCTGGAACGCGATCGGCAAGCGCGCCGGCGCCTGGGCGCTCTCGCACGATGCGCCGGAGTTCCGCCGGGGGTTCCTGTTGAATCACGTCATCTCGGAATACCTGCCGAAAGAGGGCGGAGCGGCGCCGCAGTCCAATTCCGATCCGGTGACCGGGCAGGCCGCCTGGTTCGATCTCACCGTCTGCCTCGAGCCCTGCGCTCCCGGGACGCCCGATGAGACCTCGCCCCGTTGGGGCACGAACCCGCTGCGGGTGCGGCAGGCTGCGGAGAATGACCGATGAGCACGCTGCCGGAGCGGCCGCCGGGCGCGAAAAGGCTCGGCCTGGTGATCGATCTGGACACCTGTGTCGGCTGCCACGCCTGCGCCGTCAACTGCAAGGAGTGGAACACCGGGGGGGAGGCCGGGATCCTGCCCGACTACGACAAGTACGGCCCCGAGCCCGACGGAGTGTGGTTCAACCGGATCCACTCGTACGAGACCGAGGAGGGCGGATGCTCGCGGACGGTGAACTTCCCGCGCTCGTGCCTGCACTGCGAAGACCCGCTCTGTGTCACCGTCTGTCCGACCGGGGCATCCTACAAGCGCGCCGAGGACGGCATCGTCCTCGTCGACACCGACAAGTGCATCGGCTGTCAGCTGTGCTCCTGGGCCTGTCCGTACGGTGCGCGCGAGCTCGACGAGAAGGCGGGCGTGATGCGCAAGTGCACGTTGTGTGTCGACCGCATCTACGACGAGAGTGTGCCGCAGGAGGAGCGCGTGCCGGCCTGCGTGGCAACCTGTCCCTCGCGGGCGCGGCACTTCGGCGACCTCGCCGACCCCGAAAGCGAGGTCTCGAAGCTCGTCCGGGAGCGCGGCGGCGCCGATCTGCTCCCCGGGCTCGGCTATCGACCGACCAACAAATACCTCCCGCCGCGCCGCGCGAGGATTCCGACCGCGCCGGCGAAGCCTCCCGCACCGGGGGCCAAGGGCATCGGCGCGGCGTTGCTCGGCCTGCTCGACAAGGCGCTCAGCCGATGAAGCCCGCCGCCTCCGTCCTGCTGCTCACCACCTCGACCGGGTTCGGGTTCGGGCTCCTCGCCTGGCTCGGGGCGTATGCCGCCCTCGGGCTGCTGCCGCGGGCGCCGGTGCTGGTCGCCGCCGGCATCGTCATCGCCCTGATCTTCACCTCCACCGGGCTCATCGCCTCGATGTTTCATCTGGAGCGCAAGGAGCGCGCATGGCGCGCATTCACTCAGTGGCGCTCCTCGTGGCTGTCCCGCGAGGGTGTCGCCGCCGTGCTGACTTACCCGGTGGCGATCGCCTTTGGCGTTGCCTTCTGGCGCGGCGGGCCGCCGCTCGCCACGCGCCTGTTGGGAGCGGCGACCCTCCTGGCATCGCTTGGCACGGTGTACTGCACGGCCATGATCTACGCGAGCCTGAAGCCGATCCGCCAGTGGCACAACGCACACACCGCGCCCGATTATCTGCTGTACGCCGTGTTCTCCGGCGCCGTGCTGTTCGCGACACTGCGCACCGCCGCTCTCGGGGAGCCCGGAGCGATGGCGAGCGCGGCGGCGGCGGCGGCCGCCGCCGCCGCGCTCCTCGCCAAGCGCGCCTACTGGCGGCACATCGACGCACAGGCGCCGCTTGCGACGCTCGCCGCCGCGATCGGCCTGCCCCAGGGCATCGAGGCGCGGCCGCTCGATGCGCCGCATTTCTCGGAAAACTACATCCTGCGTCAGATGGGCTTCGCCGTCGCCCGGCGGCACGCCGCGAAGCTTCGCTCCCTCGCCCTGTTGATCGGCTTCGCCCTGCCGCTCGCCCTGAGCGTTCTCGGGGCGCTCGCGCCGGCTCCGATGCTCGCGACCACGCTGGCTCTGGCGTGCGCGGCGCTCGGCCTGGCTCTCGAGCGCTGGCTGTTCTTCGCAGAGGCCACCCACGTGTCGGCCCTCTATTACGGGCGGCGGATATGAGCCCTGCGCGCTGCGCCGGGGAGCCACGGCGGATCGGCCGGCTGGGGCTGCGCGGCGATCCTCTGTGATCTGGTGCTGGGGCTTTTGAGCCTCGGGGCCGATGAGATCTGCTGCTGCAAGGGGCGCAAATTCGCCACGATCCTCTACGATCCCGAGCGTGCTCGCGTGGTGTGGGTCGGCGCCGGAAAAGGGGCGCGAAACCCTCGGCCGGTTCTTCACCGAAGCCCTGAGCGAGCACCAGCGGCGCCAGGTCCGCCCGGCCAGCGGCGACATGAGCCGCGCCTACACCGAGGCGATCAAGCACCACTGCCCGAACGCCACCCTCAAGGCGCACTTCGAGAACATCCTCGCCTTCGTCGAGCATGATCCGACCAACACCGCCGCCGAGGGGCTCGACAACGCCGCCATTGCGCCGCGCCTGGATACCCCGCGGCAGATTGTCAGCAAATGGCGCAAGCGCTTCCTCCGGGAACGGCCAGGAGCTCTGGAGGAACGCTCCCGGACCGGGCGCCCAGCGCTCTTCCCCCCCCGAGCGTCCTCCTCGCCATTAAGGCCTTGGCCCCTCAGCTGCCGTACGGGTCCGAGGTGCCGCTGTCGCGCCGGAGCGTGCCGGAGATCCGCCGCGAGGTGACGGGCGCGGCTCGGTCGCCTCGATCGGACAAACCACCCTGTGGCGTTGGCTGACGGAGGATGCGATCCGCCCTTGGTCGCACCGCAGCCGGATTTTTCCGCGCGATCCGGCCTTCGAGCGCAACGCCGGCGGCGTGCTGGATCCGTCTCACGGGAGAATGGGAAGGACAACCCTCGCGCAAGGCGGCCTGAGTGGACTATGTCACCGAATCCACGGGCCACCGTACTTGGCGAGGTTCGGGCCTGGAGCCGAGCGCTTCCTGCGTGCCAGTAAATCTAAAGACCTGCGCCCGCCAGGGCATCCTGTCGGAAAATCCGCTGCTCGCCCGCCGCTCTATCGTCGCGGGACCAAGGCTTTGCTGCAAGTTGCAGAATGCCGTAATAGCCTAAATATGCTAGGATTATCAGTCACTCCAGGTCGTATGTTTGCACATGACCCGCAGATTCGCCGCCATTCGAAATCGCATCGCGGTACCGGGTGCGGGCGCCCGCGTGAGGCGAAAGATCACTTTCGGGCCGCGCGTCATCGAGTACACAGGAAGCGGCTGACGCAAGCGCAATCGGAGTTGAGCGACGCTTTTCTCGCCGGATACTCGTGAACGTCGAAGGCACTGTCAATCACCCCCCGTCCGTGACCTACTCCGTCTTCGCACACCTCAATGCCGATAAGGTCGCCCGCTACCGCGCGGTTCTGGGCATATTCACGACTGCGCGCGAGCGGTTCGTGATCGCCCTTCGGCCAACCGATGTCTTGACGGCGCTCGAGGAGCGAGCCCGCACGGTGTCTGCGCAAGACCCGGGGCTGCAGGCTGAGGCAACCCCGGAGACGCCTGATCCCGATGCCGTCCCTGCGTTGCTGGAGCAGCTCGTCGCATGGGGCAATCTCGTGGCGACCCGTGATACGGCCGACGTGGCCACGGTCGAGGAGTTCTATCGGCCGCGCTACCTCTATCAGCTGACGGTCGAAGGCGAAGCCGTCGAGCAGGCGCTCTTCGCCTTTCACGAACACCTGCTCAAGCCCGGTGAGCTGCAGACGACGGCGCTGCGGGACATCATCGCCCTGCTCGATGAGATCGAGAGCCTGCTCGAGCCCCCCGGGCCCGATGTGGACAGGCTCTTCCTGGCCTTCACTCAGCTCGTGCAACGGTTCGAGCAAATGACCGCACGGGCGCAGTCGTTCATGCGCGGCCTGCACGGGATGGTGGAGCTGCACGAGGCGGAGCTCGAAGCGGTGATCCGGTACAAGGACGACCTCATCGACTATCTCGAGCGTTTCCTGAGCGAGCTGGTCCTCGCGATGCACCGGGTGGGAACGCGTGTGGAGACCCTTGCGGCCACGCGGGATCTGGAACAGCTCTTCACGCTGCTCGCGCGGCGCGAGAACGCGGACGCGTTGCAGCCTACCGAGCAGCATCTGCAGAGCATCCGCGACCGCTGGCGTCAACGCTGGGTCGGCTTGCGTCGCTGGTTCACGAGTCCCGACGGCACCTCGCAGGCCGAGCTGTTGCGGGCCCGCACGCGTGCCGCGATTCCTGCCCTGCTGACGGCGATCTCGTCGCTGAACGAGCGCCGCACGCAGCGCACCGATCGGGCAGCGGACTTCCTGACCCTGGCGCGCTGGTTCGCGGCGGCACCGGACGATGCCGCGTGTCACCGGCTGTGGCGAGCGGCCTTCGCGCTGTCGCCCGCGCGCCACTTGCGGATCGATGACGCGACGGTCGCCGCGCGTGAGGGTGCCGGGGAGTCGGCGCGAACGAGCTGGCTCAAAGGCGTGCCGCTCGCGATCAGTCCGCGGCTGCGCAAGACGGGTCGCTGGACTGCGCGCGGCGGCCCGCGCATGGTGATCGACCGCAGCGCCGAGAAGGCGCATCTCGCCGAGCTCGTGCGTCGCGAGACGGAGCAATTGATCCGCGCGCGAGATCGGCTGGGGCGCGCCCGGACGTTGCGCCTGGCCGAGCTCGGCCCGCTGGACCCGGCCGAGTTCGACCTGTTTCTCGATCTGCTGGGCGAAGCCCTGGCGCGCAAGAGGGGGGATGATGTAGGCGTGGAGGCCTTCTCCAGCGATGGCTCGTTGCGCATCTGCCTGGAGCCGGTGCCGGGGGCTCCGTGGACGACGCTCGAGACGGTCCACGGCCGCTTCAGCGGACCGGATCACACCGTCACGATCACTCCGGTCCGCCACGCTTCGGCGAGCGCGCTCTGATGTCCCCGATCCCCCTGGCTCCCCGGGACGTTGCGCGGCGGCCGGCCGCCATACTGCGCGAGGAAGTGGAGGACGCGATCCAGGCCGAGCGTACCCGCGCGCTGCGGGCGCTTCTCGCGAGATCGCTGCTCACGCCGGACGGCGAGTCCAAGGCGGCCTTCGCTCTCGCGCGCCGGCATGCACCGTATCTGCGCGAGTGGTGCGCCCACTATGCGGGTTGGACGTTGATCGCCACGCCCGAGGTGATTCGCCTGCGGAAGATTCCGAGCGCTACCACGGATGCCACCCGCCCCGCGCGCGACCCTGTGAGCGGCAATCCGTTCGATCGACGATGCTATGTCCTGCTGTGCCTCGCGTTGGCCGTCCTCGAGCGCAGTGACCGGCAGACGACGCTCGGGCGCCTCTCCGAGCAGGTGATCGCGGCCGCGACGGACCCCGCGATCTCGGCCGCCGGGCTGCGGTTCGGGTTCGACACCCAGGATGGACGACGGGAATTCGTTCACGCCGTTCGCCTGCTGCTCGACCTCGGAGCGATCCGGCGCGTGCAGGGTGACGAAGAATCTTACGTCCGGGAACGCTCGGATGTGCTCTACAATGTCGTGCGTCCCGTTCTTGCGCAGCTTCTGGCCGCGCGCCGCAATCCTTCGCTGGTTCCCGCAGGGAGCTTCGAGGAGCAGCTCGCCGCATTGATCTCGGAACCGCATCCCGAGACGGCGGATGCGCGGAACCGGCAGATCCGCCTGAGACTGACGCGGCGGCTCCTGGACGACCCTGTGCTGTATTACGATGAGCTGGATTCGGAGGAGCGGGCCTACTTCGACCGCCAGCGCGGTCATCTCCTGCCGGAGCTTGCGCAGGCGACGCGCCTGCAGGCGGAACTGCGCGCCGAGGGCATCGCGCTCGCCGATCTCGACGGCGATGCGACGGATCTCGGCCTGCCGGAGGAGGGGACCGAGGGGCACTTCACCCTCCTGCTCACGACGCACCTGGCGGACCGTTTGCGTTCCCATGCCAACGCGACGCTTTCTCAAGAGGAGATCGTCAGGTTTGCAACCGTTTGCATCACACAGCACAAGCATCACTGGAGAAAGGACGTGATGCTGCCCGGCGCGGCTCGACGTTATACCGACCTCGCTCTCGAGCGACTCGTGGGTCTGGGGCTCATTGCGCGGGACAGCGCTGGCGCGGTGCGTCCTCTCCCGGCCATCGGACGATTCGCACTCGATACCCCGATCCCCGGAGAGCTGCATGCCAGCTGAGCCCGACCTCGGGCCGGCCTTTGACCTCGAGCCGACCGGGGGCCCCGCGGCCCGCCTGTCTGCCGCCGGCGCGCTCCCTTTGCCCGTGAAGGAGCGTTGGCATCCGCTGCGCGGCGGACTCCTCAACCTCTATCGGTATGACGATGAGGTGTTCGCGTTCGAGCACGGCCGGCTTCTGCTCCGCGGCAACAACGGAACCGGCAAATCCCGGGTGCTGGCGTTGCAGCTGCCGTTCCTGCTCGATGGGGAGATCGCGCCGCATCGGGTGGAGCCCGACGGTGATCCCGCCAAGCGCATGGAATGGAATCTCCTCATGGGACGCCACGAGGAGCGGCTCGGGTACACCTGGATTGAGTTCGGGCGCCGCCTGCCCGAGGGCGGCGCTGCATTCCTGACCCTCGGGTGCGGGCTGCGGGCGCTCGAGGGCAAGAGCGGAGTGCAGCGTTGGTTCTTCCATACCTCCCAGCGCATCGGTCAGGACCTGCATCTCAAGACGCAAGACGGCCGTCCGTTGACGCGGGATCAGCTCGGTACGCTGCTCGGCTCCCGCGGGCAGATCGTCGATGGCGTCGAGGAATGGCGGCGCACGGTCGATCAGCTCCTTTTCCGGCTCGGACCGCGTTACGAGGCCCTGATCGAGCTTCTCATCCGTCTGCGGCATCCGCAACTGTCGCGCAAGCTCGATGAGAAGGTCCTCTCCACGGCACTCGGCGAGGCGCTCACACCGCTCCCGATGGCGGTCATCGATGACGTGGCGGAAGCGTTCCGCAGCTTGCAGAGCGATCGGGAGGAGGTGCAGCGCCTCAGCGCGGTGCGCCGTGCGGTCAGTGAGTTCCTGGAGGACTACCGGCGGTATCTGCGCACTGCGGTGCGCCGGCGCGCAGCAGTCGTGCGCTCGATGCATTCCGCTTACGAGGAGGCTCAGCGTCAACTTCGCACGGCGGAGAGACAAAAGAGCGAGCAAAGGGAGGAGCAGCAACGCGCGCGCCGCGAGATCGAGCGCCTTGCGGGCGAGCTTGCCGCAAGCGACGCGGCGATCCGCACGTTCGAGGACAGCCCGGAGATGCGCAGCGTCACGGAGCTGCAACGCGCTCGCGAAGAGCAGGTCGAGCGCGCGCGGCTCGCCGCAGAGGCAGTCGCTGACCTGGAAGCCGCGCACGCGGCCGCTCACGAAGCGGAGTCTTCCCTCGGGGAACGCGAGACGACGACGACAGAACAGGCGGAGCAGGCACGACAGCAGGCCGCACTTGCCGCCCGATGCGCCGCCCACGCGGATCTGAAAGCCGCGCACGAGGCGATTTTCCCCGCGGAGGGGTCCGAGACCCCCCCTTCGGAGCCGTGGCTGCAGGCCGCCGCCAGGCAGTGGCAAGACGTTCTCGAGAGGCGCCGCCGCGGGCTCGAGGCGTTGCGCAACCGCAATCGGGAGCTCGAGAAGGCCGTACGCGAGCATCAATCGGCGCTCGGCAACCTGCGGCAGGCCGAAGCTGCGGAAAGTCGTGCGCTCGAGGACGAGGCGCTCACACGGCGGAAGTCTGCGGCCGCGGCTGAAGAGTTGCTGACAGCCTACTCGCAGTGGCAACGCGAGCTCATCGTCCTGTGGTGTGCCCCGGCGCAAGAGCTCCTGGAGAGCCTCACCGCGTGGACCGAGCAGCGCGCCGGCGATAGCCCCCTGCAGCAAGGCGCGGACGAGGCGCTCCGGAAAGCGCAGGTCCGGATCGCCGCCGAACGCGCGACCGCGGAGCAGCGTGACCGCGAGCTCGCACTGGAGTTGCAGGAGATCGAAGCCGAGCAGAGTGAGCTGCGGCGCGGAGCGCAGCGCCTGCCGCCCCCGCCGGCCTGGCGCAAGGCAGCGCGCGCGGGCAGGAGCGGGCTGCCGCTTTGGCGAACGTGCGATTTCCGCCCGGACATGCCCGCGGACCTGCGTGCGGGGCTCGAAGCGGCCCTCGATGCGAGCGGTCTCCTGGATGCGTGGGTCCAGCCCGATGGGACGCTGATCGATCCTGCGACCGAGGACGCCTTCCTCGTGAGCGGCTCGAGCTCAGCGCCACTGCCGCTCGAGAGGACGCTGGCTCGCTGGCTTGCGCCTGCGATCGATGCGCAGCAGAGCGCGGCGAGCGGTCTTGACCCCGCGCGGATCGAGCGGATCCTCGAGGCGATTGGAGGCGAGCCCGAACTCGGCGCTCACTGGGTGACGCCCGCGGGCGGTTGGCGACTGGGTCCGTTGCATGGCCATGCTCGGAAGACCGAGGCCGAGTTCATCGGCGAGCGGGCGCGCGAGGCGGCACGGCTGCGGCGCCTCGCGCAGCTCGCGCAGCGTTCCGATGAGCTCCTCGAGCTGCGAGGCCGGATCGCGGAGCAACTTGCGGCGGCGGAGGCGGCTCAGCTTGCGGCCGAGGAGGAGCGCAGACGTTTGCCCGACCACGAGCCGTTGCGCGCTGCCGGCGCGGCGATCGAAGCGGCCATCACCGCGGTCCAGCGCGCTCGCGAGATGCGCGAGGCGGCGAGCGCTCTGGAGGCCCAGGCCAACAGCCGGCGTGAGGGCCTGCAAGCCGCCCGCGATCGGGATGCGGCGGATCTGGGCCTCTTCGCCTGGGTCGAGCGGCTCGAGGAACTCTCCGCGGCGACCGCCGCGTACCGCGAGGCGCTGGCGGCCCTCGGCCCGACGGTGCGCGGATGGCAGCTCGCCTGGCGCGCCCTGGGCGAGGCACGGCAGCGTCTCGAGCAGGCGCGGCTCGCCCTTCGCCACCGGGCGGAGCGCCGCGCGGAGGCCCTGCGACTGCATGAGGAAGCGCTCGGCCGGGTCACGGCGCTGTCGAGCTCGCTCGGGGTGAGCGAAGCGGAGATTCTCGAGCGCCTGGCCCGCGAGAGACGGCACAAGGAGACCCTCATCGAAGCGCGAGAGCGCGAAGACGTGGCGGAACGCGCTGCCCTCACCGCCGCGGCAGCGGCCCAGAGCAACGTCGAAAGGTTCCTCGCCGAGCGCCAGGAGCGCGAGGCGCAGAGGCAGACCGCCATCGCCCATCTGCAGACGCTCGCTCTGCACGGCGTGCTGCGCGAAGCCGATCCGGACTCGGCGTCCGCGGCTCCTCCCGAGACGGGATGGTCAGCGAGTTTCGCGGTCGAGCTGGCGCGCGCGCTGAACGAGCGATTGCAGGATACCCCCGAGGCCGATGAGGCGTGGCAGCGGCTGCAGCAGGACGTGTTTCGGCACGTCGACACGCTGCGCGATGAGTTGATCCCGCAGGGCTACCATCCGGACACCACCCCCATCGACGAGGGATTGGTCCTCGTGCGCTGCCCGTTCCAGGGGAGGCTCTGCACGATGTCCGAGCTCGACGCCGTGCTCGCCGAGGATCTGACATTGCGCCAGCGCCTGCTCGATGAGCGCGAGCGGGAGGTGATCGAGAACCATCTGCTCGGCGAGGCGGCTGCGGAGCTGCAGCGCCTGATCCGGGATGCGGAGCGCTGGGTCGAGAATACCAACCGGGAGATCACGGCGCGCCCGACGAGCACCGGGATGCAACTGAAGTTCGTCTGGGAGGCCGATCCCGACGGTCCGCCGGGACTCGAGGTGGCGAGACGTCAGCTCCTGCGCGCGAACGCGCTCTGGACCGTCGATGAGCGGGCAGGACTCGCTCGCTTCCTGCAGGAGCGCATCCGCGCGGAGCGCAATGCGGACGAGTCCGGCACGTGGCGGGAGCAGCTGGCCGCAGCACTCGATTACCGGCGATGGCACCGCTTTTCCGTCCTCCGCCACCAGGACGGACAATGGCGACGCCTCACCCGCGCGACCTACGGCACGGGCTCCGGAGGCGAGAAGGCGCTTGCGCTCACGATACCGCAGTTCGCGGCGGCCGCCGCTCACTATGCCAGCGCCGATCCTCATGCGCCGCGCCTGATACTCCTCGATGAAGTCTTCGTCGGCATCGACAGCGACATGCGCGCCAAGTGCATGGGGCTGCTCGCGACGTTCGATCTGGATTTCGTGATGACCAGCGAGCGCGAGTGGGGCTGTTACCCAACGCTGCCGGGACTCGCGATCTGTCAGCTCTCGAGCCGCCCCGGCATCGACGCGGTGCTCGTGACACCCTGGGTCTGGAACGGAGAAGACCTGCGCCAGGCTCAACGGCTCGCCGCGAGTCAGGACGCGCAGGTCAAGGCGGCGAATGGCTGAGGGCGGGCGCGACGTGCGTGAGCGCAGATGCGGGGGCCGGTGAGCGACGGCAAGCCCGACAGCGAAGACGCGGGCGCCATCGATCCGGTCCGTCTGCGGGCGACGCTGGGTCGCGCGCAGCTCTCGCGCCTGGTCGCAGCATTGCGACGCCGACTGGAGTTGGGTCGCCCTCTGACGGGAACGCTCTCGCTCTCCGGCGTGACGGGCGACGAACGGGCCGCCTTCGACGAGCTGCTGGGTCGCCGTACCACGCGTGGAACGACTCTCCTCGTCAACCTCGAGTCCTTGACCCGCCTTCTGGCAGATGCAGCGATCTGCCGTGACCTCGAGAGCGCCGTGCAGGAGCTGGCGGGACCGGTCGTCAATCGCCGGGCCGCGGCCGCTCGCGACGCTGCAGCATGGGAGGACGTCCGGCTGCAAGCCCGCAAGCTGATGCGCCAGCCGCGGCTCCTCGAGTGGCTGGATGAGCTGACACACGATGGCACCGTCAAGCGGCTTTGCACCACGCCGCAATCCGCCTCGACCGTGCTGAGTCAGCTCGCGCAGCTCGCCCATGCGCTGCCCGCCCAGGGGGAGCCGCTCGCGGCCTTCGCCGCCCGGCTGTTCGGCGATGCACACGCCCTCGATCCCGGCCGCCCGCTCGCCACCCTGGCGGTTCGCGCGGCCGCGCGTCTCGGCGGCGTCCGGCTCGAAGAGGACGCCGAGGGTCGCCGCAGCGCGTGGGCCAGCGTGGGCGTGATGTGCCATGAGCTCAGCACTCCCGCCCTGGTGTTGAACATTCCCGCCGCAGGGCCCGGCCCGCTGTCGCAGCTGCTGCGCCTCGCAGCCCGGCACGGCGAGCCTGTGCACGTGTCGCTGCGCCATTTGTTGCGCGACCCCCTCAGCGCGGAACGAGCGGTACGGGGCCGGACCGTGTTCATCTGCGAGAACCCGACGACGATTGCGCTGGCGGTGGCCCGCTTCGGCGCCCATTGCGCGCCGCTCGTGTGCGTCAACGGCCAGTTCGCGACGCCGTCGCTGGTGCTGCTCAGACAGTTGCGCAGCGCAGGAGCGACACTCCTCTATCATGGTGATTTCGATCCCGGCGGACTCGTCATCGCGCGCCGGGTATTCGCCGAATGTGGCGCGCTCCCGTGGCGGCTCGGCGAATCGGACTATCTGGCTGCCCCGAAGGGCATCCCGTTCGAGGGGCATCCGGGTCCAACCCCGTGGTCGCCCGTGCTCGAGACGGCCATGGCGCTGGAGCGACGCGCGGTGCACGAAGAGGCGATCTTCGAGACTCTCGCCGCAGACCTGGTGAGCCATGGATGAGCGCAAAGACGAAGCTCTCTCATCTTCGCCGTCCCGCCGATCTCACGCCAGATGCCTGGCAAAGGCAGCTGCGCCGGCAGTTCGGTCGCGAGCGGAAATTCGAGATCGAGAATCCGGGCGAGGAGCCGGTGTTCTGCGAGTACCGCGTGACCCACCCCAAAAGCGCTGGCAGCTATCGCGTCGCCATCCGTGGTGCGCAGCCGGGCGAGAACTTCTGCTCCTGCCCGGACTTCGCCACGAATGATCTGGGTACCTGCAAGCACATCGAGTTCGTCCTGGCGCGCCTCGAGCGTCGCCCCGGGGGAGTGCGGGCACTGCGCCGAGGCCTTCGTTCCCGCTACCGCGAGATCTATCTGCGCTATGGCGGCGAGCGGCAGGTCCGGTTTCGGGCCGCCTCGTCCTGCCCGCGGGCCCTGGCGAGAAGAGCCAGGCTGCTCTTCGGCGCTGGATCGGGTGAGGTGCTTCCGAGGAGCAGGTTCCTGCAGCTCGATGGATTCCTCGAGTACGCCCACAAGAGCGGCCACGAGGTGCGGTGCTATGACGACGTGCTGGATTTCATCGCCCAGGCCCGCGACGCCGAGCATCGCCGCAGCGCGCTGGAGGGCGGCGTGCCCTGAGGGTCCGAACAGTCCCGCTCTGCAAAGGCTGACGGGGGGCTTGAAGCGGGTCGAGTCGCTCACCGCCGCCTCGAGCGGCAACGGTGATGCGGCTGCGGCGGCCGGCTCGCGCTGGATCGAGACGGACGCCGAAACAGGGCGCGTATATAGGAAGCTTCCGGTGCCCGATGCGCCGCTCCTGCAGAGGCCAGGCGATGCGCTCTCGCGCCTGGTCAGCAGCCTCGCGAAATGAACAGACCGAAAGTCCGCTCCCCTCGTCAGCGGCCGCGGTGTGCATCGTTATCGCGGCTGAGGCTATCCGCAATGGGCCCTCCTTGGCTCGCCAACAGTAGTTGCGTGGGACCTGACAGACGCGTACGGGCGGAAAGAGGTATGCGAGGGCGGATTGCGGCACTGCCATTGTGAGGCCGCGGCGCGCGAGCAGCGCCGCTTCGATGAGGTTCTGAGCGTCCTGCAAGCGGGTCGGTTGCGCCGGCCGTAGACGACCGCGTCCTGCGGTCTCGCTTCAAGCGAAGGCCCGCTCTCCGTTGCCACTCGGATCCCGGGCCCCCGGCGGTGCGGTGCGCCTATGGGGTGCTTGCCGCAGGCCCGTCATGGTGCGCCGGGACCCTATCCCGCCGCGCTCGGGCGGGCTCACGCGGCGAGGTGGGGCTTCATCGTTTCCGCTATCCAGTCCATGAACACCTGCACGCGCCGCGGCAGGTTGTGGCGGTGGGCGTAGACGATCGAGACCGGCATGGGCTCGGGCCGGTACTGCACAAGGATCTCGACCAGGCGGCCGCTCTGCAGATGCTCGCGCAAGCCGGCGAGCGGGCTCTGGATGATTCCGAGGCCGGCGAGACAGGCGTGCTCGTACGCGTCGGCGCTGTTGACGGTCAGGGCGCCGCGCATCGGCAGGCTGCGGTAGCGCTCGCCGTCGGGGTACTCGAAACCCGGGCTCCTGGCACCGAGCGTGCTGACGTAATGAATCAACCGGTGATCGACGAGATCATCCAGGGTTTGCGGGATGCCGTACTTCTCGAGGTACGCGGGACTCGCGCAGTTGGCGATGAGGTAAGCGCCGAGCCGCCGGGCAACCAGCGTGCTCTCATCCAGCGCTCCGGCGCGCACGACGCAATCAAAGCCTTCCCGGACGACGTCGACATGGCGGTCGGTGCTGCTCAACTCCAACTCGAGCTGCGGGTGCGCGGCTAGGAACTGCGGCAGCTGAGGCAGCACGTGCTTGCGCGCCAGGGCGGCGGGCATATCGACCCGCAGGCGGCCCCGCAGCGACAGCTCGTTGCGCTGAAACATGCCGTCCAGCTCCTCGAACTCGGCGAGCAGATCCTTGCAGCGCTCGTAATAGGCCTGGCCGTCCTGGGTCAATTGCACCCGGCGGGTGGTGCGATGCAACAGGCGCGCTCCCAAGGCATTCTCGAGTGCCTGCACGGCCATGGATACACTGGTCTTGCGCAAGCCCAGGCTCTCGGCGGCGCGCGTGAAGCTCGCCTCTTCCGCCACCCGGACGAAGATCTGCATTGCTTCCAGACGATTCATGCCCATCACTTATTGTCCAACTGAACGAAACAATTATATCAGAAATTATTGGTTTTATCTCGAACGAGAGAGGCTATGGCGGACTCGTCCCGTACCCCCATTCCATCTCACCCGGGAGAGCGCTCCATGAACATCCCCACGCCCTTTGCACTGATCACCGGCGGCAGCCGAGGCCTCGGGCGCAGCACCGCGCTGCAGCTCTCGCCGAGCATGGCAGCGGCATCGTCATCCCATACCGCGGTAATTTGTCATTAGAGTCCCGCCCTGACCCCTCTTTGCGCTGTTCCGGACAGCGCTCGAGCGGTCCTGGCCCTTGCGGGCCGTTGGGCCGGTTCGCGGTTCTGCGTGGGGCGGCGCTGGGCACGCGCGGCGGTCACCCGCGGTGCGTGCTCCGCCGCGCAGACCACTCCTCGCGCGTCACTTCCCGGCCCCCGCGCCGGTAGCGGGCGATGAGCCTGCGGCGAGCTGCCGCAACCCCTCGGCCCGGATGTTCTTCGCCGCGTTCTCATCGCGGTCGTGGTGCACCCCGCAGGCGGGGCACACCCAGCGCGAGGCCCCGAAGAGCCTTCCCGGCACGCGCCGCTGACGCGCGCTCCGGTAGCAGCGCAGGCGGTACGCTCGCTCGCAGGGGGACGGCTCGGCCATGGACGCAGTTACCACCCAGCGGCGACAAAAATCAACGGGCGGGACGCAAATGATCACAGCCGTCGGACTCCCTGCTGCGCGTGCGAATACAACGTCAACACCGACGTCGTATCAGCACGCTGCGCAAATGGCTTGACCCGACGGGGTCGCGAGCATCCGTGCCCGCTCCGGCGACTCAAGTCATTTTTCCATGCGGTAATTCGTCATGGAAACGCCGCGAACAGTTACGGTCTGCGGCACTGGGGAATCAACCGAGGTCCTGCATGTCCTCGTGTGTCAGGTGGACCGCGGCGGCGGCGATGTTCTCCTCGAGGTGCTCGAGCGAGGCCGTCCCGGGAATGGGCAGCATCACGGGGGATCGGCGCAGGAGCCAGGCGATCGCCACCTGACCGGTCGAGATCCGGTGACGCTGTGCAACCTCGGCGAGCGCGCGCATCGCGCCGGAATGCGCCGCGTGCCGGCCGGAGCCGAGCGGGGCCCAGGGAAGGAAGGCGATCCCCTTGTCCTGACAGTGGGCGATGACATCCTCGGATTGCCGATCTTCCAGGTTGTAGCGGTTCTGGACCGAAACGATGGGTGACAGTCGCTCGCAGCGCTTGAGCTCGCTCAGGCTGACGTTTGACACGCCGATGTGCCGGATCTTGCCGCCGGCTTTCATCCGGACCAACTCCCCGATCGAGTCCTCGATCGGCACCTGCGGGTCCGGGGCGTGCAGCTGATACACGTCGATGCAATCCACCCTCAGGCGCCTCAGGCTCGCCTCGCACGCCTGGCGCAGATGTTGTGGACGGGCGTCGTGGTTCCATACGCCCGGGCCCGGGCGCACCAGCCCGCCCTTGGTGGCGATCACCAGGCCCTTTGGATACGGGTATAGCGCGAGCGCAATCAGATTCTCGCTGGTCTCGGGGCCGTAGGCATCCGCCGTGTCGATCAGATTCACGCCCAGGGAGACGGCGCGCTGGAGTATGTGGACGGCCGCCGATCTGTCGGGCGGATCGCCCCACACCCCCTGGCCCGTGATGCGCATCGCGCCAAAGCCCAGTCGGCTCACGTGCAGATCCGTGCCGAGGGCGATCGAGCCGGCCGCCGAGGCGGCAATGTCTGCATTCATGGTGTCGCTCCGCATGCCTGATGGGTCGGCCGTTGAGTATCGCGCGACCGTGCCACGGCCCGCCAGTCCCGTCGTGATGGGCAGACAACGGCGGTGCGGCCCGGGGCCGGCGCGCGCCTCGAGGGGTTGATCATTTTCCTGCACGCGGACTTCCGCCGCGAGCGGCTTGCCCTGCTGCTCTTCGCGGCGCGGCTCGTACTCGTGATCGTCCGCATGCTCTGGATCCTCTACCACCTGTACATGCGCATGATGAAGCCGGTCCGGGACGCGCCGGGGCGATGGAATTGCGCTTCCAGTGCATTCGGAAGCGGTCCGGTTCGGGCTTGCCGTGCGGGCCCGCGGCCGGGAGGAGCCGGATGCGCCTGGAGACGTTGAGGCGCCGGCGCAATGCCCGAGCGTATCGCAAATCCTCGCTCGATGATTCCGGGCGGGGTGTTTGGCGAGTGTCGCCGGACGGCAGGGACATCCGCCGGCGAACCAGCGGTGCCGACAGGACGGCGATGAGCGTAAAAGGCAGGACCACCTCGAGCGGGAAGCGCCATCCGGGGTGCAGAAGCGCCGGATACAGGGCGAGGGCAATCCCCGGCGGATGCAATACGTTGAATGCGCTGAGCACGAGCGCCGCCGCAAGCGCGGCGACGATCGCGGTGCTTGCATCGGCCCCGAGAATCGCCGTGAGCGCGGTGCCGATCGAGGCGCCGAGGACAGAGCCGAGGATCACGGAGTGCGGCTTGGCGAGCGGCATCCCCGGCAGGTAAAGAAGAATGGCGAGCGTTGCGCCAAAGGGCGGCGTGAGAAGAATCGCATCCCGCGAGCCACGTCAACGCGCCGAGCAGCACGGTCATCCAGATTCCGCCGATCAGCTCAGGGCGGAACCCCGCGGTGCGAGGGCTGTGCGTGCGGCTCGGGATTTCGGTGTCAGGGTCGGTCCTGCTCCGGCGCCTGCGCCGATTGTGCCACCGCATCCATCACTCGCGTGGAGCACACCACCGTTGCGCCCGCGTTCACGGCCACTGCAACCCCGAGCGCCTCGGCAAGCTCCTCCTCGGTTGCCCCGAGACGCTGGGCCGCCTCGGTATGCACGGCGATACAGCCGTCACAGCGCACCGTAACGGCGACCGCGAGCGCGATGAGCTCGCGGGTCTTGCCCCCGAGAACGTTGTTGCGTTGCCCGGCGGCGCTGAGTGCGGTATATCCCTGGCTGGTCTCCGGGCTGAGCGTGGCGAGCCGCCTCCCGGCCGGCCGCGAGCTCTCCGCGGTAGTGTTTCCAATCGAGCATCATGTCCGAACCCTCGGCGGAAATCACCCCTGGGAGGAGACGGGGCCAGGCCCTCGGATAATATGGTGGCGTCTGCGCGAGCGTAGCCATTCACGCCCGGCAGGCTGAACAGCCTGCCGGGGCATTCGGTCTCGACTGCGCTTTTGTGGGAACCGGCAAGTACCGACCCGTTGGGGTCATTCGGCTGAAATCACCGCAACGCCTGAGGAACGATGGAGCGTACATTCCAACGACCGCTTCCGGGCGGTATTGTTTAGAGCAATCACATCGCGCCGACCGGCGAGCGACGTCGCGACTGAGTTCCGAATGGCGGCGAATGTGGCGTTTGCGTCGATGTCACGACAGGCAATGGCCCTGGTAAGTTACCGCGTCAATCAATCCGGCGCGGATCACCGCGATCGACGCCGCAGGACGGCTCACGCTCGGTTGCTCATATGCCATCGCGAAGGAGAGCGTCCGCATCCAAAGAGAGGTCGACGGCAGATTTCAGATAATGGTTGCTCTGCGCGCCCTCGGGCGCCAGGAGGCAGACAATAATGCTGCGGCGCCCGTGGAGCTGAGCATTCAGAACAGCTCTGCGGCGCTGCAACTTCGCCGCCTCTGCGCTCGTCATGACAAAAGGGCCGTCGCAGAATTTGAGCCCGAAAAGATAGACCGCGCCGCCGCGCACGTCGAATAGCAGGTCAATCTGCCCGTTGCCCGCGCTGTTCTTTAGGTCTGCCCGGGTGACCGTATAGTCGCTCTTGGCGATGCCAAGCGCAGTCGCGATCGAATGCGCATGATTCCAAGCGACGATCTCGAACGCGTGTCCGCACCATGATTTGTACTGTCGACTGCTCACGATGGCCTGCCACGATCGCATGCGGGCGCGGCCCGCCAGCCACTGCAGGTGAAACAGAGTGAACATGTCGCAGGGCCGATAGCGCCGGTAGCGATCACCCCGCGCGCCAAGCGGTCGGTGTGCTTCGAGAAACCCGGATTGTTCGAGATTGTCGATATATTGTGTGAGTTTGCCGCCTGAAGACAGTCGAGCGCTGGCGCTGACTTCGGAACGCGTCAGCCCATCCTTGGATTTCGCAACCTGCGTGACGATCTGTTTGTGAGCCACGGCGTTGTTGAATAGCGAATCGAACAGCTCGTCGAACTCACCCTGCAGCGGGGCATTGGCGGAGAAGAACAGCCGATCGATGAATGCGGCGACAGACTCGCCGCGTCTCATGAGAGCGAAATAATACGGCACTCCTCCCAAGACCATGTACAGCTTCAGAACGTCGGTCCGGGAGAGTCGGATGTGCTGATGGGCGAGATAGGCGCAGACCTCATGCAGCTTGAACTGCGACACGCGTATCCGGTCGGTGATCCTGCGGTGCCATCCACCCTTGCCCTCCACGATCTGGTGTACGATCCAGGATGCAGCCGAGCCACACACGAACATCTTCAATCGGGGCATCCGAGTGCCCGTCGCGTTCCAAAAGTACTCCAGCGAGCTCAGAAAGCCGGAGCGCCGCGAATCCAGCCAGGGCGCCTCGTCGAAGAAGACAGTGACGGGTTTGCTGTCTCCCGGCAGCGATGCGATGGACGTTTGCAACTGGCCAAAGGCTTCCTCCCACGTGGACGGCGCGCGCAGCGCCACATCGTTATGGAAGGCTGCGGACAGTGCTTTGGAAAAGTGCTCGAGCTGGGTACGGCGTTTGCCGTCGCGCTGTCCGGTGAGCTTGAAATACCAGTCCGCGACAGGCGCTCTGCCGCAGCGAATGAGATATGTTTTGCCGACGCGCCTTCTTCCCCACACCGCCACGAGCTCGGGCTTTTCTGATGTGAGAACGCGGCGGATGGTGCTGAGTTCCGCGGCGCGACCGATGATTTCCATGGGGTCATCGAAAAGAGGCCGGAAGTCCAGCGAAATACTGCACTTCTGGCCTCTTATAATTTCAGGTATCGGGCCAGAACCCAACTCCTAGAGCTACTTTTGGCCTTATATGACATTCCTGCCGCCAAGAGCCGCGCTGAATCCTGTCTCTTGACGCGCAGACCTTTGCGATTCGTCCCTGCCGAGCGCGGATCTCTCCTCAGGACCCCGTATTCAGGGAACCGGACCATTCACACATCAATGCCTGAAACGGATCGTCCCCGCGCAGTTGGCAGTGCAGTCCCGGTCTCTCGGCAATACGCGCACGGGGCATCCCACTCTTGCGGTACGGGCGTGCCGGGTTTGGTGGCACGAGGAAGTTCTCGCACCGAACCGACTTGCAGAAGTTGACCTCGATGCCGGCGTGGGGCGGCGGTACCCGCACACCGCCTTTGGACAGGCGCCTTCGCCGCGGCGTCACGGGAACGGGAGCATTTCCCGCCCCTGGCCTATCGTCGGACAAAAAAATCTACGAAGCTATTTGAATTACAGGGAGTAATATCCGATTTTATGCCCTACGATCAACACGTTATCCGAGGGCCTGGGGAGACGGGCGCAGGGGTGCCCTGAAATGGCTGCACGGCTCAGCGCAGCTGACTTCAGGCTCGAGCGCATCGGGGGAAGGCATGGATGATGCGCTCACCGGGCTTGCCCCGCTGCTGCGCGTGCAGCCCGAGCTGCAGCAGATTTGCCGCTTCGGCGCGCAATGGGCGTCGGATCACGCGGCCGAGGCCGGCCACTGGGCGCCTTTCCACCTGGTGACGGCGGGGTCTTGCTCGATCGACCTCGCCGAGGGCGGGCGGCCGATACTCCTCTCGGCCGGTGACATCGCCGTGCTGCCGCATGGCAGCCGGCACACGGTGAGAGGGACCGGCACGCCGATCGGCGCGTGTGGAGACTTCGGCATCCGCGCACGCGCGTTGGGTCCGTTCGCGCTGAAAACCAATACCGACTCCGAGCCCGAAGCGCAGCTGGTCTGCGGGCGTCTGCGCTTCGGGCTGGCGCACCACAATCTCATCCTGGCGGCGCTGCCGGAGGTGATCGTGGTGTCCTCCCGCGGCAATGGCGCGGCGGAGCCGCGGCTCGGCACGCTGGTCGCGATGATTCAGGAGGAAGTTGACGGCGGGCACCCGGGCGCTCTCGCCGTCGCCACCGACCTGGCGAGCGCGCTGCTCATCATGGTCGTGCGCGCGCATCTCGAGCGCGAGGGCACTCAAAGCGGGATCCTCAGGCTGCTCGCGCACAGGCAGGCGGCAGGGGCCCTCACGGCCATGTTGAGCGATCCGGCCAGGAAGTGGATGTTGGATAGCCTGGCCGCCTGCGCAAGCACGTCCCGTGCCAGCCTGGTGCGCATGTTCCACCAGACGGTGGGGCAGTCGCCGCTGGCGTTTCTCGCCGGACTCAGGCTCGAGCTCGCCCGCTCCAAACTGTCCACCTCGCCCCTGTCGGTTGCATCGATAGCGGCCGAGGTCGGCTACGGCTCGGAAAGCGCGCTCAGCCGCGCCTACTACCGCCGCTTCGGCTCCCGGCCCGGCGAAGCGCGCAAAGGCGCGCCGGCGGCCTCTAGGCTCGCGGCCCCGAAGGCGGAGTAGGCCCCGGGGCAGCGAAGTCCGTGCCGAGACCAACCTGCTTCCACGCCTCGAGCTCGGCCGAGAACGCCTCGAGCACCTCGCGGGTACGTTGATAGGCGTCGGACCCCAGGACCAGATGAAGGGGCGGCTGCCGCGATCGCACCGCCTCGATGATGGCCGCCGCCGCACGCGCCGGATCCCCGGGCTGCCTGCCGGCCATCGCGGTGAGCCGTTGCGCGGCCGCGCCCGCGGTTGCGGCGTAGTCCTCGAGGCTCGTGCCGCCGCGGCGGATCGAGCGGTCGGACAGGAAGTCCGTGCGAAAGGCTCCCGGCTCGACCAGGGTGACGTGGATGCCGAGCGGGGCGACCTCCCGGGCCAAGCTCTGCGACATCCCCTCGACCGCCATCTTCGCCGCCGCGTAATAGCCGGAGCCGGCCGCCGGCGCCACGCCGGCGATCGAGGTGATGTTGACGATGTGTCCCGAGCGCTGCGCCCGAAGGTGGGGCAGCGCCGCCTGGATCACCCGGCGGGGGCCGTGAAAGTTGACGTCGAACAGATGCGCAACCTGCTCCTCGGAGGCCTCTTCCACGGAGCTGAGCAGGCCGTAGCCGGCGTTGTTGACGATGACGTCCACCCGCCCGAGGCCGAATGCGGCCTCGACGGCCTCCCTGACGGCGCGCGGATCGGTCATCTCGAGCGCCAGGAGCGTGAGGCGCCCCTGTCCGCGGGCGATCCCGGCCGAGCCGCCGCGGGTGGTGCCGATCACGGTTGCGCCCTCGGCGAGCAGGGTCTCGGCAAGGACCTTGCCGAGGCCGCGCGAGACGCCGGTGATGAACCAGACTTTCGATTCGTGACTCATGCAAGATCTCCCGGCCGGGGCGGGCGGTGGAGGCTCGGACGCTTTCCGGTGTCAGCTTCGATCTTGTGGCAGCCGGACCCGGGAATGCTGAAACTCGATCATCCAGCCGGGATACTCGCTCGGCAGCGCACTCACCGCATCGAGCTCGGTGAGCTCATCGGCCGTGAGGCGCAGCTCCGCGGCGGCCAGGTTGTCATCGAGCTGCTCCAGCGTCTTCGCCCCGATGATCACCGAGGTCACGAAAGGCTTGGCGAGCACGTAGGCGAGGGCGAGGCGCGCCACCGAGACCCCGCGGGCGTCGGCCAACCGGCGCATCACGTCCACGCAGTCGAACAGCCGGTCCCGATTCACCGGCGGGAAGTCGAAGGCGGCGCGGC
The DNA here is from genome assembly GCA_021805865.1 of Pseudomonadota bacterium. Taxonomy (GTDB): domain Bacteria; phylum Pseudomonadota; class Gammaproteobacteria; order Steroidobacterales; family Steroidobacteraceae; genus 13-2-20CM-66-19. The sequence goes on from JAJZDX010000020.1 coordinate 62,096, forward strand.
GCGCGCCGGCCGGGCCCGCTCCGTCCCGGGTGAATTTGCCCGAGAGCAGGCCCCCGGCGAGCGGGCTCCACACCATCAGGCCGAGGCGCTCGGCCTGCAGCAGCGGGACGATCTCACGCTCGATGTCCCGCCCGGCGATCGAGTAATAGGCCTGCAGCGTCGCCGGGCGCATCCAGCCGTGCCGCTCGGCGATTCCAAGCGCCTTCATGAGGGCCCACGCCGACCAGTTGGACACGCCCACATAGCGGACGTGGCCCTGGCGAACCAGGTCCTCGAGCGCGCGCAGCGTCTCCTCGATGGGCGTCACCTGGTCGAGACCGTGTATCTGGTACAGGTCGATGTAGTCGGTGCCCAGACGCCGGAGACTCGCCTTGATCCCGTCCAGGATGTGGCCGCGCGAGGCGCCGCGGTCGTTCACGCCCTTCCCGGTCGGACTGAACACCTTGGTGGCGAGCACCAGATCGCTGCGGGGCCGCCCGCAGTTGTGCATGGCCCGGCCGGTGATTTCCTCGGCGAGGCCCTCGGAGTAGACGTCGGCGGTGTCGATGAAATTCACTCCGGCATCGAGCGCGCGGCCGACGATGCGATCGGCGAGCGATTGGTCCAGGCCGCCGATGGCCGACCAGTAGCCGCGGCCGCCGAAGGTCATGGTGCCGAGGCATATTTCCGAGACGAGCAGCCCGGTGTCGCCGAGTGTCCGATAGCGCATGATGTGTCTCCCGGGCCGCGCCTGTCGCATGGCGCAGGCGCTCGCCTCGTGCGGTAAGGGTGAGTCCGGATTGTATGCGCTGGTGCGCGAAAGGGAATTCTCCGAAAGCCCTATCCGGAGATCTTCCGTGCGGCGCACCAGTGCCTTCATCGATCTGCCCGGATTCCCCGCCGCCGCCCGCCGCGGCCTTCTCCAACGGCCCTCGGCGGGCCCGATCTGCCACCGGGACGCCGCCGCCGCGAGCCCGACGGGACCGGTGCCGCTGCCGAGGACGGTCGAGCCCGTGGTGACCCCGGCGGACACGCAACCGTGATAGCCGGTCGGCAGGATGTCCGTGAGGCAGGGGAGGTCGAGGATCTTCTCCAGGGCCTGCGACTTGTCCGGGAAGCGCAGCAGATTGAAGTCCGCGTATGGCACCATAACGTATTCGGCCTGCCCCCGACCCCTCCGCCCATATCCACACAGCCGTGAGCGCCGCCCGCGCGCTCCGGGTTGACGCTCAGACAAACCCCGGTTGCGCCCTCCTTGCACGTCCGGCAGCGTCCGCAAGCGACGTTGAAGGGGACGGAGAGCAGGTCTCCGGCGGAAATGAACTGCACGTCACGACCGGCTTCGACCGCTTCGCCGGTGATCTCGTGCCCGAGCACGAGTCCGGGCGGGGCGGCCGTGAAGCGGGCGCTTGCCCATACGCGAGCTTCCGGGGTGGGCGGTCCTGGGTATACTGGCTTTCCCGAGGCACATTTGAAGCTCGAGGCGGGCGCATGCGTCCATGGGGCGGATCACGTGAGTACCGAGCTTTTGTTCCGGGAAGATGCCTATCTCCAGAGCGCCTTGGCTCGCGTCGTCGCGGTGCACGAGCGCGGCATCGAGCTCGATCGCACGATCTTTTATCCGCTCGGAGGCGGCCAGCCGGGCGATAGCGGGGTATTCGTGCGGGAGAATGGCGACAGGATAGCAATCGCCGACACCCGCAAGGGCGAGGCGCCGGGCAGCGTGCTGCACGTTCCCGCGGCGGGCGCCTCACGCCCTGAGCCCGGTGAGTGCCTGACGCTGGAGCTCGACTGGGGCCGCCGCTACTCGCTCATGCGCCTGCACACGGCGCTGCACCTGCTCTCCTGCGTCGTCATCGCTCCGGTATCCGGCGGAAATATTGCTCCGGACAGAGCGCGCCTGGACTTCGACATCGACATGAGTCTGCTCGAGGCGGAGCGGATCACGCGTGACACCAATGCGTTGATCGCCTCGGCTGTCAGCACTGAAACCGTGTGGCTCACGGATGAGGAGCTCGATGCGCGGCCGCAGCTCGTGAAGACCATGAGCGTACAGCCGCCGCGCGGCCTCGGCCGTGTGCGGCTTGTCAAGATACCGGGCATCGACCTGCAACCGTGCGGAGGCACGCATGTCGGCAACCTCGCGGAGATCGGCGGCATTCGTGTCACCCGCATCCGTAACGAAGGCAAGCGCAACAAGCGCGTGGAGATCGTGCTCGCATCCTGATCGCGCGCGCCCGCGGCGCATGTGCGCAGGCCCGCCGTATGCGGGCCGGCGGGCACGGCCGCCCGTTGACCGGACTTCGCCATGGCGGTGTTCGGCTCTCTACCGCTGCCCGTCGACTCATCGCCCGTGAGCCGCCGCGATGCGGATTCTGCGGGGATTGCCGGGCGCGCATCCGGGCCGCGCCCCGTACTCGTGTGGGACCTGCCCACGCGGCTCTTTCACTGGCTGATCGTCGTCCTGGTGGCGGGAGCCTACCTCACCGAGCGGCTGAACTGGATGCGCTGGCACGTGCGCATCGGCGAATCGCTGCTTGCGCTCGTACTCTTCCGGCTGCTCTGGGGCTGGGTGGGCAGTGAGACCGCTCGCTTCCGCAGCTTTCTCGCCACGCCCGCCGCGGCGCTGCGACACCTGCGCCGGATGTTGCGGCACGAGCCCGATGCACAGGTGGGCCACAATCCGGCCGGCGGATGGATGGTGCTGCTCCTGCTCGCTTTGCTCTTGGGCGAGGCGCTGACCGGGATTTACGTCAACAACGACATCGCGAATCAAGGACCGCTCACCGATTGGGTGCCGGCGTCGGTGGCCAACGGCATCATGGACCTGCACGCCCTGCTGTGGGAGGTGCTGCTTGCCGCCGTGGCCCTGCATGTTGCGGCCATCGTGCTGTACGCCGCCCAAGGGGACAACCTCCTGTGGCCGATGCTCACCGGCCGCAAACGCCTGCCCCCCGGCATTCCCGCGCCACGGCGGGCTCCCGTCTGGCTTGCCCTCGTGCTGTTGGCCGGCGGTGCGATCCTCGCGACATTGCTGATGACGTACCTTTGACGTTCTCCTCGCCTTCGGCCTGTCCGGCCGCCGCTGGCGCGGTGGGGGTTCCTTCTGCGCGACGGCGGCCCCGCCCGTACGGAGGGGGGCTGCAGAGGGCGGTGCGAGCGCCGGGACCGCCCTCACCTGGCTCGCGGCGGCTTGATCTGGCCGCGGAGCTCTCCGGCCGGGTGGTCCTTGGTATGCAGATTGATGTACAGGTCGCCGGCGAGGAATTCCTTCGCCACGGTCCGCGACAGGGTTGCCCGGCCCGTGATGGGACTGGCGATTGCGCCGCCGCGATGCGTCAGCCACAGCGCCACCGGTCCGTTGCGGCCGGCCGGGGCGTGGTGAAAGTGCGCCATCGTCACGGCGCTGGAGAGATGGTTGAAGGTGATGCGCCACGTGACGACGCGGGTAGCCGGATCGTAGGTGAGCTTGGCGGTACCGGTGCCGCGGGTTGGAACGGGCGGCACCTGCTGCGCGCCCGTCAGATGCACCGTAAACGAAAGCGATGCAGCTTGTGCGACCGCAATTCCAAGGAATGCGAGGCCGGCGAGCGTCACGAAGGATTGTCGCAACCGAGAGGTTTTCATTCCCATCTCCTCGAGCGAGTTCAGGGCGCAGGAGCCGAGCGCGTATTCTAGGGCGCGGGAGGCATGGCGGCTACCGGAACAGGGGAGAGTGCGCCGTGGCGCGACCGCGAGCCCCGCGGCCAAGGCGGCCGCGATGCATCGGGTGCGCGGCCGGCGCCGTCCAGACTCCCTGCAGCCCGCCCGGAAAGGTCCGCTCGTCGATCTCGAGGTGGCCCACGGCGACCCCTGTCCGTTCAGCCTCTCCGGCGTCCTGTGCATCGGTCCTGCACCCCCTGTATTCCGCTCCCGCGTGGCGCTGGGAGCGTCATGGCCGACCGCAGGCGTTGCGCGGACAAGAGCCGACGGGACGGTGGATCCGAATGCTCCGGACTTTTGCGGACGAGCGGCGCAGGGCCGCGAAGTCCCAGAGTGGCGGTACTCTCCAGGGCCGGGGGCCTCAGGCGGGCCGGTCAGCCAGCGCCGCGTTGGGTTGGCTCGGGGGCGCCCAGGACGCGTAAGGCGAATTCCGCGTAGACCTCCGCCACGTGCTCGGAGCTGAGCTCGAACTCCGGTGTATACCAGTACGCCACGCGCATGCCCATGGCGCCAATCGCCGCCACGCCGAGCCACACGTGCGGAATCTGGAACACCCCGCGCTCGATCCCGCGCCGCACGATGTCTTCGAGCACCTGAATCGATTGGTTACGCAGCTCGAAGGTCGCCGCGCCGAGCTCGCTCGAGAGCGCGTGCAGCTCGCCGTTGGCGACCACCGCAAGCATCGGGAACTGTGCGTGCATTGCGACATGCGCGTGCACGTACGCGACCACTTGGTCGCGTGGGTCGGCGCCGCATTCGAGCAGAGCGCGATGGATGCTGCGGCGGTGCTCCTCGTGTCCGATGCGGCACAGCTCCGCCAGGATGTGCTCCTTGGAGGGATAGTGGGCGTACAGGGAGGCCGATTTCATACCGACGGCCTCAGCGATCTCGCGGATGGAGGCTCCCGCATAGCCTCGCTCCGCAAAAAGCTTGAGCGCGACCTCCAGAATCACCCCGCGACTGCCCTCGGGCTTGTGCTCCGGCAGCAGCGTCGCGCGGGTGGCGGCCAGCCGCCGATGGGCACTGGGGATCATGATCCTATCGATCGTTTTTTCATATTCATAGTAAATACGCGGGCTGTTACAGTGTCAACCTACCTATCGATCGGTTGCAAACGGGCCGGGATTGGAATAGGCTTCGCCCCAGGTTCGTCCAGGCACGAGGGTCAATGGCCCTCGCGCACCATCAAAGGTCGGAGGGGGGCTCGGCCATGTCGAACAGGTTCTCAGGCGCATTCCTCATCGCGTGCGGGCTGCTGTCCGCGCACGCCGCCACCGCCGCGGTCCGGCGGGTCTCCTTCTCCGGGGCGACCCCGATCGGGGAGGCCGGGCGTGGACCGGACCCGGCCGGCGCCGCCGGCATCGTCCGGCTGCAAGAGATCGTGGTCACGGCGACGCGGCGCAAAGAGTCCGTGCAGAGCGTCCCGTTTCAGGTCACCGCGATGACCGCCCGCGACCTCACCCGCATCGACGCGCACAATCTCGGCGACTTCGCCGCATACGTGCCCGGCCTCATCACCAACTCCGGCGCCGCGCCCGGGTTGATCGCCATCCGCGGGGTGACGATGGGCAGCGGCGGGCAACTGAGCAGCGCCATCGGGCTGTATCTCGATGGGGTGCCGCTCGGGGCGAGCACCTCCTTCGGCCTCGGCTACCAGAGCTTCAACCTCAACACCTTCGACCTCGACCGCGTCGAGGTGCTGAACGGGCCGCAGGGAACGCTCTACGGCGCCAACTCCCTCGGCGGCGCGATCAAGTACGTGACCGCCGCACCCGACCCGCACTCCCTGCACGCCACGGCGGAAACGGAGGTCTCGAGCACCGAGCACGGCGGCACCAACTACGGCCTGCGCGGCATGCTGAACCTGCCCCTCGGCGGCGCTCTTGGCGCGCTGCGCATCGATGCCATCGACAATTATGATTCGGGCTACCTCACCGATCCGGTCTACCACCGGACCAACCAGGGCGCCACGCGCAATGAGGGGGGCAGGGTGCAGCTGCTGCTCGCGCCGACGCGACGACTGGATGTGCGCCTGAGCGTCTTCTACCAGCGCGATGGGAGCGTCGGTCTCGATACGGCCTTTCGCAACTTCGTGACCCACCAGCCGACCATCGGCACGTACGATCAGGCCTATCCGCTCGAGCAGCCCGCGGTGAGCAGCCTGATGCTGTATTCGGCCGAGATCAATTGGCGGGCGCCGTGGCTCACGCTCACCTCGATCACCGGCGAGCAGGCCGATCACGGCTTTTCTCTCAGCGACGAGAGCCTGGTCTACGACGCTTTGCTCGCCTCGTTCGGCGCGGCGACTGATCCCTTTCAGCTCCCGGTCGACACCAATACCCACCGGATCACGCAGGAGGTGCGCTTGGTGTCGCACCAGGAGGGCCGGCTGCGCTGGATCCTCGGCGGCTACTACGATCACGAGATCACCAATGAGATCGTCGACCTCTTCGATCGCGCCAATGCGGGCGGAACCTTCTTCGGGCTGGTGCCCTTCGCGGCTGACCTGCCGAGCAGCTATCGCGAACTGGCCGGCTATGCCGATGCGACGATCTCGCTCACCAGGCGGCTGAGCCTCGGCCTCGGTGTACGCTACAGCGCTCAGCGTCAGTCGTACCGGGAAACGACGTTCGGGCTGTTCGCAACCGGCTCGAATGCGCTGTACGACTCTCCCGTCGCGGTGACCCACCAGAGCGTCACCACCTATTCGATCAACCCGAAGTACCAGCTGACGCCCGATGTGATGCTGTACGCGCGGGCGGCGAGCGGATTTCGCCCCGGCGGCCCGAACTTCGTGCTCTTCTCGGGCCTGCACAACCCGAGCTTCGCGCCGGACAAGCTCTGGAACTACGAGCTCGGTGAGAAATCCACGCTGTTTGACCACCGGGCGCAGCTCGACTTCGACGTCTACGACATCGAATGGCACAGCATCCAGCTGGTGGTCAACAACGGCGGCGTGAACCAGCTCGAGAACGGCAACAATGCGCGCGTGCAGGGCGCGGAGATGAGCTTCAGAGCGCGCGTGACGCCGGATCTCACGCTCGACGGCTCGGCCGCCTACACCCACGCCTGGCTCACCGGGCCGGTGCCGGTGCTCGGGATCGGCTACTCCGGCGCGCGGTTGCCGATGTCGCCGCGGTTCAATTTCGCGCTGCTCGGAACCTACCGCTTCGCGCTCGTCCCGGGCCATCCGGCCGCCCTCACCGTGAGCGACCGTTGGCTCGGACAGCGCACCGAGGGTTTCGGCACGATCGCGAGTGCGCGCTACTCCCTTCCCTCGTTCAACACGGTGGACTTCGATCTGGCGCTCACGCTGACTCGCGCCTTGTCCGCGGACCTGTACCTGAAGAACGCCTTCGACACCGCCGGACAGGTGGATGCGACCACCCTTGCCAACGAGTACGATCCGGCCGCGCCGACCCCCGTCATCCTCTCGCAGCCACGAACGGTGGGCATCGTACTGCGGGCGCACTTTTAGGGAGCGCACATGACCTGCACGGCACTCGAGACGGTGCGGCAACACCTGATCGGGCTCGGCCGGCGCATGGCCGCCTCCTCGGCGCAGCCTCCCGAGGTTGCCGCCCGCGCGGCCATGGAGGAGTACTTCATGGCCACGCCCTTGACGAACGTGCGCCGCCTGCCGGCCTCCCCGGGGGGCCTGCGCGCCGAGTGGCTCCTCGGGGAGCACTCGGACTGCAGCCGGCGGATGCTCTTCCTGCACGGCGGCGGCTACGTGGCCGGCGGCATCACGGCGTATCGCAACTTTGCAATGTGGATCGCGCAGGCGATGCGCTGCGCGGTGCTGCTCATCGAATACCGGCTCGCGCCCGAGCATCCCTTCCCGGCCGCGCTCGAGGATTCGGTTGCGGCGTTTCGCTGGATGCGTGAGCATGGGCCGGACGGATGCGCTGCGGCGCGGCGGGCGTTTCTGCTCGGGGACTCCGCCGGAGGCGGCCTCGCGCTCGCCACGCTGCTCGCGCTGCGCGAGCGCAGCGCCTCCCATGCGGATGCGGCCGTGACGTTCTCGGCGTGGACCGACCTCACCAACAGCGGTGCTTCGATGACAGAGAATCAAGACCCGCGCCTCGGGGCGGTCAAGGCGGTTCCGGACCTGTTCGCAGGACTGTATCTTCAGGGGACGGACCCGAGACATCCGCTCGCTTCGCCGCTGTTCGCCAACCTCGAGGGACTGCCGCCGCTTCTCATGCAGGCGAGCGCGGCCGAGCTATTCCGCGATGACACCGTGCGCGTGGCGGAGAAGATCCTCGCCGTCGGGGGCGAGGCGCACGTGGACCTCTGGCCCGGGCTGGTGCACGTCTGGCAGGGCTTCGCGCCTCGGCTGCCCGAGGCGATCGAGGCACTGCGGCGCGCGGGCGAGTTCATCCAATCCATCTGAGCGCAGCGAAGGAGCGATTCCATGCGGCTGAGAGACAAAGTGGCGCTCGTGACCGGAGCCGCCGGCGGCATCGGCCGGGAGATCGCGCGGGCCTTTGCCCGCGAGGGTGCACGCGTTGCGATCGCCGACCTCGATCAGGATGCGGCCGAGAGGACGGTCGCGGAGCTCGTGGGCGAGGGCCGGCAGGCCATCGCCACCGTCATGGACGTGGCGAGCGAGGCGCAGGTCGAGGCCGGGATGGCTCGAGTGATCGAAGCCTACGGGCGGATCGACATTCTGGTGAGCAATGCAGGGGTCCAGCGGGTCTGTCCCCTCGAGGCCCTGTCGTTCGAGGACTGGAGGCAAGTGCTTGCCGTGCACCTCGATGGCGCCTTCCTGACGACCCGCGCCGCGTTGCGACAGATGTATCGCCAAGGTGGCGGCACGATCCTTTACATGGGCTCGGTGCATTCGAAGGAAGCTTCCCGCCTCAAGGCCCCCTACGTCACCGCCAAGCACGGTCTGATCGGGCTTGCCAAAACGGTCGCGAAGGAAGGGGCGCGGCACGGGGTGAGAGCCAACGTGATCTGCCCGGGCTTCGTGCGCACCCCGCTCGTGCAGAGGCAGATTCCCGAACAGGCCCGGGCGCTCGGGATCTCCGAGGAATCCGTGGTCCGCGACGTCATGCTGAGGGAGACGGTGGACGGCGAGTTCACGACGACGAGGGAGGTGGCGCAAGCCGCCGTCTTCCTCGCGTCCTTCGAGTCCGGCGCGCTCACCGGCCAGTCGCTCGTCGTCAGCCACGGCTGGTTCATGCAGTGACCGATCCATCCTCGTTTCGCGCGCAGCGCTGGCGAGCCGCCGACGGTCTCGAGCTCTACAGCCGCGTGTATGATGCGGCTCCCGCCGCAGCAGGGTCCGTGCTGTGTCTGCCGGGCCTCACGCGCAACAGCCGGGACTTCGAGGCGCTCGCACCGCACCTCGCCACACGCTACCGCGTGCTCTGCCCCGATCTCAGGGGTCGCGGCCTCTCGGCACGCGATCCGCAGTGGCGCAACTATCACCCGGGCCTCTACGTCGCGGACATCGAGCGCCTGATGGATGTGCTCGCATTGGCGCGGGTGGCGATCATCGGGACCTCGCTCGGGGGGCTGCTCGCGATGCTGCTGGCGGCCGCCCTGCCGCAGCAAGTGGCGGGCATCGTGGTCAACGACATCGGCCCGGAAGCCGACCCGCGCGGTCTCGAGCGCGTGCGGGGCTACGCGGGCAAGCTGCCGCCCGTGCGCAGCTGGGACGAGGCGATCGCTCAGCACCGGCAGGTGAACGGTGAGGCCTGGCCCGGCCTCACCGATGAGCAGTGGGCCGTGCTCACCCGCCGCAGCTATCGGGAAGATGAATCGGGCCAGCCGGTGTTCGATTACGACCCGAATATCGGCGAGTCGATGAGGGCTGCTGCGGGGGGGCCGGCGGATCTGTGGCCGGTGTTCGCGCAGCTCGCGGCCATGCCCATGCTCGTGATCCGCGGCGAGCTGTCGGACATCCTGAGCCCGGGAGTGCTCGGGCGAATGCGGCGCGAGAAGCCGGATCTGCAGTCGCTCACCGTGCCGCGGCGCGGCCATGCGCCGTTGCTCGATGAGCCGGAGGCGCTCGCCGCCATCGACCGGTTCCTCGCGGGGTTGCGGTGTTGAGGGATGCGCAGCCGAATCGGGCGATCGATCCGTCCGCCGTGCAGGGCACCCTCCGTACGCATCTCGAGGACCCTCTGGAGCGCGGGCCGAGGCGGCACGGCTGCAAGGCTCGCGGCGGTGTCGTCACGCAGCGCACCGGGCCGCAGCGGATGGGCGCCATGGGGGCTGGCCGCTCGAGCCGGCCGCCGCAGCAGGGGCAGGTGCGCATGCGGGCCGATCGCCGTGCGCAGGAGAAGCCCGGCGCTCGAGCCGGGCTAACCGGCCGCCATGTAGGCTTCGGCGGCGGCGCAATACCACTCATCGAATCGCATCGTCATCTGCTCGGTGATCCGGGAATACGGCCCCGGGGCGTAGGCGATCGAGACCATGCCGCGATGATTGTTCTCGACGAGGGCCCGATCCTGCTCATTCGTGGCGGTCCAGACCTCGAGCAGGCGTGACCGATCATAGTCGACTCCTTCCACCGCGTCCTTGTGCACGATCCACTTTCCCGTCACGGTGGTTTCCTGCGGCCCCGTTGGGAATGCCTGGAAGAAAAATCCATAGTCGCTTACGACGTGGCTGAAGCTGTTGGGCTGCAGCCCCCACCACATCACCCCGACATCCCCATCGCCGACCGTTCCAAGCTGCCTGGCGACCGCGGGCTTGCCGTCCGTCGTGTAGGAGACTGCGCCCTCCAAGAGCGGAAATCTCCTGATTTCGTACCAGGGACCGATGACCGAGCCGGTCTTGAGTCCTCGGGCCCGGCAACGGGACTCGAGCGCCGCGATCCGGGCCTGCCGGTCTCCGGAGGCGTCCGATCCGGTGAAGTCGCTGTAGGAGAGCAGCAATTGTGGGTGTCCCGCCCGGCAGTGGTAGCATTCGCGCGCGTTTTGCATCGTGAGCTTCCAGTCGGCGCGCTCGACCCAGGTGGCAGTGTGGGCCACGCGCGCCTCGCGGAGGGCATGAGGCTCGAGCATGGGCTCGAGCGTCGCGCGAAACGGCGCAAAATCGGGGGGATTTTCCGCAAGACAGATGAAGATGACTCCCGCGACCGCCTCGACCCGCACCGGCAGCAGGCCGTGCGCATTGGCGTCGATCTCGTGCATGCAGGGAGCGTGGGCCAGCCGGCCGGACAGATCATAGCTCCATTGATGATAGGGGCAGACCAGGCGCCGCGTATGTCCACGCGGCTCCCGACAGATCTGCGCGCCGCGGTGACGGCAGGTGTTGAAGAAAGCTCCGAGGGACCCTTCCGCGTTGCGCAGCACGATCACGGACGTCTGGCCGACGCTCAGCGTAAGGTAGTCCCCGGGCTTCGGTATTTCCGCTTCCAGGCCTGCCTGCAGCCAGTGCCGGTGAAAGATCGCCCGCAGGTCGAACTCGAGCATGCCGGGGTCGACATACAGTCCCTGCGGCAGGGAGTAGTCCCGCCGCCGTTCGGCGAACAGATCGCGGATCGTCTTCGAAACGGCCACCTTCGGTGCCTCAACTCGGCTGCGATCGCCCACGATACCGGGTTTGTCGGCCCGCCGGCTAGGCGTGCGCTCCGGATTCATAGGAGTTCGGATGCCGGCAGGGCCCGCAAGGGCGCCTCCGCGGAAAATGCTCCGATGCTCGCAGCCGGCAGCAAGCGTCCTCGGCGGGGCGCCGGCGAAGATCGTCCCCTCCTCATCTGCAACTCGAAGGTGCGTGCGTCGGACCATCCAGGCCCCCCGTAACGGACAGGGCGTCTAGCATCCGTTGCGCTCCGGCGCCGGCGAAAATCCCCGGAAACGCCCCCGGGTGCGGGTGGAAGCCTCGCGCAGGAGCGATCGCGGCGGCTGCCTGCGCGACGTGTGATGCCCTCTCTGGCTCCGTCAGAGTGAGAATTCCCGCAGCCGCTGTCCCCAGTCAAACGCCCCCGAGAAATCATACGCATCGCGATCCCGGTGGTTGAGAGGGGCAAGGCCGAAGCGGGTCTCGATGAACTTGAGAATGCTCGCGGTGCTGGCGACGTGATGGTCCACCAGACCGGGAAGCGCCCAGGGAGACACCAAGAGGGCGGGAGTGCGCGTGCCGAAGCCGTGATAGTCGACCGAAACCGGCGGGACCGAGTCCCAGAAGCCGCCGCCTTCGTCGTACGTGATGAAGATTGCGGTTTTCCCCCAGGCCGGTCCTGTCGCTACGGCGCGTACCAGATTCTCCACCCACTTCATGCCGTAATACGGGGCGCAGTCCGCGGGATGCTCGGTATGGGCGGCGCTCGCCTTCAGGAATGAAACGCCCGGGAGCCTCCCCTGTCGCGCGTCTTCGCAAAAATCGTGGGCGTCGCGGATGTGGCCCTGCCGCACGTAATCGTTCCAGCCCGGGTAATATTGAAACGGGTTGTGATGCGCCTCGTAGATGCGGCCGCTGTCGATCACGGCGGAGCCGTCGCCCGGCCCAAATGCGTTCTTCAACGCCCAGGGCTTGACCAGATTCCAGTTCTCGTTGTACCAGGCCCAGTCCACGTGCGCGCCGCTCAGACGGTCGCCGATGTTCGGGTAGGTTTGCGCTTGCGGCGGTGGCGAAATCCGCAGCTGGTGCAGATTATTGGCCCCGGTCGGCCCTTGGATGGGCGACAGGTCGTTGATCATGAGGCGGTCATGGTCGTAGGGCCGGTCGAAGAACGCGTTTTTGAACCCCGCCTTTCCCGGATCATAGGGGGCCATATGGGCGGCGGTGATGCCCGGATTGACACAGGATCGGCACGCGGCGAGGTAAAGCGCGTTCCCGGTGCTGCCGCCGCTCATCGCCTGATAGAAGCGATCACACAGGACATACCGGTGGGCAAGTTGATGATAGAAAGGAATGTCCTCGGCTTGGTAGTACCCCAGCACCGGGCCGCTGGGCGCGGCCAGGTCGAGCGCCAGATCATCGGGACTCAGCTTTTCAAGCTCCGCGGTACCGAGGTGCGATCCGCTGCCCAGCGCCAGAGCGACGAAGCGATCCATCTTGCCGCCGTTGACTTCCGCCATCATGCGGAAAAAGCGGTGCTTGGGGTCCCAGTGCACGTTGCTCCTGGCGGGTATGTACGGGGCCAGGTGGAAGGGCAGATTGGGCAGCTCCACGTTGTCGAATGCGGGGATCTGCTTGTACGGCAAGGGCAAGGTGGGGTAGGGGATGCCGACGGGGTTCTTCTGCAGCCCATGGAACCTCCGGTCGATCTTGCCGTCGGCATCGAGGAGGTTGGCGACCTGCTGGCCATTGCGCGTCTGGAGGGTGCCGAAGTAATGGTCGAAGCTGCGATTCTCCTGAAAGATCACGACGATATGCTCGATCCTGTCCTGCAGCCCGTGCTGGAAAGACAGCCCGCCGGCGCGCGCGATTCCCAACAGATGCGGCCCGACCAGCGCCGAGCCGGTCATCAGGCCGACACCGCGCAGGAAAGAACGTCTATCAATAGTGCTCATTACGCCAACCCCTGTACGTTGATCGGGAGATCGTCACCCGGACCGCCCCGGGAGCTCTGCGCCGTGCCGGTCGATGGATCCCGCGCCGCGCGGGTCGGCGCGCCGCGGCATTCTCCACCGTGCGACGCCCCCATCCCATGCGGCCTGCGATCCGCCAGGCCCCTAAAGGACCGGCCGGTACACATACACGGCGTGTGCCGCGCCGGCATACACGAATACTTCATGGTTGAGCGGATCCACGGCGCCGGTATGGGTCTTGGCATACCCGGTCGAGACGAAAGCCACGTGCCGCATCGTCGCGGCATTATAGACATCGAAGCCTTTTGCGTCGCTTTCAAATGCATAGACCAGATGGTATGCCGGATCATAGGCGACCTGGTCGATGCCGGCATGGGCGGGCAAGTGGGCGATCACCTTGAGGTTGCGGGCATCGAAGACAAAAATCCGCGCGCGATTGGTGCCCACCCACAGCGTATGCTCGCGCGCATCATAGATCTGGCCCTTGGTGTTTGCACCACCGCGCCGCGCCGCGCGCTGCAGATACGGGACGATGCTCGTCCTGGCCTCGATCCGGCCGGTGCGCAGATCGATCTTCTCTTCCCAGCAATCATCGGGCATGTACAACAGGTTCTGCGAGCGCACGAGAACACCCAGATCCGGACCGCTGCCGGCATGCGGGAAAAGCGCAATCTTGCGGACGAACCGCGGCATCCCGCCCAGGGTGTACTCGTCGATCCAGTTGCTGTCATCCAGGGCGACATAGAGACGGCCGAGACCGGGGTCCGCCCAGATGCCGTCAGCGCCCGTCCCGACCGTGGTGAAGGTATCCACCACCTTCCAGGCGCTTTTGGCGACAACGACCACCTGCGCAAACCGCCTGATTGTCCTGTCACGTCCGTGTTCATTCGCCTTCAGGTGCACGTCCGAGGTCCAATAGACATACCCCGGATCCCAGGCCATGCCGGACGGCCGTATGATGTCATTGCGGATCACCTTCACCAGGGAGTCATCGTCCGCATCGAGGACAACTCCGCCGGAATCGGTCTTGCCCATCGAGACGTAGACATCATGATTCCCGGCGTCATAACCGACCACATCCCCGCCCCTGTCCGTCGTGGGCAGGTGGATGATCTTCAGAAGCTGGAAGCGCAGGCCGGCCGCCTCGGCACGCGGACACCCGAATGCGGACAGAGAAAGCGCGAGAAAAAGCAGCGTCACGACTCTGGTCACTGAACTCTCCTCAACATGATTGAACCGCGGATGACCCGCCCCGGCGTCCGACACCCGTGCCTGCGGCGTAAGGCTCGAAACGCGACCTGACGGCAGGTCCACTCTTGCATGCCGCCGCCACGGCGGCGGGTCATGTCCGCAACGGCCTCGAAATCCGGCACGCCGCCCGCGCCCGCAAGCGCAGCAATACCTCACGAGACATCCGCTGCGCGCGCGCGTCATGGTTGCGAATACAGCTCGCAGAGGTGCCTTTCGTACCTGCGCCATCGGCCGATGGACGTCGTGTAGAGGGGGTTTCTGACCTGCCGGTAGCTCGCTGTCAGGCAGGGCGTGTCATTTTCAAAGAAGTTGCGGCAATCCGCGGGCTGCTCGATGCCTATGAACTCGAATATCCCACGCACCGTGTCATCGAAGCGCAGGATCAAGTCCTCATAGCGCACGCCGAGGATGCTTGCGCCGCAGGTATCGCGCCAATGGCGCATCATGTCCTCTTGGATGCGATGGTAGAACGCGAGATCCGACAGCCGATGCTTGTACGGATGCCTGCCGGAGAAGTCGTGGCAGTAGCAGGACAGGCAGGCGTCCCTCCAGTCGCGCGTCATGTGTATGATCCTCGCCTGCGGAAACAGCGCGGCAATCACTCCGACAAACCGGAAATTGGCGGGCATTTTATCGACGATCCACCTGTGCGGCGGAACGTGCCGGAACTGCTGCAGGTACAGGTGCGCATAAGCCAGTCGCTTTTCAGCCGGCAATGTCGCCAGCGCGGACGGGTATGCGCACACGTTTCCCCCGGACAGCTCTCTTGCGATGCGGCCGATGGTCGGCCGCTCTCCGGCCCCGTGGGCGTGCGGGCTCAGGGTGATGATCTGCTCCAGCAAGGACGTTCCGGACCTCGGCATCCCGACTATGAAGATGACATTTCGTCCCGGGCCGGCGGGCTCGATGTCCACGGTATCGTTGCGAGCCGACTGAATGGAGCGCAAGAGATCCATCAAGGGCTGGCGTTCGAACCTCGGCGCCAGGATGCAGTTCGCTTCCCGATAGCACCGGAAGGCGCAGTCGTATTCGCCCCTTTTGTCATGCAGGTCGCCGAGGAGGAAATTGATCGCCCTCGCATCCGAGACCGGCAGATGCGCTGCCGCCTTGTCTTTCCACGAGCGGATGGCGCCAAGGGGGCCGGCCGTCAGATGCGCCTCGAGCTGTTTCGCCGAGCGTCCGTAGACCATGATGAGCTGCGCGCAGCCGCTCGTGGCCACGAGCGGCTCCAGCAGTTCAACGGCCTCCTGCGCCCGACCGGTCCGTTCAAGCAGGAACGCCTGCAGCAGGGGCGCGGGAAACGACCCGGAGGCGTGCGGCTCAACGGTCCGCAACAGCCCCTGCGCCCGCTCCGTGAGGCCCGCCATGCACAGGCACATGATCAGGTTGGCTGCGGCCACTTCGTTGCCGGCGTCGCGCGCGAGCACCTTCTCGAGCAGGCCGATCGCAAGTCCGGTATCCCCAAGCGCGCTGTGACAGACCGCGGCGTTGACCATCGCGCCCAAATGAGCGGGATCTTTCTGCGTCAGTTTCCCGTATACGCCGGCGGCCGCTGCGAACCATCCAAAATGCTGGTAGGTCATCCCGAGAAAGAACGCGATCTCATCGGCGTCCTGATTCCGGCGATGCGCTTCCGAGGCGGCCATCAGCGCCTCGCGATACCGCGCCCGGGAAAAGTATCGCCGGGCGATATCGTAGTACGCCGCCCCCGGGTCGCCGTTGCGCAACGAGAGCAGCCGATGCGCGGCCTGCTCGGCGGCCTCATCCGCATCCACCGCCAATGCGACATCGATCAGGTCGGCCAGGGCTTCCGGGTCGCGCAGATCGGCCGCGGCAATCAACCCGGTGAGATCGCAATGCCTCGCGAGGTGAGTGCGGTTCGGCGGACTCTCCCACAGCTCGCGAAATATCCTCAAGGCCACCCCGGGATTTCCCTCTGTCACGGCGTCCTTCATCCGCGAGATCCTGCCCTGGAGGCGAGGCTCCGGAGCCATCGCGCCGGTGAGCTCCGTGGCGGGGATGGCGCCCGGGTGCGAGGCGCCGTGATCTGCCGTGCGTGCGTGCGAACCGCCGGGCGCGCCGTCCGTCATGCTTGCCTCCTCCCCGAGCCTTTCCCGCCCGACCCGATTGCGCACCCGGGGCCATATCGACTTCGCCTGCGTGTGTTCCGCAATGCGAGCCGTCTTGAGCCGCCGCTGTGCCCTCGTGGGTCGCCGCGGCCGGAAAGGACCGCGCGGTGGAGTGGACTTCCCCGCCCGCGCGCAGCGAGAGGCCCTCGGGCGGACTGGGCGCCGGTGCGCGGGCCGTGCGGCCACGGGCCGTGAGGTTGCGGGCGGTCGGTGCGCCGGCGCATCCGTCGGCGAGGACGGCGCGAGGGGTCTCGGCGGGGAGGTTGCGCAACGAGAAGATGGCGGGCGCCATCTTCCGCCCACGATCGCCCCTGCCCCGGCGGGTGCCCTGGCAGCCCGGGCGCCCCTCGGGGCGCTCGGGCTCGGTCTGCATCAACCGGCCAACGGCCGTGCGCGCTGTCCGGCATTTTCAGAAGACCACGGCGAGGGTGCCGAATATGGCTCTGGGTGCGCCGGGATTGACGATCACGTATCCGGCCGCATTGGTATTGAAGTACCCGCCGCCGGTGATGTCGGCCGTGGAGTTGTATCGCTTGTCGAAGAGGTTTGTGACGTTGAGCGCCAATGAGGCGTACTTTGCCCCCGGGATCCAGCCGTCCAGGGCCGTCGTTTTCTCCCGCAGCATCACATTGGTTACGCTGTACCCGCCGAGCTTCTGGCGTGAGGGCGCGCCGCTATTGTTGTTGAAAAGGTATTGCCTTCCATAGTACTGATCAAAGAGCGTGGCGGCCAGCGCGTTGTGGTCCAGGAAGACCCGGTAGGTGACGCCGGCGTTTGCCGTGATGTTCGGGGTGCTCGACACCGGCGCGCCGTTGTAGTACTGATTGTCGGCGGTGGAGAAGTACATGTTGTAATAGCCGTGCAGGAATCCGATGTTGGCGAATCCTGAAAAGCTCCGATCGACGCGGGTATCGAGCGAGAGGTTGGCTCCGCTCAGGGTCGCCGTGCCGTAGCTGAATATCGTCAGCAGCGGGTTGGTGGGCGAGGTCACCGGAATCGTCTCGTTGCTCAGCTTGTCATCGAAGTAGTTCACGTCCGCGAACACGTCCTCGAGCCCGAGCCATCCCTTTCTGGAGAGCTTGAAGCCCGCCTCGTAATCCTCGCTTTTTACCGGGTACAGCTCGCCAAGGTCGGTCAACGGTCCGGCCGCGGCATTGTAGTTGCCGGCCGTTGGGTTCTGGTACGTGACGGAATATTGCGCGTATATCGCGGCGCCCGGTATCAGCTGATAGTTGACGCCGATGGAAGGCTCGACTTTCTGGTATTCCTTGGCAATGCTCGGAGAATTACTGTAACTCGCGTTCGGGTACAGATAGGCGATGGACGGGCTGTTTTGAAAGAAGTGTGTCTGGAAGTCCATGAAATCCACGCCGGGAACTATCAATAGATCAGGTAGCGGTCGCAGGTGATCCTGAAGAAAGGCAGACGCGTATGTGGTTGTGTAGGTGTGATCGGTGATCTGCGCCGGGTTCTGCGGTATTGGATTTCCGGTCAGTGGATTGCCGGCAAAACCATTCACATTAGTCTTGGCGTTAATGACATAACCACCGACCGCAATGTCGTTCCAGGGCGCATGTATGTCGATGGCGAATTTATCGCCGAAGGTATTCGTGTACCAATTCGTCTGCTCCTCGCCGGTGTTGTTGAGCGGCGGATAGAAATTGTTGATTCCCTCGTGATGCAGCGTGCTGTCCCGGTACCAGAACAGGTTGGTCGTCCATACGTGATGGGCCATCTTCAGATGCTGGCGCCCGTAGAGCAGGAACATGTTCTCGTGGAACCTCTTCTGCCACACGGCGTTGGGCAGCGCCGAGTAGAAGCCGGAAGACTGCTCGCTGTACGCCGGACCATTGGGCAGGCCGTTCACTGTGACGCCGGGCACCGGATTGACGGGTAGCTGATTCGGCCTGTAGGACCAGTTGCGGTCATAATAGGCGCCGAGGCTGAATCTGCTCGTGCCCTCCCGCTTGCGGACCTTCAAGTACGCCTGAGTCGTCCCGCTGGGCAGATGTGCGCCGGTTCGGAAGCTGTGGCCGTGCGCGTACGCTGCGGCGGCGACGGCGGACCAACCGGAGAAGTCCCCGCTGTTGGCGGCGGCGGAGACGATCTTCGAATTGAAGCTGCCGTAGGACACGGCGGCTCTCGCGTACGCATGCCGCGTCGGCTGAACGGGAATGAAGTTGATGGTGCCGCCGATGCTGTCAAACCATCTGGTGCGCGGGTTGCCGGGCCCATAGATGGTGTTTATTCCGGACAGCAGTGATCCGATCGGCGTCTCGGCCGTGTGAAAGCTCTGCCCCTCGACCGTGTTCTGGATGGGAATCCCGTCGAAGAGGCCGGTGATTCCGTTGTATTCCAGGTCGCCGATGTAGCCGGTTACGCCGACCTTTATGCCGCGCATCGATATGGTGGCGCGATTGGACACGCCGCCGACGTTCGGGCCGCTCACATAGACATTCGGCTCGATGGTGAGCGCCTGGGTGGCGCTTGCATTCGGCCCGAATATCCTTGCCTGCGCCGGCGTGACGGTTGCGATGCTCTGGGTGGACTTGAGGATCTCGGTGTGGGTGATGAGCCGGTGGTCGAAGGCCGAGCCCGCGGGCTCCCCGCGGCGGTGCGCTTGCGCCCGTTTGGACACGATCCCGACATTGACCGCGGCGTGTTTTCCCTTGGTGGCGGCAGCTCGCCTGGAGTCCTGTGCGTTTGCGTGCGAACCGTACAGTGCGGTCATCACCGCGAATGAAACCAGCGCAACACGCGCTTTTGCCGGGTTCGTGTCTCTATCTTGGTGCATGAAGTCCTCCGGTGTCAGGAGAGAGGTGACGGGGCGGGTTGGGCCCGGGCGGCGGGTGGGGGAGTTGATCCTGAAAGAATGTCGGGACGTGCTTGCGCGCACGGGGGCGGGAATTCCGTCCGCGGCCCGGGTCTCGTTCGTCTTTGTCCGGGAAAAAGCGGTGCGCGCGCGGCGTCGAAGGCGATGTTTTTTGCGGCGGCGGGCACTTCTCGGGCTTCTGTTGCGGTAGATGATTATTCGTGTTGGTTGTGGACCATACGTCAGGGACATGACATTAGTGTGACGAGCGCGATTTTCGGCCGGCGAGGAATTCCTGACCGGGGAGGGAAGACAACATCTGTGGAGGGGGCCGGCCGCGGAGGGCTCCTTGTGCCGGCGGCGCCCGATTCGTTCGAGCGCGTAAGTTCCGCCAACGACGCCGCGCGCGGCCGCGAGCGCGGTGCTGCAGGCGCGCTTTCAGTCCGCAGCGCCTGTGCTGTCAGGATGCGCGGCGGCCGGAGATGTGCACCTCGATGTCGAATGTCGTGGCGAGTTTCGCCATGTTTTTCGTAAAGGGAGGGTATTCGGTCGTCTTGACGGTGTGCAGCGCGGCCCGGTCGATGGTGCCGATGCCGCTCGAGCGCTCGATGCGGGCCCAGATGAGAAGGCCGTCCGGTTGCAGCTCGAACGCCACTTCGGTTCTGCCCGAGAGGCGCATCAGGCGGATCGTCTGCGGAACCCGAAGGTTTGCCTGCACCCGTGTGCGCACGAGAACGGCGTAGAGGTCGAGTGCCCTCACCCGGGCTGCCGGGTTGGCGGGCGGGGGCTGCGCAGGGGGAGTGGGAATTGCGGGCGGGAGCGTAAAGGAGGGGGCGGTGGGCGCGGGGCTGGTGGCGAATAAGAGCTTTGGCGCCGGTGCGGGCACGGGTGTCGGCACCGGCACCGGCTGGGCTGCGGGCTCGGGCAGCGGGTGGCGCATCACCGGTTTGGGGGCCGGGGGGGAGGGAGTGGGCCTGGGCGGTGCCGGCCGCAGCAGGTGTACGGCAATGATCTTGCGCCCCGGGGAAACGGGTCTGGGAGGCGTGTTGGACCCTGCCCAGAGGAGGCTCCCGAGCAGCAGCGCTTCCAGAGCCGCCCCCACCAGCAGGGCGCGGCCGAACCGGTCCGGTCGGGAGGCGGCGCCGGTCGGGCGGGGCGCGCTCATCGGTATGGCGGTCAAGGTGTGTCTCCGGTGTGGCCCGGTGCCGAGCGCTTCGGCGGGAGCGGGGCTCCCTTGGGGCTCGATGTTGGCCGCACCGGGCTCGGGAAGCGCGAGCCTGCCGTCGGTTCGCTGCCGGAGGCGGCCGGGCGTACGCCCTCGAGCGCAGCCGAGGTGCAGCGTGCGCCGATCCGAGCGCCGGGAATGCATGGAAGGATCGGCGCGCTCTCGCATACGGGCCCGGGCGCGAGGGCAGGGTGCCTGCCGGGGATTTCGGCGCAATCCCCGGGGGCGAATCTCACCCGCCGCCGCGCCGCCCGGCTTCCCCGACCGCCCGGATGATGATTCCGCTCTTCGGTCATTTCGGGGGCCGGGAACGCTTTGGCTCAGCGCGCCGGCTTGGCGGCGATGCCGATGTCACTGACACCCGCCTTCTGGCAGGTGTCCATGACATGAATGAACTCCTGAAAGGGAACGTTCCGGTCGGCGGCGATGGTGAGCCGGGTCTTGGCCGGGTTGCCGTCGCTGCGCAGGAGGTATTCCAGGCCGGTCAGGTCGTAGGCTCGGCCCTGGA
The DNA here is from genome assembly GCA_021805865.1 of Pseudomonadota bacterium. GTDB lineage: Bacteria > Pseudomonadota > Gammaproteobacteria > Steroidobacterales > Steroidobacteraceae > 13-2-20CM-66-19. The sequence goes on from JAJZDX010000020.1 coordinate 83,196, forward strand.
CGCGGACGCTGCCATTGTTCTCGATCTCGATGGTGAAATGCGGGTGAGGGAGCCGCCTCGCGCGGCTGGAGCGGGGCAACTGCAGGGCAAGACCCTGGTCCGGGATCATCTGCAGGGTGATCATGATGAAAAAAACCAGCAGGAAGAACATCACATCGATCATCGGGATGATCTCGATGCGCCCCTTGCGGGCCTCGAAGTAGCGGCGTGTCATGTCAGCGCTCCGTCGCCGCCATCGGGCCCAGGGTGGCGGGGTCGCCGACGGCGCCGGCCGGCTCCTCGACGACGACGGGCTCGCCGTCCATTCGGTTGAGCAGCACGGTCTTGAGGGAGTCGAGCTGATTCACGATTTGGCGCACCTGGTTGCTGAAGGCGTTGTAGGCCACCAGGCCGAGCATGGCGATGAAGAGGCCCGAGGCGGTGGCCACCAGGGCATCGGCGACGCCGCCCGTCACCCGCGTGGGGGCGTGGCCGGGTCTGGCGAGCACGGAGAAGGCGTGGAACATGCCGACGATGGTGCCGAAGAGGCCGAGCAGCGGAGCCAAGGTGACGATGGTATCGAGCAGCCAGAGGCGCCGGTCGAGACTCGGGCCGGTGAGGAGGATGGTCTCCTCCAGGCGGTTGGCCAACGCCTCGCCACGGACCAGGCCGTGGTGGCGCAGCGCGGACTGCAGCAGGGCCCCTTCGGGCAGGTCGCCGGCGCGCTCGGTGAGCTGGCGCAGGGTGGCCCGGTCGAGCTCGGCCCGGGAGCTCAGCGCGCCGCAGATGACATGGCCGCGCAGAATGGTGCGGCGCAGATACCAGAATCGATCGACGATGACGGTGAGGGCGATGAGTAATAACCCCATCATGACGTACAACACGCCGTCGGAATAATTGGCAAGGTGCGCGAGATAATGAAGGTTCATGGCCGATTTCTTATTCGGTGAAATCGGCACCGTAGCGTCTGAATTTGTCAAAACGATGACAATATCGTGACAAAAATCACGTCGTGACAAAAATCACGTTCGCCGCCTCGCCACTCCCGGGGGAGGCGGCTCGGGACTGTCGAAGTACCGCCCGAGACGCTTAAGCTACCGCTTTGCGATGGCCTTATGCCGATGCTTGGCTTTCTGGCGAATATGGATAAAGAGCCTCTGCGCGGCTTCAAGCGCAGCGCCTTCGCCGATTTGCTCGACCGCATTTTCTGCCGATGATCTGTCGGCCTCTGCGTGATCATCGGAAAGCGTTCCTGGGCGGTCGCTCGCCTCCCTCGGAAGATCGAGAATGACTGGCGATAAGACATCGGGCAGCCGGTTGCCGCGATCTGCAGCGGCTGCGCGTACGGCGAGGAGCCCGCCTCCTGTGCCGATGGGCGAAAGATGCCGAACTCGCGCTCAGCCGTGCGCAGGCGATCGATGCCTGAGGCGCTGTCGAGAATGAGCCCTCCTTTGCCCGCCAAAAGTGACCGTCGGTGAGCTCGTCAAGGCAGTTGTCAGGACTGCGGAGGCGTGAACGCTTGCGAAATGTGACCCGTTGACAGGTGAGCTTACCGAGTGCGGTCTTCTGCTCGGATTGGCGATGAGCGGAGTGGACGACGTAGAGCCGACACACGCGTTCGCGCGCGCGAAATGGTGGGATTACGGAGAGGCGTTCACCTGACGGTGGGTGGTGCGCCGCAGGCGCTGCGCGAGCCGAGACGACGTACTTGAGTCGCAGGAGGTGTTCCGGTGCCGCTGCGACGGAATGGATTTGCACCAGGTGCGCGACGCCGTGTGGCCGGCAACGCATTGAGCCGAGCGACCGTAGACGTTCACCGCCTCTCGAGCGACTGACTGCAAAGTCACCGCTCGAGGTCGACGCCCACTTGGCGGCGGGAGCGTCCGTCTACGCATGCCCGATGCTCTCGGACAACGCTGCACAGCGTTCACTTCAGGCGCCGTGAATCGACGTCCTCCCTCGTGCGCCACCCATCCGGGCGGCGCTTCTTGGCACTTTCCTGTGCCAAGATTGCATTGATGAAAGAGCGGATAGCACGTGACCGAGGCATCGGAGCCGATGACCACAAATCATCGTGCGCCAAATCCTGTTTCCGAAGCGGGCTCGTCTAGACGAGCAGACCCGGGCACATTTTGCCGAGCGGCGCAGATCGATGCGCGCCGCCCCGATCAAGCCCTGCCGGGATGTCGCGGTTTTCCGGGCCACGCTTTACTCGATTATGCGATGCTCGCGGTCGTATTGGCTGCAACGGAAGACGGCAGGAGCTTCCCGGCATAGCGTTGCACGGGAAAGCGGAAGACGCCGCGCAGGTTGATGCCCCCGGTGCGGGTCGGAGCCACGCGCCCGGCGAGCTCCGGCGACACGGCGTCGCATTGGTGTTGTGCTCAATGGTCGAAGGCTTCCTGCATGCGGGCCGTGTTCCACGCCATGACGATGTTCGCAAGCAAACCGAGCGCGTCGGCGACGGCTTGCATCTCCTCGTGGTGCTTGGCCTGATGGGCCGCGACCCGACCGCTGTAGATCGCACGCTACGGCACGGTAGGCCTCGGCGAGCCGACGTTCACCAGTGACCCGGTGCATTGCTTGGCGCACCGCCGGGGCGCCCGGTTGCGGGATCATGCGCGCGCTCTGCGCAGCGGACAATGCCGTGCCATGCGCGAGGACGCCGGCGCAGAGCACAGCGGCTCGCTCGCCGAACGCGGCTTCCCGCCGAGCATGATCCGGCTGAGGCGCGCCCCGACATCAACGCCCAGGTTGATCTCCGGCAGCTGCGCCTCCCCGATACGCCGATCGAGCGCGTCGCGCAGCCTCACCAGCTCAGGGTCCTCGTCGTAAGGCCACGATCGGGGAGAGATGCAGCCCATCGTCGATCCGCAGCCCACCGGCAGCCGCGGCGGTGGCGAGGGCCTGCAAAGCTGCCTCGGCCCGTTCGGTCAGCGGCTCGAGGAAGGCCGCCGGCTCCTGAGGCAGTGTCAGTCGGCGGTAATGGGCGCGACGCTGCGAACGCCAGGACTCGGTGGGAATGAAGAGTCTCTCGCGGCTGCGGAAGCCGAGACTGTGCTCGATCCAGACGGTCCCGTTGCGCAACGCCCGGCGCAGGTCCAGCAGCGTCGCCACTTCTTCTCGATGCTGACCGCGCGCCATAGATGCGACACCCGCCGCCGCACCATCAGCAACAGTCTGTCGGTTGCGATCAGTAGGCCATGGCGCGGAAAGCAGGCGGTCTCGATGCCGCGCAGCGGCCCGCGGATCCGAGCGCCGACCGGGGGCGGCCGGCTCGTCAGCCGTCGTGCGTGCCGGCGCAGCAGGTCATCAGGAAACTCCGCGAGATGTTCGTGCGCGCGCAGCTCATGGAACGTCTCGATCCGTTCGATCATCTGGTCAAGGTGACGAGAGATGCGACGAGCCGGGAGTGACGCATCAGGGGTGCTGCTTGCCGACGACCCGCCATGGAAATCGCCGGACAGAACACCACCAGCGCTCCCGAACCTTGGGTAATCCACACCCGGATACCCACCTGTCGCTGCCTGCGGCCGGATCTCCTATGCCAAATCCACCTCTCGCCCCCCAAACACGCGGTTTTGCGTCCCCGCCAACAGCCGGAACTCTCACGGCCTCGGTGGTCTGAGCCCGCAACGGTTCTGCGAGCGGCATGATTTGCGGCTCTCCACGTTGACGTATTGGCTGTGGCAGGATGCGCTGCCCTTTCTCGGGCACCGGACTGTTCATCGAGGGATGGCGGGAGCTCTGCCGCGCGCTCCAAGCGGGCAGACTCGCATCCGACAGACTCTGCGGTCTCGTGGGACACCTGCAGTACACCGGGCATTTCGCGGGGCTCTTCGGGGCGGGTGTCGGGCATTGGCCGACCGTATTCTCCGTGACACTTTTCCCGATCATCGTGCTAGGCTGCGTCTTGTTTGCGTACCGGAAAGAGCGAGATAGGATGGGAAAATTCCGCGACCGATACGAGCAGTACCGGCGGCGTGTGCCCATCATTCTTTCCCGGGACGCGGCTGTGGGCGCCCGCTCATCTGAGGAGGCCAGGTCCTCGCCCGCGTGCCGCATCGAGCATCACTCAAGCGAGGAGACTCAAGTGAAATCGAGACTCTCAGTTGCATTGCCGGGCGTTGCCCTGGCGTTGTTAGTGATCGCGGCAGCGCACGCCGCGCCCCCCCCACCGCGGGCACCGGCGGCTCGGGCAACCGAACCGGCCTCGATGTCCGCAAAGCATCTCAGCGCGATGGAAGCTCGGATGAAGCTCATGCAGGGGCAGATGCGGCGTATCTGCGAGACAAAGAGTCCCGAGGTCAGAGCGAAGCTGCTGCGCGAGCACATGCGGACCATGATGGAGCAGATGCGGGCCATGAGCGTCATGGGCGGGCCGATGATGTCTCGAATGATGCATCGGGGAATGATGGGCGGCATCTCGATGGGACACGGGAAGATGGGCAGCGGCGATCGACATGCCTCATCCGCGAAACAGCATCCGCGGGGCGAGAACGGGATGCGGGACGATTTGCAGGACCGTCTCGACATGATGCGAATGATGATGGAGCAGAGCCATATGCAGGACCGTCTCGACATGATGCAAATGATGATGGGACAGATGATGGGCCAGATGCAGGCGATGCAGGGAATGACTATGAAAGGGAAGGGTCCGCACCGTTAGCGTGCGGCAGGAGATCGGCGTTCCCCGTAGTGCCCTTCCCCCGTGTCAGTGAGCCTGGTCAGCGACGGGCGTGAAACCCCACGGCGGAAGCGCATCGTGAGCACCTCGATTCAGGACAGGAGACGGATGCACCCGTGGGGCGCTGCGTCGTTGCCGTCATTTCTCGAGTCGCGGTGCTCAGGTGCACGCCCCTTTTCGCAAGATCATTTGCGAGTCGCGCGATCCGTCGGGTCGAAGGCGAGGCCCAGGGCATGCGTCCGGATGTCTTTCGGCCAATCCGCGATGCACCGCTGCAGCCTCGGGCGATCGTCGGCGAAGAGAGCGCGGGTCGCTTCCTCATGGCCGGGCAGATCCCCTGCGATCGCGAGCATGAACTGACAGGCGGATTCTTGAGCGGCGCGTCGTTTCTGTCGCGGGATACCGCTTTTTCCGGCGTCGTCCACCAGCCGTCTGAGTACTGCGGATGCACCGCCGGGCTGGTTGGCTAGCCATTGCCACTGTCCTGGCAGCAGCCGTCACTTCGCGCGCGACGATGCCCGGCGTGGGGCGTCCGCGCCCTCGGGTTGCCGAAGCCTCGTCCTTGGTGGACTCCGGGGTTTTGGCCCGACGTGGTGCATGGCGTCCGACAAATTCCATGGGAGGTCGGGCCAGTCTGCCGACGACCTCGGCCTTTGTGCCGCGCAAATCCAGATCGATCACGCGGCCGCTCGCATCGTCAAACACGAGAAACGGACCCGGCGCACCCGGCGCGCCATTTGCGACGGCTGTTTTGACTGCGAGGGCGAGTTCGATCAACGGCCCGGAGAGCGGCCGGTGATGGCCTTCAAAGGCGCTGGAGGGCTTTGAGAGGAACTCCGGCATGTACTCAGATCCGATCTTCTACGGAATTTCAGACCTCCTGACATGTGCGCCGTGGAAAGGCACGGCGTCCCTGTGGGTGCGAACCCCACCCGGCGAACTGTCGCTCCAACCGGAAGCAATCGGAGCAGCCACGCAAGGACGGGGGGCTGAAGCCTTCGGTGTAGAGGATCACCATGGGTGATTTGGCGAGTATGCAGGCCGTAACGAGAGTGAACGCTGAGCAGGTCTCGAAAAGGTTGATGCACAAGCCGACCCGGCCATGTCTCCGGGGAAGGCGGATATGTCCCGGGAAGCGAGCGACGAACGCACCTGGACATTGTGCCGGGATATTGGCGATGGCGTGCATGCAATGGGGACGTCGATGCAACACGGGATGCCTTGAGGCGTGACCGAGAGTGTAGGTCAACCGGTAGCCCGCGAGGGACGGACCGGGCGCCACAAGGCGGCGGAGGGGTTCATAGTACCAATGAAACCGGGTAATGCCGGCGGAGGGAAGGGACCCCAGTTCAAGGGTAACGCAAGAAGTAGCGAGGCATAGGAGATTGGGCGACCTATCAACTCCGAATGAGGTGCGGGAGCTGCAGTACGAGAATGCTCCACGTGTTCAAGCCCTTCCTGGCCTGGCTTCTCGACCAAGGGTTGTCTCGCAAGACTCTGCGGACGCATCGAGATCATATCGACGCCCTGGGCGGGGGAATCATCCGGCGAATCAATCTCGATCCACAATTGCGCCATCGACAGATCATGAGCGTGTTGATGGAAAATCTCGACGAAGACGGAGGACCGCTGATCTATCCGCGCAAAACGGAGTTTGGGCAACGCTCGTTCGACTCCACCTTCCGAAAACTCAACCGCTTCCTCCTCGACTCAAAGCGCAAGCATCGTTCCCGTTGAATGCCTCTCACCACTCAACGCGTGCGTCATCGCCAGAGATGTGTGCAATAGATCGCGCTGGGAAAAGCGCGGAGAAAGAGGATCTCAGTATGAGTGAGTGAAACTTTCTGTTGAGACCCAGTGGGTGCGAGTCCCATCCGGACAAAGCCGTAGCGGGCAGGC
>JAJZDX010000021.1 GCA_021805865.1 Pseudomonadota bacterium
CGCCCCAGGAGATCGTGGCGCTCGATCACGTGCTGCACGAGCTGAGGCTCCATAAGTCCCGTGCGGAAATCGGGCTGATGCGCGAATCGGCGCGCATCGCCGCGCGGGCGCACGTGCGGGCCATGCGCTTCTGCCGGCCCGGCCGAATGGAATACGAGGTGATGGCGGAGCTTGTCCACGAATTTCGCCTGCACAACGCCGACACCTCCTACCATCCCATCGTCGGCGGCGGGGCCAACAGCTGCATCCTGCACTACCACGAGAACGATCAGCGCCTGCGCGAGGGCGATGTGCTGCTGATCGACGCGGGCTGCGAGTACCACTGCTACGCATCGGACATCACCCGCACCTTCCCGGTCGGCGGCCGTTTCACGCCGGAGCAGCGGGCCGTGTACGAGGTTGTGCTCGAGGCCAACCTTGCGGCAATCGCGAAGGTGCGTCCCGGAAACCATTGGAATGAGCCGCACGAGGCCGCCGTCCGTGTGATCACCCATGGGCTGGTCAGGCTCGGGCTGCTCAAGGGTCGTCCTGCGAAGCTCGAGCGTGATGGCGCCTACCGCCGCTACTTCATGCACCGTACGGGCCATTGGCTCGGCATGGATGTGCACGATGTCGGCGACTACAAGATCGGCGATGAGTGGCGGGTGCTCGAGCCGGGCATGGTGCTCACCGTGGAGCCGGGCATTTATATTCCGGTCGGGGCGCGCGGCGTGCCCAAGCGGTTCCAGGGGATCGGCGTGCGTATCGAGGACGATGTCGTGGTGACCAGGACGGGTGCCGAGGTGCTGACCGAGGAGGCGCCAAAGGATCCGGATGAACTCGAGGCGCTGATGAGCGCAAGCCGTGCCTGATCGAGTCGAACGCCCCCCGCAATGCTTGCCGCGGGAACTCGACGTCGCCGTCATCGGCGGCGGACTGGTCGGAGCGAGCCTCGCTCTCGGGCTCTCGGGCACCGGCGTGCGGGTGTTGCTCGTGGAGAGCGTGGCGCCGGACTCGGCAGCTCAGCCGAGCTTCGATGAGCGCACCACGGCGCTCGGCAACGCCAGCCGGCGCATCTTTCAGGGGCTCGGTGTCTGGGATGCGCTCGAGCCGGAGGCGGCGCGGATCCGCACCATCCATGTCTCGGATGCGGGGCGCTTTGGCTGCGCGCGCCTGGTTGCGCGTGAGCAGGGGATCGAGGCCTTCGGATTCGTCATCCCCAACAGGGTGATCGGAGCCGCGTTGTGGCGCGGGCTCGCCAGCGCTCGAGGGATCGAGCTGAAGGCTCCAGCGCGGATCGAGGGTCTGCAGATCACCGCCGACGGGGCCGGCTTCACCGTGGTCACCGAGTCCGGCAGCCGCGAGACGTTCGTCTCGAAACTGGTGGTGGCCGCGGATGGCGCGCACTCGCTGGTCCGAGCTGCCGCGGGTATCGAGACGGGAGTCGAGGATTACGAGCAGGTGGCCATCGCCGCTCCCGTCGTTTCGGATCGGCCCCACGACGGCACCGCCTATGAGCGATTCACCCCCTCGGGACCGGTGGCCATGCTTCCGCTTCACGGTGGCGGCTATGGAACGGTCTGGGCCAATGCGCCGCACAGAGCCACCGAGCTCTTGGCGCTCAGCGACGAGGCCTACCTCGGCGAGCTGCAGAAGCGGTTCGGTTGGCGGGTGGGGCGGTTCGTGCGCGTGGGCCCTCGCGCTTCATATCCATTGAAGCTGACGCGCGCATCGACCACGGTGGCGACCCGTACGGTGCTCATCGGCAACGCCGCCCAGGCGCTGCACCCGATCGCCGGCCAGGGGTTCAACCTCGGGCTGCGCGATGCGGCCTTGTTGGCCGAGGTCATCGCCGGCGCCGCGGGGGATGTGGGTGCGCCGGGCCTGCTGCAACGCTTCAGCGAGGCTCGCGCCGCCGATCGCGGCGGCGTGGTGCGGTTCACCGATTCTCTGGTGCGGCTGTTCGCCAGCCGCGTTCCCGGCGTGAGCCTGCTGCGAGATCTGGGACTGGTGGTGTTTGATCTGTCGCCGCCCGCCAAACGGGCGCTGGCCCGGGTCAGCCTCGGGTTCGGGGGGCCAGTGCCGCGCCTGGCGCGAGGATTGCCGCTCCTATGAGTGAATCGGGAGCAATGGATCATTGGGACGTACTGGTCGTGGGCGGCGGCCCGGTGGGCGCGTGCGCCGCGGCGCTGCTGCAACGCTCGCTCGGCAACGCCCGCCACCCTCTGAGGATCGCGGTGCTCGAGCCGAGCCGGCCGCCGCCGGGCGCAGCGGACCTTCCGCTCGATGCGCGCGTATCGGCGCTGTCGCGCGCCAGCGAGCACATTCTGGCCGCGGCCGGCGCCTGGGAATTCATTGCGCGGGAGCGTCTTTCCCCCTACGAGCGGATGAGCGTATGGCCCGAGGGCCTGCCCGCGCGCAGCCCGGGCGCGTTGACGTTCGATGCGGCTTGCGTGGGCGAGCCGAACCTCGGCTACATCGCCGAGAACCGCACGGTGCAATGGGCGGCGCTCGAAGCCTTCGAATCTGCGGGGGGCACGGTCATTCCGGCCGTATTCTCCCGTTCGCGGATCGAAAGTGACTACGTCGAGGTCGAGACGGGCGCGGGAAGCTTCAAGTGCGCGCTGATCGTTGGGGCCGACGGAGCACGCTCGCGAGTGCGCGAGTCCGCAGGGCTCGTGGCGCACGCCGCCAGCTATCGGCAGACGGCAATCGTCGCCAACGTCCACACCACGCTTCCGCACGAGAGTACGGCCTGGCAGCGCTTTCTGCGCACCGGGACGCTCGCCTTTCTGCCCCTTGCGGACGGCTCGAGCTCGATCGTCTGGTCGGCGGACGAGCGGATCGCGGCAATGCTGCTCGCGATGCCTCGGGAAAGGTTCGAGGAGGAGCTGCTGAGAGCGTCGGACGGTGTGCTCGGCACGGTTGAGCTGTGCACGGACCGCGTGGCGCTGCCGCTGCGCAGAATGTCCGCGGAGCGCTTCACCGCCGGCCGCTGCGCACTCATCGGCGATGCCGCCCACGTGGTGCACCCTCTCGCCGGCCAGGGTGTCAATCTCGGCCTGTTGGATGCGGCGGCGCTGCAGGAGTGCCTCTGTGACGCTCATCGGGTGGGCGAGGATCCGGGCGCCCCCGGCCCGTTGCGCCGCTACGAGCGCTGGCGCAAGAGCGAGATCGCCCCGATGGCGCTCTCCATCGAGGCCTTCAACCGCTTTCTCGCCCACGGCGCAGGTCCGCTCTCGAGGCTGGCGCAGCGAGGGCTGTCCTGGGTGAACCGCAGCGAGGAGGTGAAGCGCTTCTTCATCACCCGCGCGCTCGGCCTCGCGGGCGAGTTGCCCGCCGCGGCGCGGGTTCCGGTTGACCTCAGCTGAGCGAAAGCAGATCGATCTTCGCCGCGCAGATGAAGTCGTTCTCGGAGAGTCCCTTGATGGCGTGCGTCGTGTACTGCACGCGGCAGTAGTTGTAGCCGACCTCGAGATCCGGGTGATGGTCCTCGATGTTCGCGACGTGAGCCACGGCGTTGACGAAGCTCATGGTGCGATAGAAGTCCTTGAAGCGGAATTCGCGCCTGAGGTACGGCCCCTCCTTCGAGAGCGCCCACTCGGGCGAGAGCTGCTTCGCGAGCGACTCGGCCTGTGCGCGCGTGAGCGGTGGCACGCCTCCTTCGCAGGGCCTGCACTTCTTTTCAGTCAGGCCGCTCATGGGCGCTCCTTGCAGCTGCCGCCCAGGCGCAGCGCAAACATGATCCTGGCCGTGCGCGCCGGGGCGGGGTCCGGCGCACTGCGCCGGACGGGTTTCGCAGGATAGCGAACCCCCGGGGCTTCCCGCGCGAAGCGGGAGCGAGAGCGCGGAAAGCGAGGCGCTAGCCTGCCGGGACGCACGTGCGGCGTCCCGGACAGGGTCATGTTGCGATGCGCTTTCACGCGACAGCGGTCTCCGATGCGGTGTCCTTCCGGCTGAACTTCCGCGCCACGTACCCCTCGAGCAGCTCCTGGAATTCTTCCGCAATCCGATCACCCTTGAGCGTCACAGTCTTCTCCCCGTCCTCGTAGACGGGCGCCACCGGGCGCTCGCCCGTGCCCGGCAGGCTGATCCCGATGTTGGCGTGCTTGCTCTCGCCCGGGCCGTTGACCACACAGCCCATGACCGCCACCGTCATGTCCTCTACGCCCTCGTAGTCCCGACGCCACTGCGGCATGCGGTGCCGGATGTGCGTCTGGATGCGCTGCGCGAGCTCCTGGAACACCGTGCTGGTGGTGCGCCCGCAGCCCGGGCAGGCCGTCACCAGAGGCAGGAAGGAGCGCAGGCCCATCGTCTGCAGGATCTCCTGCGCCACGATGACCTCCTGCGTGCGATCGCCGCCGGGTTGAGGCGTCAGCGACACGCGGATCGTGTCGCCGATCCCCTGCTGCAGGAGCACCGCCATGCCGGCCGTGGAGGCGACGATGCCCTTCGAGCCCATGCCCGCCTCGGTCAGTCCCAGGTGCAGCGGGTAGTCGCAGCGGCTGGCCAGATCGCGGTAGATGGCGATCAGGTCCTGCACGCCGCTCACCTTGGCCGAGAGAATGATCCGGTCGTGGGCAAGGCCCAGATCCTCTGCGCGCCGGGCGCCCTCGAGCGCCGAGAGCACCACCGCGTTGCGCATGATCTGCTGCGTGCCCAGCGGCTCGGCGCTCGCGGAGTTCTCATCCATCAGTCGTGTGAGCAGGTCCTGATCGAGGCTGCCCCAGTTGACGCCGATGCGCACTGGTTTGCCGTAGTGGCAGGCGGTTTCGATCATCTCGGCGAACTGTGGATCGCGCTTGCTGCCGCGACCGACGTTGCCCGGATTGATGCGGTATTTGGCGAGCGCCTCCGCGCAGCCCGGATGCTCGCGCAGCAGCTTGTGGCCGTTGAAGTGAAAATCGCCGATCAGGGGCACGGCGACACCCATCTGATCCAGCCGGTCGCGGATGCGCGGTACGGCCTCGGCGGCTTCGGCCGTGTTGACCGTCACACGGACCAGCTCCGAGCCGGCGCGGGCAAGCGACTTGATCTGCTGCGCCGTGCCTTCGACGTCGGCCGTGTCGGTGTTCGTCATCGACTGCACGACGATGGGCGCGGTGCCGCCGACGCGAACCGGTCCGATCGAAACCTGGGCGGAGGGGCGGCGCTGGATGGGGGACATGGGGGAACCTGCCGGTGAGTAAGAAGCGTCCTGGCCCCGGATTCTACAAGCATGGGCCAGCGGGGTCGAAATTGCGTCCCGGGCGTGCCGCAATGAAGGGTAAAGCCGGTCGTTGTCGCCTGAAGGCAGCATCAGGCCGTATGGGGCGCTTCAGCGGCACCAAAAGACTGATATCATCCGGATACCCCGGAAATCAGTCTGCACGGAGAGGGTCCGGCCGCGCTGAGTCTCAGGCTCCACGCCGGAACGCCGAAGGCGCAAATTCCGCCCGGAAACGCTCAGGCACACGAACGGCAGGCTGCGAAGGCTCGGGCCTTCGCGGGGGCTCTGGAGAGCGGCGGGTGCCGGGGACGATCCCGGGCATCCACCCACCGAAGGGGAGTGGCGCCAGGGGGGAGCGTGTCGGACCTGAGTCCGAGAGGCTTCCCGTGCGCCCGATCTCTCAGGTCACCGGACAGAGGGGCGGCAGGCAACCTGCTGCTTCTTGATGCTCCGGAGGATCTGTGGCACGACGAACCGCTCTTTTTACGCTTCACCAGGCGCTCGGCGCGCGCATGGTCGACTTCGGGGGCTGGGACATGCCCCTGCAATACGGCTCTCAGATAGCCGAGCATCACGCCGTACGGCGCGCCGCCGGCGTCTTCGACGTCTCTCACATGTGTGTCGTCGATCTCAAGGGCGCCGCGGTGCGCCCCTTCCTGCAGAGACTGTTTGCCAACGACGTCGGCAAGCTCGAGGCGCCGGGCAAGGCGCTCTACGGATGCATGCTCAACGAAGAGGCCGGCGTCGTGGACGACCTCATCGTCTATTTCCTTGGCGAGCGGGAGTTTCGCGCCGTCGTGAACGCCGGCACGCGGGACAAGGACCTCGCCTGGATGCGGCGCCACGCCGAGAGCTTCGGCGTCGAGGTGATCGAGCGGTCCGATCTGGCCATGCTGGCGGTGCAGGGACCGGAAGCGCGCCGCAGGGTCGCCGATCTTCTGTCCGCCGCGGGGGCGCAGCGCGCACTCGCACTCGGGACTTTCTTCGGTGCGCAGATCGGGGACTGGTTCGTCTCCCGCACCGGTTACACCGGTGAGGATGGCTTCGAGATCATGCTGCCGCCCGGGCAGGCTGAGGGCCTCTGGCGCGCGCTCAATGCAGCCGGGGTCGCCTCCTGCGGCCTCGGCGCACGGGACACGCTGCGCCTCGAGGCGGGTATGAACCTGTATGGCAGCGACATGGATGAGCGCACAAACCCGCTGGAGTCGGGGCTCGCCTGGACCGTGGCGTTGACCCCGGGTCGGGCGTTCGTCGGCCGGCAGGCGCTCGAGAAGGCGTCCGCCGCCGGTCTCAATCGCAAGCTCGTGGGGCTGGTGCTCGAAGACCGGGGCGTGCTGCGCGCGCATCAGCGGGTCATCACCGCCGCCGGTGCAGGCGAGGTCACCAGCGGGACTTTTTCCCCGACGCTCGAGCGCTCGATTGCGCTGGCGCGCGTTCCGGTGGCGGCGAGCGGGACCCTGCAGGTCGAGATCCGCGGCCAACTGCACGAGGCGCGAATCGTCAAGCCACCCTTTGTCAGGCGCGGCCAGCCGCTCGTCGGCTGAGCGGCGTCCCTTCCGTTATATCCAAGTCCATCCGATCAGACTTACCGGAGCGCTGCATGAGCAAGGTTCCTTCCGATCTGAAGTACACGCGAACCCACGAATGGCTGCGGCTACTGCCCGATGGCGCCGTGGAAGTCGGCATCACCGACCACGCCCAGCATGCCCTCGGCGACCTCGTGTTCGTGGAGGTGCCGGAGGCGGGGCGCAAGGTCTGCGCCGGCGAGCCGTTCGCCGTGATCGAGTCCGTGAAAGCCGCCTCCGACGTCTATTCGCCGATCAGCGGCGAAGTGCTCGCAGGCAACCCCGAGCTCGCCTCGGCGCCCGAGACCGTCAATTCCGACCCCTACGGCAGAGGATGGCTGGCGCGCCTGACACCCGCGGATGCGCTGCCGGAGATGCTCACGGCCGCCGAGTACGAGAAGCTGGCCGCGGAGGAGGCGGACTGATGGCTTTCATTCCGCACACGCCCGAGGACGTGCAAGCGATGCTCGCGTCCATCGGCGTCGACGACATCGAGCGGCTGTTCGAGGAGATCCCCGCCAGGCTTCGCGTCGGCTCGCTCGGCCGGGTGCCGCCGGCACTGACCGAGATGGAAGTCGGCCGGCTGATGAGCGCGCGGGCGCGTCTCGACGGGCGGCCGCTGTGCTTCATCGGCGCGGGCGCCTACGAGCACCACATCCCCGCGGCCGTGTGGGCCATCGCCACGCGCGGAGAGCTCTACAGCGCCTACACACCCTATCAGGCCGAAGCCAGCCAGGGCACGCTGCAGCTGCTCTACGAGTATCAGTCCATGATGGCCAGCCTCACCGGCATGGACGTCTCGAACGCGTCGCTCTATGACGGCGCAAGCGCTCTGGCGGAAGCCAGCCTGATGGCGGTGCGCGCCAATCGGCGCTCGCAGTCGCGACGCATCCTCTTGCCGGCGACCGTGCATCCGCACTACCGGCGCACGGTGCAGAGCATCGCAGGCAACCAGGGACTGGCGTTCGAGGAGCTGCCGTTCTGCCCCGAGCGGGGCTGCACGCTCCCCGAGGCGCTGGCTCGCTACGAGGGGCAGGACATCACTGCCCTCGTCATCCCGCAGCCTAACGTTTTCGGCCGGCTGGAGGACGTGGACGCGCTCACCGACTGGGCTCACGCACGCGACATCCTGGTCGTGGCCGTGGTCAATCCGGTGTCGCTTGCGCTCCTTTCGCCGCCCGGACGATGGGGCGGCAAGGGCGCCGATATCGTCGTGGGCGAAGGCCAGCCGCTCGGCATCCCGCTGTCCTCGGGCGGGCCTTACTTCGGCTTCATGACCACCCGCATGGCGCACGTAAGGCAGATGCCGGGGCGCATCGTGGGACGGACCGTGGATGGCGCCGGGCATCCGGGATTCACCTTGACCCTGCAGGCGCGTGAGCAGCACATCCGCCGCGCCAAGGCTACCTCCAATATCTGCACCAACCAGGGCCTGATGGTGACTGCGGCGACGATCTACCTGTCGCTCATGGGGCCGCAGGGCCTTGCGCGTACGGCCGCGGCCTGTCATGCGCGCACCGCGCAGCTGCTGGCGGCGCTCATCGGCGTGCAGGGCGTGCGGCGCGTGTTCCAGGGGCCGCTCTTCCACGAGGCGGTGATTGGCCTCGATCGCCCTGCGGCCGGCGTGCTCGAGCGGCTCGCCGCGCGCGGCATCCTGGGCGGTTGGGACCTCGCGGATCACTATCCGCAGCTCGGCCCGGCGCTGCTCGTGTGCGCCACCGAGACCAAGACCCCCGCCGATATCGAACGCTACGCCGCGGCGCTCGGCGAGTGCCTGCGCGAAGCGCGCGCCGCTTGAGAGACACCCATGAACGATGATGCAAACTCTCTTTCGATTCGAAGCGCCGCTGCACCCGCGGGGTCGGCACGGCCGAGCCTGCGCAAGTGCGCTTGCCAGACCATGGAAAAGCTCATTTTCGAGTATTCCGTCCACGGCCGCGGCGCCGAGGATCAGTGGCCGCGCGACCCCGGACCCGAGGCTTTGGCGGATCTGCCGCCACAGCTGCGCCGCGAGGAGGCACCGCTGCTGCCCGAAGTGAGCGAGCTGGAGGCGGTACGGCACTTCACTCGCCTCTCGCAGTTGAACTTTTCCATCGACACGCAGTTCTATCCGTTGGGCTCGTGCACGATGAAGTACAACCCCAAGGCCTGCAACCAGTACGCCATGCTTCCGGAGTTCCTCTCCCGCCATCCGCTGGCTCCCGACTCGCTCGGCCAAGGGGTGCTCGAGTGCCTCTACGAGCTGCAGGAGATGCTGAAGGAGGTTACGGGCATGCAGGCCGTGGCGCTTTCCCCCATGGCGGGCGCCCAGGGCGAATACGCCGGCGTAGCCATGATCCGCGCCTACCATCGCTCGCGTGGCGATCTCGAGCGCAACGAGATCATCGTGCCGGAAGCGGCCCACGGCACCAATCCGGCGACCGCGACGATGTGCGGCTGCGTGGTGCGGGAGGTCCCGGTCAATGCCGAGGGGGACATGGATCTTGCCGCCCTCGAAGCGGCGGTCGGCCCGAAGACGGCCGGCATCATGCTGACCAACCCTTCCACGCTCGGGGTGTTCGAACGGCGCATCGAGGAGGTGGCGCGGACGGTGCACGCCGCCGGTGGGCTGCTCTATTACGACGGGGCGAACCTCAATGCCATCCTCGGCAAAGTGCGGCCGGGGGATATGGGCTTCGACGTCATCCACGTCAACCTGCACAAGACATTCTCGACCCCCCACGGTGGCGGCGGACCGGGCGCGGGGCCCGTGGGGGTGAGCGAGCGCCTCGCGCCCTTCCTGCCCGTGCCTCTCGTCGGGCGCCGCGGCGAGTGCTATGCGTGGCTCACCGAGCGGGACCTGCCGCAGTCGATCGGCAGGCTCTCGGCCTTCGGCGGCAACGTGGGCGTGCTGCTGCGCGCCTACATCTACATGCGCATGCTGGGCCGCGATGGGCTCACGCGCGTGGGGGAGTACGCCACGCTCAATGCCAACTACCTGCTCGCCAGGCTCGTCCAGGCCGGATTCGAGCCCGCGTATCCGACGCGGTGGGCGAGTCACGAGTTCATCATCACCCTCAGGGGCCAGGCCCGCGAGCTCGGAGTGAGCGCCATGGACTTCGCCAAGCGCCTGCTCGATCATGGCCAGCATGCACCGACCACCTATTTCCCGCTGCTGGTGCCGGAGTGTCTGCTGATCGAGCCGACGGAGACCGAGAGCAAGGCGGCGCTGGATGCCTTTGTGGCCGCCATGCAGCAGATCCTGGCCGAGGCTGCGCAAGAACCCGAGCACTTGCGCAGCGCTCCGCATACCATGCCGGTAAGGCGCCTGGACGATGTGCGGGCGGCCAAGCAATTGGATCTCACTTGGAAACCGGCGGCATAGCCATCGATCGATACAAGCCGAGAGGCCTCACCCGGGTGCTGCGCGCCTTCGGCGCGAGCGCCCGGGGGCTCGCCGGCGCATTCCGCGAGGAGGCCGCGTTCCGCCAGGAGCTCGCCTTCGCGGCGCTCGCCATACCTCTGGCGCTCTGGTTCGGACACGACGGGGTGGAGCGTGCGCTGCTCATCGCCCCGGTGCTGCTCATCCTGATCGTGGAGCTGATCAACAGCGCCATCGAGGCGACCGTCGATCGGATCGGGCTCGAGCGGCATGCGCTCGCCGGACTCGCCAAGGACATCGGCTCGGCGGCCGTACTGATGTCCTTCGGCCTGCTCGCCGTGGTGTGGCTGCTGGTGCTGCTGGGGTGAGCGCGGCGAGGGCGGCGGTCGTGCCGCAAAAAAACGATTGCTTGTCGGAAGGTCCTGGATAGGGGGCTCGATGCGATTGCTGCGACTGACTGTATGTGTGCTGACGCTCGCCGTGCTGGCGCCCTCGCCTGCGGCACTGGCCGCCAACGCCCGCGTGCCCGCGAGGCAGGCGCCGATGCGCCCGGGCTCCAGGCCGCCGCGCGAGACCTCCGTCGCCGCCCACGTGGCGAAACACGCCGCGGCGCTCGAATCCAATCCCACCTGGGCCGCCACTCTCGCGCGCATCGCCAGCAGCGTGGTCTCGATCAAGTTCAACCAAGACCGCGCCTTCGACACGGACTTCAACGAGACGGCGGAAGCGACCGGTTTCGTCGTCGACGCCAAACGCGGGATCATTCTGACGAACCGCCATGTCGTGACACCGGGCCCGGTGACGGCCACGGCAACCTTCCTCGACCGCGAGGTGGTCAGGCTCCATCCGATCTACTACGATCCGGTGCACGACTTCGGCTTCTACCGATTCAACCCGAAGAAGCTGCGCTACATCCATCCCAGGGCGCTGCCTCTGGATCCCCAGGGGGCGAAGGTCGGCCGGGAGATCCGGGTGGTCGGCAACAATGCCGGCGAGCAGCTCTCGATCCTCGCCGGCACGCTCGCCCGGCTGCACCGCCGCGCGCCGTACTACGGTTTCGGCAAATACAACGATTTCAACACCTTCTATCTGCAGGCGGCCTCGGGGACTTCCGGCGGCTCCTCGGGCTCGCCGGTAATCGACATCAAAGGCCAGGTGGTGGCGCTCAACGCCGGCGGCGCCACCAATGCAGCCTCGAGCTTCTATCTGCCGCTCGGGCTGGTGAAGCGCGCCTTGCGGCTGATCGAGGAAGGCAAGCCGGTCACGCGCGGCACGCTGTACACGGTGTTTGACTACACCCCCTTCAACGAGCTCGAGCGGCTCGGGCTGCCGCGACCGGTGGAAACCGCGGTGCGCAAGGCTTATCCGCAGCGCACCGGCATGCTCGTGGTGAGGACCGTCCTGGCGGGCTCGCCGAGCGCACGGGTGCTTCAGCCGGGCGACATCCTGGTGCGTATCAACGGGCACTTCGTGACGACGTTTGGTCCTCTGGAGGGGATCCTGGACCGCTCAGTCGGGCGCCAGATCCACTTGCAGCTGGAGCGCGGCGGCCGGCTGGTGTCGGTGACGCTGCCGGTGGGCAATCTCGACGCCATTACTCCGAGCGCCTACGTCCAGTTCGGCGATGCGGTGGTCAATACACTGTCCTTTGAGATGGCACTGCAGCTGAACGTGCCTCCGCGCGGTGTGTGGGTCGCGAACCCGGGATACGTGTTCGGCGCCGCCGGTGTCCCGAGGGGCGCGGTGATCCACGCGATCGACTCCTGGCCGATCGACAACCTGCAGGATTTCAGGCACGCGCTGGCGAGGCTCGCCGACGGCCAGTACGCCACCGTGCGTTTCACGATCGCCGCCGACCCCAACAGCAGCGAGCTCAGCTATTTCCGCATGACCCGCCGGTGGTTCCCCGCGCAGTACTGCGTGCGCGACGACAAGACCGGGATCTGGCCGTGTACGCCGCTCTCGCCGGGCCCGCCGCGGCGCCCTCATCCGGTCGTCTCCACGCGATTCCCCAAATACCGCGATCCGCTCATGACCCGGCTTGCGCCCTCGCTGGCGATGGTGACCTTCAGCATGCCGTATTCGGTCTCGGGCGTGACCGAGCATTACTATCACGGCACGGGAGTGGTGGTGGACGCCAAGCGCGGCCTGGTGGTGGTCGATCGCAACACAGTCCCGGTCTCGCTGGGAGACGTCACCGTGACGTTCGCGGGCACCGTGCAGGTGCCCGGGCGGGTGGTGTACGTCAGCCCGATCCATAACCTGGCGGTGGTCTCTTACAACCCGCGGCTGCTCGGCTCGACGCCCGTACGCTCGGCCAGGCTGAGATCCGAGCGCCTCTCACCCGGAGAGCCCATCGACGTGATCGGTCTCGGCGCCCGCAGCGATCTGCATTTCCGCCACACCGATGTGGCCAGCATCGAGCCGCTGGAGCTGCCGCTGTCGCGCACCATGCGCTTCCGCGACACCAACATCATGAGCATCCAGCTGGTCAATCCGCCGGATGATTTCGACGGTGTGCTGACCGACGGGAGCGGCGATGTCGTCGGCTTGTGGTCGAGCTTCGCCTACGACACGGCGAACGGCGAGGGCCAGGAGCTGGAAGGGGTGCCCATCGCACCCGTAGAGGACATGCTGCAACGGATCCGCAGCGGCCAGCCTCTGCACTCGCTCGACGTCGAGCTGTCCCTGACACCGCTTGCCAGCGCACGGCTGATCGGGTTGCCTGCCTCGTGGGCGCACAAGCTTGCCGCCCAGGGGGACACCCGGCGTGAGGTTCTCACGATCGCGCGTGCGACCGGCGGCTCGCCGGCCCAACGGCTGCTCGATCCGGGAGACCTGCTGCTCGCCATTGACGGCCGGGTGGTGACGACGTTCCGCCAGGTCGAGCGCGCGACCGCCGACAAGGCGGTGGTCAAGGTGACGATATGGCGTGGACACCAAACCCTGACTCTCACGGTGCCCACCGTAGTGCTTTCGGGCACCGCGCTGCACCGGGTCGTGGAATGGGCCGGCGCGACGCTGCAGAAGCCGTTCCATTCGATGCTGGCGCAAAGAGGCGTTCCGCCGGTCGGCGTGTACGTCGATTATTTCGATTACGGCTCGCCGGCGGCGCGCTATGGGCTGTATCCGGGGCTGCGCATCGTCGCAGTGAACGGCACTCCGACACCAAACCTGGATGCGTTCCTCCGCGCGGTGGTCGGGCGGCCCGATCATTCCTCGGTGCGCCTGACGACCCTCACCTGGAACAACGCGCCGCAGGTGATCACGCTGAAGCTCGACAAGCACTATTGGCCGGCATATGAGCTGGTGAGCACCGGCCACGGCTGGGTACGCCGTCCGCTTAAGTGACGACCCATGGTGAGAGTCCTCAGGGCCACTGAGGCGGAGCTCGAGTCGGCGCTGCGCAGCCTGCGAGCCGGCGAGCTGGTCGCCTTTCCGACCGAGACCGTCTACGGTCTGGGCGCCGATGCGGGCAACCCGGCCGCGGTGCGCAGGATATTCGAGGTCAAAGGCCGCCCCGCTCACCACCCGGTGATCGTCCACCTGTCCGGTATCGAGCAGCTGCACGACTGGGCCCGGGAAGTGCCGCAGTCGGCATTGCGGCTCGCGGAGCGTTTCTGGCCGGGACCTCTCACCCTGGTTCTGCCGCGCGCCGCGAAGGTCAGTGAAGTCGTAACGGGCGGACAGGACACCGTCGCGCTGCGGGTGCCCTCCCACCCCATGGCGCAGCAGTTGCTTGCGGCCTTCCAGGGCGGCATCGCCGCACCGTCCGCGAATCGCTATGGCAGGCTCTCTCCGACCCGGGCGGAGCACGTGCGTGAGGAGCTCGGCGCCGCGGTCAGCGTGATTCTCGATGGCGGGGAGTGCCAGATCGGACTCGAGTCCACCATTGTCGCCTTCCAGGGCCGGCAGGCGCGCCTCCTGCGTCCCGGTGCGATCACCGCGGCGCAGATCCGTCCGGTCGTCGGGGAGCTGGAAGTCGGGGCGGATGAGGCTTCGCCGCGCGTGCCTGGGAGCACAACGGTGCACTATGCGCCGGCGACGCCAGTGATCCTCGTCCCGGCCGGCCAGATCGACTCGCGGGCCGAGGCCTTCTCGGCAGGCGGCCGCCGTGTCGCGGTACTGGCGTGGCGCGCGCCGCTGGCCTCGCATTCCTCGGTGACCTGGATCAACGCCGGCCAACGTGCGCAGCAGTACGGGCACGGCCTGTATGACCACCTGCGCGCCCTGGACAAGTCCGGGTGCAGGTGGATTCTCGTGCAGGACGTGCCGGACGCGGAGGCCTGGGCGGCCATCCGGGACCGCTTGCGGCGGGCGGCCGCGGCCGCCCGCCCCGAGGAGGCGACGTGAGCGCACGCCGGAGCCGGTTTGTCGATCCCTTCCAGCCCGCGGAGATTCGGCGGCTGGTGCGCGAGTTCGGCTCACCGCTGCTCATTCTCGACTGCGAGCGCGTGCGCGTGCAGTTCAGGAAGCTGCGCGCGGCACTGCCGCGGGTCGGCCTGCACTACGCGCTCAAGCCGATGCCGCACGCCGCGGTGGTGCGCACGGTGCTGGAGGAAGGCGGCTTTCTCGATCTGGCCACGACCGGCGAGGTCCAGCTCGCGCGACGCCTCGGTGTCGATCCTGGTCGTTGCATTCATACCCATCCCATCAAACGTCCGCCAGACATCCGCAATGCGCTGGAATTCGGCGTACGCACCTTCGTGGCGGACAACGCGGACGAGGTGCGCAAATTCGAGCGGCTCGCGGGACGGGCCGAGCTGCTGATCAGGGTTTCATTCCGCAGTCCCGGGGCCGTGTGCGATCTGTCGCGCAAGTTCGGCTGCGACCCGGAGGATGCCCTGTCGCTCGCACGCCTCGCCGCCGAGCTCGGCGTCACGGTGCGGGGACTGTCGTTTCACGTGGGGTCGCAGGCGGCGGACTCGGCCAAGCATGTCGAGGCGATTCACGCCTGTGCGCGGCTCATGGCCGCCGGCCGCAGGGCGAAGCTCGGGGTTCTCGACACGCTCGATATCGGCGGGGGTTTCCCGATCGACTACGCGCAGCCGGTACAGGACATCGGCTGGTTCTGTGAGCCTCTGCGCGAGGCGCTGGATCGTCTTCCCAAGCGGGTGAGCGTGATCGCCGAGCCCGGCCGGTTCATCGTGGGACCGGCGGCCATCGGGGTTGCCTCCGTCATGGGGCGCGCACGCCGCGAAGGGCACTGGTGGTACTACCTGGATGACGGCCTGTACGGCTCGTACAGCGGCCAGCTCTACGATCACGCCCGTTATCCGGTCGAGCCGTTGAAGGACGGGGTCGAGCGGCTGCCGTCGGTGCTGGCGGGACCGACCTGCGACAGCATCGATGTGATCGCCGAGAATCTGCTGCTGCCGAAGCTCGAGACCGGCGACCTGATCGTGGGGCGCGCCATGGGCGCCTACACCTGGGCGAGCGCCTCGGAGTTCAATTTCTTTCCCAAGGCCACGGTGGTCGCGGTGAACCTGATCCCTGGCGATACCGGGACGGTGATGCCGTTTCCGCTATGACCGGAGGCTGCGACTTGATCCGCAATGTGGTGTTCGACATAGGCTGGGTGTTCGTGCATCTGAACCACGGGCCCTTTCTCGAGTTTCTGAGCGCGCACGAGGTCGAGACCCCCGAGCTGCACTCGGTGCTCACCCGGGTCGCCCTGTGCGACCACGAGTGCGGACGGCTGTCCGGCCGGGAGTTGCTCGAGCGGTTTGCTTCGCTTGCGCGGCGCCCGATGGATCTCGCCCAGGCGCATGCGAGCTGGGTCGGCATGTTCGAGTATCAGCCCGCCATGGTGGAGCTCGCGCATCATCTGAGCGAGCGGTACCGGGTGTATCTGCTGTCCAACATCGGCGATCTGCACTGGGCGCATCTTTCGCGCGAGTATGGGCTGCATCGCATCGGGCACGGGGCGCTGCCGTCCTTCCTGGCCGGGGTCATGAAGCCCGATGAGGGGATCTACGCAGAGGCGGAGCGCCGGTTCGCACTGGAGCCCGCCGAGACGGTCTTCATCGACGACCGCTCCGAGAACATTCTCGCCGCGCGCCGCCGCGGCTGGCAGGGCATCGAGCACAGCAGCTTCCTCTCGACGGCAGGCGCGCTGCGGGCGCTGGGGGTGGCGTGCTGACCGCAATCGACCGGCAGGTCGCGGCGGCACGGGAGGGGCGCGACCCGTACGTCGTGGCGCGCATGACGAGCGGCTGGGCCGTGCTCGGAGAGCGGCAATTCCTGCGCGGCTACGCGCTACTGTTGGCTGATCCGGTCGTGCCCGATCTCAATGCGCTCGATCCGGCTCAGAGAGCCGCCTTTCTACTGGACCTCGTGCGGCTCGGGGACGCGGTGCTCGAGGTCACCGGCGCGGTGCGCATCAACTATGCCATCCTCGGCAACCTCGAGCCTGCCCTCCATGCCCACGTCATCCCAAGATACGCCGATGAGCCTGAGGAATTGCGTACGCTGCATCCCTGGGCATACGACTGGCAGAGCGCTCCACGGCTCGATCCCCTTGCCAGCCGGGATCTGATCGAGCGTCTGCGCCGCGAGCTCGCCCCCCGGGGCGATTGAGCCCGAGGCCGGCCCGACTCAGGGAGAGGCTCCCGGCGGACTGGTGATGAGCTGGCGCAGCTGGCGCAGCTTCGCTTCGATGACGGCGGCGTTCTGCGGGCCCATGCGCAGCAACAGTTTCTGTCCGGCAGGCAGCGCCTCGAGCTTCGGATCGGCGAATTGCCAGAATACCCTGCCTTGTACCAGCTCGATCGGCCGTTGCACCTGCGGGGTGGCGAGCATGCTGTCGATGGCCTCGACCAGGCGGTCGTTGAAATACCCGTGGGGATAGCCGAGGCTCTGATACGCCTGCTGGAACAGCGGGTAGAGCCGGAAGTAGAGCGCCGCAAGGGACTTCATGTCCATCGCGCCAATGACCTTCACGAAGGGCGTGTAGCGCGCGTAATTGCTCTGGCTGAGCAGCGTGGTCCCGCCTTGCTGGTTGATGACCGTCTGGCCGGGCGTCGGTCGGATGGGACGCAGGTTGGCCGCCACCTTGGCACGCGGCAGGTTGTCGACGGTCACCACGATGTGCCGGATGATGGTCTTGGGTACGAGGAAGCGGGCGACCGCCGGCTGGCCGACGAGACGGGTCAGCGCATCGAGGACGGTCGGATCGCTGCGATTCAGCGTGGGAAGGGTGGCCGCCGCCGTTTGCGCGCTCTGCGCCGGGACCGGATGCTGAATCACGGGTGCCGGGGGCGCTGCAGGCGTCAGCGGAGCGGCCTGCTGCTGCGGCTGCTGCGCGGCGGGAGGGGGCGCAGGCTGAACGGGCGCCTGGGGCGCGGGGCGGAGCCGAAAGTATGCTCCGACGCCGATGATCGCGGCCCCGACGATGATGGCCGACCACCATATGACTTTGTTCCGGAAGGATTCCTCGGGATCCGTCGTCTTCAACATTGGGCGGCTCTCCGCTGGGCGGTGAAGTATTGTACTGTACTTCCATGAGTGTTCGGCGGGTGCTGAAAATGGGCGAGCCGCTGCTGGCTGAGGCGGCCGCTCCGGTGCTGCGCTTCGACGCCGAGCTCGCGTCCCTGGCATCGGACATGAACGACACGATGCGCGCCCTCAACGGCGCGGGTCTGGCCGCGCCGCAAATCGGTGTGAGCTTGCGGGTGGTGGTGTTCGAAGTGACCGCCAATCCTCGCTACCCGCACGCCTCGCCCGTGCCCTACACGGTGCTGGTGAACCCGCAGCTGACACCGCTCGGGGAGAGCCAGGAGGAGGGCTGGGAGGGGTGCCTGTCGGTGCCGGGTCTGCGGGGGCTGGTGCCGCGCTTCAAGCGGCTGCGCTACCGGGGATTCGATCAGGAAGGACGGCCCATCGACCGTACGGTGGAGGGCTTCCATGCGCGGGTGGTGCAGCACGAGGTGGATCACCTCGATGGGATTCTCTATCCGCAGCGCGTCCGGGACTTGCGCAACTTCGGCTTCGAGGATGCCCTTGCCGATCGTCTGACGCCGATGCCGGATTAGCGTCGCGGCGGGCGCCTTGGGGACCGCAAGCCCGTCCGGCTCATGCGTCACGCATGACCGGGAGGCCGATGAGCGGGCCGCGTCGGAAAATGCCTGCAGCGAGTTTGAATGCGGCAACGCCGGGGCCCGCAAGGGACGAGGCTCGGGATGAGCCGAGCGGCTCCCCGGAGCGGTCGGTGCCGTCAAGCCAGCGTGTGGAAGACCCTCTGCACGTCATCGTCCTGCTCCAGTTTGTCGATGAGGGTGAGCACTTCCTGGGCCTGCTCCTCGGGCAGCTCGGTCGGGACGGTGCAGAGGTACTCGTGTTCGGCCGACACCGGGGTCAAGCCGCGCGCCTCGAGCGCCTCCTGCAGCTTGCCGAAGTCGGCGAAGGCGCAGCGGATCACGATCTGCGGCTCGCCTTTCTCCCCGGTGCTCTCGCCCATTTCCTCGAGGCCGTGATCGATCAGGTACAGCTCAAGGTCGTCTTGGTCGATACCGGCCGGGTCGAGGCGGAATACGCCCATGTGCTTGAACAGGAAGCCGACGCTGCCCGAGGTCGCCAGATTGCCGCCGCCCTTGGTGACGATGTTGCGCACGGCGGCCACGGTACGTGTGGGGTTGTCGGTCGCTGCCTCCACCAGCAGCGCCACGCCGTGCGGCGCGTAGGCCTCGTAGTGCACTTCCTGGTAGTTCGTCGCATCACGCCCGGCGGCGCGCTTGATTGCCGCCTCGACCTTGTCCTTGGGCATGTTGACCGCGCGAGCATTCTGAATCACCCGCCGAAGCGCTGGGTTGCTGGCAGGGTCCGGGCCACCCGCTTTCACCGCCATGGTGATGTCCTTGGCGATCCGGGCGAACTGCTTCGCCATGCGGTTCCAGCGCGCAAACATGGTGTGCTTGCGGACTTCGAAGATGCGTCCCATGGGCCCCCTTGCCTGGTTGTGATGGAGGGCGCGGGATCAGGCGAGCTGAGATTGCAGCACCCGCAGGCGCCGCCGCTGCAGCCGCAGGCGCTGCTCGAGCTCCTTCAGCCGCAGCTGGAAGCTGGCGTGCTCCCAGTGCTCGACGACGGCCCGTTTCTTCTCCGCCAGCCACTGCTCTTTGATCTTGGCCCAGTCGGCCACGGCGGCGAGGAAGCTCTCGTACTCACGCGCGACGTGCTGGCGCACTTCGCTGATCCGTGAGGATGCCTGCGTGTCCGGAACGCGGTCGAGGGTGTTCTGAGCACGCTTGAATTGCATCGCGAGCAGCGCCCGCTGGATCTGGAAGACGGGCGTGCGCTTGAGCTTGCGGGTGAGGCCGACGACCTGCAGGCTGGCGATCAGCCACTTGGTCGGATCCCATTGCCACCAGCGCACGCCGTTGCGGTAGTCGTGCGCGAAGATGTGGTGAAAGTTGTGATAGCCCTCGCCGAAAGTAAGCACCGCGAGCACCGGGTTGTCCCGGGCGGTGTTGTCCTCGGTGTAGGGGCGGCTGCCCCACATGTGCGCAAGCGAATTGATGAAGAAGGTGAAGTGGTGGCTGAATACCAGCCGCAGCACGCCGGCGAGCAGGAAAACGCCCCACACGTGGCCCATCAACGCGCCGACGGCGAGCGGCAGGCCGATATTGGTGGCGAGCACCAGAGGCACGTAGTAGCGGTGCTGGAAGGCGAGGATCGGGTCGCGGCGCAGATCGGGGATGTTGGTGAAGTCCTCGCGGCCGCTCGGATACTCCCGGATCATCCAGCCGATGTGCGAGAACCAGAAGCCGCGCGGGGCCGCGTATGGGTCGCGGTCCACGTCATCGACGTACAGATGATGCCTGCGATGGCCGCTGCACCACACCCAGGCGCTGTTCTGCAGCGCCTGGGTGGCGAACACCATGAACAGGATGCGCAGGCTCCAGTGGGCCTCATATGCCCGGTGGGCCCAAAGCCGGTGATACCCGGCGGTGACGGCCAGCTCGTTTGCCGCCCAGAAGGCCCCGAACACCACCCACGCGCCCAGCGAGAATCCATGTGTCAGACCATACCAGGGCACGACCACCACGGCCGCGAGGAAGGTCAATGAAAACAAGAGGATATTGGTCCAAACAAGCGGCGCCTGAACCTCGGCGGGCGGTGTGCGCGTGGCGGAAGCTGGCATCGGATTAAGGGGAGGGCCTGCGGCCGGTGGCAATATACCGAATCACCATAGCACGTTCCGCCTTCTCATGGGATGTGGAATATGTCTCGCTAGAATCGCTAGAACTTGTACACCCCCTGCAGGGCGAATTCGGTCTGATGGGTGCTGAAGGTCGTCACCGGCTTGCCGGTGGCTGGGTTGATGCGGGTGTACGTGAAGGTGGGTCGATTCGAGGTGTCGTACCGGCCCTCGATGCGCAGCTCGAAGCACGGCACCGGGTCGTATCCCACGGTCACGGTGCCTTCCTTCACTTTCTGCGGCGTGCCTGTGCCCAGAATGAAGCCGTTTCGGTCATCGAGCTCCTCGCCGCGCAGCGACACGCGCCAGTGCTGGTTGAGCCAGTAGTTCACGTAGCCGGCCACCCCGTCCCATTCTCCGCCTCTCGTCACGCTGCTCGCATCCTGCTTGCCCCAGTCATAGCTCACGACGAACGACAGTGCCGAGGTCGCGTTGTAGGTCCATACGGTATCGAAGAACGTGCGCTTGGCGAGATCCACGGGGTCGTTGCCGATGTAGGCCTGGGCGGTGATCGACAGCAGCTTGTCCGGGGTCAGGGCGATGCCGAACTCCCCGGTCTTCGAGCCCGCATTGACGTTGGTGTAGTTCCAGCCATTGTTCACGCCAACGATCAGGCTGAGCGCATGGTTGACTGCGTAGGTGGCGCGCACGCCCGTATGAGTCATGGGCTCGGCGAAGAACAGCAGTGAGCGGGAGAAGTTCATGTTGCCGGTCGGCGCGATGACCTCCGCCCCCGCGAGCGTGGTGAACTTGCCCGCCTGGACGGTCAGATTGCCGCTCGCGTACTGCACGAAAGCCTGCAGCATGTCGAACATGTTGTTGCTCGAGCTGGAGGCGCTCTCCGCGGCGTTGATGATCTTGGCGTCATCGCCGGCGATCATGTCCACCAGGGCGCCGAAGCCATGGCTCGGCTGGTAGGCGAGGGTGAGGCCCGCCTGGTCCAATTGGAACGAATCGTGCCCGGTGTCGAACTGGTGATAGGTGTTGCCGCCTGAGGAATGGTAGTACGAAGCGGAGATGTAGCCGGACTCGGTGATCCCCGAGGCGGCAAGCATCTGCGCGAGCGTCTCGGCCGGCGAGCCGGCCGCCCGGGCACGCCCCGGCATCGTGGCCAGGGCGGACGCCGCCAACAAGGGAAGGGTCTGCGACAGGATCTTGTGCATGCCGAACCTTTCTCGTGCCCGTGATGTCTCAGTCTCAGTGCCCAAGCATCCGCCGTGCCAAAAGGGGCCGTGGCGGGAAGACGCTGGAAATTGCAGTGCTTTGGAGCGGGCGCGGTGCCCGGGCGCACATTGCCGGTGCGCAACGCGAACCACGCTGGTGCACGCCCCGGGGGGCGTGCGCGGGGAAAATTACGCCGGCGAGTGTGAGCGGAGGGTGAAGAAACGCTCAGCGCACGGGCGCTGCGGCGGGGGGCGGCGCACCGGCGGGTCGGCTGCGCGACAGCGGTGTGTTCGAGCCCATGTCGGCGCGCAACGCGTCTTCGGCCTCCTTGCGGGTCATGACGATGATGCTGATGCGGCGATTGACCGGAGAGTAGGGGTTGGCCCTGTCGAACAGCACGGTCGAGGCGAGGCCGACCACCCGGGCGACCTTGCCCGGATCGAGGCCGCCCTCGACCAGCGCACGCCGCGCCGCATTGGCGCGGTCGGCGGACAGCTCCCAGTTGGTGTAGGGGGCGTGTCGCGGGTAGCGGTGCGCATCGGTATGGCCGATGATGGAGATCTGGTTGGGTACGGAGTTCAGGTAGGGCGCCAGGGTCTCCAGGATTCTGCGGGTGTAGACGCGCAGCTTGGCGCTGCCCAGGTCGAACATGGGGCGGTTCTTGGAGTCCACGATCTGGATGCGCACGCCCCTCGGGGTGATGTCGAGCAGCAGCTGGTTCTTGAACGGCTTCAGCGCCTGGCTGCGGTTCTCCGCCTTGCGCAGCTGGGCCATCAAGGACTCGAGCCGGCGATGATCGGCGTCGCTCACCCGTTTCCGGGCGTTCTTCAGGCTGGACTGGCGTGCGCCGGAGGAGGTTGCCGAGTGAGGCTCCTCGCCGGCCGGGACGGCAGAGTGTGCCGGGGCGGGTGACTCGAGGTCGATGACCTGACTGGACTGGGATTTGACGGCATCCAGGCCGCCGCCGAGATTGATCGGGCTGGTGCTGGCTCCGCCGGGGCCCATGGGTCCTTCGGCGGCCCGGACGCTGTGGCCGGGCTGCATGCTCGGGTTCTTGAAGTAATTGAAGATCGCCGCCCGCTCCTGCTTGCTGACGGCGGTGACGATCCACATGACCAGGAAGAATGCCATCATGGCGGTGACGAAGTCGGCGTAGGCGATCTTCCACACGCCGCCGTGGTGCTCACCGCCGCCGCGTTTCTTTCGCCTGACGATGATGATGGGTCTGTCGTCTCCTTTCGCGGCCATCAACCGCTCGCTTTGGCGGCGCCGGCCGGCGCAGCACTCGCGGCAGCGCCTGTCTTGGCCGCGCTCGGTTTGCCCTTGCCTTTCAACTGCGCCTCGAGGTCCGCGAAGCTCGGGCGGACATCGCTGAAGAGGAGCTTGCGCGAGAACTCGATGGCCATCGCCGGCACGTAGCCGCGCACGTTCGCCACGAGAGCCATTTTCACCAGCTCAAAGGCTTTGGCCTCGTCATTGGCGGCATGAGCCATGGCGGCGGCGAGGGGGCCGGCGAAGCCGTACGAGACCAGGATGCCGAGAAAGGTGCCGACCAGGGCGCTCGCGACGCGCGCGCCGATGGTCGAGGTGTCGGCGCCCTGGATCGAGGCCATGGTGTTGACGATGCCGAGCACCGCGGCCACGATGCCGAAGCCCGGCAGCGAGTCCGCCAGGCGCTGCACGGCGTGCGAGGGCTCGTGGATCTCCTGGTGAAAGGTCTCGAGCTCCTCATCGAGCAGGCTCTCGAACTCGTGCGGATCGAGGTTGCCCGTGACCATGAGGCGCAGGCTGTCGGTGATGAACTGGCGCAGGTGATGGTCCTGGGCGATCTGCGGGTATTTCTTGAACAGCTGACCTCCGTTCGGCGAGTCGATGTCCGACTCGATGGCCATCAGGCCTTCCTTGCGGATCTTCACCAGGATGTCGTAGAGCAGCTTCAGGAGCGAGACGTAGTCGTCGTGCTCGTAGCGCTCCTGTCTCACCAGCGCGACGAGGTCCGCGATCGTGGCCTTGAGCACCTTGATCGGATTGCTCGTGACGAAGGCGCCGAGCGCGGCGCCCACGATGATGATGAACTCCGCCGGATGCCACAGGGCGAGCAGCTTCCCGCCCTCGATCACGAAGCCCAGGGCCACGCAGGCCAGGACGACGACACTACCGATGATCTGGATCACGTGCTGCCAATGCCCCTACCAGTCCCTGTGCCTACGTGGATGCCGGGCAGGGGCACGGCAACCCGGGCCACTACGGGGCGGTACTGGATTCAGTATCGGCGGCCGGTGGCCCACCTTGAAGCGCAGAGCGCCTGAAATGTGACCGCCGCCGTGTAAAATCCGCTTTGTGCCGCATGCGGCTTGCGGCGAGGAGAATCCTGTGCTCGAGCATCTCGATCGTCTGGCGCCGGACCCCATACTGGGTCTCATGGCTGCCTTCCGTGCGGACACCGATCCTCGCAAGGTCGATCTGGGGGTCGGGGTCTACCGGGACGAGGGGGGCGAGACTCCGGTCATGCAGGCCGTGCGGGAAGCCGAGCGGGAAGTGCTGGAGCGGCAGACGACCAAGACCTATGTGGCGCCCGCGGGCAATCCGGGGTTCAACGAGGCGATCGGACGCCTGGTCCTCGGAGAAGGTCACTCGGGGCTGTCCGGGGGGCGTGTGCGCGTCGTTCAAGCCCCCGGTGGCTGCGGCGCGTTGCGCTTGGGCGCGGAGCTGATCCGCGCTGCAGCACCCGATGCCGTGGTGTACGTGAGCAACCCTACGTGGGCCAATCACGTGCCGCTGCTCTCCGGGTGCGGACTTGCACTCGAACGCTATCCCTACCTCGATGCCGCCACGGGCGGGGTGGCCTTCGATGCGATGATGGGCGCGCTGGATGTGCTGCCCCCGCGCTCCGTGGTGCTGCTGCATGCCTCATGTCACAACCCCACGGGAGCGGACCTTGCCGAGGGTCAGTGGCGGGAGGTCCTGTCGCTGATCCGGCACCGCGCGCTGCTGCCCTTCATCGACATCGCCTACCAGGGCCTCGGCGGGGGGTTGGCCGAGGACGCCTTCGGGCCGCGGCTGTTGTGCGCGGAGCTGCCCGAGGCGCTGGTCGCGGTGTCCTGCTCGAAGAATTTCGGCCTCTATCGCGAGCGGGTCGGCGCCCTGGTCTCGCTCAGCCAGACGGGGACGGAGGCCGACGCCGCGCTCAGCCAGCTGGTGCGCATCGCCAGGGGCCTTTATTCCATGCCCCCGGACCACGGTGCCGCGATCGTCGCGCGGATCCTGGGCAGCGGGCTGCGCGACCTGTGGGAGCGGGAGCTCTCGAGCATGCGCGAGCGGATCCTCGAATTGCGCGCCGCGGCGGCGCGGGCGCTGGCAGCGGCCTGCCCGAGCATGGATTTCAGCCACATCGTCCGTCAAAAGGGCATGTTTTCATACCTCGGGATCGACAAGGACGTGGTCCGCCGGCTCCGCGACCAGCACCACGTGTACATGACCGACGACAGCCGTATCAACATCGCTGGACTGCGGCACGAGAACATCCCGTATTTCGCCGGGGCGGTGGCCAAGGCCATCGGCTAGCGGCCGCTGCCGTCAGTACGCCCCGGGGGCCTGCGGGGCGCCTTTGCGCTCGAGGGTCAGGAAGGTGAGCGCGTAGGGGTTGCGCTCATCGGGCGTCTGCCGGAGACATTCGACGTCCGCCCATTGGGTCGGATCCAAAGCGGGGAAAAAGGTGTCGCCTTCGATGTCGGCATGCACCAGGGTCAGGTAGATGCGGCGCGCGAACGGCATCAGCAGCCGGTAGACCTCCGCACCGCCGATGCCGACCAGCTCCTCGGAGTCCCGCGCGCACCCGAGCGCCTGCCCGAGCGAATGCACCGCCAGCACACCCTCTGAGCGCCATGCGCGTGCTCGTGTCAATACCAGGTTGCGGCGGTCGGGCAGCGGCCTGCCGATCGAATCGAAGGTTCTGCGGCCCATCAACACCGGCTTGCCGAGCGTCATGGCCTTGAAGCGCCGCAGGTCCTGCGGCAGCCGCCAGGGCAGGCGGTTGTCGCGTCCGATACAGCCGTTTTCCGCCATGGCCACGATGAGCGAGACCAGGGGCTGGCGCAGGATGCTCATCGCGGGCGGGTGATCCCACGGCAAGAGGCGGAGCGGGCAAAGGAGTCCGGCCCGAGCCTCATGCTAGATCTCGACCACCGTGTTCAGCGTCACCACGCCACGGGAGGGCATGCGGAAGAACTCGGCCGCCTGGGTGCTGTGGCGCTGCATGCGCGCAAAGAGGTTTCGCTGCAGGCCCCGCCAGCCCGGCAGCTCCCTGGCGCGCACCACGTGCTGTCCGACGAAGAACGAGCTGTCCTCCATGAAGACCGTCAGGCCGCGGGTCCGGCAGGCCTTGAGCGCCGCCCCGACGTCGGGGGTCTCCATGAAGCCGAAACGCGCCGCGACCAGATAGATCCCGGGAAGCACCTCGTCGATGTCGACGCGATGCGCCGGGTCCTGGCGCGGGGAGCGCACGATCTCCATGTTGAGGATGATGAGCCTCTCGTGGACGACATGATTGTGCTCGAGGTTGCGGACCAGCGCCGAGGGCACGAGGTCGGGCGTGCTGGCGAGGAACACGGCGGTGCCGGGCACGCGCTTGGCTCCCGCGAGCAGCTTCTGCAGCTCGCCTCGCGGGACGGCCTGCCGGGCGAGCGCCGCGCGCAGCTCGATCCGCCCGCTGCGCCAGGTGATGAACACCGTGAAAAGCACGACCGCCAGGGCGAGCGGAATCCATCCTCCGGTCGGCACCTTGGTCATGTTGCCCAACACGAATATGGCATCGACCACGAACAACAGCCCGAAGAGCAGTGCCACGATCCACTTCGGCCAGTTCCACTGATCGAGCGCGACGAAGGCGCCGAGAACGGTCGTGATCAGCATCGTGCCGACCACGGCCGAGCCGTATGCGCCCGAGAGCGCATTGGAGGAGCCGAAGCCCACCACGAAGCCGATCACCGCGATGCACACCAGCCAGTTGACCGCCGGAACGTAGATCTGCCCGAGCTCGGTGGCCGAGGTCTGCAGCACACGGATGCGCGGCAGCAGGTCGAGCTGCACCGCCTGGCGCGCCATGGAGTACGCCCCCGATATGACCGCCTGCGAGGCGATGACGGTGGCCGCGGTCGCGAGGATCACCATCCAGGGCAGCGCCGAGGCGGACACCATGTAGTAAAGCGCCAATGGAATGAAGCGGCCGTGCGAGAGCTGCAGCGCGCCCTGGCCGAGGTAGTTGAGCAGCAGCGCCGGCCAGACGAGGATGAACCATGCGATGCGCACCGGCTGCTTGCCGAAATGGCCCATGTCGGCATAGAGCGCCTCGCCGCCGGTGAGCGCGAGAAACACCGCGCCGATGATGCCGAACGAAGCTTCCGGTCGGTGAGCGAGCAGCTCGATGCCGTAGAGCGGATCTGCCGCGTAGAGCACCACGGGGTCGGCGTGGATCGCCTCGATGCCCGTGAGCGCGAGCACCACGAACCACACGATCATGACCGGACCGAACAGGGCGCCGATCTTGGCCGTGCCGCGGCGCTGGTAGGCGAACAGACCCAGGATGACCCCGACGGTGATCGGTATGACCGCGTGCACG
This sequence comes from Pseudomonadota bacterium, assembly GCA_021805865.1. GTDB lineage: Bacteria > Pseudomonadota > Gammaproteobacteria > Steroidobacterales > Steroidobacteraceae > 13-2-20CM-66-19. The sequence goes on from JAJZDX010000021.1 coordinate 27,094, forward strand.
AAGCCGGGGTCGAGCACCTGTACGCCCTCCACCGCGCTCAGCACCGAGATCGCCGGGGTGATCAGCGAGTCGCAGAAGAAGAACGCCGTGCCCGCGAGCGCCAGCCACACCACCATGCGCGCCCAGAGGCTCCCGGCGATACAGTGCCGCTGGGCCAGCGCGAACATGGCGAGGATGCCGCCCTCGCCGTCATTGTCGGCGCGCATGATGATGCTGATGTACTTGACGGTGACCGAGATGGTGAGGGCCCACAGGATGAGCGACAGCGAGCCGAGCACCGCCTGATGGTTGAAGCGGCCCGCCTCGGTCAGGGTCTCCTCCAGCGCATAGAGTGGACTGGTGCCGATGTCGCCGTAGACGACGCCGAGGGCGCCGATGACGGCCGCCAGAGTCCAGCCGCGGCCCTTGCCATGGGTCGTCGTGCCCATGGAGTCAGCGCCGGGGCGCCTTGGCGCGCGCGGGTCGCTTGGAGCGCTTTGCGGCCGCCCCTGAGGCACGTTTCCCCGATGGCGCGGAGCCACGCTTCGTCTCGAGGCGCACAGCCGCTGCGGCGCGCGGCTTGCGCGGCGGTTTGCGGGGCGCGGGCTTCTTCGGCGGCCAGAGCATGGTGCCGCGGCAGCTGTCGTGACCGCAGCGGCAGGCGTAAATCTCATCGACGTTCGGCGGGTCGTCCGCGTCGCGGCCGAGCTGATAGTCGTAGCTCAGCTCCTCGCCCGGCTGGATGGTGCGGGTGGCCTCGATGAACACCCGTTTGGCTTCGATCACCGACTCGCAGTTGGGGTCGCAGGAATGGTTGATGAAGCGCGAATCGTTGCCGTCGACCCCCCCGTCGAGCACCGTCTTCGAGTCGACGATGAACAGAAAGGTGTGGCCGTCGCTCTCGTCCCTGTCCTCGTAGCGGCGGTCGGCCTCCTCGTGCGTGACCCGCTCACCGAGATACTCGATGATGCGCGTGCCCTTGCGGATGCGCCGCAGCGCGAATGCGCCGAGGCCGTGAACCGGCGATCTGCGCACCCGGAACCATGGTGCGCCTCTTGCGGAGCTGACGTTCTTCACGGGCACCGTCAGACGGCCACTGGTGCGCTGATGGGGGGGTGATGCCGGTAGTTCACGAACTCGAAATCCTCGAACGCATAGTCGAAGAGGGTGGGTGGACGCCTGCGGATGTTGAGCCTCGGAGCGGGAAATGGCGCGCGCGCGAGCTGCAGCCGCGCCTGATCGAGGTGATTCAGATACAGATGGCAGTCCCCCCCGGTCCAGATGAACTCGCCGGGCTCAAGGCCGCACTGCTGGGCGAACATGTGCGTGAGCAGCGCATAGCTGGCGATGTTGAAGGGCACCCCGAGAAACACATCGGCGCTGCGCTGATAGAGTTGGCAGGAGAGCCGGCCGCCGGCGACGTGGAACTGGAAGAGCGCGTGGCAGGGCATGAGGCGCATGTGCTCGAGCTCCCCGACGTTCCATGCGCTCACCACGATGCGGCGGGAGTCCGGATCGCGGCGGATCAGATCGAGCGCGGCGCTGATCTGATCGATGACCCGTCCGTCCGGTGCGGGCCAGGCGCGCCACTGCCTGCCGTAAACCGGGCCCAGCTCGCCTCGGGCATCGGCCCACTCGTCCCAAATGCTCACGTTGTGCTCGCGGAGCCAGGCGACGTTCGTCTCGCCGCGAAGGAACCACAGCAGCTCAAAGACCACCGAGCGCAGGTGGATGCGCTTGGTGGTCACCAGGGGGAAGCCCTGTCCGAGATCGAAGCGCATCTGCTCGCCGAACCTCGAGAGGGTGCCGGTGCCGGTGCGATCGTTCTTGGGCGTGCCACCTTCCAGAATGCGGCTCATCAGGTCCAGGTAAGGTCTCATCGGGCCTGATCCCCGGGGCTTTACTGCGCGGGCGCGAAATTACCCGAGTGCAGGCGAGTCTTGCGCGCGTACACGAGCAATCCGATGCCGATCAGGATCATGGGGAACGACAGCACCTGTCCCATGGTGAGCCAGCCCCAGGCGAGGTAGCCGAGCTGCGGGTCCGGCAGGCGGATGAATTCCATCAGAAAGCGGAACGTGCCATAGAGCAGCACGAACAGTCCCGTGGGCGCGAGCCGCGAGCGGGGCCGCGAAGTGAACCACCACACCACGACGAAAGTCACGATGCCTTCGAGGAAGCCCTCGTAGAGCTGTGAGGGCTGGCGGACCACCCCGTGGTACAGGAACCCCCAGGGCAGCGTGGTGGGCTTGCCCCAGAGCTCGCCGTTGATGAAGTTGCCCATGCGGCCGAAGAACAGCCCCGGAGCAATGAGCGGTGAGATGAAATCGAGCACGTCCGCCAGCCTGCGGCCGCGGCGCCAGGCGAAAATCGCGAGCGCGAGGATGCCCCCGATGAATCCTCCATGAATGGACATGCCTCCGTCCCAGACCTCGATCGGGTACCAGGGGTTCTGCCGGGTCCAGAACGTCATGCCGTAAATCAGCACGTAGCCGAGGCGGCCGCCGAGCAGTCCGCCCAGCATGCCAAAGAAGATCACGTCATCGACATCCACCGGCTTCCAGGTCGAGCCGGGCCGCGAGGCGCGATAGCGCCCCAGTCCCCAGCCGGAGGCGAACCCGATCAGGTACATGATTCCGTACCAGTGCACCTTGAGCGGGCCGATGCGGAAGGCGATGGGATTGATATTGGGGTATCGGATCATCATGGGGGTGGAAGTCTACCCGAGCTCGAGCGTTACGCGGCAAAAGAGCGCCTTGAGGTAGCGCGTCTCGGGGATGGCGGGATGGATGGGGTGGTCGGGCGACTGGCCGCCCGCCTCCAGGATCTGCACGCCCCGGCCGCTGTGGCGGGCGGCGGCCTGAAGGATTTCGGTGAGCGCCTCGGGCGCGAGGTGATAGGAGCAGGAGCAGGACACCAGCAGTCCCTCGCCCTCGATGAGCGAGAGCGCCAGCTGATTGAGCTTGCGGTAGGCGGCCTGCCCCCGGGGAATGTCCTTCTTGCGCTTGATGAACGCCGGCGGATCGAGCACGACCACATCGAAGCGCTCTCCGCGCTCATGCAGGCTCTTCAGCGCCTCGAATGCGTCGGCGTGCAGAGTCTGCAGCCCGAAACCGTTGGCCCGCGCATTGCGCTCGGCATAGCGCAATGCGGTTTCCGAGGAATCGACACAGCAGGCGGAGGCGGCCCCCGCCCGCAGCGCGGTGATCCCCCAGGCGCCCACGTAGCTGCACACATCCAGCACGCGTGCGCCCGGCCACAGGTAGCGCGCCAGCCGGGCCCGATTGCCGCACTGGTCGTAGAACCATCCGGTTTTCTGCCCGTGCACGAGCGGCGCGGTGAAGCGCAGCCCGGCCTCGTGCACGGTGATGTCCTCGGGAACCTCGCCGAAGGCGGCCTGCGCGAGCTGCGGGAGCTGCTCGAGCTGACGGGCGCCCGAATCGTTCTTCCAATAGAGGCCGGCCGGGCAGAGCTGGGCCCGCACGGCCTGCTCGACCGTCTCTCTCAACCGCTCCATGCCGGCCGTGGCGATCTGTCCGACCATGAAGTCCGCGTAGCGGTCGAGGACCAGGCCGGGCAGGCCGTCGGACTCTCCGAATACCAGGCGGTAATACGGCTCGCGGCAGAGTCGCTCGCGGAGCGTGAGCGCCGTGCGCAGCCGGTGCTCGATGAGGGCGAGATCCACAGGATGCGCCGCATCCCTGCTGAGAATTCGCGCACAGATCAACGCATGCGGATTGACGTATGCGTAGCCAAGAAATTGTCCGCGATGCGACTGGACCTGCGCCTGCTCCCCGGGAGTGAACGCCTTGAGCGGCGTGTCGGCCGCGACCTCGTTGCTGAAGACCCATGGATGCCCGGCGGCGATGCGGCGCTCTTCGCCGCGCTCGAGGCGCAGCACCCGCTGGGAATGCTCGGCAATGGGAGGGGAGGAGGCGCTCAATGCGGATGTCCGGGCGGCGGGCGGATGCGCGGGTGCGGCAGTATACTGGAATGCGATGGAAATCCGACATCTCAATGCCGATGGCACGCCCCGGTACACCAACCGGCTGATCGGGGAGACGAGCCCCTACCTGCGCCAGCACGCCCACAATCCGGTCGAGTGGTATCCCTGGGGCGATGAGGCATTCGATCTCGCCCGTGCGCGCGGCCGGCCCGTGCACCTGAGCGTCGGTTATGCCGCCTGCCACTGGTGCCACGTGCTCGCCGCCGAGAGCTTCGAGGACGAGGTCACCGCCCGGGTGTTGAATGAGCAGTTCATCAACATCAAGGTGGACCGGGAGGAGCGTCCCGACGTTGATCGCATCTATCAGATCGCCCAGCAGATGTTGACGCAGGGGCCCGGCGGCTGGCCGCTCACGATGTTTCTGACACCCGAGAGGCGGCCGTTCTTCGGCGGCACCTACTTCCCTGCGCAGGCGCGCCACGGACTGCCCGCCTTCGGGGACCTGCTGCAGCGAGTGGCGCAGTACTACCGGGAACACCGTGAGGAGCTGCATGCGCAGAACGAGGCGCTCGCCGCGGCGTTCGCGGCCATCGATGCGCCGCCGCCCGCGAAAGACCTCGAGCTGAGCGATGCGCCGCTGCGGCTGGCACGCGCGGCGCTCGAGCGCGCCTTCGATGGGCGGCACGGCGGATTCGGCGGTGCACCGAAGTTCCCCCATCCGGGCTCGCTCGAGCGGCTGCTGCGCCATTGGCGCGACAGCGCCGAGGGGGAGCAGCCGGATCTCAAGGCGCTGTACCTCGCAGGACTCACCCTGCAGCGGATGGCCGGCGGAGGTCTCAACGATCAGCTTGCCGGCGGCTTCTGCCGCTATTCCACGGACGACCGATGGTTGATTCCGCATTTCGAGAAGATGCTCTACGACAACGCCTGGCTGCTTGCGGTCTACGCGCAAGCATATGTGGCGACCGGAGACGCCTTCTATGCGAACGTCGCGGATGAGACCGCAGGATGGCTGCAGCGGGAGATGCAGTCCGCCGAGGGCGGGTATTACTCGAGCCTCGATGCGGATTCCGCCGGGCACGAGGGCAGGTACTACGTGTGGGATCGCGAGGAGGTTGGCTCGCTCCTCACGGGCGAGGAATACTCCGCCTTCGCGCTTCGCTACGGCCTTGATGCTCCGCCGAACTTCGAGGGCGCATGGCAGCTGCATGCGGCGCGTTCCGTGGAGGACGTCGCGCAGCAGCTGCAGCAGCCCGTGGACCGTATCGAGCCGCTGCTCGAGGCCGCGCGGGGCAAGCTCCTCGAGGCGCGGGAGCGGCGGCAGCGCCCGGCACGGGACGAGAAGATTCTCACCGCCTGGAATGGGCTGGCGATCCGCGGCATGGCGATCGCGGCACGGGCGCTCGGCTGTGAAGGTCTGGGCGGTTCGGCCGAGCGGGCGCTGGGCTTCGCACGCCGAGCGCTGTGGCGTGAGGGCCGTCTGTCGGCCACATACTGCGGGCGCGCGCATCTGAATGCCTACCTCGATGACTATGCATTCCTCGCCGACGGGGTGCTCGAGCTGCAGCAGTTGAGGTTCCGCGCCGATGAGCTCGCCTTCGCGCGCGAGCTCACCGAGGCGCTGCTGAGGCACTTCGCCGATCCCGAAGGGGGATTCTTCTTCACCTCCGACGATCACGAGACGCTGCTTCACCGGCTGAAGTCCTTCAGCGACGATGCCATCCCCTGCGGCAACGGTGTGGCGGTCCGTGTTCTGCTGCGCCTGGGATACCTGCTCGGCGAAAGCCGCTATCTCGAGGCGGCCGAGCGCACGGTGCGCGCCGGCTGGGCGCCGCTCGAGCAATACCCGCAGGCCCACATGACCATGTTGACGGCGCTCGATGAGCTGCTGCACCCGCCGCAGATCGTCATTCTGCGCGGCGAGGCGTCCGCCATCGAGGCGTGGGGGCGAGAGCTCGCGCGGCTGTATGCGCCGCGCCGGATGGTGCTCGCGATACCGGCCGATGTGACCGATCTGCCGCCGGCGCTCGCCCAGAAGGCACCGCGGGGGCTGGCGACGGCGTATGTCTGCCGCGGAAGCGTCTGTGCGCCGCCGCTCGATTCCTTCGGGGAGCTGGTGGAGGCGCTGAGAGCCCCGGCCACCTAGGCGAGCAGTTCCACGGCGCCGCCGATGGCGGCGGTGTTGATGGTGAGGGTGCGCTCGGTTGCGAAGCGCTGCAGGTAGTGCGGACCGCCGGCCTTGGGGCCGGTGCCCGAGAGGCCCTGGCCGCCGAAGGGCTGAACGCCGACCACCGCGCCGATCATGTTGCGATTGACGTAGGTGTTGCCGGCCGGCAGAGAGCGGAATATGTGCTCGGCGAGGCTTTCGAGCCGGCTGTGCACACCGAGCGTCAGTCCGAATCCGGTGGCGCGCACCGCCTCGATCACCTCGGGCAGCTGTCCGGCGCGATAGCGGGCCACGTGCAGGATGGGGCCGAATTCCTCGGTCTTCAGCTGATCGAGTGAGGCAAGCTCGATCAGCTGTGGCCCGAAGAAATGCCCGCCGGCCGGACAGCCGGTGGTCGGGCAGGCGTACAGGAGCTTCGCGCTGCGCTGCATGCGCTCGGCATGGGCGCGCAGACGCTCGATCGCCTCGCCTCCGATCACCGGCCCCACGTCAGTGGCAGGATCGGCCGGGTCTCCGAGCCGCAGGCAGCGCATCGCGCCGATCAGCATCTCGATGATCCGGTCGGCGATGTCCTCCTGCAGATACAACACTCGCAGCGCCGAGCAGCGCTGGCCCGCGCTGGTGAACGCCGAGGCGATGACGTCGTCCACGACCTGTTCCGCGAGCGCGGTGGCATCGACGATCATGGCGTTCACGCCGCCGGTTTCGGCGATGAGCGGAACGATGGGGCCCTCGCGTGCGGCGAGCGTGCGGTTGATGGTGGCGGCCGTACGGGTCGAGCCGGTGAACGCCACGCCGGCGAGCGCCGGGTGGGTGAGCGCGATGGCGCCGAACAGCGGTCCATCGGCCGGAGTCAATTGCAGGACGTCCCGCGGGATGCCCGCCTCGTGCAGCAGCCTGGTCATGGCGTGGGCGATGAGCGGCGTTGCCGGCGCGGGCTTGGCGACCACGGCGTTGCCCGCCATCAGCGCCGCGGCAATCTGTCCCGTGAAGATGGCCAGCGGAAAGTTCCACGGACTGATGCACGCGAACACGCCGCGGCCCTCGAGCGAGAGCAGATTGCGCTCGCCCACCGGACCGGGCAGCACCTGCGGACTGCCGAACAGCGCGTTGCCTCGCTCGGCGTAATAGCGGCAGAAATCCGCTGCCTCGCGCACCTCCGCCACCGCGTCGGGGAGCGTTTTGCCGGCCTCGCGCACCAGCAGGGCGAGGAAGGCGCCGCGGCGACTCTCCAGCAGATCCGCCGCTCGGGTGAGGCATGCGGCGCGCTCGGCCGCCGGCCGCCCGTCCCAGGCGCGCGCGGCGCGTGCGGCACCGGCCATGGCGCCGAGGATCTCGGCTTCGGTGGCATCACGGGTGAGGCCGACCGTCTCGCCGGTGGCCGGTGAGAGCACCGGCACCTGCGGCCGGGCTGTCCCGCCGCCGGCAAGCAATGGCCCGCCCTCCTCGCGTCGGCCGGCGTGGGCGTGCAGCTCCGCCTGCAGGCCCGCGAGGTCGGCCGGATTGCCGAAGTCTGCGCCGCGGGAATTCTCGCGCGCACCGTAAAGCCGCGGCGGCTCGCGCAGGAGGCTCGAAGATTGCGCGGCCGTGCCGGCGGACTCGGGAAGGATCTGGCCCACGACGTGCTCCACGGGAATCCGTTTGTCTAGAAAATGATGAACGAAGGAGGTGTTGGCGCCGTTTTCGAGGAGTCGGCGCACCAGGTAGGGCAGCAGCTCCTCGTGGGTGCCGACCGGCGCGTATGCGCGTACCGGCGGCAGGTCGGGCCTGGCGGCGCGTACCGCTGCGTAAAGCGACTGGCCCATGCCGTGCAGGCGCTGGAACTCGTACGCCGCTCCCGCCGGCGCCAGCGCCATCACGGCCGCCACGGTGAGCGCATTGTGCGTGGCGAATTGGGGATAGATCACATCCTGGGCGGCGAAGAGCCTGTGCACGCACACCAGGTAGCCGGCGTCGGTCAGCGCTTTGGACGTGTAGACCGGAAAGCTCTCGAGGCCGCGCTCCTGGGCGCGTTTGATCTCCGCATCCCAGTAGGCGCCCTTGACCACGCGCACGCTCATGCGCCGACCCGTCTCGCGCGCCAGCCGGGCGGTCCAGTCGAGTACGAGCGGTGCGCGCCGCCCATAGGCCTGTACCGCAAGTCCGAGTCCCTCCCAGTGGCACGTCTGCCGATCGCGCGCCAGCGCCTCCACGATGTCGAGCGACAGATCGAGGCGGTCAGCCTCTTCGGCATCGATGGTCAGCCCGATGCCGCTGGCGCACGCGCTGCGGGCAAGGGAGATGGCCTGCGGCACCAGGCGCTCGAGCACCCGCGGACGCTGTGCCAGCGCATAGCGGGGCTCCAGCGCGGAGAGCTTTACGGAGATGCCCGATCGTTGGTGCACGGGGGCTGCGGGCTGCCGGCCTAATGCCTCGATCGCGCGCGTGTAGGCGTTGAAATAACGTTCGGCATCGCAGTCCGTGCGGGCGCCTTCGCCCAGCATGTCGAAGGAGCACAGGGCGAGCGCAGGGTCCTTCCCGCCGCGCTTCAGCGCCGATTCAATGGAGTCCCCGACGATGAAGGCCTGACCCATCAGCTTCATGGCCCGCCGCATCGCGCGGCGAGTCACCGGTGCCACCACGGTGTGCGCCATGCCGGGCGGTTCCACGAGCAGGGTCTGCGGATCGGGCAGCATGCGCCCCGCCGTGCGCAGCAGCGCGAGTCCCAACCGGATACCGGGGCTCAGGCTGCCTGTTCGGTGGCCTCGAACGATGCGCAGACGCTCGGCGATGAGACGGTCGGCGCAGGCAGGATCGGGAGTGCGCAGCAGCGCCTCGGCCAGTCCCATCAGCGCCTTGCCCTCGGCGCTGTCGAGCGGGAACTGACCGAGGAGCGACTCGACCAGGGAGCCGGCGCGTGCCTGCGCACGGGCCGCCTCCACCCAGCGCACCGCCTGCCGACGCGCCTCCTCGAGCGTCTGGCGGTGCGTGAGCAACTCTTCGGACATCGCCTGCGCCGCCGCCTGCTCGCAGCGGAGCGTCGCGGAGCGGATCTGCCATCGAAGTGCTTCGAGGTCGCTTTCGGACGGTGAAACCGTCCCGTGGAGCTCGGCTAGGGCGGCCATGGATGATGCGGGGTAGCTAGTGTATTGTTCTAATAATATCCGTTCATACAGAGAATAATTTCATAATTTTTCGCTAATAGTAGTAAAATTGACTGGCTATGGCGAAATCCACTTCCCGAAGCGCCCGCCCCCCGGACCGCATCGATCGCAGGTTGCTTGCGCTGCTGCAGCAAGATGGGCGTGTCCCGGTATCGCAGCTGGCCAGGGAGGTCAATCTCACGGTCACTCCGACTCTGGAGCGCATCCGCCGCCTGGAGAGGAACGGATTCATCAACGGGTACTTCGCGCATCTGAATGCGCGCCGCCTGGGATTGAGCCTGCTGGCCTACATCGAGGTGTCGCTCGACCGCACGACCCCGGATGCGTTCGAGCGCTTCAAGGACATGGTGAAGGCCCATGACGAGATCATGGAATGCCACATGGTCGCGGGCGGCTTCGACTACCTGCTCAAGGTGCGCGTCAAAGACATGGCGAGCTATCGCACGCTGCTTGGCGATTACATCGCCGGGGTGCGCGGCGTGCAGCAGACGCACAGCTACTTCGTGATGGAGGAGGTCAAGTCGACCCACCGGATCGGGATTCCGGAGCCGGATTGAGTCTTGCGGAAGTGCCGCGGGCTTCGCGGTGCCGGGCAAGGGACGAGCCGGCGCCGGCCTCCGGGCCGGCGGTCAGGGCTCCAGTACGCTGCCGCAGCGCTTGCAGGTGCGCGCCGCGGCGCTGGCGTAGAAACGCTCGAATACCGGCGGCAGCTGTTTCTCGATGTCGGTCAGCTCGATGAGCTCTTCGTGCAGCAGCGTTGCACAGCCCCCGCAATACCATTGAAAGCCGTCGCGCTCCCCGCCGCTGCGGCGCCGCTCGATCACCAGACCCACGGTGTCCGCGGGGCGCTGCGGGGAGTGCGGCACGAGCGCCGGCAGCAGCAGCATCTCGCCCTGGCGGATGGGCACATCGACGAGGCGTCCATCCTGACGGGTCTTGAGCACCATGTCGCCCTCGATCTGGTAGAAGAGCTCCTGCCCGGGATCGACATGGTAGTCGCTGCGCGAGTTCGGGCCGCCGACCACCATGATGATGAAATCACCGTCCTCAAATACGCGCTTGTTGCCGACCGGAGGCTTCAGCAGCTGCCGGTGCCGCTCGATCCACTGTTGAAAATTGATGCTGTGCAGAGGCTCCATGGCGGATCTCCTAGCCTTCTATGGAGCGATAGCCGTGCGAGGGGACCGAAACGGTGGTACCGCAGTCCAGGTCGAATGCCGTCAGCGCCCCGCCCCACACACAGCCGGTGTCCAGCGCCACCACGTCCCGGCGCACCAGCAGACCGAGCGCCGACCAATGGCCGCAGATCACGCGCGCGCCGCCGGTGAGGCGCTTGACATCGAACCAGGGGCGCCAGGGAGAGCTCTCCTCGGGTGGCTTGCCCTTGATCTCGAGGTTGATCCGGCCCTCACGGGTGCACACGCGCATGCGGGTGAGCACGTTGATCACGAAGCGCATGCGGTCCGTGCCCGCGAGGTCGGGACTCCAGTGATCCGGCTGGTCGCCGTACATATTGTCGAAGATCCTTTGCGGCTGTTGCGCCAGGGCGGATTGGACTTCGCCCGCCAGCGCCAGAGTCGCCTGCACCGTCCATTGCGGCACGACCCCCGCATGGACCATGAGATCACCGTCCTCGAAGTGAGCGAGCGGGCGGCTCGCGAGCCACTCGAGCAGCTTCTCCCGGTCGCTCGCCGAGAGGATCGCCTCCAGCGTGTCGGAAGGGCGCGCGCGGCGGCCCCCGATGGCGACGGCGAGCAGGTGCAGGTCGTGGTTGCCGAGCACCACGACGGCATTGTCGCCGAGAGATCGGACGAGCCTGAGCGCTTCGAGCGACTTCGGTCCCCGATTGACCAGATCGCCGACGAACCACAGCCGGTCCCGGTCGGCGGAGAATCCGATGCGATCGAGAAGGGCGCGAAGCTCATCGTAGCACCCCTGTACATCGCCGATGGCATGGCGGCTCACTGCAAGATCCCGGGCATCGCCAGGCGGAACAGCGGGATCGGCGCATCGAACCGCCGCCCCTCGCCGTCGATCATCTGGTAGCTGCCCTGCATCGTGCCCACGGGGGTCTCGAGCACCGCGCCGCTCGAGTAGCGGAAGCCCTGGCCGGGCTCGAGGCGCGGTTGCTCGCCGACGACGCCTTCGCCGCGAACTTCCTTCACCCCGCCGTTGGCATCGGTGATCTTCCAGTATCGGCTCAGAAGTGTCGCCGGCGATCCGCCTTCGTTGCGGATCGTGATGGTGTAGGAGAAAACGTAGCGCAGGTCCCGCGGATCCGATTCTTCGCGCAGGTAGCTGGTTTCGACGTCGACGCGGATCTTGTGAGCGGCTTCCATGCGCCCAATCTTAACCGGGTGGCCTGCTGACGCGCACGGCCAGCACGTCGCAGGGCGCGGCGTGCAGGACGGTGTCTTCGGTGAGATTCACCAATATGGACAGTCCATGGCGCTCACGGCTGCCGAGGACGATCAAGTCCGCCTGGCACTCCCGGGCGATGCGCACGATCTCGGCCTTGACGCTGCCGGTCTCGACCCGGCAGGGCGCCTCCGGCACGCCGAGCTCCAAGGCCAGCGCCGCGAGGCGCGAGCGGGCGCGATCGAGCCGCTCGTCCTCGATGCGGACCGAGGCCATCAGCGTCTCGGCCATGGGCTCGATCGGCAGGAACTCGAGCACGTGCAGCAGCTCGATCTTCGCGCCCAATTGCGCGGCCACGGCCACTGCGCGTCTGCCAATTTGCAGGCTGTCCTCGGTGAGGTCGAGCACCAGCAGGATGCGGCGATAGGCTTCGGCTGTCATATTTGCGTCACGCCTTTGCCCCCGATCGGGCGACCGTCCGACTCAGGGGCGCTCCAAATCGACGGCGCCACCGGGGAAGACAGGCGCCTAGCCTAACTCAAGCTGGATCCGGAAGCAGCACCGGCTCGTTCCGCGATCGCGTTGAAGGCCTCAGGTGGCAGCGTCTCGGGACGCGCTGCGGGATCGACCCCGCAGCGCTCGATCTGATCGGCGGTGACGAGGCCCCTCAGCGCATTGCGCAGCGTCTTGCGGCGGTGGGCGAACGCGGCCGCCACCACGGCGGCAAAGGCGGGGCTCACAGGGAAGGACGGCCTGGGCCGCACGGTCAGCCGGGCGACCGCGGACCACACTCTGGGCGGCGGCTGGAAGGCGCCGGGCCCGACGTCGAACAGCCGCTCCACCCTCACCCAGGGGGCGAGCATGACGGTGAGCCGGCCATATGCGCCGTTGCCGGGGGCCGCCGCCATGCGCTCGATCACCTCCCGCTGCAGCATCACGTGCAGGTCCGAGATCGACTGCAGACTCTGCAGCAGGTGAAACAGCAGCGGTGTCGAGATGTTGTAGGGCAGATTGCCGAGCACGCGCAGCCGCCCCCGCTCGCGGGCGAGCGCCGTGAAGTCGAAACGCAGCGCGTCCGTCTCGTGAAGCGTGAAGCGCCGCTCCGCGGCGAACGCCTCGCGCAGCTGCGCCGCCAGGTCGCGGTCGATCTCGATCGCATCGAGGGAGCGGCAGGGGGATTGCAACAACGCTCGCGTGAGCGCGCCACGCCCCGGACCGATTTCCACCAGGCAGTCCCCGGGGCCAGGCGAGAGCGCTGCCACGATGCGCTCGATGACCCCCGGATCGTGCAGGAAATGCTGGCCGAATCGCTTGCGCGCGCGCATTCCGCCGCGCGGTCCCTGCTTCACCGGGTGCCCAGGGCGGACCTCCCTCTGTCCGCTCGCCGCTTTGCGACTCGACCCGGTCAAGCGCTTGCGGCTTTGGGAAGAGCCAGCTTCACGGCCAGCTCGATGGCGGCGATGAGGCTGCCCGGATCGGCGCACCCGGTTCCAGCCAGATCGAGTGCGGTGCCGTGATCGACCGAAGTGCGCACGATCGGCAGGCCGAGCGTGACGTTCACCGCGGTGTCGAACCCCGCGTGCTTGATCACCGGCAGGCCCTGGTCGTGGTACATCGTCAGTATCGCGTCGTAACCGGAAAGAACGTGAGGCACGAACACGGTGTCGGCGGGAAGGGGGCCGTGCACGGCCAGGCCCTGCCGCCTCATGCGGTCGATGGCCGGGGTGATGACGCGGATTTCCTCATCGCCCAGGTGCCCTCCCTCGCCGGCGTGTGGGTTCAGGCCGCAGACGGCGATGCGCGGGCGCTCGATGCCCCACCGTGTCCTCAGGTCCCGATCGAGCACGGCCAGGGTGTTGCAGAGCGATGAGAGCGTGATGGCGGCGCTCACCTCGCGAAGCGGCAGGTGCGTGGTGGCGAGCGCCACTCGCAGCGAGCCCGTGGCGAGCATCATGACCGGCGAGCCGCCGGCGCGCTCGGCGAAGTATTCGGTATGGCCGGTAAAGGGCTGGCCGGCATCGTTGATGATGCCTTTGTGCACCGGAGCGGTCACGATCGCGGAAAACTCGCCGCCGAGGGCCCCATCGCATGCGCGCTCGAGCAGATCGATCACGTAGCGGGCGTTGCGCGTGTCGGGCCGGCCGGCGGCGGCGGGGGCGCGGAGCGGGTGATGCTCGACGATGAGAGTGCCGGGCTCACGAGCCTGTGCCGGGCCCCCGTACGGGCGAAAGTTCACCTGAAGGCCGAGCTGCCGGGCGCGCTCGCCAAGCAGCTCCCGGTCGCCGAGGCAGACCAGCTCGCAGTCAAAGCGCCGCGAAGCCATGCGCAGGCACAGCTCCGGGCCCACCCCCGCGGGCTCGCCCGAAGTCAGCGCGATGCGCGGGAGCATCAGAGCCGGCTCGGCTCAGCCGTTCAGGACCTTGATGTACGCCTCATCGCGCAGCCGCTGCAGCCACAGCTCGGTGTCCTCTTCGGCTTTGCTCGCGCGGATCGCCTCCATGGCCTGCAGGCGCTTCATCTCCTTGGTTTCGTCGTACTTGCGGCGCCCGAGCAGCTGCACAATGTGCCATCCGTAGCGCGTCTGGAACGGCTGGCTGATCTGGCCGACCTTGAGTTTGGCGATCGCGGCGGCGAACCGCTTCGTGTAGACACTGGGACTCTGCCAGCCGAGGTTACCGCCGTCGGAGGCCGAGCCCGGGTCCTGGGAGACCGACGCCGCCTCCACCGAGAACTTGACCTTGCCGGCAAGGATGTTTCGGCGGATCTTCTCCAGCCGCTCCCGCACCGTCGCGTTGTCCTGCAGCGCGTTGGGAATGAGGAGAATGTGGCGCACGTGGACCTGCTCGACGATGTCCCTCTTCTCATTGCGCCGGACATTGTCCAGCTTGAAGATGTGAAAGCCCGAGGGCGTGCGTACCACGCCGCTCACTTGCCCCCGCTTGAGGCGGGGGATGATGTTGGTCATGAACGTCGGCAGCTCGGCTCCCTTGCGCCAGCCGAGATTGCCGCCCTTCAAGGCGTCGGAGGCGTTTGAATAAGCGACCGCCAGGCTGGCGAAGTTCTTGCCTGCCTGGGCGAGCCGGTCGACCTTGCTCGCGAGGTGCCGTGCGGCGGTGATCTGGGTCGGTGTCGCGTCGGAAGACAGTGCAATGAGGATTTGCGATACGTCGTATTCTTCGCCGGCCGAAGGCTGCTTGGCCTCCCTGGCGAGGAACTGGTCGATTTCGCGCGGGGTGACCACTATGCGCTGCAGCACGTCCCGCTGCCTCAGCAGGCCGATCATGAGCTGATCGCGCATCTGGTCGCGGTAGGAGGCGTAGTTGATGCCCTCCTGCGCCAGCGCTGTCGGCAGGTTGGCGAAGGCGATCTGATTGCGCTTCGCCACGTCTTGCAAAGCCGAATTCAGCTCATCGTCCGATATCGTGATGCCTTCCTGCTCGGCCTGCTGCAGCTGCACCTGCTCCAGGATCAGGCTGTTGAGCACCTGTTTGCGCAGCACGCTCTCGGGCGGCGGGGTCAGTCCCTCGGCCTGCAGCTGGGCCTTGACTTCCTTCACCCGGTTGTCGAGCTGGCTCTCAAGCACCACGCCGCTGTTGACGACGGCAGCGATCCGGTCGAGCAGCTCGCCCTGAGTGGAGATCTGGCGGGTCTGTGCCCGCGCCTGGCCTGGGATGAGCAGCACGGCGAGCAGGGCCAGCGCCCCGAGGGCGCACATCGTCCCGAGCGAGCGGGCGCCGGGCCCCGGTCGGAGGGGGAAGGGAAAAAGCCGCCGCATGCGCATGAATCCTCGATCGTATTTAGGGAGTCGTTGCCGGGAAGCTCGGGTTCTCCCGAGTGTAGCCGCCCGCCGCGGATCCGGCTGGTGTAAATCCTGGAATCGTCTCGGACAGGAACTTATCCGGCGCTGATCCGACACTGGCGAGGCCTGTGAGTTCCACCTGCAGGTAGACGCCGGTGTCCTGGGCGCCGGTGGTCTGTCCGGCCTGGGTCGGCCGGAATGCCACGTACCGGCGCGCGCCGAGACGCACGCTCCAGCAGCAGGAACGGTACTCGAAGCCGACGAATCTCTCCAGTGCCTCATGGTCTTGCAGAGAGTAGACCCCGCGGGCGAAGACGAGCCAGGAGCGCCCGATGGGCCAGGCCGCTGAGATGGCCGCCTGCCGGATCCCGCAATTGCTGGCGAGGGGGCTGATCGTCGAGGCGCAGCAGCCGCTTGCGAAACTCGACACGGTGGCGCAGGAGAAGGTTCCCGGGGCGGCCTGCTCGATGCCTGCGCGCTCGTAGCGATAGCTCAGATCGATCACGCGCTCGCCAGAGGGCCGGTACTGGATGCCGATGTCGGCGCGCTGGGTCAGGGAGTTCTGCGGATCCCACTGCAGGTCGGCATGAGCGCTGAAGTGATGCAAGCCGGTGAGTGCGAGCTGGGCCACGATGTCCGAGCGGCGGTCCGTGGGCATGATCTCCCCGGGCAGCGTCACGCGCGGGGTGGTGAAATAGAACTCCTCGCCGATGGTCGCCGCCAGATATTGACGGCCGTCGCGGGCGTTGAGCAGGCGGGTCGTGAGCGCGGCGCTCACCTGGTTGGCGTCCCCCACGCGGTCGGCGCCCACGTAGCGGTTGGTGCGAAAGAGTTCGACGGGCTCGAGGTCCGGCAGGCCGGTATCGAAGATCGGCAGCTGGCTTTGGTTGCGGTACGGCACGTAAAGGTACATCAGGCGAGGCTCGAGCAGGATCAGGCGCCGCCCGTGCGCCCCGGCCGTGCGCTCCAGCTTCAGTCCGGTATCCACGCTGGCGATGGGCAGCGTGCGCGACGGGGCGCTCGGCTCGCCCGGGGTGGTGTGCGAGAGCTCGTACTGGGTGGCGCGCCACGCGATGGACGGGCGGATGTAGTAGCCAGGCCCGCCGAGATTGAGCGAGACGACGGGCTTGAAGTCAAGCCGCCACCCCTCGGCACCGGTCGCGTGATTGGAGCGGCGGAAATCGACCACTTCGGACTGGAACCCGTAACGCACCAGGTCCCCGGGGCCCCAGCCGTAATCGGCATCGACGTTCAGGTCCGGGGCGCGAGAGTATGGCCGATCGTTGAACGGCAGGGTGTTGTCGATCGTCTGGAACTGTTGGGCCATTCCCCGGATATTCCAGTGCACGCTGCGATAAGAGAGGATGGCCCGCCGGTCGAGGAAGGCGGTGCTGGCCCCTTGCGGTCCGCTGCTGAAATCCTCGAAATACCGGCTGTCGCTGACATTTTCCCCGTCGAGCGTCAGGCGCAGCCCCGCCGGCAGCCTGGTGACGCTGCGCAGCCTCACGCGGCTGCGGCTGCCGTGGTAGGCCGTATCGTTCGGCAGATAGTCCCAATCGAGCTCGCTGTACCCGCGCCGGCTGAGGAACCGGAACTCCCCGCCTGCGTCGATGCCGCGCTTCTGGTACTCGGTGGGCTCGAGGGTGAAGTCGGCATTTGGCGCGATGTTCCAGTAGTACGGAGTGGAGATCTGGAAGCCGCCGCGCGAAGTGTTGCCGAAGGTCGGGAAAAGGAAGCCGCTCTTGCGCACGTTGCCCAGGGGGAAGGATACCCAGGGCAGGTAGAGAATCGGGACACCATGCAGATCGATGCGGGCATTCTCGCCGGTTCCGACCCGGCTGCGCGTGTCGAGGGTGATCTTGCCGGCGCGCAGCACCCACGCGGGCGGGCTCTGCCGGCAGGTGGTGAAGGCCACCCCCTGGAGGCGAAGCAGGCCCTGGGGCGTCAGCCGCATCAGCCGCGCGGTACCACGGGCCGAGGGTCGCAGCAGCGAGAAGTGCGCGTTTTCGAACCGCGCGCCCTCGAGCGGCGAGTAGCTGCCGCCTTTGCCGGTGACGTGCACCATCGGATCGGTGTACTCGATGCCGCCGCGGGTCTGGATGGAGCCGTTGCGGCTGTTGTACAAGACCTTTTTCGCCTGGATCTTGCGTTGACCCTGGCGCAGCACGACATGGCCTTCGAGCACCGCCTGTCCGTTGCGCGTGAGGGTGGCCCGGTCGCTGGTGATATGGACCACCCCACCGGCGGCGAGCTTGCCGGCCGCCCGCGGCGCCCGTGCCGCCGCGGGCGGCGGGATGGCCGGGCCCGGGCTCGGACAGGCGCACGCCCCGGATGCCAGCGCCCAATGCGGAACGATGCCGCCGAACGACAGCAGGGTGAGCTGCGATAGCAGCGAACGACCGAGCCGCAGGCGAGGGCTGGGGGCCCTGCCTCCAGGGACGGTCAGTGCGACGCGCCCGGGCAAGTCCGCGCCGGGCTTGCGCGAAGCGTGGGCAACGCAGCGCAATTCCCGGATCCGGCGCTTTATACGAAGGCTCCAACTCAGCATGAGGGACGGCATTATAATGGCCGGATTGGAATCCCGTAGGCCGAAAACACCGCAAATGATCGACTCGGATGCGCGGCTCGCGCTGCTTGAAGGTTGGCTGTCGCGCGAGCTCGGCCTGAAAGTCCGGGGGATCGAGCCGGCCTCGAGTGATGCGAGCTTCCGGCGTTACTTCAGGGTGATGTGCGACGAGCGCACCTACATCGTCATGGATGCGCCGCCTGGGAAGGAGGACGTACGGCCCTACCTGCACGTGACCGGGTTGCTCGAGCCACTGGGAATCCATGTGCCGCACGTGCACGAGGCGGACGTCGATCGCGGACTGCTGTTGCTCGAGGATCTGGGCGGCACACACTACCTGGCGCGGCTCGCCGGCGGAGGCGACGCGCAGCGTCTGTATGAAGACGCACTGGAGGCGCTCGCGCGGATCCAGCTGCGGGGGACGGAGGCGGCGAAGGAGCTGACTGCCTACGACCGCGGACCGCTGCTGCGCGAGATGGCTCTGATGCCGGAGTGGTTCCTCGCCCGCCACCTGGCGATCGAGCTGCCCGCGCATGAGCGGCGGATGCTGGAGGCGGCGTTCGAGTTCCTGATCGCCGAGGCGCTCTCGCAGCCGCAGGTGCTCGTGCACCGCGATTACCACTCGCGCAACCTCATGGTGGTCGCCGAGCGCAACCCCGGCGTGCTCGATTTCCAGGACGCCGTGCGCGGTCCCGTCGGCTACGACCTCGCCTCGCTGCTGAAGGACTGTTATATCTCATGGCCGCGCGAGCGGGTGACCGGCTGGGTGAGCCGCTACCGCGACCGGCTCAGGTCCGAGGCAGGACCCGCCGGCGCCGATGCGGCGCAGTTCCTGCGTTGGTTCGACCTGATCGGGGTGCAGCGCCACCTGAAGGTGCTCGGCATATTCGCGCGCCTGTGGTACCGGGACGGCAAGAGCGGGTATCTGCGCGACCTGCCGCTGACCCTGCAGTATGTGCGCGATACCTGCCGGCGCTACGCGGAGCTCGAGGAGCTGTCGGAGCTGCTCGAGCGGCGCGTGGTCGCCGAGCTGCCGCGCGCCAATGAGCGCGCCGCCGCGCAGGCGATGCAGCGGTCGTGACCGGGCCGCCCAGAGCGATGTTGATGGCGGCCGGCCGCGGCGAGCGGCTGCGACCGATCACCGACACCCTGCCCAAGCCCCTGGTCGAGGTGGCGGGCAAGCCGCTGATCGCCTATCACCTGGAGGCGCTCGCCCGCGCCGGCGTCCGCGACGTAGTCGTCAATCTCTCGTGGCTGGGCGAGCGGATTCGTACGGCGTTGGGTGACGGTGAGCGCTATGGGTTGCGTATCGCCTACAGCGACGAAGGTCCGGAGCCGCTCGAGACCGGCGGTGGCATCTTTCGGGCACTGCCGCTGCTCGGGCCCGGGCCGTTCCTGGTCGTCAACGCCGATATCTGGACGAACATGGATTTCAGCCGTTGCAGGAATCTCGGCGGCGATGCGGATGCGTGTATCGTGCTTGCGCCCAATCCAATGCATCATCCGCGGGGCGACTTCGGTATCGATGAGGATGGGGTGGTGGTGGAGCGCGACGGCGACCGGTTCACCTATACGGGAATCGGTCTGTATCGCCCGGAATTCTTCGCCGGCTGCAGGCCGGGGAGGCTGCCGCTGCTGCCGCTGCTGAAGCGGGCGATCGCCGCGCGGCGCCTGCGCGGGGAAGTGTTCCGGGGCGAGTGGCACGATGCCGGCTCGCCCGAGCGTCTCGCCTGGCTGGATGCATATGTGCGCGCCGGACGCGGCGCCCCCGCCGGGGGCGAGACCCGGGAGGGACCGGGTAACCGCCGATAGCACGACGCAGCGGGCAACGGCCGCGGCATTTTCCAGGCCCTTTTGCCCCGGCGCCGGCGGTCCTCGCAGGCTCGCAGTAAATGTGCAGGGTCTTGCGGAATTCGCCTCGGCGATTTGCGCCGATGAATTAGACCCCTTGGCGCCCCGGACCGTACAATACGACCATGCCCGGTCTCAAAGACATCCCGGTGGTTGCGGAATCCGCTCCCGCCCGCAGCGGTCAGAAATATGTTACGCCTCAGGGGTTTACGGCCATCCGGGACGGTATAAAGGCCGCCGCCGGTGTCCCCTCGGCCCCGCGCAAGCCCTCCTGGCTGCGGGCCCGCGCTCCCTCGGGCGCAGGGTTCCAGTCCGTGAAGGGCATCGTCAAGGAGCACCGCCTCGCCACGGTGTGCGAGGAGGCCAAGTGCCCGAATATCGGCGAATGCTGGAATGCCGGCACCGCCACCATCATGCTCATGGGAGCGGTGTGCACGCGCGCCTGCCGCTTCTGCTCGGTCGACACCGGCAATCCGCGCGGCTGGCTGGACCCGGACGAGCCCGAGAACGCCGCCCGGACCGTGCAGTTGATGAAGCTGAAGTACGTTGTGTTGACTTCGGTCGATCGCGACGATCTTTCGGACGGCGGTGCCGCTCACTATGCCGCCTGCATCCGCGCGGTCAAGCATCGCAATCCCGGCACGGCGGTCGAAGCGCTGACGCCGGACTTCCAGGGCGTGCTCGCGCACGTGCAGACCGTGGTCGACTCGGGCTTGGAGGTGTTCGCACAGAATATCGAGACCGTACGACGTCTGACTTACCCGGTGCGAGATCCGCGCGCGGGCTACGCTCGCACGCTCGAGGTGCTTGCGCACGGCAAGCGCTGCCGGCCCGACGTGCTGACCAAGAGCAGTCTGATGCTGGGCCTGGGCGAGACGGACGAGGAGATCGACGAAACGCTCCGGGACCTGCGTGCGGCCCGTGTCGATATCGTCACCCTCGGTCAGTACCTTCGTCCCACGGTGAACCATCTGCCGGTGCGGCGCTTCGTCACTCCCGCGCAGTTCGATCGCTACCGCGAGAGCGCCCTGAAGTTGGGGTTCCTCGAGTGTGTCTCAGGACCCCTGGTTCGATCCAGCTACCGCGCCGAGCAGGCGCTCAATCGCAACAACGCCGGGATCGACAACTCTCGTCTCGCGGCCGCGGAGTAGGCGGTGCCTGCGGCCGCTCCGTGCGCAGTCCCTCCCGACCCGCACCCCGGGCGTGCGCCCGGCGAGGGCGCGCTCGCCGCCCCGGGCCCGATGCCGGCGCCGGTGGTGCGCCGCCTGGGCCTCAGCGAGTACGAGCCGTGCTGGCGGGCGATGCAGCGCTTCACCGACGAGCGCGGGTCGGAAACACCCGATGAGCTCTGGCTCCTCGAGCACCCCCCGCTGTTCACGCTCGGGATGAATGCCAGCACGGCGCACGTGCTCGCGCCCGGCGACATTCCCATCGTGCAGATCGATCGGGGCGGTCAGGTCACCTACCACGGTCCGGGGCAGCTGGTGGTGTACCCGCTGGTGGACCTCAGGCGTGCGGGTCTCGGCGTGCGCGACCTGGTGACGGCGCTCGAGCAGAGCGTGATCGACTACGCGGCGACCTTGGGTATCGTCGCCGAATGCCGCCGTGGCGCTCCAGGAGTCTATGTGGAGGGGAAAAAGCTGGCGAGCGTCGGCATCCGGGTGCGCCGAGGCGCCAGCTACCACGGCATCGCAATGAACGTGGTCAACGATCTCGAGCCGTTCAAGCGGATCAATCCCTGCGGCTATCCGGAGCTGGAGATGGTGAGGCTCGCCGACCTGTGCGGGGTCGGATCGGTCGCGGCGGCGCAGGAGGGGCTGGTGGCGCACCTGATGCGCCGCCTGTACGGAACGGGGGCTGCCTGAGCGGTGTTCAATCGGGCCTCAGAGCCGAAAGCACACCGCCCCCGGCGATGCGCTCGTACGCTTCGCCGACGGTTCGGAGAAATTCCGCGCTCTGCGCCAGGTCCGGCGGAAATACGCCCGGCAGCTCGAGAAACCCCGGCAAGTCATGGCGCGCATCGCCCGTTGCGCGCCGGCCGCAGGCGATGAGCCGGGTCTGCAGTGGATCGACGATCGGCGATCCAGCCAGGGCTCTGGTGCGCACGAACTGCATCCACGCGGCGATCGGCACGGCCAGCCGCTCGAGCGGTCGATGAGCTCCCAGCGCGTCGCTCATCGTCCCGAGGATGCGGATGGGCAGTTTCTGCGAGCCATCCCATGCGATCTGCGCAAGCAGATGGCGCATCGCTGGATTCTCGAAGCGCCGCAGGATCGAGCGGCGATAGCCGGCAAGCTCCCCGCGGCGCGCCGCGGGGAGCGTCGGCTCGATGTCCTGCTCCATCAGCTGCTCGATGAACGCGCGCAGTCCCGGGTGCGCCACGGCCTGCGCCACCGACTCGATTCCGGCCAGCAGGCCGACGTAGGCGAGCGTTGAATGGGCGCCGTTGAGCAGCCGAAGCTTGGCCCGCTCGTACGTCGCAACATCCCGGCTCATCGTCACGCCGACCGAAGCCCAGTCCGGCTGTCCGGCGCAGTCCGTTTCCTCCACGACCCATTGCACGAACCGCTCGCGCTGGACGGGCCACTCGTCGCGCATCCCGAGCCTTTGCGCGACACGCTCGCGCAGCGCGGCGTCCGTCGCCGGCGTAATGCTGTCGACCATGGTTCTCGGGAAGCGCGCTTGCGCCTCGATCCATCCGGCCAGAGCGTGGTCACGGCGCGCGGCGAAGGCGAGCACGGCGTTGCGCAGCTTCGCGCCGTTCTCGGAGAGGTTGTCGCAGCAGACCATCAGGAAGGGCGCCAGTCCCCGCTCGCGCCGCAGCGCAAGTCCCTGCACGAGCCACCCGATCAGGCTGCGCGGTGTCTCGGGCCGGCTCAGGTCGTGGCGGATGTCCGGATGATCGAAATCGAGGCCGCCGGCGCCATCGAGGCAGTAGCCTTTCTCGGTGACCGTCATGGTGACGAGCGAGGTGCCGGGCGCGCTCAAGCGGCGGCTGACCGCCGCCGGGTCCTCGGCGGCCACGAGCAGCTCGCGGATCGCCCCCACCACGCTCAAGGTGGGCGCCGCGTCGAGCTGCAGCAGCGTGTACAGCCCGTCCTGCGGCTGCAGCGCCTCCCGGACCCGCGAGGCTCTCAAAGACACCGCGCAGATGGCCCGGTGCGCGTCGTGCTCGAGAAGCCGGTCGAAGTAGAACGCCTGGTGCGCCCGATGGAAGGCGCCGGGCCCGAAGTGCACTGTGCCGATACGCGTGCCCGCCCGGTCGTAGTTGGGTCGCGGCACGCCCCCGGGCACCTGCGCCAGCGTCCGCTCGCTCAGTCTCCGGGTCTTCTCCGGCTCGCTCGCATCGACTCGCGCACGCGAAGTCTGCATCCGGCTGCCTGTCTCATCCGATCTCAAGAACGGTGCTCTCCGGGAGGCGGCGGTGGCGCACGAGCGGCCAGGCGCCGCATTGCGAGGAATGGTACCGCTACCTTACAATCCTGTCATGCCGAAGCCGCTCATTCTGCATCCTGATCGGCTTTTCCCGTCCGACCACACCATGCGCGCCGTGGCACGCTCGCTCTACGCGGGCGTGCGGGATCTGCCGATCGTGAGTCCGCACGGCCACACTGATCCGGCCTGGTTCGCATACGATGAGCCTTTCGAGAACGCGGTGCAGCTGCTGCTTGCGCCCGACCACTACCTCTACCGCATGCTCTACAGTCAGGGCGTGCCGCTCGATCGGTTGGGTGTTGCATCCCGGCGTGGATCGGCACCGGTCGAGCCGCGTGAGGCGTGGAGGCAGTTTGCCAGCCGGTACTCCTTGTTTCGTGGGACGCCCTCGGCTCTCTGGCTCGACCAGGTGTTCGCGGACGTGTTCGGTCTTACGGTCCGCCTGGAGGCCGATACCGCTGACGAGTATTTCGATTCGATCGGCGCGGCCCTCCGGCGCCCCGCCTTCAGGCCGCGTGCGCTCTTCGAGCGCTTCAACATCGAAGTATTGGCGACGACCGAGGGCCCGACCGAGGCTCTCGAAGCTCACGCGGCCATTCGGCGCAGCGGCTGGCCCGGTCGAGTCATCAGCACCTACCGGCCGGACCCGGTGATCGATCCGCAGCACGCGCATTTCCGCCAAGCGCTCGGGCAATTCGCCGCGATGACGGGCGAGGATGTCCATGCATGGCACGGCTACCTCGCGGCGCACAGGCGCCGCCGGGCGGCTTTCGCGCTTCTCGGCGCCACCGCGACGGATCACGGCCATCCCACGTCGGCCACCGCGGACCTGTCGGACCGCGAGGCGCAGGGGCTGTTCGGGAAGGTCGTCTGCGGGCGCTTCACCCCCGCCGAAGCCGAGCTCTTTCGCGCCCAGATGCTGACGGAGATGGCCCGGATGAGCATCGACGACGGACTGGTGATGCAGATCCATCCAGGCGCCTTCCGGAACCACAACCGCGCGCTGTTCGAAAGCCACGGCCCCGACAAGGGGGCGGATATCCCGCAGCCGACCGATTATGTGCGTGCGTTGAAACCGCTGCTCGACCGCTTCGGCAACGATCCGCGGCTCTCGGTGATCCTCTTCACGCTCGATGAGTCGGCCTACAGTCGGGAGCTCGCGCCGCTCGCCGGCCACTACCCGGCCTTGAAGCTCGGGCCCGCCTGGTGGTTCCACGACAGTCCGGAGGGCATGCGGCGCTTCCGGGAGCTGACCACCGAGACGGCCGGCTTCTACAATACCGTGGGCTTCAATGACGACACGCGCGCCTTCCTCTCGATTCCCGCGCGCCATGACGTGGCAAGGCGCATCGACTGCGCTTTTCTGGCGCGCCTCGTCACCGAGCATCGTCTGGCCGAGGACGAGGCTGCCGAGACCGCCGCCGATCTCGCCTACCACCTGGCCAAGCGCGCGTATCGGCTGTGAGCGCCGCGGCTTCGCCGTGCCGACCCATTCAGAGCAACATCATCACGCCCGGACAGGTTTTGAGTTCGGCGGTGAGCGCCTCGACCTGCTCGCGGCTCTCTGCGAAGATGGTGTAGGAGATCGACAGGAAGTTGCCGTTGCCGCTCAGTCGCTCGCTGACGCGCTCGGCCTCGAGGGCCGGCGCGTGGCGCAGCACGATGGCATGCACCCGGGCGCGGAACCCGTCGCAGGGGCGGCCGATCACCTTGATCGGATACTCCGCCGGGAATGTCAGCAGCGGCTCGCTTACCACGGCTTGCCCTGAAGCTCGCGCTTCCAGCGCTGGAATTCCTCGTAAACGCGGCGCCACAAGACCCCGGGCCGGCCCCCGCCCACGGGGCGGCCGTCGAGGCTCGACACCGGCTGCACCTCGCGCGTGGCGGCCGAGATCCAGATCTCCTCGGCGCCGCGCAACTCCGTCTCGCTGACGGGAGCCGCGCGCCACGGTATGCCGATGCGCGCCGCCAGCTCCTCCACCACGGTGCGTGTGGTGCTGGGGAGGATTTCCCGCGAGTTCGGCGGGGTGCGCAGCTCGCCTCCGATGACGGCGTGCACCGCGGAGGCGGAGGCGTCGGTCAGCTGTCCGTCGCGCAACAGGATGGTCTCCGCCGCGCCGGCATCCACCGCCAGCTGGCGCAGCAGCACATTGGCGAGCAGGGCGGTCGATTTGATGTCGCAGCGAGCCCAGCGCGTGTCGGCGGCGGTGACGCAGGCGAGTCCTTTCTCCAATACCGTGGAGGGGATCGCCGGCAGCGGGCACGAGAAGGCGAAAACGGTGCGTGGGACTTCCGGAAGCGGAGCGTGATTGCGGCCGCGCTCCGCCCCCCGGGTCACCTGCCAGTACAGGTACTGGTCGCCACCGCCATCGCCACTGCGCTCGATGAGCGAGGAGAAGATCTCCCGCCACTGCTCTCTCGAGAGCGGATCGCCCATGCGCAGCTCGGCGAGGCTGCGTGTCAAGCGGTTGCAGTGCGCCTCCAGGCGAAACGGCCTGCCGCCGTAGACCGGCATCACCTCGTAAGCGCCATCGCCGAAAAGAAACCCCCGGTCGAGCGGCGAGACGCGCGCCTCGCCGATCGGCAGATAGTCGCCGTTCAGGTAGCAGGTCGGGAATGGAGCGGCCATGTGACCCTGTTCGCCGTGGTATCGAACCGGGCTACGCGTGCAGGAACCACAGCCGTACCGCGTCGCTCATCCGCGTGAACAGGCCTCCCTCGGGCACGGGCGCAAGCGTCACGAGCGGCACGCTGTCGATGCTGCGACCGGCGCTGTTCGTGACGATGAGCGTGCCGACATCCGCGCCGGCGGCGATGGGCGCGACCAGCGGCCAATGGTTCCACTCGATATGCGTGCGCAGCGCGTTGTGCCCGCGCAGCACGGTGAGCTCGACAGTGCGCGCCGGACCGACCGGGGCGTAGCCGGCGGCGGATTCGTAGACTCGCGGCCTGGACAGGATCTCGCGCGCGGCCGCGACTTTCTCGTTCTTGAAGAAATTGTAGCCGTAGGTGATGAGTGCCTGGCTGTCATTGACCCGAGCGTCCCAGCTCGGCGTCTTCAGCACGACCGACACCAGACGCATTCCCTTGCGATCGGCGTAGATGATCATGCAGTAGCCGGCGGCTTTCGTGTAGCCGGTCTTCATGCCCTTCACATACGGATCGGTCCACAGCAGCGTCACGCGGTTGCGCTGCGTGATGTGGTCCCAGGTGAACTTCTTGATCTTGAAGATGAAGCGGTACTGCGGGAAATCGCGGATCAGATCCATGCTGAGCTTGGCGAGATCGCGCGCGGTCGTATAGTGATCGGGAACCGGCAGGCCATCGACGTCCTCGTAGTGAGTCGAGTGCAGACCGAGGCGCCGGGCATACTCGTTCATGAGCGAGACGAAGCCTGCGCGGGTGCCGCCGATCTTCTGGGCAAGCGCCACGGTGGCGTCGTTGCCCGAGTCGACGATGATGCCCTTCAGCAGATTGAGTACGGACACCTCGGAGCCGGGGTTGACGAACATGCGCGAGCCGCCCGTACGCCATGCGGCGTTGCTGATCAACACGGGGGTGTCGAGCGAGAGCTGCCCGCTCTTGAGCGCGGAGAAGGCGATGTACACGGCCATGAGCTTCGTCAGGCTCGCCATCGGCATCTTCTCGTCCGGGTTTTTCGCCGCGAGCACCTGGCCGGTATTGACGTCGACCAGCATGTAGGAGTGCGCGTTCAGCGGCGGCGGCGGCGGCGGCGGCACGGCAGCGCGGGCCGGAATGAGCGCGGTCAGGCCGGGCAGCAGCGCCGCTATTGCGGCCAGGACGGATGGGCGGGACATGTTAGAGATTCCTCCGTTGCAGGTGGTGCGGCGAGAGCGCAAGGTTAAGAGTGCGCTCGGGTCGGATAGTTCTTTGCGCGGCAAGACTCACGGTTTCACCAGCCAGGCACCGGGATAGCCGAGCGCCGCGAGCCGGGCGGCGAGCCGGTCGTACTGCGGCACGCTGCCCACCGGGCCCACTCGCACCCGGTACAGCCGGCCTCCGGTGACCGCCGGGGACAGGATGAAGACATTCGACATCCCGGCGGCGTGCAGTCTCGCGAGCACCCGCTCGGCGTTGGCGGGCACGGCGAAGGCGCCCACCTGGACATAAAGCATCGGGGATGGATGCTCCGAGGCGCTCGTGAGCACATCGGGATTGCCGGGCGTGATGGCCCGCACCTCGACGAGCGCGGTGCCGGTGGCGAGCATGCCGAGCTTGGCGGCGGCCAGATAGGACAGATCGATGAGCCGGTGCGCCACGAACGGGCCGCGGTCGTTGACCTTCACAATGACGCTGCGGCCGTTGGCGAGGTCGGTGACGCGCACAAAGGTTGGTAACGGCAGAACCTTGTTGGCAGCGGTCATGGCGTACATATTGTAGCGGTCGCCGTCGGCGGTGTACCTGCCGTCGGAGTTTGCCCCGTACCACGAAGCCACGCCGATGACGTCATAACCGGCTGCGCTGGCCCGCACGTAATAGCGTTTCCCGTCCACGTCGTAGAAGGGCGGATTGCCCCGGGGCGCGGGCGGCAGATAGCGCGGGGCTGGATTCGGAATCGAGCGCCAGTCCTTGGGCAGGGGCGGAAGGCCGGCGATGGGGCTCGTCCGCGGATGTCGCGTCGTGGCGCAGCCGCCCAGCAGGGCCGCGATGGCAGCCGCGCCGAGGAGCGCCGCTACCCTCACCTCAGCCGGCCCTGCTGGCCAATGCGGAGGGAGGCTGGCTCATCTGCCGCACGATCGCCTGGGCCAGGTCGTTGACCGCCATGGCGTACATCGCGCTGTAGTTGTAGCTCAGGATCACCCGGAAGTTGTGGAATCCGGCGCGGTAGGCGGGCCCTGTCCGCTTCTGCGCCAGCAGCAGCGCCACGGGCGTGTCCGCGGGCGCGTCACTCTCGACCCTCGCGCCCTCGGCCGCCAGGCCGCCGATCGTGCGGTCGAGCGCCAAGTCGTCCGGGTCGACGTGGAAGGTCGCCTGCGGCTCGATGCTGACCGGGGCGAGGACCGGCTCTCCCGCCTGCCAGCCGTGCGCATGCAGGTAGTTGGCGACGCTCGCGAAGATATCGTCCCAGTTCGTGAGCAGGTTGGGCGGGTGCCCGTTGGTGCTCACCGCGTAGCGCAGACAGTTCGACGGCATGAACTGCATCGGCCCCATCGCCCCGGCGTAGGAGCCTTTGACCGTGAGCGGGTCCAGTCCGTCGCGATGCGCAAGGACCAGGAACTTCTCGAGCTCATGACCGAAGTAGCTCGCGCGAGACGGATAGTCGAAGGCCAGGGTCGAGAGCGCATCGAGCACGCGGTAGGAGCCCGTCATGCGTCCGTAGTAGGTCTCGACACCGAGGATGGCCACGATGTAGCGCGGCGCGACGCCCCACTCCGCGCCGGTACGCTCGAGCGCCTCGCGATGCTTGCGCCAGAACCGCACGCCGAGCGCGATGCGCTTCGGGGTGAGGAAGATCCGCCTGTACTGCCACCACTTCAGCTCTTTCTCGGCGGGGCGGTTCATCATGCCGATGATGTCGGGCTGCTCGCGGGCCTGCTCGAGCACCCGGAGCACCCAGCGCTGGTCAAGCGCATCGCGTCGCGCGACCCGCGAGGCGAACTGGGCGAGCTGCGCATGGGAAAACGGCGCCGCGGCCGCGAGCGCCGCGGCCGGTTGCGCGAGGACGGCGAAAGTGAGCAGAGCGGGGAGAATTGATCGAGGCACGGGACGGGTGCTCCTTAGCCCATGAGCTTCCGGTGCGAATAGAGCGACATCAGAATACCGAAACCTGACAGCACCGTCACCACGGAACTGCCGCCGTAACTCACCAGCGGCAGCGGCACGCCGACCACGGGAACGAGACCGGTGGTCATGCCGGCGTTGATGAACACGTAAATGAAGAACGTGAGCGCGACGCTGCCGCCGAGCAGCCGGGAGAAGGTATCCGGTCCCTGCATGGACAGATACAGCGAGCGGCCGATGATGAAGGCATAGAGGAGCAGCAGCCCCAGCACCCCGAGCAGGCCGAACTCCTCGCCGATCACCGAGAAAATGAAATCCGTGGTCCGCTCGGGCAGGAAATCGAGCAAAGCCTGGCTGCCGGCCATCCAGCCCTTGCCGAACACCCCGCCCGAGCCGATGGCGATCTGCGACTGGATGATGTGGTAGCCGGCGCCGAGCGGATGGGCCTCCGGGTTCAGATAGCTCACCAGGCGCTCGCGCTGATAGCCGTGCATGAAGCGCATTCCGAACAACATGCCGGCCACGGCCAGGAGCAACAGCGTGGCGATGACCCGCTTGCGCAGCCCGGCGAGGAACACCACGATGAAGCCCCCCGCGCCGATGAGCATGGCGGTCCCGAGGTCGGGCTCCTTCGCGACCAGTGCCACCGGCGTGAGGATGATGGCGCTGAGCACGGCGAGGTCGCTCCACCGCGGCGGCAGCGGCCGCTCGTGCAGGTACCAGGCGCACATCATGGGTACCGCGAGCTTCATCAGCTCCGATGGCTGAAACTGCACGGGGCCCAGATCGAGCCAGCGCTTGGCGCCGAGGTATACGTGGCCGATGGCGGCCACGGCCAGCAGCAGCAGGACGCCGATGGCGTAAAGCCAGGGCGACGCGCGGCGCAGCACATTGGGATTGACCCGCGCGAGGGCAAGCATGATCACCGCTCCCAGTGCGAGCCGCAACACGGTTCGCAAGAGCATCGGGGAGTTTTCTGACGAGGCGCTGTAGAGCACCACTAGCCCGTATGCGGCGACGAGACCCAGGCCGGTCAGAAGCGGTCCATCAACCTTAAGCGCGAGCAGCACCCGTGCCGCGCCGCCGAGCGTGCGGCGCGTCCGCGACTCCGTGGACACTTCCTCGTGGAGCACGGCCTAGGGCGCCTCCGACGCCAGGACGCGGGAGCCGACCGGAGGATTCTCCGGTCGGGCCGCCTGCTCGAGAGCGGTCAGCGTTGCCGAGACACCGGAGGTGACCCGCGGTCTGAGGCCCGCGGGCTCCGAGAGCGGCTCCGGAGGGGTTGCGGGCAGGAGCTTGCCGTTCGGGCCCAGGAGGTAGGCGTTCATGATCTTGCGGGCAATGGGTGCTGCGGCCGTGGCGCCCCAGCCGGCATGCTCGACCAGCACGGCGACCGCGATGCGCGGGGCCTGCACGGGTGCAAACGCGATGAACCAGGAATCGTCACGCAGCTTCTCCGGCGTCGCCTTCTTATTGTAGTCGCCGTTCGCGTCCTCGCGAGTCAATTGCGCCGTGCCGGTCTTGCCGGCGATGGGGTAAGGGCTGTTGATCATGGCCCAGTAGGCGGTTCCGCGGGGATTGGTGGTGACGCCATGCATGGCGCTGATGACCACCTTCCAGGCGGCGGGGCTGATCATCCTGAGGTTGCCGTCCAGGACCGGCCGCTTCCAATGGATCTTCTGCGTGCGCGGATTGCGCAGTCCCGTCACCAGACGAGGCTCGAAGCTCAGTCCGCGTGTGGCGAGGATGCTTGTGTAGTGTGCCATCTGCAACGGCGTGGCCAGAAACGAGCCCTGGCCGATGCCGAGAATCACCGTGTCTCCGGGGTACCAGCCGTCGTCGTGCGGGTAATGCTTTGCCATCCAGGCGGGCGTCGGCGCAAGGCCGGACTGCTCGCCGGGGATGTCGATGCCGGTGGGGTGGCCGAAGCCGAAGTTCGGCAGCCAGGCCCCGATCCGGTCGACGCCCATCTTGTACGCGAGACGGTAGAAGTACACGTCGCACGACATGATGATGGCCATTCTCAGACCAACCCAGCCGCAGACCTCGTGGGCGGCGTTATGAAAGAGATGGTCGCTGCCGGGCAGGTGCCAGTCGGAGGAGGCATAGATCCGCTTTTTGGGATTGACCATCCCGTCGGTCAGGGCCCCAAGCGCGATCGCCGGCTTGATCGTCGAGCCGGTGGGCAGCTGCGCGCGCAGCGCCCGGTTGAACAGCGGCAGGTCCGGATTGTTCACGAGGGCCTGATATTGCTTCTCGCTGATGCCGCGGGCGAAAAGGTTCGGGTCGAACGCCGGAGAGCTGGCCAGGGCGAGGATGTCGCCGTTCCACGGATCGAGTGCCACCACCGCGCCGTCCCGCCCTTTCAGCAGCTTCTCGGCGAGCCGCTGAATCTTCAGGTCGAGCGAGAGGATGACGTCTTTCCCCGCCACGGGCGGCTCGACGTGCAGGTCCCGTGCGAGCACGCCCGGCCGGCTTACCGGCCGGCCGAGCGCGTTCACCAGGATCTGGCGATAGCCGTTGGTACCGTGCAGCTGTCTCTCATAGGCCGCTTCGACCCCGGTCTTGCCGATCACCACGGTACCGGCGTAGGCCGCCGGATTGATGTGCTTCAAGTCGCTGGCGCTGATCGTGCCGACGTAGCCCACGGCATCGACGGCAAGCGACCCGAACGGATACCAGCGCGCCTGCTGCGGGCTCAAGTTGATCCCGGGGAATTCGTAGCGGCGCACGGCAAACCGCGCTACTTCCCGCTCCGACAAGTCGAGGCGAATCGGTACGCTGTCGAAGCTCTCCTGGGACTGGATGGTGCGGATCAGGTCGGGGATGGCATCGGACTGCAGCAGCTTGAGCTTCACCAGATGCTCGAGCGATCCGTGCAGGTGCGGCACCTCATCCGGCGTCAGCATCAGATCGAAGGTCGGCCGGTTGGAAGCGATGACCTCGCCGTCGCGGGCGATGATCAGGCCGCGCGCGGCCGGGATGGGCTCGGTGCGTACGCCATTGGCCTGCGCCAGCACCGAGTAGTAGTCATGGCGCTCGACCTGCAGATAGTAGAGGCGTCCGAGCACCGCGAGCGCGGAGAGCACCATCACCGTGCCGGCAAACCACGCACGACGGTCGAACATGCGCTGTTCGCGCCAGTGATCCTTGATGCGGACGGGGGACATTCCAGACGGTCAGCGGCTCACGTGCGGGGCCGGTAGCTGCGCGAGAGGACGGTGGCCATGAAGGGCCAGATCAGCGCGCCGGTTGCCGCCGGCACCCAGCGCAAAGGCGAGATCAGCGGGTGTCCGCTCCAACCGTCGACGGCGAACAGGACGAACTCATACAGAACGAGCACAGCGAACACCACCAGCGACTGCTGCAGCAACGGCTTGGTGCGGATTCTCTGATGCTCATGCACCCCAAGGTAGGCCACCAGTGCCACCGCAAGTGCGTGTTCGCCGAGCACCGGTCCCTGGAAGGCATCGAGCAGGAGTCCTGCAAACCAGCCAAGCCCGATCCCGCCGCTCCAGGGCGCCTGGATGGACCAATAGAGTACCGTCAGCACCAGGAATTCCGGCCTCACGATAGCGACCCATGCAGGCAGAGGCAGCAGGGTGAGGACGAGCGCGATCAGCGCCGTCTTGAAAATCGCGCCTCGAGGGGAGGCGCTCATGGCTTGCGTGGTCCTGTGAGCGGACCGGCGGGCTTGGTCTGTGCCGGTGCGGATCCGGACGGCTGCACACCGGGTTTCTGCGCGGCTCGCGCCGGTGTGCAGGCGGCCGGGGCGGCTTTCGGCTTCGGCGCGGGCATAGGCTGGACCGCGGGATTCCCGCTCGTGAGCTGGCCACCCAATAGCTTCAGCGGTGACGCGGGGTTGCCCTGGCGGAACCACAGCAGCATCACCTCGCGGTCGGTCGTGAGGTGCGCGAACGGGGCGACCAGCACCCGAGCCAGAGGTTGAGCGGCGCTGGGATGCACTTCGGTCACCCGGCCGACCGGGTACCCCGAGGGGAAGACGCCGCCGAGACCGGAGGTCACCAGGACGTCGCCGACCCGGATGTCGGCATTGGCCGGCAGATACGGCAGCGCGAGCGCGTCGGGGTCTCCGGTCCCTACCGCGATGGTGCGAAACCCCGTCCGCTCGTTCTGCACAGGCAGGTCATGGTCGGGGTCCGTGATCAGCTGGACTTCGGCGCTCCAGGGCCCAATGTGTATGGTCTGGCCGACGACCCCGTAATCGTCGAGCACTGCCTGGTTGCGGAACACGCCGTTGCGCTCGCCGCGGTCGACCAGGATGCGTTGGCGCAGGCCGCCGAGCTCGATATTGACGATGTCGGCCGGCAGCCATCGCTCTGCGACCGGCGGCAGGGAATGCCTCAATCCGATGAGCGCGGCATTCTGCGCCGCGAGCGCATCGACACGCAGGGTGCGCATCTCGAGCTCGTGCAGACGCGCCCGCAAGCGCCGGTTCTCGCCTTCGAGCGCATGGCGGGAGGCGAATTCCCGCTGCAGCCAATGCCATCCGGTCACCGGGGAGTTCAGCACCACCTCGACCGGATAGGTGACGGCTTGCAGAGCGAAGCGGACACGCTCGAGCCAGTCGAGCCGCTGATCGAGCACCATGATGACGATCGAGACGAGCGCATACAGCGAGAACCGGAAGCCAGCCGAGCCCCCGCGGTTTCGCGGAGATCCGCTCCGGGTGCCGAATGCCGCCACGGGACGCGCGCGCGGGCTACTCGAGCCCGAAGTGGCCGGGGCCCATCTCGTCCATCAATTCCAGGATGCGCCCGCCGCCCCGGGCCACGCAGGTGAGCGGATCATCCGCCACGACCACCGGCAGACCGGTCTCTTCCGTGAGGAGCTTGTCGATGTCGCGCAGCAGCGCCCCGCCGCCGGTGAGCACGATGCCGCGCTCGGCCACGTCGGCGCCGAGCTCGGGCGGGGTCTGCTCGAGGGCCTGTTTGACGGCGCTCACGATGTTCTGCAGCGGCTCCTGCAGCGCTTCCAGGATCTCGTTGCTGTTGAGCGTGAAGGCGCGCGGCACGCCCTCGGAGAGGTTGCGGCCCTTGACGGAGATCTCGCGCACCTGCTGTCCGGGGTAGGCCGAGCCGATCTCGATCTTGATGCGCTCGGCGGTCGCCTCGCCGATGAGAATGCCGTAATTGCGCCGCACGTAGCTCATGATCGCCTCATCGAAGCGATCGCCGCCGATACGCGCCGAGTTGGCGTAGACGACCCCGTTCAGCGACAGCACGGCGACCTCGGAAGTGCCGCCGCCGATGTCGAGAACCATTGAGCCGCGCGCCTCGTGCACCGGCAGGCCCGCGCCCACCGCAGCGGCCATCGGCTCGCTCACGATGGCGACGGTGCGAGCGCCCGCTCCCTCGGCGGACTCGCGGATCGCGCGCCGCTCGACCTGGGTCGAGCCGAAGGGCACGCACACCAGCACCCTCGGGGAAGGCCTGAGCATCCGGTTGCCGTGCACCTTGTTGATGAAATACTGGAGCATCTTCTCCGTATAGGTGAAATCGGCGATCACCCCGTCCTTCATGGGCCGCACCGCGGTGATGTGGCCCGGCGTGCGGCCGAGCATCCCCTTGGCCGCCAGGCCGACCGCGACAATGACCTTGCCGCCGCGGGAGGGTTCGTCCTGCACCGCGACCACGGAGGGCTCGTTGAGGACAATGCCTTCGTCGCGGATGTAAATGAGGGTGTTGGCCGTCCCCAGGTCGATCGACAGATCGCTGGAGAAGTAGCCGCGCAAGCGTTTGAGCATGAAGC
Organism: Pseudomonadota bacterium; assembly: GCA_021805865.1. Classification (GTDB taxonomy): domain Bacteria; phylum Pseudomonadota; class Gammaproteobacteria; order Steroidobacterales; family Steroidobacteraceae; genus 13-2-20CM-66-19. Next base: position 61,852 of record JAJZDX010000021.1, read on the forward strand.
GTCCGAAAGCGGGGTGGGCGGTGGAACCGGGCGCCCGCCTCGGGCTGGCGCCGCTCGCAAATTGGCGCGTAATCTAGCAACCGACAGGACATTGAGCAAGGCAACATGTATGATTTCTGCACGGATTTTCGTTTTCTTGATGGCACTCTCATGGCCCTGACCCGCGCGCAAGTCGAAAGCATCGCTCACCTGGCCCGTCTCGAGCTCGAGCCGGCCGAAATCCCGGCCTTCCAGGATAAGCTCTCGCGCATCGTCGATTTCATCGGCGAGCTCGAGCGGGCCGATACCTCGGGCGTTGCGCCGATGGCCCATCCGCTGTCGGGGCTTTCCCAGCGGCTGCGGCCCGATGCCGTCACCGAGGGCGATGGGCGCGAGCTCTACCAGCGGAACGCGCCGCAGGTCGCCTCGGGGCTGTATCTCGTGCCCAAGGTGATCGAGTGACATGATTCACAGGCACACTCTTACCCGGCTCGCCGCCGATCTGCGCGCCCGCAAGCTCTCGAGCGTCGAGCTGGTGCGCACTTGCCTCGGGCGCATCGAGGCGAGCCAGCCGGCGCTCAATGCCTTCATCTCGATCACGGCCGAGCAGGCCCTCGATGCGGCGCAGGCGGCCGACCGGGCGCTCGCGCGCGGGGACGGCGGACCGCTCGCCGGCGTGCCGATCGGTCACAAGGACCTTTTCTGCACCGCGGGGGTGCGTACCACCTGCGGCTCGCGGATGCTCGAGAATTTCGTCTCGCCCTATGATGCCACGGTGGTCGAGCGGCTCAAGGCCGCGGGGGCCGTCGTGCTCGGCAAGCTCAATATGGACGAGTTCGCCATGGGCTCCTCGAATGAGACCAGCTACTACGGTCCGGTGCACAACCCCTGGAACACGGACATGGTGCCGGGCGGCTCCTCGGGCGGGTCGGCCGCCGCGGTGTGCGCACGGCTCATCTCGGCGGCGACCGCCACCGATACGGGCGGCTCGATCCGCCAGCCCGCCGCGCTCTGCGGCGTGACGGGCATCAAGCCGACGTACGGGCGCGTGTCCCGTTACGGAATGATCGCCTTTGCTTCCAGTCTCGATCAGGGCGGGGTGATTGCGGCGAGCGCGGAGGACGCGGCGCTGATGCTGCGGGAGATGGCCGGGTTCGACCGGCGCGACTCGACCAGCGTCGATGCCCCTGTGCCGGACTATGTGGCCGGGCTCGAGGCGCCCCTCGAGGGCCTCAAGATCGGCGTGCTGAAGGAGTTCTTCGACGAGGGGCTCGATCCGGACAACGAGCGCTGCATCCGCGAGGCGCTCTCGGTCCTGGCGCGCCTCGGGGCGGGGCTGCGTGAGGTCAGCCTGCCGAACATCTCCCTGTCCGTGCCGGCCTACTACGTGGTCGCTCCGGCGGAGTGCTCCTCGAACCTGGCCCGTTACGATGGGGTGCGGTTCGGTCATCGATGCGAGAGCCCGCGGGACCTGCAGGATCTCTACAAGCGCTCCCGCTCCGAAGGGTTCGGCGCCGAGGTCAAGCGGCGCATCATGACCGGCACCTACGTGCTCTCGACCGGCTACTATGATGCCTACTACCTCAAGGCGCAGCGGGTGCGGCAGCTGATCGCGGCGGACTTCCAGCGCGCCTTTGGGGAGGTGGACCTGCTGGTCGGCCCCGCGACGCCCACGGCCGCTTTCCCCTTGGGCTCCAAGGTTGCCGATCCCATCACCATGTATCTGAACGACATCTACACCATCAGCGCCAACCTTGCGGGCGTGCCGGCCATGTCGATCCCGTGCGGTTTCGCGCAGGGCCTGCCGGTCGGCCTGCAGCTGATCGGGCCTCATTTCGCCGAGCAGCGTCTGCTGCATGCGGCCCATCGCTACCAGCTGGAGACGGACTGGCACCTGAGGATTCCGGAGCGCTTCGCATGAGCGGCTGGGAAACGGTCATCGGGCTCGAGATCCACGCCCAGCTCGCGACCCGCTCGAAGATCTTCTCCGGAGCGTCCAGCGCCTACGGGGCCGCTCCCAACACCCAGGCCTGCCTGGTGGATCTGGGCTATCCGGGCGTGCTGCCGGTGCTCAATGCCGAGGCGGTGCGCATGGCGGTGCGCTTCGGCACCGCGATCGGCGCGCGCATCGCCCGCCAGTCGGTGTTTGCCCGCAAAAACTACTTCTATCCCGATTTGCCCAAGGGCTATCAGATCAGCCAGTACGAGCTGCCCATCGTTGCCCACGGCGCGATCGACATCGTGCTGGATGACGGCTCGGTCAAGCGTGTCGGCGTCACCCGCGCGCACCTCGAGGAGGATGCCGGCAAGTCGCTGCACGAGGGGCTGCCGGGCGTGACGGGGATCGATCTGAATCGCGCCGGAACCCCGCTCCTCGAGATCGTCTCGGAGCCGCAGCTGCGGTCGGCCAAGGAAGCCGTCGCCTATATGAAGAAGGTGCACACCCTGGTGCGCTATCTCGAGATCTGCGACGGCAACATGCAGGAAGGCTCGTTCCGATGCGACGCCAATGTCTCGGTGCGGCCCAAGGGCTCGGACAAGCTCGGCACCCGAGCGGAGATCAAGAACGTCAACTCCTTCCGCTTCGTCGAAAAAGCCATCCAGTACGAGGTGACGCGCCAGATCGAGCTCATCGAGTCCGGCGGCACGGTCGTGCAGGAGACGCGTCTCTACGACCCCGACAAGGGCGAGACGCGCTCGATGCGCTCGAAGGAGGAGGCAAACGACTATCGCTATTTCCCTGATCCGGATCTGCTGCCGCTCACGCTCGATGAGGAGTACATCGAAGCCGTCGGGGCGCAGCTGCCGGAGCTTCCCGATGCCAAGGCGGCGAGGCTCGTGGCGCAGTACGGGCTGCCGGCCTACGACGCAGGTGTGCTCACGGCGAGCCGCGAGCTTGCCGATTACTACGAGGCGGTGGCGCGCGCCGTGCCCTCGCAGCCGAAGCTCGCCGCGAACTGGGTGATGGGAGATCTCTCGGCCGCGTTGAACAAGGAGGGTCTCGACATCGGGGCGGGCCGCATGCCGGCCGAGCGGCTCGCCGGGCTCCTCACGCGCATCGTCGATGAGACCATCTCGGGCAAGATCGCCAAGGAAGTGTTCGAGGCCATGTGGGCGAGCGGTGACAGCGCGGACCGCGTCATCGAGGCCAAGGGACTGAAGCAGATCACGGACGGCGCCGCCATCGAGCGGGCCATCGAGGAGGTGATGGCGAAGAATCCGGCGCAGCTCGCCGAGTATCGCGCGGGCAAGGACAAGCTGTTCGGGTTTTTCGTGGGCCAGGTGATGAAGGCGACCGGGGGCAAGGCCAATCCCGCGCAGCTCAACGAGTTGTTGAAGAAAAAGCTCCCGGGGTAGCCGGCGGGGCGGGCTGCATTTGACTCCGCGCGCCTCGCATGATTGATTAATCGCGGTCGATGCCCCATCTTGAGACCATGACCCCCGACGTCCATTCCGACCACGTTCGACGTTTCGTCGTCGAGCATCAGCCCGTGCGCGGGCACTGGGTGCATCTGAAGGCCGCCTGGCGCGAGTTGCGCGCTCACGGAGACTATCCGCCCCCGGTGCGCTCCCTGCTGGGACAGGCTGTAGCGGCCTCGGTGCTGCTCGCCGCGACGCTGAAGTTCCGAGGTCGCCTGACGTTGCAGCTTCAAGGCAATGGAGCGGTCGGCCTGATGGTCGCCCAATGCACTCACGACTTCCGCGTGCGCGCGATCGCCCGGTTCGACGAGGGGCAGCTCGAGGCGCTCGGTGCCGGGCGCCCGGACGCAGGCCTGACCTTCCGCTCCCTCGCCGGCAGTGAAGGGCGGTTCACCGTCACCATCGAGGCAGACGAGCGAAGCCTGCGCTACCAGGGCATCGTGCCCCTCACCGGGGACTGCCTCGCGGAGTCTCTGGAGGCGTATTTCGCCGCTTCGGAACAGCTTCCGACCCGGGTGCGGCTGGCGGCCGACGACGAGCACAGTGCGGGACTGTTGGTTCAGAAGCTGCCCGAGACGGCCGGGTCCACCGTGGGCGAGGCTTGGGATTCGGCACGGCGAGGCTTTGAGCGGCTGACCGCCCGGGACCTGCTGGGGCGCCCGGTCGAGGACGTCCTGGGACGGGGTCTACCGGCCCATGATCTGCGCCTGTTCCGAGGCTCACCCGTGCAATTCGAATGCCGGTGCGGGGAGGGGCGGGTAACGGCGCTGCTGCGAGCACTGGGGCCTGAAGAGGTGCGAGACGTGCTCCGGGAGCAAGGTGAGGTCACCGTGACCTGCGAATTCTGCCGCAGGCTCTATCATTTCGATGCCGAAGCGGTTGATGCGCTGTTTGCGGACAGCGGGAAAGCCTCGCTATTGATTCACTGAAGACCGTGATGGCCGCGCATTCCGGCCATCAAAGTCTGCAGTAACCCATTTGTAATCAAGTAGATAAAGACATTCTCCTGCGGGCGCCTGTCCGTGTTCTTGATGTGCTAAAATGTAGTTAAAGAATTGTGCAAATATTGATATATTGAGGCATGGCAGATTCCCGAGAGTTGCTGATCTGGCTGCGCGCCACCGCTGAGCCCACGCGGTTGCGGCTGCTGGCGTTGTGCGCCGACCGGGAGCTGAGTGTGTCCGACCTGGCCGCAGTGCTTGGACAGAGTGAGCCGCGGGTGTCGCGGCACCTGCGAATCCTCACCGAAGCAGGCCTCATCGAGCGGGTCCGCCAGGGCCAGTGGGTGCATTTCCGCCCGGCCCGGGACACGCCGGCGGCCGGGTTCCTTCGCGGGCTGCTGGGCCAGCTCGACCGGATGGATCCGGCGCTGGTCCGGGACCGGGAGCGAGCACAGACTCCCGGAGCCGGTGCGGCGGCGTCCCCGGCTTCCTCGCGGCTGGGCAGGGAATTGCGCGCTGTCGTGGAGGCCGATCCCGTGGCCCGGCCCGCCTCTGTCCTGCTGGTTGGCGTCGAGCATCCGGAGCTGCTCGCGGCGATTGCCGCCTTCGGTGCGGAATGCGCAGCCATCGCCCACTCGCGGCGCGCGGCGCAGGCGGCCAGGGCGATGCTGGAGCGGGAGGGACTAGCCTGCCGCGTCCTGCTGGCCGCAGGGCCCGATGCCCTCGGGCCGCGGGATCTGGAGCGACTCGGACGGACTTTCGATCTCGTGCTGCTCGATCACCTCGCGGCTGCGCCGGATGCATTGCCCGCTCTGCTTGCCGCGGGGCGGCGAGTGCTCTCGGGCACGGGACGGCTGTGGCTGTTCGAGCCTTACGAGGCTCTGGAGAGCGCGCATCAGCGCGTGGTGGAACATCCGATTGCGCGGTTGCGCCGGCGTTTGGCCGAGGCCGGCTTCAGCTGCGAGCGCATTCGGCCCATCGAGGCCGGGCGGCATGTGCTGGCGGTCCGCGCGGTCCCATCCGCCGCCTCGTTGGGCCGTACGGGATGAGTTACGCGAACTTCGACAGTGCATCGACCGGTCATCAGCGCCTAAGGAGGGAAGATCCCATGATCAACGTCTCATTCGAGTTTTTCCCGCCCGCGGATGCGGCCATGGAAGCGACACTCTGGCGCTCCATCGAGCGCTTGGTGCCGCTTGCCCCGCGGTTCGTGTCCGTCACGTATGGCGCCGATGGCTCCACTCGTGCGCACACACACCATGTCGTCAGCCGCATTCACCGCGAGACGCCGCTCACCGGCGCTCCGCACCTGACCTGCATCGGCGCCGCCCGCGGCGAAATCCTCGACATCGCGCGCAGGTACTGGGACCAGGGCATCCGCCATATCGTCGCGCTGCGAGGCGATCCGCCCCAAGGGGTCGAGCGATACGAGCCGCATCCGGGGGGGTTCGCCTATGCGGCCGATCTGGTGGCGGGCTTGAGGACCGTGGGCGATTTCGACATCTCGGTCGCGGCCTATCCGCAGACCCATCCCGAGGCGCCCTCGGCGCAGTTCGATCTCGAGAACCTCAAGCGCAAGCTCGATGCGGGCGCGTCGCGGGCCATCACCCAGTTCTTCTTCGACATGGAAGTGTTCCTGCGTTTCCGCGACCGCTGCGCCGCAGCCGGTATTCGTGCGCCCATCGTGCCCGGTATCCTGCCCATCACGCGCTTCCCCCAGGTTCGCCGCTTTGCCGAGCGTTGCGGAGCCAGCCTCCCGACCTGGCTGGAGGAGCGCTTCCATGGACTCGAGGACGACCCCGAGACCCGCCGTCTGATCGCCGCCAGTGTGGCGATCGAGCAGGTGCACCAGCTGGAGCGTCACGGGGTGCGCGACTTCCATTTCTACACACTCAATCGGGCGGAGCTGACGTATGCGATCTGCCACGCGCTGGGGGTGCGTCCCGGCGGGCAGCTCCCGCCCGCCCGATCCAGCAGGGAGTCGGCGCTGGCTGCCGGAGGGATCGGATGACGATGTGCACTCATCCCGGGCACCAGCTGGCCCTGAAGGAGGCCGTTGCCGGCCCGGACGCTGCGCGGGCGGCTGCAGCACCCTTCGCAATGGAGCCACCCGATGAGGCCGCGCGCCGCGAGCGCATCCGGCGCCTGCAGAGGCTGCTCGATGAGCGCATCGTGCTGCTCGATGGCGCCATGGGAACGATGGTGCAGCGGCACAAGCTCGATGAGCGCGCGTTCCGGGGCGAGCGCTTCCGGCGCCATGGCCGGGACCTCAAGGGCAACAACGACATCCTGACTCTCACCCGGCCAGAGATCATCACCGGGATTCATCGGCAGTATCTCGAGGCGGGCTCCGACATCATCGAGACCAATACGTTCAACTCCAACGCGGTCTCGCAGGCCGATTACGGCACCGAGGCGCTGGTGGCGGAGCTGAACTACCGGGCGGCGCGCCTGGCGCGCACGAGCGCGGACGAGTTCGCGCACTCGGCCGGGCGACCGGCGTTCGTCGCCGGATCGCTCGGGCCGACCAGCCGCATGAGCTCCCTGTCGCCGGACGTCAACGACCCCGGCTACCGCAGCGTGTCCTTCGATGAGCTCGCCGCGACGTACCTCGAGTCGGCCCGTGCCCTGCTCATCGGGGGCATCGATCTGCTGCTTATCGAGACGGTGATCGACACCCTCAACGCCAAGGCGGCGATCTGCGCCGCGCTGCAGCTGTTCGAGGAGACCGGCATCGAGGTGCCGATCCTCATTTCCGGCACGATCACCGACGCCTCCGGACGCATCCTCTCGGGCCAAACGCCCGAGGCGTTCTGGAACTCCATCCGGCACGCGCGGCCGCTCGCGGTCGGCCTCAACTGCGCCCTCGGAGGGCGCCAGCTCCGGCCCTACATCGAGGAGCTCGGCCGGATCGCCGACACCCGCATCTGCGCCTATCCCAACGCCGGGCTGCCGAACGCCTTCGGCGAGTATGACGAGCAGCCGGCACAGACCGCCGAGATCCTGCGCGAGTACGCCGACAGCGGCCTCGTCAATATCGTGGGCGGGTGCTGCGGCACGACGCCGGAGCATATCCGGCTGCTGCGCGCGGCGGTCGGCGCACACGCCCCGCGCGCCGTGACCGAGGTGCCGGTCAAGTGCCGGCTTTCGGGCCTGGAGCCCGTCGACATCGACGAGCAGTCTCTGTTCGTCAACGTGGGCGAGCGCACCAATGTCACCGGCTCGGCAAAGTTCCGCAAGCTCATCGAGGCGGGCGACTACGCCGCCGCGCTCGAGGTGGCGCGCCAGCAGGTGGCGAGCGGCGCGCAGGTGATCGACATCAACATGGACGAGGGCATGCTCGACTCGCAGGCCGCCATGGTGCGCTTCCTGAACCTTGCAGCCGCAGAGCCCGACATCGCCCGCGTGCCCGTGATGCTCGACTCCTCGAAGTGGGCGGTGCTCGAGGCGGGCCTGAAGTGCCTTCAGGGCAAGGGCATCGTTAACTCGATCAGCCTGAAGGAGGGCGAGGCGGTGTTTCTCGATCGCGCCCGCAAGGTGCGCGGTTACGGGGCGGCCGTGGTCGTCATGGCCTTCGATGAGCACGGGCAGGCGGACACCGTGCAGCACCGGGTGGCGATCTGCGAGCGCGCCTACCGGCTGCTCACGGAGCAGGCGGGCTTTCCGCCCGAGGACATCATCTTCGATCCGAACATCTTCGCCGTCGCCACGGGCATCGAGGAGCACAACGGCTACGCGCTCGCCTTCATCGAGGCCACCGGCCGCATCAAGGAGCGCCTGCCGCATGTGCTGGTGAGCGGCGGGGTGAGCAACGTCAGCTTCTCGTTCCGCGGCAACGACCCGGTGCGCGAGGCCATGCATTCGGTGTTCCTCTACCATGCCATCCGGGCCGGCATGGACATGGGGATCGTCAATGCAGGCCAGCTCGCGATTTACGAGGAAATCGCCCCGGAGCTGCGCGATGCGGTCGAGGACGTCATTCTCAACCGGCGGCAGGATGCGACCGAGCGGCTGCTCGCGCTTGCGAATCGGTACAAGGGCGAGGGCGGGCCGAAGCGCAAGGACGACCTGGAGTGGCGCACGCTGCCGGTGGCCAGGCGCCTGGAGCACGCGCTGGTGAAGGGCATCGACGACTTCATCATCGCGGACACCGAGGAGGCGCGCTTGAGCTTCGATCATCCGCTGCAGGTCATCGAGGGGCCTCTGATGGACGGCATGAACATCGTGGGCGACCTGTTCGGCGCCGGCAAGATGTTTCTGCCCCAGGTGGTCAAGAGCGCGCGGGTCATGAAGCGGGCGGTCGCGCACCTGGTGCCGTTCATCGAGGCCGGCAAGGAGGCCGGCGCGCGCCGCTCCAACGGCCGTATCGTCATGGCCACGGTCAAGGGGGATGTACACGACATCGGTAAGAACATCGTCGCAGTGGTGCTGCAGTGCAACAACTTCGAGGTGATCGATCTGGGCGTCATGGTGCCGTGCGAGCGGATTCTCGAGGCCGCACGCCGGGAGGAAGCCGACTTCATCGGGCTCTCAGGCCTGATCACCCCGTCATTGGATGAGATGGTGCACGTTGCCGGGGAGATGCAACGCCAGGGCTTCACGCTGCCGCTGCTCATCGGCGGCGCCACCACCTCGCCGGCACACACTTCGGTCAAGATCGCCCCCGAATACCGCAGCCCGGTGATCTACGTGAAGGATGCCTCGCGCTCCGTGGGTGTCTGTCAGACGCTCGTCAATCCTGAATCGCGCGGCGCGTTCATCGACAAGGTCAACGAGGAGCACGAGCACAGGCGTGAGCAGCACGCCGGCCGCAAGGTCAAGGCGCCGGCGCTCAGCCTCGCCCAGGCCAGGGCCAACCGCCGGCGTATCGACTGGTCGACGTACACGGCGCCGGTGCCGCGCTCGCCCGGGGTGCAGTGCTTCACGGACTATCCCCTCTCGGAGTTGCTCGGTTACATCGACTGGATGCCGTTTTTCAACGCGTGGGAGTTCGCCGGCAAGTTCCCCGACCTTCTGACCGACCCGGTGGTGGGCGAGGCGGCCAGCAATCTCTATGCGGACGCGCGCCGCATGCTCGAGCGGATCGTGTCCGAGCGCTGGCTGAGGGCCCAGGCGGTGCTCGGGCTGTTTCCGGCCAGCTCCACGGGCGATGATGTCGAGGTCTATGGGGACGAGAAGCGAAACGCGCCGTTGCTCACCCTGTCCTTCCTGCGCCAGCAGAAGGAGAAGCCCGCGGGCAGGCCACACGAGTGCCTGGCGGACTACATCGCGCCCAAGTCGAGCGGGGTGCGCGACTACATCGGCGCGTTCGCGGTCACGGCGGGTCTTGGGATAGAGGAGCACGTGGCGCGCTTCGAGCGTGATCACGACGATTATTCGGCCATCATCCTCAAGGCGCTCGCCGACCGTCTTGCCGAGGCCGCGGCTGAGCACTTCCATGAGCGGGTGCGGCGCGAGCTCTGGGGCTACGCGAGCGAGGAGCTGACCAACGAGCAGCTCATCCAGGAGGCGTACCATGGCATCCGTCCGGCGCCGGGCTACCCCGCCTGTCCGGATCACACGGAGAAGGCGAAGCTGTGGCGGCTGCTCGAGGCGGATCGGCGCAGCAGCATCCGGCTGACCGAGAGCTTCGCGATGCATCCGGCGGCTGCGGTGAGCGGCTGGTACTTCGCGCATCCGGAGTCGCACTACTTCGCGGTCGGCAGGATCGACCACGACCAGCTCGAGGATTACGCGCGCCGCAAGGGCATGACGGCCGCGGAGGCGCAGAAGTGGCTGTCACCGAGCCTCAGGTGATCCGCCTTCGGCGGCGGCGCTCCTTGAGCGGTCGATCAGCGAGGTCTGGCGGCCCTGCGGGCCTCCAGGTCGCCGAACACGGTCAGCGTGATGGCGGTGTAGAAGGTGAGGCCAATCGCGGCGACGGCCAGGACCGCGGTCGTGCTGACGGCCCGCTCGATGGCCATGGGGTTGCCGCTGTGGGGTACCACCATGGCGGCCATGACGGCGGCGAGCAGGTAGAACACCATGATGATCGACAGGCCGACCGCGTACATCGCCGTAGTTCGCCACCAGTTGCCGCGGATGAGCTCCAGACTGTACATCAGGCTCTGGATCACGCCCTTATGGGCAAGCATCCGGGCGGGCAGCGATAACGACAGCGCCACGAAAATGTATACCGCCGGTACCAGCATGACGGCGAGGCCGACTGACCGGTAAGGCTCCGCCAGGGTGAGCGGCGGCAGGATGAGCACTGCCACTGCGGTGCCGCTCAGCAGCGAGATCGCGGCAATCGCCGGAGCATTCTTGAGCACATCGAGCAGATCAGTCCGGCTTGCCGTGCGTCCGGCGGCCACCGTCGATTGACGCAGCAGCGTCGCCATCCACAGGATCACGGCCAGTACGGTGCCGACGGTGTAAAGGGCGACCCAGATCGGATCATTCATGTCCTTCGGGCTCGGCATACGTCCGCGCGAGAAGTCGTAGAAGGTCGCGAGCTGACCGGCGAGAATGGCAAGCGTGGCATACGGCAGGCACTTCAGCAGCGAGACCCGGAAGATCTTGAGGCTGGTCTCCAGGAGCTCGGCCAGAGTGCGGGGCTGCGTGGGGGGGTATAGGGTGATGGACATCCGCCAATCTTAGCTGTCTGATGATGCATACCGCCATGGAGCGTACCGCTCTCGATACCGGGGCGCTTTTCGCCGCCGGTGCGCAGCGCCTGCGGGCGGCCTTCGCGCAGGCTCCTGATTCGACGCCGGATCTCGATGCCGAGCTGCTGCTCTCACACGTGCTGGGCGTATCCCGCGCACAGCTGCGATCGCATCCCGAGAGGATACCGGATGCAGCGGCCGCCGGGCGATTCGGCCAGCTCATCGAGCGCCGGGCCGCCGGGGAGCCGGTGGCCTACCTGCTCGGACGCAAGGAATTCTGGACGCTGCAGCTCGCCGTGAGCCCCGCGGTGCTGGTGCCGCGACCGGAAACGGAGCTGCTGGTGGAGCGTGCGCTCGTGCTGCATCCGGAGCCTTTTGCCTGCGTAGCCGACCTCGGAACGGGATCCGGAGCGATTGCCCTCGCTCTGGCCAGGGAGCGCCCGCTCTGGCAGATCACGGCAACGGATGTCTCGGCGCAGGCACTCGCGGTGGCCCGCGCCAATGCCACAGCATTGGGGCTCGATCGGGTGGAGTTCGTCTCCGGAAGCTGGCTCGATGCCCTGCAGGGGCGCACCTTCGATCTGGTGATAAGCAATCCGCCCTATGTGGCCGAGGACGACCCGGCGCTCGCTGTGCTGTCGCATGAGCCGCGCATGGCGCTCTCCCCGGGAGCCGACGCGCTGGCTTGCCTCTATGAGATCATCCGCGCCGCCCCGGGCCATCTGGCGCAGGGCGGGTGGCTGCTCCTGGAGCATGGCGCGGCCCAGGCGTCCGCCGTGGCGGGCGAGCTTGCCGCGCGCGGGTTTGCTACAGTCCGCACGCACCGCGATCTGGCGGGACATGAGCGCATGACGGAGGGGCAATGGCCCAAAGTTCGACCCAGAATTCCCTGATTCGATTCGAGACCTCCCACGGCGGCTTCACGGTGGAGCTGTTTCCCAAGGAGGCGCCGGTGACGGTGGAGAACTTCCTCGGCTATGTGGACGAGGGTTTCTTCGACGGAACGATCTTTCATCGCATCGTGCCGGGGTTCGTGATCCAGGGCGGTGGGCTCGACGAGGAGTTCCGCAACAAGCAGACCCGCGCCCCGATCCGCAACGAGGCTCAAAACGGGTTGAAGAACACCCGCGGGACTCTGTCCATGGCGCGCACCAGCGTGGTGGACAGCGCCACCTCGCAGTTCTTCGTCAATCTCTCGGACAACGCCTTTCTCGATCACAGCGCGCGTGATTTCGGCTACGCGGTGTTCGGCCGGGTGACCGAGGGGATGGAGGTGGTCGAGAAGATCGCCCGTGTGGAGACCGGCCGTCGCAAGGGCTACCAGGACGCGCCGATGGAGGAAGTGGTGATCGTGTCGGCGCGGCGGGTCGACGCGGCCGCCTGAGCCGCGCGCTGACGTCCGGCTCGGATCGCTCGAGCTGACCGGCCTCGGCTATGGCGAAGAAGGGGGCGGGGGGCTGGCTGCGTCGGGCGCTCATCCAGGTGGCGCTCGCATGGGTCGTGCTCACAGTGGTGCCGGTGCTGCTGCTGCGGTGGATGGCGCCCGTGACCAGCGCCTTCATGCTGGAAGCGAGGTGGCATGCGGCACGCACCCGGGAGCGGGGCGAGCACATCGACTATCATTGGGTCGGCTACCGGCGGATCTCGCCCGAGGCCGGCATTGCCGCGGTGGCCTCCGAGGACCAGACCTTCCCATTCAACCACGGCTTTGACTTCCAGGCCATCGACGAGGCGATCCAGACCTACGAGCGCGGCGGCAGGCTCCGCGGCGCGAGCACCATCACCCAGCAGGTGGCGAAGAATCTCTTCCTGTGGGGCGGGCGCAGCTGGGTGAGGAAGGGGATCGAGGCGTATCTCACGGTGCTGATCGATGTGCTGTGGCCCAAGCAGCGCGTGCTCAGCGTGTATTTGAACATCGCCCAGTTCGGCCGGGGCATCTACGGCGTTCAGGCGGCTTCGGAGAGGTTCTTCCACGAGCCTGCATCGCGCCTGACGGCCGACCAGGCGGCCCTGCTCGCGGCGGTGCTGCCCGATCCGGTGCACTGGCATGTCGAGCGGCCGTCGCACTTCGTGCTGTGGCGCCAGCAGTGGCTGCTTCACCAGATGGCGGACCTCGGCGGGCCGGGGTATCTGCGCAGCATCGCCCCATCGAGGCCCGCGGCGAAGCAGGGCCGGATCCGCCACAACTGAGCCGTCGCAACCGTGGCCGCGGACAGCCCTGCGGCCCGACCGCCTGTCCGCCCCGATCGCGGCTCCCCCTACCCCATTTCCGCGAGGAGCTCGGCCTGGTGCTCGTGTGCGAGCGCATCGAGCAGCTCGTCGAGCTCGCCGTTCATCACCTGTTGCAGCTTGTAGAGCGTCAGGTTGATGCGATGGTCGGTGACCCGGCCTTGCGGGAAGTTGTATGTGCGGATGCGCTCGGAGCGGTCGCCGCTGCCGACCTGCAGGCGGCGCGACTGGGCCTGCGCGCTCTGCTGCTTTTCCTGCTCGGCCGCAAGCAGGCGCGAGCGCAGCAGCGACATGGCTCGCGAGCGATTTTTGTGCTGGGAGCGCTCGTCTTGACACTCCACCACGATGCCGGTCGGCAGGTGGGTGATGCGCACCGCCGAGTCTGTCTTGTTGACGTGCTGGCCGCCGGCGCCGGAGGATCGGTAGGTGTCGATGCGCAGGTCCGCCGGGTTGATCTCGATGGTCCCGATCTCATCGAGCTCGGGCAGGATGGCGACCGTACAGGCCGAGGTGTGGATCCGCCCCTGGGCTTCGGTGGCCGGCACGCGCTGCACACGGTGCGTGCCGGACTCGAACTTCAGCCTGGAGAAGGCCCCGCGGCCGGCGATCCGGCTGATGATCTCCTTGTAGCCGCCGTGCTCGCCCAGGCTTTCGCTCAGCGCTTCCACCGTGAATCCCTTGGATTCCGCGTAGCGGGCATACATGCGGAACAGGTCGCCGGCAAACAGGGCGGCCTCATCGCCGCCGGTGCCGGCGCGGATCTCGAGGAAGATGTTCTTCTCGTCCCGCGGATCCTGCGGCAGCAGCAGGGAGTTCAGGCCCCTCTCCGCCGCCTCGAGCGCCGCCTGAGCGCGGGTCTGCTCCTCGGCCCCGAGCGCACGCATGCCGGGATCGGCCTCGGAGAGCATGTCGCGCGCGGCGGCCAGGTCGCCCTCGAGGGCCCGATAGGCCTGCAGCTGTTCGGCGAGCGGCTGCAGGCGCGCGTATTCGACCGAGAGGTCGCGAAACTGCGCCGAGCCCCCATCGAGGTCGGGCGAGGCCAGAAGCCGCCCGATCTCCTCGTACCGATCAGAGAGCTTCTCGAGCCGTTGGCGGATGGAGTCCTTCATGGTGCTGGGGCAATTCGGGGCGCGGCATTCTCCGGGATTGGGCCCTGCGCTACAAGGCGAGCCGTGTCGGCCAAGGTCCCGTGCGGGATGGCGGGCGAGCCTCTATAGTGGGCGGCCATGTCACGGCGAATCCCTCTTCCTGCGGCGCTGCTGGGTCTGGCGGTCCTCGCGCTCACGGCCTGCCAGACCGTGCGGGTGCCGCCTGCCCCGGCGATGGCCTGGAGCGTGCAGCGGCCCGAGCTGCAATCGCTCAGCGCGTTTCGTTTGACCGGCCGGGTGGCGGTGGCGGTCGAGCAGCACGGATTCAATGCGAATCTGCGCTGGACGCAGAACGGGACGCGGACGCGGATGATCCTGAGCGGACCGCTCGGCGCGGATGCCGCCCAAGTGACCGCGGATGGGGCGAATCTCAGCGTCATCACCTCTCATGGACGACATCTGGGCAATGCCGCGGCGCGCGAGGTCTTGGTGCGCCAGCTGGGGTTCGAGCCGCCGCTTCAGAGCCTGCGTTATTGGGTTCTCGGGGTGCCTGACCCAGGCTCATCGGCCTCGGTGGCGCTGGATGCCGAGCAGCGCCCCGCGAGGTTGCGCCAGAATGGCTGGTCGATCGAGTACCACTCGTATATGCCGGTCGGCGCCGACTGGCTGCCGAGATTGCTGACCGTGAAGCGCGCAGGGGTGAGGTTGCGGATGGTGGTGGACGCGTGGCACCTGCAATGACCGGGGAAGGCTCGGAGATCCGTCGGCGTGAGATGCGAAGAGACTTCCAAGCCCCCTTCACGAGTATGAACGCTCCAGGAAATCCCCGGGAAACCCTGTGGCCGGCTCCGGCCAAGCTGAATCTCTTTCTGCACGTGACCGGCCGGCGCCCCGACGGCTATCACGAGCTGCAGACCCTGTTCCAACTCATCGACCTCTCCGACACCTTAGGGGTAGAGGTGCGCGAGGATGGGGCCATTGAGCGGCGGGAAGGGCCGGGGGAGGTAGAGCCGGAAGCGGACCTGACGTTGCGGGCGGCCCGGGCGCTCAAGGCGGCGACCGGCACCCGCCTGGGGGTTGCCATCCGGCTGATCAAGCGCATTCCCATCGGAGGAGGGCTCGGTGGCGGCAGCACCGACGCGGCGACGACACTGCTCGCCCTGAATCATCTCTGGGATTGCCGGTTGACCGTGGACGAGCTTGCCCGGCTGGGGCTCCCATTGGGCGCGGATGTGCCTGTATTCGTTAGAGGTTTTTCGGCCTGGGCCGAGGGAGTGGGCGAGCGGCTGGCGGCGGTTGAGCTGCCCGAGCGCTGGTACGTGCTCATTCGTCCCGGAGTGAGCGTCCCCACTCGTGACGTGTTCCAGAGCCCTGAATTGACACGAAATTCGCCCCTCATCACAATACGCGCCTTTTTCGAGACCGGCGGACGCAACGATTGCGAGCCGGTCGTGCGGGCGCGCTGGCCCGAGGTGGCCGAGGCGCTCGATTGGCTGGGCGCTCAGCTGCCGGGGGATTCGCGACATGCCACGGCGCGGCTTACGGGAACCGGCTCGTGCATCTTCGCGCCGCTGGCGACCGCCGCCGAGGCGGAGCGAATCGCGGCGCGCGTCCCGGAGCGGTGGCGGAGCTTCGTGGCACGCGGACTGAACGTATCTCCCGTGCATGCCCTCCTTCGGAGTTGCGCGCGATGATTTGGCTCTAGTTCTTCTTTCAATGTCTTCATCTAGTTGGTTCCAATGCTGGGGTGTCGCCAAGTGGTAAGGCAGCGGGTTTTGATCCCGCCATTCGGAGGTTCGAGTCCTCCCACCCCAGCCAGTTCGAGGCCGGCGGCGGCATGCCGCGTCGGCAGCGGTTGACGTAAGGCACCATGAGCACGAGCGACACACTGGCGGTGTTTGCCGGCAATGCCAATCCGACGCTGGCGAGCGCCATCGCGCGCCATCTGCAGACGCCGCTCGGGCGGGCATATGTCGGCCGTTTCAGCGACGGGGAGATCAACGTTGAGCTGATGGAGAACGTGCGCGGACGCGACGTGTTCATCGTTCAGCCGACTTGCCCACCGACAAACGATACGCTCATGGAGCTGCTGGTCATGGTGGACGCGTGCCGGCGCGCTTCGGCCGCGCGCATCACGGCGGTGGTGCCGTACTTCGGCTATTCACGGCAGGATCGACGGCCGCGGGCGACGCGCTCGGCGATCAGCGCGCGCCTGGTCGCCAACATGCTGTCGATCGCGGGCGTCAACCGGCTGCTGACCATCGATCTGCACGCCGACCAGATCCAGGGGTTTTTCGACATCCCCGTGGACAACGTGTACGCCTCCCCGGTTCTGCTCGGGGACGCGTGGAAGCAGGCATACCGCAACGTGGTCATTGTGTCACCCGACGTCGGCGGCGTAGTGCGCGCGCGGGCCTTCGCCAAGCGCCTCGATGATGCGGAGCTCGCCATCATCGACAAGCGCCGTCCGCGCCCGAATGAGTCGAAGGTGATGAACATCATCGGCGAGGTCGGCGGCAAGACCTGCGTACTGGTCGACGACATGGTGGATACGGCCGGGACGCTCTGCCAGGCCGCGCAGGCGCTGAAGGACGAGGGCGCGGAAAGGGTGGTCGCCTACATCACTCACCCGGTGCTCTCGGGCGATGCCGTGCAGAAGATATCCCGTTCAGCGCTCGATGAGCTGGTGGTGACCGACACCGTCCCGCTGTCGGAGGCCGCCCGCGGCTGCGGCCGGATCCGCCAGCTGTCGGTGGCGGCGTTGCTCGCCGAGACCGTCCGGCGCATTCGCGACGAGGAGTCGGTCAGCTCGCTGTATGTGGATTGAGAGTCTCTCGCGGGGACGGGGAGTGCTTTTTTTTGTGCGCCGGGATCTGGTCGCGGATCCGGGCAGGTTGTTGACGTTACTTGGAGAACATCATGCGTATTTCATTCAGCTTCGACGCGGAATCGCGCGGGGCGCAAGGCACTGGTGCGAGCCGCCGCCTGCGCAACGCCGGCAAGGTTCCGGCCATCCTCTACGGCGGGCACATGCAAGCCGAGACGCTCTCGCTCGAGCACCACAAGCTTCTCGCCGTGATAGAGGACGAGCGCTTCTATTCCTCGATCGTGCAGATTGCGGTCGATGGCAAGGCGCAGCCCGCCATCGTCAAGGATGTACAGATGCATCCGGCCCGCCACCAGATCGTGCACCTCGACCTGCAGCGCGTGACCGAGAGCGAGCCGATTCGCCTGCACCTGCCCATCCACTTCAAGGGTGAGGCCGCGAGCCCCGGCGTGAAGATCCAGGGCGGTATCGTTTCGCACATGATCGCGGATGTCGAGGTGAGCTGCCTGCCGAAGGACCTGCCGGAGTTCCTGGAGCTCGATCTGTCGGGCATGAACCTCAACGAGACGAAGTTCCTGGCGGATGTCCCGCTGCCCGCGGGTGTCACCATCCCGCACCTGGCTCACCGCAACCCGCCGGTGGTCTCGATCCATAGCCCGCGCGCCGCCGAGCCTGAGCCGGTGGCCGCCGAAGCGGTCGCCGCGGTGCCGGCCGAGGGCGCGGCCGGCGCGGCCGCAGCTGCGCCTGGCGCACCTGCCGGGGAAGCCAAGAAGGGCGAGGAGAAGGCGGCGCCCGCCAAGAAGGAGGGGGGCAAGAAGTAGCCGCCCATGCCAGGGACGCCGCTCAGGATGGTGGTGGGGTTGGGAAATCCCGGCCCCACCTACGCCCGCACCCGCCACAATGCAGGCTTCGATTTCGTGGAAGAGCTGGCGCGGCGGGCCGGCGCCGGCTTCAAGAGGGAGTCTCGCCACCAGGGCGAAGTGGCCCGGGCGCGCATCGCCGAGCAGGATCTGTGGCTGCTCAAGCCCATGACCTACATGAACCTGAGCGGCGGGCCGGCACAGAGCCTGGCGGGTTTCCACAAGATCGCGCCCGAGGCCATTCTGGTGGCCCATGACGAGCTCGACTTCCCGCCTGGGGTGGCACGGCTGAAGCAGGGCGGTGGAGCCGGTGGCCACAATGGCCTGCGCGACGTGATGGCGCGGCTCGGCGAGATGTTCTGGCGGCTGCGTATCGGCATCGGACATCCGGGCGATCGCTCCGCCGTGTTGGATTATGTGCTCGGCCGGCCGCCGCAGGCGGAGGCCGGGCTGATCCAGGAGGCGGTGAGCGCGGCCGCCGATGTCATTCCCATGATGTTGCTCGAGGGCGCCGAGAAGGCGATGAACCGCCTGCACAGGCGCGGCAACGCAGAGCCCCCAGCGCGCCCGGCCTGAAGGTCGCAGGCGCAGGAGTCCGTTTCATGTCCATTCGCTGCGGCATCGTGGGATTGCCGAACGTCGGCAAGTCGACGCTGTTCAACGCACTCACCCAGGCCCAGAACGCGGCGGCGGCCAATTACCCTTTCTGCACCATCGATCCGAATGTCGGTATCGTTCCCGTGCCCGACCCGCGGCTCGAGGTGCTGGCCGGGATCGTGCGCCCGCAGAAGATCGTGCCCGCCACGGTGGAGTTCGTGGACATCGCGGGCCTGGTGGCCGGCGCTTCCAAGGGCGAGGGGCTGGGCAACCAATTCCTGTCCCACATCCGGGAAGTGGACGCCATCGCCCATGTGGTGCGGTGTTTCGAGAGCGGCGACATCGTCCATGTGGCGGGCAAGATCGATCCGCTGGCGGACATCGAGGTGATCGATACCGAGCTGGCGCTGGCGGACCTCGGCACGGTGGAGAAGGGCGTGGAGCGGGCCGCCAAGGCATCGAAGGGCGGTGACAAGGACGCCTTGAGGAAGAAGGCGTTGTTCGAGCGCGTGAAGGCGCACTTGGATCAGGTGAAGCCCGTGCGCGCCATGCAGCTGACCGTCGAAGAAAAGCGGGACATCCGGGAGCTGCAGCTTCTCACTGCCAAACCGATCATGTACGTGGCCAACGTGGCGGAGAGCGGCTTCAAAGACAACCCGCTGCTCGAGGCGGTCGAGAGGCGGGCCGCAGTGGAGGGGGCGGCCGTCGTGGCGATTTGCGCAGCCATCGAGGCGGAGATCGTGCAGCTCGATGCTGCCGACCGGGCCGGCTTCCTGGCCGAGCTCGGACTCGAGGAGCCGGGCCTGGACCGGGTGATCCGTGCCGGCTACCGGTTGCTCGGCCTGCAGACCTATTTCACGGCCGGGGAGAAGGAAGTGCGAGCCTGGACCGTGTCCGTGGGGGCGACCGCGCCCCAGGCGGCCGGAGTGATCCATACCGATTTCGAGCGGGGTTTCATCCGCGCCGAAGTGATCGGCTATGCGGATTTCGTCGCCTGCAAGGGCGAGGCGGGAGCCCGCGAGGTCGGGAAGCTGCGCCTGGAAGGCAAGGAATACGTCATGCAGGAAGGGGACGTGGTGCACTTCCGGTTCAACGTCTGAGCGGCCGCCGGCGCCCGCCAGGCGCGATTGATCCGGAGTTTCGGTGGATTCTCGGCAAGTTTTTGATTTGAAACGGTAAATTCCGCAGCGGTTGACACCCCTGCTGCATCCCAAGGACAATGCGCGCCCCTTTTGGACGGGCCAGTGGTCCAGCCTTGCCGGTTGGCGGGTCCGGCACCCAGGACACGTGGAAAGGTAGCTCAGCCGGTTAGAGCACGGCACTCATAATGCCGGGGTCGAGGGTTCGAGTCCCTCCCTTTCCACCAGTACAATCAATCACTTGCAGTAAGTCAATCTGGCGCTGGCCCTATGTAACCGGTAATAACCGCGAACGGACCGCGCGATGCC
>JAJZDX010000002.1 GCA_021805865.1 Pseudomonadota bacterium
GAGGCCGCCGCGTCCCGAGGCGGCCACCATGAACAGGATGAGGATCGACTGGATGCCGTAGTAGGTGAGCCGTTCCCACATCTCCGTAAAGAACAGCGTCGCGAGGCCCCGCGGATGGCCGAACAGCGTCGGCCCCGCCTCGGCATCCACTGCGGGGGCCTGCAGGGTTTCCGGAGTTGAATTCATGCCGGGTCGTCTTCCTGTTGCGAGTGGATGGTCGCCCCCTCCGGGGCCTCAGGATGTCGCCGCCCGCTCCTCGTCTTTGGATGATCCCCGCTTGGAGCGCACCAGGACGCGGGCCATCACGACGCCGCATTCGTACAGCAGGTACATCGGTACGGCCATCATGGATTGCGAGACCGCATCCGGCGGGGTGATGAAAGCGGCCACGATGAACACTCCGAGCAGCACGTAGCCGCGAATGGATCTGAGTTTCTCGAGCGTCACCACGTTCATCACGACCAGCAGCACCACTGCTACCGGCAGCTCGAAGGCCGCGCCGAAGGCGAAGAACATCACCAGGATGAAGTCCAGGTATTGCGTGATGTCGGTCATCATCGCCACCCCCTTGGGGGTGGTGGCGGCAAAGAAGTGGAACATCGCCGGGAAGACCGCCAAATACGCGAAGGTCATGCCGATGTAGAACAGAACGATCGCCGAGACGAGCAAGGGCAGAGCGAAGCGCTTCTCGTGCCGGTACAGGCCGGGCGCCACGAAGGCCCACACCTGGTAGAGCACGTAAGGCATCGCCGCAACCAGGGCGACGAAAAAGGCCAGCTTGAACGGGGTGGTGAACGGCGCGGCCACGCCGGTGGCGATGAGGTGGCTGCCCCGGGGCAGCATCTTGATCAGCGGCCGGGCCACCAGAGTGAACAGATCATTGGCGTAGAAGGCGCAAGGCGCGAACAGCACGCCCACCGCGAGCAGGGCGCGGATCAATCGCTCTCGCAGCTCCAACAGATGGGAGATGAGCGAGCCTTCGGCGAGGCTTTCAGGCTCTTCGCTCATTCGCATCCGGCGTCGGGGGAGCCGCCGCCTCCGCCGCGTCGGGCCGGGGTGGTCCTTGGGAGCCCGCTCCGGCCGCATCGATCCCGGACCCCTCGGGGCTCTCCGCGGCGGCTGTCTCGGACTGCGCCGGCTCGAGCGGCTCGGTGTAGACCGGCGGGTCCGGAGGCAGCGGGGGAGATACCGGACGCGCACGGGTGCCGTCGAGGTCGATCTCTTCTTCGATCTGCTCTTGGATCTGGCGCGCCATGGCGCGCGCTCGGCCCACCCACCGGCCGACCTTGCGGACCACGCCCGGCAGCCTCTCCGGTCCCAGCACGATCAGTGCCAGGACCAGAATGACCAGGATCTCGGAGAAGCCAAAGTCGAACATGGCGCTCGGGAGAGCCTCTGATTAAGCCCCCGCGCACTCGCGGTGGGAGAGTCGCGAAGCGACGAGCGAGCGGGCACGAAGTCCGCGCCGGGCGCTCACGGAGCAAGAATAGCGCAGCGAGATACTGATTTCGCCTGAAGCGAGATGCCGCAGCTTCCCGTGCACGGCCTGACAGGCCGCGCCGCTTTGGCATTCCGTCACGGGGCCTCAGGCGTTCCGATTGCTCTTTTCGGCCGGGTTGGCGGCTTTGACCTTCTCGGGGAACTCCGCATCCGTGCCTTCGGAACGGATCTGCCGGGTCGGGGCGGACGTCTCCTCCTGGTCCCCTTCGTTCATCGCCTTCTTGAAGCCCTTGACGGCATGGCCGAGGTCATCGCCGATCGAGCGCAGCTTCTTGCCCCCGAAAATGATCAACACCACGACCAAAATGACCAGTAATGTCTTGAAATCGAAATCCATAAGCTCTGGACTCCGCTTATACGCACAATGTGAAAACGTAACGCATCATAGGCCAATTGAGGTCCGCCGGCCGAGAAAGTTTGGTGAAGCCGCATCGGGGAAATTACGGATCCCTGCTCAGCCGCAGTCTGCACGGGCCTCCAGCCAGAATGTCACCGGCCCGTCGTTGACCAGCTCGACCTGCATCTCCGCGCCGAATTCCCCCGCCGCCACGGGCTCGTGGCCGGCATGAGCCTGTTCCACGAGGTAGGCGAATAGTGCGCGCGCCTCCTCGGGGGCGGCGGCCGCGCTGAAGCCGGCCCGAGTGCCCTTGTGGGTATCCGCCGCCAGGGTGAACTGTGGCACCAGCAGCAATCCCCCACCGGCTTCACGCAGCGAGACATTCATGCGGCCGGCCTCGTCCGGGAAAATGCGATAGGCGAGCAGCCGCTCGAGCAGCCGGTCGGCCGACCGGCGCTCGTCCCCACGCCGCACACCGATCAGGGCCACGGTCCCGCGCTCGATGGCGCCCAAGCATCGTCCTCCGGAGGTCACTTTGGCCCGCGCCACGCGTTGAATGAGCCCGATCACCGGTCTAGGCCCCCATTTGTCCACTCGCCCCGCTGGCGCCCGAGGCGGCCTGTCCGATAAGATTCGACACTGCTTTGCGCACCTGGCCGGAGATCACGATGTCGGAACTTTGGCTGCGTTCATATGTGCGTTCGGGCGTGCGGGTCGCCTCGGCGGCCCTGCTGGCCATGGCCTGTGGGTCGCTCGGTGCCTCGGCATCGGCCCAGCCGTCGCCGGTGGCCAACGCCCGGCTGGGCAGGGTCATCGGATATACCTGTCTCGGGTGCCACGGCATTGTGGGCTATCGAAACGCCTACCCGAACTATGCCGTACCACGGCTGCGCGGTCAGCATGCGCAATATCTCATCGACGCCCTCAAGGAATACCGCAGCGGTGCGCGGGCCTATCCGACCATGCATCTGCAGGCGCTGTCGCTGTCCCTGCAGCAGATCGTCGATGTGGCCACCTACCTGGCCGGCAAGCCGGTGACGAGCGCGACGCCGGTGGCCCTGTCGCAAGTGCCGAAAGCGGCACGCCTGTGCACCTCCTGTCACGGCAGCGACGGCATCGGAGTGTCGCCGATGTATCCGACGCTGGCCGGTCAGCACGAGAGCTACCTGATCCGTGCTCTGCGCGAATACCAGACGGGGTACCGTAAGAATCCCATCATGAACGCCATGGCCGCTTCCCTGACTGCGGCGGAAATCCGGACAGTGGCCACCTACTTCAGCCACCTGAGTCCGGGGCTGCACACCGTGCCGCGGCCCTACTTCAGCTGGACCGCCAAGCCACTGCACTTGAGCGAGCGATTCATCCGGGACAGCACTGCGCGGTAGGCCGCGAGCCTTCACTGCGGGCTGGTGAAACGCGGCCTGGGGAGCGAGCCGACACGGCGCCTTGTCGTCCGCCGGGCAGACCTTGCTGCGCCGCTCGCTTGTGGTCCGCCCATCTCTGAAGCGCACGCCCGGCCTCCTGCCTGACCATTCATCGCGATGCACGTTCCACCCTGGAACCATCCGCTTGGCTGCCCTGCTTCTTCGCCCCGAGTCCGATGCGATCTTCCGGCCGCCCGTGCGTCGCATGCGGCTTGCTCCCCAGGCCCAGGCATGGGACCACCCGCCGGGGCGGCGGATGGTCCCGCTCTCACTCGACTACTGGATCTGGATCGGCACGAAGGTCTGCACCCCATTGCGCTGTATCAACAGCGCGACATGGCCGTGGGACTTCGAGACCAGGTCATGCAGCTGCATCGCGCTGGAAACCGGCTGTCCGTTGGCTGACAGCACGATGTCTCCCGGCTCGATGCCGGCATCCTCCGCCGGACCGCTCACCTGCTGGACCAGCAATCCGCCCGGAACGCTGGCTTGCTGCCGCTCGTCCGGTGTCAGGGGCCGCACGACCAGCCCCAGGCGCCCGCCCGGATGCAGCGGGCTGCCCGCGGCGGCGAGGGTCCCGCTGCCCATGGCGCCCAGCTTGGCCTCGATGTCGTGCTCGGCACGGTTGCGCCAGATCGTCAGGTGTACCAGCGTACCGGGCAACAGGCTCGCGACCCGTACCGGCAGTTGCCGCGAGGTCTGCACTCTCTTGCCGTTCATGGCGAGGATGATGTCGCCCTGCTTGAGCCCGGCCTTGGCAGCCGCGCTGCCGGGATAGACCGTCGCGACCAGGGCGCCCTCCGGCTTGGGCAGGCCGAACGCGTCGGCCAGGTCCTGATCGACGGGCTGGATGAGGATGCCGAGCTCGCCGCGGCGGACGTGACCGCTCGCCAACAGCTGATTCGCCACATGCATGGCCACGTTGATCGGGATGGAGAACGACAGGCCCATATAGCCGCCCGAGCGGCTGTAGATCTGGGAGTTGATGCCGACCACCTGGCCGGCCATGTTGAACAGCGGCCCGCCGGAGTTGCCGGGATTGATGGGCACGTCGGTCTGGATGAAGGGCACGTAATTCGAGTCCGGCAACAGGCGACCCTTGGCGCTGACGATGCCCGCCGTGGCGGTGTTGTCGAATCCGAACGGCGCGCCGATCGCGAGCACCCACTGGCCCACCTGCAGCGAATTGGAGTTGCCGAGCTGCACGGTGGGCAGATCTTTGGCGTCGATCTTGACCACTGCCACGTCCGACACCTTGTCCATGCCGATCACCTTGCCGGGATACTCGCGCCGGTCGCGCAGCTCCACGGTCACCTTGCTGGCGCCGGCGACCACATGCGCGTTCGTGAGGATCACCCCGTCGGGACGGATGATGAAGCCCGAGCCTTCACCGCGCACCGGGGCCTCCTGCGGGCCCTGGAAGGGGAAGCCGTGGAAGAACGGAGCAAACGGACTATTGGGCCCGAAGGGGTTCTGACTCTGTCCGGTGCTCGAGCCGGCGGCTTTCTCGATGACGCTGATCTTCACCACCGCCGGACCATATCGCCTGATCAGGGGAGTGAAGTCGGGCAGCGCCACGGACACGCCGCCACGAGGCTGGGTCGCGGCCACGGCCATATCGGCCGCATTGGCAGGGCGCAAAGTGTAAATGGCCGTCAGCGGAGCGGCGCCGAGCAGCGCGCCGAACGCCGCCGCGACCAGCGGGTTTCGAAGTGCGGTCCTGAAGGTCATATCAGCCTCTGGAAGTCCTGTCTTTGGATTATGGGTGGATTGGGGGCTCAGGATAGGGGAAGCAAGCTTAAGTGACGCTTAAATGGGCCAACGGTTCCTCGGCTCAGGGGTTCCCGATCATGCACGCCGCTCGAGCCAGTGCGCCAGCCCCTGGGCGTTGAGCTCGAGATCGCCACGGAGAAGCTCCCGCAGCCGCTCATCGGAGACCGGACAGCCCTGCTGGTGCGCCAAGTCACGCCACAGCGCCCACATGCCCTGGAGGATCGCCCCCCGCGGGTCTTCCGCTGCGGCGCTGGCCCGCGTCAGGCGGGTCAGCTCACGGATCTGGCTCTTCAGCGACCCGGCAAGGCGGTCCACATCCGTTACGCGGCTGTAATGCATCAGGTACATCGCCTTCGGTGCGTACGAGAGCATGCGATCGATGGAGGCGCAGAGCTGGTCCGGATCGAACTGCGTCGGCGTGGTGGTCGGGATGATGAAGGCGCCTGCGGCCCCATCGAGCTCGCGATAGGAGATGCCAAAGGTGTCGCCAGTGAAGATGTTGCCGGGGCCCAGGTCCACGAAGACATGATGGTGCAGGGCATGTCCTGGGGTGTGCAGGATCTCGAATTCGCGTCCCGCCAGGCTCAGCCGCTCCCCGTCCCGCGTCACCCGCACCCGCTCGGCGGGGATGGGGACGATATCCCCGTACAGACGCCGGAAGCGCTCTTCTCCGTAGACGATCTTGGAGCCCGCAATGAGCTTCGCCGGGTCGATCATGTGAGGCGCGCCTCGCGGATGCAGCACCGCCACGGCGTTCGGGAGCCAGCGCATCAAAGCTCCCGCTCCGCCGGCATGATCCAGGTGCACGTGGGTCAGCAGCAGGTAATCGACCGCGGTGGGCGCAATGGCCAGCTCTCGCAGCGCCGAGAGCAGATACGGCACCGAGTCGTTGGTGCCGACGTCCACGATGGCGGCGCGGCCTGCGTGATGCACGATATGCGCGGCTGCGTGCCCGGGGTACAGATACTCGGCGTCCACTGCCGTGATGCCGTCCGGATGGCGCGTCAATCTCGCAGGAGGCAGCGAAGAGACTTCGTTTCGCATGTACAGATGGTAGCGGGTTGCGATAGCTTAACCCGCATTATTTCCGATGCCGCTCTGCGGTTGCATTCCTGATGCCAGGACGCTGAGTCTCCTCAATAGTTCGCGCTAAATATGACGTCGACGAAGATTTTCGACCGCGAGCCCGTCGCCGCGGCGCTGGCGGCTGTTGTCCTCGCCTTGGGAATTGCTCCGGGCACACCGGCCCGGGCCCAGTCCGCCGACTACCGTACGCTGGGCCCCCTGACCTTCGACGGCATCCCCCCTTTGAGCCCTGCGGTGCAAAAGCGCGCCGGTCGCTATATGCCGTGCCGGGGGACGAGATTTCTCCAATGGCTGCCGCACGGAGGCATGCTGGTGGCCATCCGCTCGTGCCGGTCCGTGCGCCTCGCCCGGCTCAGCGGTGCGCATGCCAAGCCTCGGCCGCTCCTCTCTCTCAGGCGGCCGGCTCCTTGGATCCGCTCCCAGGGCGATCTGCTGGCCTTCGTGCGGCGCTCGGACGGACATCCGCAGCTTTACCTGGACGCCGATTCCGCCCCGGCGCGGCGGGTGACGCGAGGCGATGAGCTGCGCGGTACCCCCCTCTGGTCGAGCAACGGCCCAAGCCTCGCGTTCTACGGCGCCGGCCCTGCCGATGGGCGGGGTGCGGTGTATATCGAGAACGTCGCGCACGGCGGGTTGCCGCGGCTGGTGGCCGGCGCCTTGAGCGGCCGTTGGCGGCTGCTCGACTGGTCGGCGCATGGCAGGCGGCTGCTGCTTGCCGATGTCACCCGCCCGGAAGCCAACGTCTTGTATCTTCTTGCGACGAGGAGCGGCTCGCTCGAGCGCCTGCCGGTGCCCCCCGCGCGCATCGCATCGGCCCGCTTCGCTCCCGGAGGCTCGGCAATCTATCTGCTTTCGGATCAGGGCGGGCAGTTCGAGCGGCTGTTCCGCTTCGACCTGCGCACGCACGTTCTTAAGCCCGTCTCCGCGAAGGCTTCCTGGGACATCGAGCAGCTCGCGGTCAGTCGCGACGGGCGCTATGTCGCCTATACCATGGATGAGGACGGCCGCAGCATCCTCACCGTCATCGACAATCGGTTGAAGCTCGCCCTGCCGATCCCGTGGCTGCGCGATGGGGTCATCGGGAACATCCGCTTCGACTCCAGGGATCGCCTGGCGTTCACCTACCAGTCGGCGCGCCACCCGCCCGGTGTCTATGTCTATGATCCCGGCCGCAGAGTGCTCGAGCGCTGGACCCCGCCCGTCGCCAAGCCCGGAGCCCGGCCTCTCGCCGCCGCGCGGCTGATCCACTACCCGACCTGGGACCGGGTCAACGGCAACTCGCGGATGATCTCGGCCTACGTGTATCTGCCGCCGACGCCCGGGCCCGCTCCGGTGTTGATCCTGCTGCACACCGGAGTGCACTCGCAGTTCCGCCCGCGCTGGCGTCCGTTCGTCCAGTTCGTGGTCAATGAGCTCGGCTACGTGGTGATCGCGCCCAATGTGCGCGGCTCCTCGGGATATGGCAGGGCCTTTCGCGCCCTCGCCGACGGCTGGCGGCGCCAGTACGCCGTCCGGGACATCGGCTCGCTGTTGGTGTGGATCGGATTGCAGCCGGGGTTCGATGTCCATCACGTCGTGCTCATGGGCCGTGGCTACGGGGGGTGGCTGGCGTTGGACTCGCTGGCGACATTCGACGGGCACCTGCGGGGCGCGATCGATGTGGCGGGAATCGCGAACCTGGCCGACTATGTGACCCACGCGCCCGCGGGCCGGATCGAGCGGCGCATGGCGGAGTTCGGCGATACCGATGACCCGCCGGTCGCGCGGTTTCTGCGGCACATCTCACCGCTTGGCGAGGTGGAGCGCATCCGCAGTCCCGTGCTCATCGTGCAAGGCCTCGACGGGAGCGGCTCGCGGGCCGCGCAATCCCGCCAGCTCGCCTACCTGCTGCGCTTTCATCATGACAAGGTGTGGCTGCTCACCGCCGGCAATGCGGGCAATGACTTCAGCCCGCCCGCCGACCGCGTGGCTTTCTTTGCGACCGCGGCGCAGTTTCTTACGCGTCTGGCAGGGAAATGAAGGCGGCTGAAGGAGCAGAGGCGATTGGACCGGAGCCGATGAATCGATGGCGTCGAGGAGCTGACTGAGCGCATTTGCGGGTAAAATTCAGCGTGGCGGATCCCGGTCCCGCCGCGCGATGCCCGCGGCTGCCAGCCGTCATTTCAGTTGGCGCCGGGTACCGAAATGGATGCGGGGCCCCGTTCGCTCCTATCCTTCTGCCCTGAACTGCACCGTTACCGACAGTCCCCGTCCCCCCTCGCCTCCTCCCAGCTCGATGCGTGCCCCGTGCGCATCGGCGATGGCCTTGACGATGGCGAGCCCGAGGCCGCTGCCGGGTGCGGCCGTGCCGGGCCGGCGGTAGAACCGGTCGAACACGCGCGCACGCTCCTCGGGGGCGATGCCGGGGCCGTTGTCGGTGACCTTGAGCAGCACCTGGGAGGGCGTTGCCGCGGACCGCTCGACCGAGACATCCACCCGGCCGCCCGAGGGGGTATAGCGCGCCGCGTTGTCGACCAGGTTGCGGATCAGGGTCGCAAGCGCCTCCCGGTCGCCTTGCACGAACGCCGGCAGCGCTTCCGAGATTCCAAGATCGATTCCTCGCGCATCCGCAAGCGGCACCAGCTCGGCCACCACATCTCGGGCGAGCTCATCGAGAGCGATGCGGATGTGCGCGGGCTCGGCCCGCGGCTCCTGACGGGCGAGCGAGAGCATCTGCCCGACCAGGCGGATGGAGCGTTGCACGCCCTCCGACAGCTTGCTCATGGCCTCCGCGCGCTCCCCGTCCGTTCCCGCGCGCTCGAGCGCGCCCAACTGCAGGTGCAGCGCGGCGAGCGGCGTGCGCAGCTCATGGGCCGCATCCGCCATGAAGGCCCGCTCGCGGTCGAGCGCCACCGTCAGGCGCGCCAGCAGGTCGTTGAGGGCGCTCACCAGGGGCTGAACCTCCTCGGGCAGCCGCTCGCTCGAGAGCGGCTCCAATGCGCCGACGCGGCGCGCCTTGACCGAGGAGGCGAGCCGCTGCAGAGGCTGCAGCGCATGGCCCACGGCGAACCACACCAGCAATACGAGCACGGGCACGGCCAGCGCAAACGGCAGCAGCGTCCTGATCGCGAGCTGTATGGCCTGATGGCGGCGCACGCTTATCAGCTGCGCCACCTGAATCACCCGTGTCGGGGACTCCACCGCATAGGCCCGCCAGCGGCCCTCGCTGGTCTTGACGGTGGAAAAGCCGATGGTGGTGAAGTTCGGCAGCACGGCGTGCGCCGGGGAGAGATAGATGCGCTGGCCGTCGATGGTCCAGACCTGCACCACGAAGCCATAGGCGGCGGCGCGCGAGGGAATGGACAGCGGCCAGAGGTATTCCACCGGCTGGTCGCGCAGCACGAGGGCCATCTCTTTCAGGTGGTAGTCGAAGAACCTGTCGTACTGTCGCAGCGTATTGTGATAGACGACCAGGCTGCCCGTCAGGCCCACGATCGAAATGCCGCCCAGGAGCCACGCGAGCAGCCGCGCCCGCAGAGAGCCCATCGTCATGCCGGCCGCACCCGGTAGCCGACGCCGCGCACGGTCAGGATGTAGTCCGCGCCCAGTTTGCGGCGAAGGCCGTGGACGTGCACCTCGACCGCATTGCTTTCCACCTCCTGGCCCCAGCCGTAGAGGCGCTCCTCGATCCGCGCCCGGGAGAGGATGGTTCCAGGGCGCTCCATCAGCAGCTGCAGCAGCGCGAATTCCTTGGGCGACACGGCGATGTCCTCGCCGTCGCGCCGCACGGTGTGGGCCGCGGGGTCGAGCACCACGCCCAGATGCTCGATGGCCGGTGCGCCGCGCCCTGACTTGCGGCGCAGCAGGGCGCGGATGCGCGCGGCCAGCTCGTTCAGGTCGAAAGGCTTCACCAGATAATCGTCGGCACCGGCATCGAGGCCCTGCACCCGGTCGGAGACTGCATCCCGCGCCGTCAGGATGATCACCGGCAGCGCCTCGTCCCGCTCCCGCAGGGCAGTGAGCACCCCGAGGCCTCCTTTTCGGGGCAGCCCCAGGTCAAGCAGCAGCAGGTCGAACGGCTCGGTGCGCAGCACCGCCTCGGCGGTCTCTCCGTCGTGCACCCAGTCCACGGTGAAGCCATCCTTCCTCAGGCCCGCACGGATGGCCTCGCCGATCATGGTGTCGTCTTCCACGAGAAGCAGTCTCATTTCAATTCAGTGCCTTGCGGGTCCGCGCGCCGGGCGGTGATTTTGTCGCTCCATCCCCCGCGGCCTCTGCCAAAATGCCTCTTCCGATCCGACCCATGAGCTGCTCTGCCGTGCCCGCGGCGACATCCGCACAACAGACCGCCGCACTCGTCCACGCCGCCGCCGCGCTGGGCGTCGCGTTGACGGAGCACGATGCCCTGCGGCTGCTGCAACTGCTGGAAGAGCTGGCTCGTTGGAACCGCCGCTTCAATCTGACAGCGATCAGGCACGGTCCCGACATGGTAACGCACCACCTGCTCGACAGTCTGGCCGTGAGCCGGTATCTGCAGGGGGACACCGTGGCCGATGTCGGCACCGGGGCGGGCTTCCCGGGGCTGCCGCTCGCGCTCGTCAACCCTGAGCGGCGCTTCACCCTGATCGACTCCAACGGCAAGAAGATCCGCTTCGTGTCCCATGCGCTGCGGACCTTGGGGCTGGTGAACGTCGAGGCGCTCCAGACCCGAGTGGAGGCGCTGCGGCCGGACCGACCGTTCGATACCGTGGTCGCGCGCGCGTTCGCGCCGTTGCCCGAGATGCTGGAGCTCATCGCGCCGCTTTGCGGCCCGCACACCCGCGTGCTCGCCCTGAAGGGCAGGCGGCCGGCACAGGAGATCGCGGCCCTGCCCGATGGCTGGCAGGCGGAGTCGCTCCCGCTCACTGTCCCAGGCCTCGGCGAGGAGCGGTGTGTGATCGTCCTTAACGCGGCCCCGGTTTAGTCCCCGCCGCCAACGGCAGCGCCGTGGTCTCCTTGATCACCGACAGCGCAATGAAGGAGTGGACCGACTGCACGCCGGGAAAGCGCGACAGATGGTCGAGGAAGAACGCCTCATAGGCCTTGATGTCTCGACACACGATGCGCAGCAGGAAATCGGTCTCGCCCATGAGCGTGTAGCAGCCCTGGATCTCGGGGTGCTCACGGACCGCCTCCTCGAACTTCAGCAGTGCATCGCGTCCGTGTCCGGTCAGCTTGACCTGTGAGAACACCAGCACGTTCAGGCCTACCTTCTCGCGGTCGAGCAGCGCGACCCGGTTGCGGATCACGCCCAGCTCCTGCAGGCGGCTCATGCGTCGCCAGCACGTGGAGGCCGTCATTCCCAGCCGCTCGGCAATCTCGGCCGCCGACAGGTCGCCATGGCTTTGGATCAAGTCCAGGATGCGGACATCCCCCCGGTCGAAGTCTGCTTGCATCGATCGTCTCGCTGACTAACGCTGATATGCAATGAATCATTCATCCTGGCGGCAAATAGAGCAAGCTTTGTGAGGCGCCTTGCGGGCCTGCCGGCGTAGGGTGCCCGTTTCCCGGGCGGGCATGCCCTGCACTGAAGCGGAGACACAGCGATGGATTTGTACGAAATGCCGGACTTCGACGGCCACGAACAGGTGGTCTTCGGCTTCGACGCGACCACGGGTCTGCGCGCGGTGATCGCCATTCATTCCACTGCGCTCGGGCCGGCCGCCGGCGGCTGCCGGATGTGGCCTTACGCTTCCACCGGGGAAGCGCTCACGGATGCGCTGCGCCTCTCGCGCGGCATGAGCTACAAGAACGCCATGGCCGAACTGCCGCTGGGCGGCGGCAAGGCCGTCATCCTGGGGGATTCGCGCCGGGACAAGACCCCACGCCTGTTCCAGGCGCTCGGCCGGCTGGTCGACTCGCTCGGTGGCCGCTACGTCACTGCCGAGGATGTCGGCACCAGCACCGTGGACATGGAACAGGTGGCGGGCGTGACCCGGTACGTGAGCGGCCTTTCACGCAAGGCGGGGGAGGTGGGCGGCGATCCGGGGCCGCAGACCGCTCTGGGGGTGTATCTCGGCATCCAGGCGGCCGTGAAGTTTCAACTGGACCGGGATCTTGCCGGGCTGACCGTGGCCGTGCAGGGTCTGGGAGGGGTCGGCGGGCCATTGTGCCGGCTCCTCGCGGGAGACGGGGTGCGTCTGAAGGTGGCTGATGTCCGCTCGGGCGCCGCCGAGCAGCTCAGAGAAGAGCTCGGCGCCGAAGTAGTCCCCGCCGACGCCATTGCCTCCGAGGCGGCGGACGTGTTCGCCCCTTGTGCCCTGGGAGCGGTGCTGAACAGCCGCTCCATCCCGACCCTGCGCACACGGGTCGTGGCCGGCGCGGCGAACAATCAGCTGGCGCGCGAGGAGGACGGCCTTGCACTGATGAGAGCCGGTATTCTCTACGCGCCGGACTATGTCATCAATGCCGGCGGCATCATCAATGTGTCGCATGAGTACCGCGGAGGAGCCTCCGAGGCCCGAGTGCGTGCCGACATCGGCAAGATTCCCGGCCGGCTCACCGAGATCTTCGAGCGTGCGCGGCGCGAGGAGCGCCCGACCAGCGTGGTGGCCGACCAGATGGCCCGCGAGCGGCTGAAGCGCGCCGCCTAGGGAAAATCCGTTCTTCGGCCGAGGGCGTGTGTTCACGCAATAGCCACTCGGCCCGAGGCTCCTAGTACACTGCGCGCCCATGAAGCGCGTCATCGCCATTGCCAACCAGAAAGGCGGCGTCGGCAAGACCACCACCGCGGTCAATCTGGCCGCCTCGCTCGCCGCCACCAAGCGGCGCGTGCTGCTTCTGGACCTCGATCCCCAGGGCAATGCGACCATGGGCAGCGGCATCGACAAAATCGGGCTCGAGAGCGGCACCTGCGAGGTGCTGCTCGGCGAGGCCGGGCTCGCCGCGAGCCTTCGCTCCATCGAGCGTGGCGGCTACGCGCTGCTGCCGGCCAATCAGGACCTCACCGCCGCGGAAGTGCGCCTGCTCGGCATGAGCTCCGGGCGCGAGACGCAGCTGCGGGAAGTGCTGGTTCCGGTGCGCGAGGGCTACGACGTGATCCTCATCGACTGTCCCCCGGCGCTCAACATGCTCACCGTCAACGCGCTGGTCGCGGCCGACAGCGTGCTCATCCCCATGCAATGCGAATACTACGCCCTGGAGGGGCTGTCGGCGCTCATCGGCACCATCGAACAGATCCGCGCCACGGCCAATCCACCGCTCGAGATCGAGGGCATCCTGCGCACCATGTTCGATCCGCGCAACAACCTCGCCAACGAGGTGAGCGCCCAGCTCATCATGCATTTCAACGACAAAGTGTTTCGCACCATCATTCCGCGCAACATCCGCCTGGCCGAGGCGCCCTCCTTTGGCTGCCCGGTGCTGTTTCACGATAAGGAGTCGCGGGGCGCGCTCGCCTACCTGGCGCTCGCCGGGGAGATGATCCGGCGGGATGAGGAGGCGGGGCGGGGGCACGAGAGCGGATCGCCGGACGATTCGGACCTCGAGGCAACCGTGCCGGGGATCCCCTCATGAGCCAGAAAAAGCCGACCCTGGGCCGCGGGCTCGCCGATCTGCTCGGGCCGCGTGCTTCGCCGCCGAGCCCCGCTCCGCAGCAGGGCGCGGCTCCCCGGCCCTCCGATCCGGGCGAGCAGCTGACCCGGCTGCCGCTCGATGTGCTGCAGCGCGGCAAGTACCAGCCCAGGGTCGACATGCATCCCGAGACGCTCGAGGAGCTGGCCGGCTCGATCAAGGTCCAGGGCGTGGTGCAGCCCATCGTGGTGCGCCCGCTCGCTTCGAGCCCCGGACAGCCGCAGCGCTACGAGATCATCGCCGGCGAGCGCCGATGGCGCGCCGCGCAGATGGCGGGCCTCGACCAGATCCCTGCGATCGTGCGGCAGATCCCGGATGAGGCCGCGATCGCCGTGGCGCTCATCGAGAACATCCAGCGGGAAAACCTCAATCCCCTCGAGGAGGCGCGCGCGCTGCAGCGCCTCATCGGCGAATTCGAGCTGACCCACGCTCAGGCGGCCGACGCGGTCGGGCGTTCCCGCGCCGGCGTGAGCAATCTGCTGCGGCTGCTGGAGCTCGCCCCAGAGGTCTGCGAGCTCATCGAGCGGCGTCAGATCGAGATGGGACATGCGCGCGCGCTCCTGGGCCTTTCGCAGCGCCGCCAGCAGACCGAGAGCGCGCTGATCGTGGCAAAAAAGGGCCTGTCGGTCAGGGAAACCGAGGCGCTGGTGCGGCGAATGCAGCCGCACGGGGACGGAGACGGAGGCGCTCAGGCCCCTGCGCCGCGCAATGCGGATGTGCGCCACCTGGAGCAGGAGCTCGCGGAGAAGCTCGGCGCCCAGGTCGCCATCCATCACACCCAGGCGGGCAGGGGCAAGCTGGTGGTGAGCTACAACAGCCTGGACGAGCTCGACGGAATCCTCGCGCATATCAATTAGTCATACTTACGGTGCCGAGCGACGCGGCCGCAACTGCTCTGTTTCGGCACAAAAATCCGTGGCCTTCGCGCGGCTTCGAGGATAGGTAGAAATCCCCGGATTTCACACGGGATTTCACATGCTTATGCAGTAGACTCCCCCGGGGCCGGTCAATATAATCGCGCGGCTTTTCGGCCTGTCGGGTGCTGGCGCTCGCGGGCCGGGCCGCGTTGCGGCGCGTAGCGCCATCAGCACGGCATGGTGGGCGATGGGCCGTCCGTTTCCCGGGGCGCACGCTTCGGCGCGGACGGGTCTCGGAGGGCCCGCGGTAACTGTGTAGGGTCTTGTGGAAATCGCCTCGGTGATTTCCACCAGTGAATGAGATGATTGTGATCGACCTGCCCCATGCGCGGCGGCTGGCTTTCGGCGTCGTGCTGGGCCAGGCGGCTGCAACGGTGATGGCCGGAGGGCTCGCTTGGGCGATTTCCGGACGGCTCGGTGCATTCTCCGCCCTGGTCGGCGGAGGCATCGGGACGGCGGCGGGTCTGGTGATGGCGCTCGTGGCCTTCGGGAGACGGGCGGTGGACGCGCGAGGCGCGCTTGGGGCCTTCTACAGGGGGGAGGCCTATAAGCTCCTCGTCGTGATCGGACTGTTCGTGGCGGCCTTCAACCTGATGAAGGTGGCGCCACTGGCGATGTTCGCGGCCTTCGCCGCGACTTTTTTCGTGTACTGGTTCGCGTTTGCCGCCGCCCTGTGGCCGCACGGTCGTGCGCGCGACCGGAAACTGGCTGAGCCGTCGCCGTCCACGGCGGCGGACGCCACGCATACAACGAGAGATTGACGTTCATGGCAGCATTGGACTCGGATCGGATCGGTGAGTACATCACAGAGCATCTCACCTATCTGACCAACAAGCCCCAGACGTCGCTCATCAATTTCACCGTGATCAACTATGACACGGTGTTCTTCTCGGTATTGCTCGCGGTGCTGTTCGCCGGCAGCTTTTATTGGGTGGCACGCAGGGCGTCCGCGGGCGCGGCCGGCGGCGCGGGCGCGGCTGGCGGCGCGCCGCACGGATTCCAGAGCTTCGTCGAGCTCATCGTGGAGTGGGTGGACACCCAGGTGAAGGACGTCTTCCACGGCAACAGCCGGCTGATCGCACCGCTCGCGCTCACGATCTTCTGCTGGGTCTACCTGTTCAACTTCATGGATCTGATACCGGTCGACCTGCTGCCCGACATCGCCAAAGGGATGGGAATCCCGCATCTCAAGGTGGTGCCGAGCACCGACCTGAACGGCGTGTTCGGGCTGTCGCTGACGGTGTTCATCCTGACCATCTTCTACAGCTTCAAGATGAAGGGCGCGCGCGGCTTCCTTGCCGAGCTCACGCTGCAACCCTTCAGCAGCAAGAACGTGTTCCTGCAGGCCCTTTTCGTGCCGATCAACTTCATGCTGGAATCGGTCACCCAGATCGCCCGGCCCATTTCGCTGGCGCTGCGTCTGTTCGGTAACATCTTCGCCGGCGAGATGATCTTCGTGCTGCTCGCGCTCCTTACCCTGGTGCACGGCTACGCGACGCTCGAGACCTTCGGCGGCTGGGGGTTGACCATCATGCAGGCGGTGCTGACTTTCGCCTGGGAGGTCTTCCACCTGCTGATCATCACGATCCAGGCCTTCATTTTCATGGTGCTCACCATCGTCTATCTTGCGATGGCGCACGAGCATCATTGACCGGTTTGTCCCGTCCAAACTCTTTCCTACTCGAGGAGAATTAAATGCATGACGTCGCACTGATCCAAGCCATGACCGCGCTCGCGGTAGGCATCATCTTCGGCATGGGGGCGCTCGGCACCGCCATCGGCTTCGGAATTCTCGGGGGCCGGTTCATCGAGGGCTCCGCCCGCCAGCCCGAGTTGATGCCCGCGCTGCAGGTCAAGATGTTCCTGGTCGCGGGCCTCCTCGACGCAGTGTCCATGATCGGCATCGGTTTCGCGCTGTTCTTCATGTTCGCGAACCCGTTCCTCGCCGCGCTGCACGACCTGCACTGATCCGGGCGCGCCGCTAGAGAGCTGTCCGGAAGGAGGCGACCGTGCACATCAATCTGACGCTCCTCGTCCAGATGCTGGCATTCGCCGCGCTCATCTGGTTCACGATGAAGTTCGTCTGGCCGATGATTCTCGGCCCGATGCAGGAACGCGAGCGCAGGATCGCGCAAGGCCTGGCCGCGGCCGACAAGGGCGAGGAGGAGCTCAAACAGGCGCGCTCCGGCGCCGAGAGCATCGTGCGGGAGGCGCGTGAGCGGGCCGGCGCCATCATCGACCAGGCGCAGCGCCGTGCCAACGAGATCATCGAGGAAGCAAGGACCGCCGCCAGTCACGAAGGCCAGCGCGCGCTGAACGCCGCGCAGCAGCAGATCGAGCTCGAGGCCACGCAGGCCCGCGAGCAGCTGCGCCGGCAGATCGGCGAGATCGCGGTTGCCGCGGCCTCCAAGCTCCTCGAGCGCGAGATCGATCCGCGTGCGCACGAGGCGCTGATCGATCAGTTCGCGGCGCAGATCTAGCAGGGGACCCGATGGCCGACAAAAACACCATCGCCCGGCCTTACGCGAAGGCCGCCTTCGAAGCCGCGGGCACCGCCCGCCTCGGCCCATGGGCCGGGGCACTGCGCGCGGCCGCGAGCGTCGTGACGGACCCGAGGGTCGGGTCGCTGATCGGCAACCCCCGGGTTCTGCCCGGGCAGCTCGCCGATCTGGTGATCGATGTGGCCGGCGGCGGGCTCGATGCGGACGGGCGCAACTTCATCCGCATGCTCGCGGACAATCGCCGCCTCGACTGCCTGCCGCAAATCGCCGCTCGCTTCGAGCAGCTCAAGGCCGAAGCCGAAGGGACCATCGAGGTCACGGTGACCTCCGCGGTGCCGCTCAGCGAGGCGCAGCGCAGCGAGCTCTCCAGCGCACTCGCGCGCAGGCTGAAGCGCACGGTGCGTCTGCAATGCGCTACCGACCCGCAGCTCATCGGCGGCGCCGTGCTGCGCGCCGGCGACCTGGTGATCGATGGCTCGCTCCTTGCCCGGCTGCACCGTATCGCCTACGAGCTGATGGCATGAGCAACGGCGGAAGAGATCTCTGTCTTTCCGGCGCGCCTTGCGCGCCGCCACATGGTCGGGGCTTGCGACAGCGCGAGCCCCGTTGAAACCTGCGCGAAGCGCATGAGGCATACATGGCCATCAAGGCAACCGAAATCAGCGATCTGATCAAGCAGCGGATCGAGAGCTTCAAATCCGTCACCGAGGCGCGCAACGTCGGCACCATCGTGTCGGTCACCGACGGCATTACGCGCATCCACGGCCTGGCCGACGTCCGCTACGGCGAGATGCTGGAGTTCCCGGGCAACACCTTCGGACTGGCGCTGAATCTCGAGCAGGACTCGGTGGGCGCCGTGGTGCTGGGTGATTATGCGCACCTTCGCGAAGGCGACACGGTCAAGACCACCGGGCGCATCCTGGAGGTGCCGGTGGGACGGGAGCTCCTCGGCCGCGTGGTCGATGCACTCGGCCGGCCGATCGACGGCAAGGGTCCGTTGAACACCGCCGGCACCGCGCCCATCGAGCGTGTCGCACCCGGAGTCATCTACCGCCAGTCGGTGAGCCAGCCGGTGCAGACCGGCTACAAGGCCATCGACTCGATGGTGCCGATCGGCCGCGGCCAGCGCGAGCTGATCATCGGCGACCGCCAGACCGGCAAGACCGCGCTCGCTGTCGACACCATCATCAACCAGAAATCCTCCGGCGTGAAATGCATTTACGTGGCGATCGGCCAGAAGCAGTCGACGATCGCCAACGTCGTGCGCAAGCTCGAGGAGCACGACGCGCTGGGGCATACCATCATCGTGGCCGCCTCGGCCTCGATACCCGCCGCCCTGCAGTACATCTCCGCCTACGCCGGTTGCACCATGGGCGAGTACTTCATGGACAACGGCGAGGATGCGCTCATCATCTACGACGACCTCACCAAGCAGGCCTGGGCCTATCGGCAGATTTCGCTGTTGCTGCGCCGCCCGCCGGGCCGCGAGGCCTATCCCGGCGACGTCTTTTACCTGCATTCGCGCCTCCTCGAGCGCAGTGCGCGGGTGAACGCCCAGTACGTCGAGATGGTCACCAAGGGGGCCGTGAAGGGGAAGACCGGCTCGCTCACGGGCCTGCCGATCATCGAGACCCAGGCGGGCGACGTCACCGCGTTCGTGCCGACCAACGTCATCTCCATTACCGACGGGCAGATTTTTCTCGAGACCGACCTGTTCAACGCCGGCATCCGTCCCGCGATGAACGCCGGCATCTCGGTGTCGCGCGTCGGCGGCGCGGCCCAGACCGACATCATCAAGAAGCTGGGCGGCGGCATCCGCCTGGCGCTCGCCCAGTACCGCGAGCTCGCCGCCTTCTCTCAGTTCGCCTCCGACCTCGACGAGTCGACCCGCAGGCAGCTCGAGCGCGGCCAGCGCGTCACCGAGGTGATGAAGCAGAAGCAGTATGCGCCCATGGCGGTCGCCGAAATGGCACTGTCCATCTACGCCGTCAACAACGGCTACATGGACAAGGTGGAGCTCAAGAAAGTGGTCGCCTTCGAGGCGGCGCTGCAGGGCTTCGCCCGTACCAACCATCAGGCCATGCTCGATGGTATCAACAGGGAGCCGAAACTCAGCAAGGACAACGAGGCCGCACTGAAGAAGTGCGTCGAGGACTTCGTCGCCACCGGGACGTACTGAAGGCAAATCCATGCCAGGCACCAAGGAAATCCGCGCCAAGATCACGAGTGTCAAGAACACTCAGAAGATCACCAAGGCCATGCAGATGGTGGCGACGAGCAAGATGCGCCGCGCCCAGGAGCGCATGCGCGCGGCGCGGCCCTATGCCGAAGGAATCCGCAACGTCATCGGGCACCTGACCAAGGCCAATCCGGACTATCGCAGCCCCTACCTGAGCGAGCGCGAGGCCGTCAAGACCATCGGCATCATCGTCGTGTCCACCGACCGGGGTCTCGCCGGAGCGCTCAACGCCAATGTTTTCAAGCAGACGCTGCTGCTGATGCGCGAGTGGCAGGACAAGGGCATCGCGGTGAAGTTGTGCATGATCGGCGCCAAGGGCATGGCGTTCTTCCGCCGTCTCAACGTGCCCGTCCTCGCTCATGTCACCCATCTGGGCGACCGGCCGCACGTCAAGGACATCATCGGCACCGTCAAGGTGATGCTGGACGCGTATCGCGACGGCGAGCTGGATCGGCTGTTCCTGGTGAACGCGCAGTTCATCAACACCATGACTCAGCGGCCCTCGGTCGAGCAGCTGCTGCCGGCGCTGTCGATCGACACCGAGGGGCTGCAGCGGCACTGGGACTACCTGTACGAGCCGGAGGCCTCTCAGATCCTCGATGACCTGCTCATGCGCTACATCGAGTCCCAGGTGTACCGTGCGGCAGTCGAGAACGTCGCCTCCGAGATGGCGGCGCGGATGGTGGCCATGAAGTCCGCCTCGGACAACGCCAGCAAGCTGATCAGCGAGATGCAGCTGATCTACAACAAGGCGCGCCAGGCCGCGATCACCAAGGAGCTGGCGGAAATTGTCGGGGGGGCCGCAGCAGTATGAATACTCAAGAGAGACCACACATGGCAAGCATGGCCGAAGGCAAGATCACCCAGATCATCGGCGCCGTCATCGACGTCGAGTTCCCGCGCGAGGCCATCCCGCGCGTATACGAGGCCTTGAAGCTCAAGGACCACGACCTGACCCTCGAGGTGCAACAGGAGCTCGGCGACGGTATTGTGCGCGCAATCGCCATGGGCCCTTCCGAGGGCCTGAAGCGGGGTCTCGCCGTGACGGCCACGGGCGCCCCGATCACCGTGCCCGTCGGCAAGGCGACCCTTGGGCGCATCATGGACGTGCTCGGCACGCCGCAGGATAACCGCGGTCCGGTCGAGTCGCCCGACCAACTGCCCATCCACCGCCCGCCGCCGTCGTTCGAAGAGCAGGCCGGCGGCCAGGAGCTGCTGGTCACGGGCATCAAGGTGATCGATCTGCTGGTGCCGTTCGCCAAGGGCGGCAAGGTCGGCCTGTTCGGTGGAGCGGGCGTCGGCAAGACCGTCAACATGCTGGAGCTCATCAACAACATCGCCAAGCAGTACAGCGGCCTGTCGGTGTTCGCCGGAGTCGGCGAGCGCACCCGGGAAGGCAACGACTTCTATCACGAGATGATCGAGTCCGGAGTCATCGACCCGAAGGAGCTGTCCAACTCCAAGGTGGCCATGGTCTATGGCCAGATGAACGAGCCGCCGGGCAACCGCCTGCGCGTGGCGCTCACCGGGCTCACCATGGCCGAGCATTTCCGGGACGGAGTACGCGAGGACGGCGGCAAGGGCCGCGACGTGCTGCTGTTCATCGACAACATCTACCGCTACACGCTGGCGGGCACGGAGGTCTCGGCGCTGCTCGGGCGCATGCCCTCGGCGGTGGGCTACCAGCCGACGCTCGCCGAGGAGATGGGCACACTGCAGGAGCGCATCACCTCGACCAAGACCGGCTCCATCACCTCCATCCAGGCGGTGTATGTTCCGGCGGACGATTTCACCGATCCGTCGCCGGCCACGACGTTTGCGCACCTCGACGCGACCGTGGTGCTCGACCGGCAGATCGCAGCGATGGGCATCTACCCCGCGGTGAGTCCGCTCGAGTCCACCAGCCGCCAGCTCGATCCGCTGGTCGTCGGTGAGGAGCATTACAACACCGCGCGCGGCGTGCAGGCGGTGCTGCAGCGCTACAAGGAGCTTCAGGACATCATCGCCATCCTCGGAATGGACGAGCTTTCCGAGGACGACAAGCAGACCGTGTACCGCGCCCGCAAGGTGCAGCGCTTCCTGTCACAGCCGTTCAACGTGGCCAAGGTGTTCACCGGGCAGGACGGCAAGATCGTGCCGCTCGCCGAGACCATCCGCGGCTTCAAGGGCATCATCAGCGGCGAGTACGATCAGCTGCCCGAGCAGGCGTTCTACATGGTCGGCACCATCGATGAGGCGGTCGCCAAGGCGAAGACGCTGCAGTAGGAAAATTCCAGATGGCCGAACGGCACACCCTTCAAGTCGATATCGTCAGCGCCGAGGGCGAGATCTTCTCCGGTCCGGCGACGATGGTGGTCGCGCCGGCCTCCCAAGGGGATATCGGCGTGGCGCCGAGGCACGCGCCGCTGCTCTCGATGCTCAAGCCGGGCGAGGTGCGGGTCCACCTGCCGGACGGGACCGAGCAGTTCTTCTTCGTCGGCGGCGGGGCCATCGAGGTGCAGCCGAGCAAGGTCACGGTGCTCGCCGACACCGCGCTGCGCGCCAAGGACATCGATGAGGCGGCGGCGCTCGCCGCCAAGCAGCGCGCCGAGGAGGCGCTCAAGGACCGCAGCGGGCACATCACGCAGGCCGAGGCGCTGGCGGAGCTGGCCCGAGCGGCGGCACAGTTGAAGATCATTGCGCGGCTGCGCAAGCAGCACAGCTAGGCAGGGCGGCCATCGTGGACCGTGATGGCGCCATGAGCCGACCGAGCTCCGCCCCTCCGCCTCTTTCGGCCG
Source organism: Pseudomonadota bacterium (assembly GCA_021805865.1). Taxonomy (GTDB): domain Bacteria; phylum Pseudomonadota; class Gammaproteobacteria; order Steroidobacterales; family Steroidobacteraceae; genus 13-2-20CM-66-19. The sequence goes on from JAJZDX010000002.1 coordinate 22,145, forward strand.
TGATCCTCGCGGCCGGCGAGGGCAAGCGGATGAAGTCCCGCCTGCCGAAAGTGCTGCAGCCGCTCGCCGGACGGCCACTCCTCAAGCACGTCATCGACACTGCCCGCGCGCTCTCCCCGCAGGCAATCCAAGTCGTATACGGCCATGGCGGCGAGCGGGTGCGGGAGGCGCTGTCCGCCGAGCCGGTGACGTGGGTGGAGCAGACTGAGCGCTTGGGCACCGGTCATGCGCTGCTGCAGGCGATGCCGCACGTGCCGGACGATCACCTGGTGCTCGTGCTCTACGGCGACGTGCCGCTTCTCGACCCGGGCACGCTCTCGCGCCTGGTCGCGCTCAGCCTCCCCGGCCAGTTGGCCCTGCTTACGATGCGACCGGAAAGCCCCGAGGGCTATGGCCGGATCGTCCGCGACCCGGCCGGCCATGTCGCGCGCGTCGTGGAGCAAAAGGACGCCTCCGCCGCCGAGCTCGCCCTGAGCGAGTGCAACACGGGGGTGTTGGCCGCGCCGGCCCGGCTACTCAAGGCTTGGCTCGCCGGCCTGGGCAACGATAATACCCAGGGGGAGTATTACCTGACCGACGTCATCGGGATGGCGGTCGGGCAGGGCGTCGCAGTCAATCCTCTCATGCTCGCCGATCCGATCGAGGCGCTGGGCGTCAACGACAAGGCGCAACTCGCCCTGCTGGAGGCGGTGTGCCGGCGCAACGCCGCGCGCGATCTGATGCTGGGCGGTGTGACTGTAGCGGATCCGGCGCGGCTCGATGTGCGCGGCCGGGTCACTCATGGCGCTGATGTCTTCATCGACGTCAATGTCGTGTTGGAAGGACACGTGAAACTCGGGGACCGCGTGCGCATCGGCCCCGGCTGTGTCATCCGCGACTGCGAGATCGGCGATGACACCGAAATCTTCCCCTTCTGCGTGCTCGACGGCGCGGCCATCGGCGCCTGCGCCCGGATCGGGCCCTTCGCGCGCATGCGGCCGACCGCCACTCTGGCCGATGGAGTGCATATCGGCAACTTCGTCGAGGTCAAGAATTCCTCGCTCGGGGAGGAGTCCAAGGCCAATCACCTCTCCTATGTCGGTGATGCCGAAGTCGGCGCGCATGTCAACATCGGCGCCGGCACCATCATCGCCAATTACGACGGGGCCAACAAGCACCGCACCGTCATCCGTGACGATGTCCATACCGGATCAAACAGCGTGCTGGTCGCGCCGATCACCGTGGGCAAGGGGGCCACGATCGCCGCCGGCTCCACGGTGGCCGGGGAGGTCCCTGCCGGCAAGCTCACCGTCGCCCGCGCCCGCCAGACCACGATCGAGGGGTGGATCCGACCCGTGAAGCGGCCGAAAACCTGACGGCTCCTCTCGCCGCCCGGCCGTGCGGCTTGCGCCTCCAGGCCCGCCAGAGCGCGTGCAGGCGCCGCTCGAAGGCCGGCCCGGGATCGGCATACAGCTGACGCCCCAGGGCGAGGGCCTGCGCCCTGAGACGAGTCGAGCGTCGGTCGATCAGGGAGAGCAGTCTCCGGCGGTCCGCGCGTGCGGGTCCCCCGGTGGCGATCCTGGCCCGCAGGACCCATAGGTCGTGATCCTCGCCGAGCGCGTCTGCGATGCCATGCGCCCTCTGGGCCAGCCCTGCGACCGAGGCGCCCAGTGGCTCGAGGACTTGCAGCTGGTGCCAGAGGTACTTGGTCTGCTTGCGCCACTCGTGCAGAGTCCCGGCGGCCGGATTGGACTCGGCGAGGCAGAGGGCCCGGCGCGCCTGACCGTAAACGCGCGCAAGACCTGCGCCCAATATGGACCAGCCCTTATGCCCCACGCGCCACCGGCTTGCGCGGCGTCGCGCCTCGCGCAGCGCCTTGAGCTCTCCGATGAGCGGCTTCGATCCCCTCAGCAGCTCCCGCCGCAAATCGGTGCGCTCACGGCACAGGATACGATGAAGCTCCTCCGCCGGCCGGGGGCTGCCGGGAGCCCGCAAGCGGTGCTCCAGGCGCTCGAGCGTCTGCAGGAGCACCTTGGCATCGCGGACCCCGCTGAGCGGACGGGCGGTGTCGCGCAGGAAGGCGTTTTCCCTGCGATAGGCTCGATCGCCGATCGAGGGGCGCAGCAGACGAAGCACGGCACGGGCCTTTTTCAGGCTCTTGCGGGCCGAATGGACATCCTCGTCCGACAGGGGCCGGCGCTCGAGAGCGCGCAGCGCATCGGTCATCTGCGCACAGGCGATCCGCCGCGCGCCCTGCGTGCCCGCCTCGCTCCGGTGCAGCTTGATCATACGGGTAGGCTAAGTCGCTGCTTGTCCCCCGGTCCATCCGCAGCGACCGCAGCCCGCGTCGCCGGACGAGCACAGTCTCACGTTCCGCAGCGCGGCGCCTCGCCCTCCGGCCGGAGAATCAGGCAAACTGCGGGCTTTCGGGCGGTAAGAGCTGGCCAGTATGTGTGGAATCGTCGGAGCGATCGCCGAGCGGAACATCGTCCCCATCCTGATGGAAGGCCTGCGGCGGCTGGAATACCGCGGCTATGACTCGGCGGGCCTGGCGGTCATCGAGTCCGGCAGGCTCGCCCGTCTGCGCACCCTCGGCAAGGTGAAGATGCTCGAGGAGGCGCTCGAGAGCACTCCGGTCGGCGGCCGGATCGGGATCGCTCACACCCGTTGGGCGACCCACGGAGTGCCCAGCGAGCGAAACGCCCATCCCCATGTCTCCCTCGGGGGCCTCGCCATCGTCCACAACGGCATCATCGAGAACCACGAGGAATTGCGTGAGGACCTGAAGCGCCGCGGCTACCGTTTCGATTCCGAGACCGACACCGAAGTCGTCGCGCACCGCATCCATTACCACCTCGACACGCTGGGCGATCTGTTCAAGGCCGTGCGCGCCACCGTGGCGGAGCTCGAAGGGGCCTACGCGCTGGCGGTGGTGAGCGAGCAGGACCCCGAGCGCCTGGTGACGGCGCGTGAAGGCTGTCCGGTGGTGATCGGCCTCGGGGTGGAAGAGAACTTCGTCGCCTCCGACGTCGCGGCGCTGCTGCCGGTGACGCGGCGATTCCAGTTCCTAGAGGAGGGCGATGTCGCCGAGATCCGCCGCAAGGCGGTGCGCGTCATCGACCGCGACGGCAACATCGCCGAGCGACCCGTGCGCGAGAGCGAGCTCAGCGCCGATGCCGCCGAGAAAGGACCTTTCCGCCATTTCATGCTGAAGGAGATCCACGAGCAGCCGCGGGCCGTTGCCGAAACCCTGGCCGAGCGCGTGGCCAACGGGAGGCTCTTCGAGGCCGCTTTCGGCCCGGCCGCGACCGATGTGTTCAAGCGGGTCGCCGCAGTGCACATCGTGGCCTGCGGGACCAGCTATCACGCGGCCTCCGTGGCCCGCTACTTCATCGAGCAGATCTGCCGCATCCCCTGCGCCGTCGACATCGCCAGCGAATATCGCTACCGCAATCCGCTGGTGCCGCCCAATTCGCTGTTCGTCACCATCTCCCAGTCCGGCGAGACCGCGGACACGCTGGCGGCGCTGCGCCTCGCCAGGCAGTCGGGCTATCTGTCGGCGCTCGCCATCTGCAACGTGCCGGAAAGCTCGCTGGTGCGAGAGTCGGAGCTGGTCATGCTGACGCGCGCCGGCCCCGAGATCGGTGTGGCCTCGACCAAGGCGTTCACCACCCAGCTCGCCGCGCTGTCCATGCTGACCGTCGCGCTCGCCCGCCACCACGGTGCCGATGCCGAGCGCGAGCATGGCCTGGTGACGCGCCTCGTGGAGCTGCCCGGGCTCATCGAAAAAGCGCTCACCCTGGACCCGGTCATCCACCGGCTCGCCGAGCGATTCGCCGACAAGCACCATGCGCTGTTCCTCGGCCGCGGGGCGCTGTATCCCATCGCCATGGAGGGCGCGTTGAAGCTCAAGGAGATCTCCTACATCCACGCCGAGAGCTATCCCGCGGGCGAGCTCAAGCACGGGCCGCTGGCGTTGGTGGATGTCGACATGCCGGTGATCGCGGTGGCGCCAAACAACGACCTGCTGGAGAAGCTCAAATCCAACCTCATGGAGGTCCGTGCCCGCGGCGGCGAACTCATCGTGTTCGCCGACCCGGAGTCGGGGATCCGGCCAAGCGACGGTGTCACCGTGATCGAGATGCCGAAGCACGTGACCTGGTTCCAGGCCCCCGCCATCTATACCGTGCCGCTGCAGCTGCTCGCCTACCACGTCGCCGTGCTCAAGGGCACGGACGTCGATCAGCCCAGGAATCTCGCGAAGAGCGTCACGGTGGAGTGACGCGGGTCTAGAAAAGGACGATTGTTGTGCGCCTGAATTAAAGTCGTTACCCCGAAATTAAAGACCTTACCTGGGAATTAAAGTCGTTACCTCGGAAACAAAGTCATTTCCCTGGAACTCGTCATAAATCACCACAACAACGACAGCGAGCCCAGCATCCGCCCGCATATGGGACCTTTGCTGCATGAACACGGAATAGCCGCCTATCTTCGGGTGACCACTCACACTCTGCGCAGGCGGATCCGCAGCGGAAAAATTTTCCCACCTATCGCTATTCGCGGGAAGCAGTACTGTTCGCGGTAGGGGCTGCTCGCAAGAGCAGTCCCTACCGCGAACGATCATCGAGGCCGGCGGCAGGCAGAAGGAAATCCTTCCGGCGCTCTCGGTGCTGCGGGCCGCTGGCGTGAGGGTGGCGCTCGATGACTTCGGGATCGGCTACTCCTCCTTCGGGCGCCTCGCGGAGCTGCCGATCGATGTTCCGAAGGTCGGCAAATCGTTCATCTCTGCACTCACCCGCCCGCGCACGCCGGCGCACCTGGTGCGTATACGTCGTATCCTCGCGACCCTGGCGTCGCTCTCGCACATTTGCAACTTCACCACCATCGCGGAAGGGGTGGAAACCCCGGCTGCACTCGAGGCAGTCCGCGAACTCGGCTTCGACCAGTCGCAGGGGTACCTGCACAGCCCCGCGGTTGACGCGCAGGCCTTCGCTCGCTTCCTGCGGCCGCGCCCTGCGCCGGCTGGCGGCGCGCGTGCCGCCCCGTGCGTGAGCCGCGCGGAGCGCACCGTGGCTTCGGACGAGCAGCCTGTGGTGCATCCATGAACGAGTCGCTGATCTCCCGTTGCGATGCGCTTGCGGAGCGAATCGTGCTGCCCGGATTCACCGTCTCGCGAGAGGACTTTCTCAACACGCCCCTGCCGCACCTGACGCGTACGCTCGATCAGGAGCCCCGTCTTGCGATCTCGATCCTCTCCGCCCTGATGCTCTTCGTAACGCGCCACGAGCGAGCAGGGCCTCACGGTGCGGTCCAGGACCCGACCCTCAAGGGCGTATACCGGCTCATCGGCACCGGCGGGCTGCTGCGCCCAGAGCTTCCCTTTGAAGCCCGCACGGTCGACACAGAGGTGCCGCTTGCGATGTTCTCGCAGCTGCGCGAGATCGCACGGGCAGGCGCCTGTGGTGGCGAATCGCTCGAGCGTCAGGTCGAGTGGGGCCAGGTCGAGGCGACGATGAACGAGGCGATCGCGTTGCGGGACGATCAGCGCGCCATGGTGGTCTCGATCATCCGCTGCGTGCTCGAGCGGCGCGTCGAAGGCGGGCTCAGGGCGCCGGAGCGCTCGCAGGGGCCGTGCATGCCCGTAGGGATTTCTTGCCCCGCCGCAGGTCGGCAACCGCGCCGAAATAAACGCTCTGCGGGATTGAACAATGTCTCGGGAGTTTCTGGGTAACTTGCCCGTCAGTAGGCGGGAGTATAAAATATAATAACTGGATGAATGTGCGGAATGCGCGCAAAGAGGTGGACGCTGTGCTGTTGCTGATCGACCAGGACAACGTGCTCGCGGATTTCACCCGAGTGATCTACACGGAACTGTGCGCCCGCGGTCACAGGGAGCGCGCCCTGCCGCCGGCCAAGCAGACGACCTGCCCGCTCGAGGACCATATCCGCCGGAACTCCTCGAAGAGCTGAAGGCGATCTACGCCGTCGAAGGGTTCTTTCGCAGTCTGCACCCGATCGAGGGGGGCGATTCAGGCGGTCAAGGAAATGGTGGCCGAGGGGATTGACGTGCGAATCTGCACGCACCCGACCAGGCCTATCGCAACTGCGTCGGAGAGAAGTACGAGTGGGTCGATCGCCACTTGGGCGCTGAGTTCACCACCCGCATGATCTTGACGCGTGACAAAACCATCATCGCGGATGCGCTGATCGATGACAATCCGGACATCACGGGATCGTGCACGCCATCGTGGCGGCACATCGTGTTCGATCAGCCCTACAACCGCTCCATGGCCGGCGCGCGTCTTCGGAGATGGGAGGACTGGCGGGAGGTCCTCGAGCCGCCGAGAGTGGATCTGGCGCGTCTGGCCAGGGCGCCGCGAAGCATTGTCGGCATTGGCATCTAGGCGGAATCTGTGTCCCCAGTGGAGAACTGAATGCGGATCCTTAAGCTCCTGATTGTGCTGTTGGCGGCCTCTTTATTGGGGGCTTGCAGTTCCAGAATGACGGCCAACGATGCGAATTTTGCGGCCGCAATCAATAAAAAGCTCGGCTGTTTCCCAGTCGCGGCCCCCTTAACGGGGCCAAAAACTGTCGTGAGAGTGTCCGCAGGCAACCGCGCGGCCATTGCGCAACTGAATGCGCTTGCCAGCGCGGGGATGCTCAAGGCCTCGACGCGGATAGTCAGGAAGCGCAATCAGCACAGCATGTGCAGCCCCTGCGATCCAAATCCGTACTGCAACCCACCTGGGAGCGGCCCCGGCAGGCCGACCGCGAAGAAGCCCGGGTGCTTTCACTCGGTTACCGAGCGCGTCTATTTGGTAACACGACGTGGCGCGGCTGCGATGAAACAAGCCCTGGGGCTCATGTGTGTCGGACACGAGAAGGTAGCTGGCATCAAATCCTTTACGAAACCGACCGCTTTTGGGCCCGAGACCGTCTCAAGGGTAACGTATACCTATCGGGTCACGAAGCTGCCGGCATGGACGAAGTCGAAGGACGTGGAAACGGCGTTCGGGCTCGGTAAGGCCCATTCGGCGCGTACGACGCTTGTTCTGACAAATCACGGATGGGCGGATTAGAGTCCTGCCCCGACTCGTCTACGCCCCGTTCCTGAGGGAGCTCGCCGCGTCTCGGTCCTTGCGGGCTTTTCAGCCCGCGCGGACCTTTGAGGTGGTTCGCGGTTCAACGTGGGGCGGCGCCTGCGCTCGGATCGAGATCGCTGAATTCGGGTCGGCAGATCTACCGCGGGGTTCCATCTGGAAAATCTGTCGAGCGGGTGCCTATAGGGACGCAGGTCCTTATTCAAACAGGCATTGCATGCGACAGTACTTGGATACTTTACGCCTTGTGCTTGAGGAGGGCACCTGGCTCGAAAGCCGCACCGGCATCCGGCGGATCAGCTTCCCGGGGGTGTCCATGCGGTTCGATCTGGCGAAAGGCTTCCCGGCCGTCACGACGCGCAAGCTCGCCTTCAAGTCTGCGATCGGGGAATTGTGCGCGTTGGTCGCCGGCGCGACCAGTGCGCGGGACTTCCGGGAGAACGGGTCGCCCGTATGGGGCGCCAATGCGAACCAGAATCAGGCCTGGCTCAACAACCCTTACCGGGCCGGCGAGGACGATCTCGGCCCGATCTACGGGGCGCAGTGGCGCGGATGGGACGCGTACAAGGTCCTGAGAACGGTCGACAGCGCGAAAGTGGCGGAGAGATGCCCTCTTCGACGCGGCTACAAGAATCTGGCGTATTTCGACAACACCGCTAAGGTCGACCTCGAGGGTCCCCTGCTCACGGTCTTCGGAGTCTACCACCGCAAGGTGGACCAGCTTCGGGAATGCCTCGACATAAATCTGCGCGACCCTCCCGCGCTTCCTACAAGAGCTTCGGCCCGGCCTGCGGCCGGTCAGGCCGCACGACCGCTTCGCGGTCGTGCGGACCGAAGACGATATAGAGATCGAAAGGCGGAAAAGGCCGGAGGAACGGTCAACATCAGTGATGGACCTCGGGCCCTGTTCATCAGCGAACGTGAAAAAAAAGCCGTCCAGCCCCATCAAATACGATGGCCAGGCTCACAGGTGGTATCAGAAGGCCAAATTTGGACTAGATCGCCGCACGTTCAATCTGCCTGTCGATTGCTTCGCGGATTTCTGCGGGCAACAAGTCCTTGGCAACGTGATCACGCCAGGCATCCACGATGTGGGCCGATGTCTCCTGCGCAATCGTCCATAGCTGGTTGACCGGTAGATTGGCCTTTTCGGCGAAGCGGCGCACCTGATCGGGCATGATATGGCCGATGTTATTCTCGCCACCGAAGTTGAGGGCCAGATTGTCTTTCGGGAGGTAGGGGACCGTCGCCACCAGATCATAGGCTGGTGACAGAATGGGAACCCGGCTGTCCGGGTAAAGCACGGTCCAGTTCTTGAGGTGCATATCACCATTGCCGGTCAGCACCGTGAAGACCAACCGCCGCATGAATTCGTGAACAGCGGCTTCACCCGCCTCGGCGGCGAGCACGGCGGCGATATTGGCGTAATTGCGCCCTCTATACTTGTCGTCGGGATAGATGCCGAACACTTGGGCGAAGTCTTCCATGTGCACGCGGGCTCCGTCTGCCTGGCGGTCGAAACGGCGGACGGCAAGCGCCTGACCTCCTACACGGTTTACGTCTTCAGGCAGGCCAGCGATCTCGTCGACCGGCAGCAGGCGGATTTCAGGCACATCGATACCGATGCTGCGTGCAAGCTCCATCATCGCGTATTCGTTTTCAGCGATGGCCGGATAATGGGACGAGGGCAACTTAACGATCCAGGAACCGCCGATACCGCTGGCCGGTATCGTCAGATGTCCCTTGCCGTTCACAAGGGCGGAAAACTTCATCTGCACGCCTGCCAGCGAGAATTTCAGCAGGGCGGGGGCACTATCCGTACCGCTATCTTTCTCGACCTCCGGCTTCGGCGCCCATTTGTCGTCGAGCGGCTCGACCGTGACAGCGCCGGGCAGATCGGTGCCTAACTTCCAGAGGAGAATGAATTCCTGCCCGGGCTTCACGCCCGCTCTAGCAGCGAGGTAGTCGCGCAAGACACCTTCCGGCAGCAGATTGGAAAAAAAGGCTGGCAGGCGCATCGCTGTCGGTTTGACCGTCGTCACCAAACCAGAGGCGCCCTTATAGGACAGGCTTAGCGTCGGGCGATGGGTGTCCTCGACATAGGCCTCATCGAAGACAAAGAGATATCTGTCACCGGAAAGGCGATTGATGACGCCGATCCGTTTGCCGTGAAGGAGAATGGCGAGCGCAGCCGGCTGATGGGCGGAGCCGGTCATGATGCGTCACCGTCATCATCGTCGTCGGCAGCATAGAGCGGGCGCTCGCTGGCTTTGCCCGTGTGGCTGTCACGCACTAGAGCGTTGACAGCAGGAACGAGGGACTGCGGCACCAGAACCAGATCCATGCCGAGCACCCGCACCAGATCAAGCAAGGTATCGAAGCGCGGCACAATGCGGCCAGTCTCGATACCGGAGATATGGGTCTGGGGAAGAGCTGCTTGCTTTCCGACCTCGGCCTGGCTCCAGCCACGGCGAAGGCGGGCCGCCTTAAGCTCTCGGCTGATGGTCTCAGGAAGGCGGTCCATTCGGACCGGCCTCATATGTGATTTCATCTATATCAACCTTTATAGATAATATCGCATATAGATGATCGCGTTTCAATATGTGATTTTATATATATATGCGTGAAATAGCTAAATTTACATATAATGGCTGGCCAGCGGTCGCATAGCGCAGCGGTGGTCTCGCACGACGTGGCATTTCTCTAATGACCAGGGTGGGTTCTCTACCGATCCGTTTTGCGGGAAGGGTGGTTTCTCTAAGTAATTCCGCTGAAATCGAACCTACACGCCCAAAATTGACCTGCCGAAACTGCGCCGTGTGAGTTTTTACACAGCCTCGGCCGCACCCCGCCGGTCAGCGCCCAACGGGTTCATCGCGATGGAGCGCTGAGCGCGCCGCGCGATGCTGAAGCGCCTGCGTCAAACAGCGACCGTTCGCACTAACGGAAGATCGGTTGAGGAAGAGGGCTACCCGAAGTCATGCACAGGCCTCGGGGCAGGGCGCCTGCATTGCCCGCGTGCTTCTTGGAGGCGCCCGAGTGCAGCTGCTCAAAACAGAACGCCCAATGCGACGCCACCGCCGATCAGCTCGTCTGCGTAAAGGGTCTCTTCGACTCCATGCGCGGCAATGAAGGCCAGGGGACCACCCGCTTTCGAGTCTGGGTTCCCTCGAGGAAGCCGGCGGTACTGCGGACAGCGCCAGCCGCGCTTGCAGGGCTTGACCGTCCGGTGCAGCTCTCACCCAGGGTACAGGAACTCCAAGTCCCTGACCTTCGCGCCCGTCAGGCGCAGATCATGCTCGGAAAACCAGCGTTGCTCGCGGGTCTTGGCTCCGCTCCGCCGATTGCCAGTCAACGGAAGGGATGAGGCCCGTGCGCTCGAACGGAATCAACCCTCCGGGTTCGCCGCCCCCCTCCTGAGCTACGCCCGGCCAAAGGATTGACCATCCCGGGCCCGCGTGCCCTTCCGTCGCGCTCCCTGGCGCATCCATGTCAGAAGGCTGCACTGCGATGAAGGCCGAGCTGTCATTGGGAGATGCGGATAGTGCCGATTTTACCCGACGCAACCGGCGCTTCCGCAATCACCGCCGACACAGCAACGCACGAGCATGTCGAACTCGGGAAACCCTCCCCTTCCTTGGCCCGACCAATGAGAAAAGTCATCGCATCTGGTCATGAGTCCGGTGCCTTGTCTGCCGGTGTGGAAAGTGAGGAGTCGCGCATGGAAGGATGATCGCTGATCCAATAAAAAGCGCAGCCCCATGCGGATGGCGTCCGCAGCGGCTGATCATAGTCAATAAACAACCCCAATAAGGAGTAATCATGGCGATACGCGGTCGACCCTGCAGGCGAATAGCAGTCGTTATCCTGAGCTGTACGGCAGCCTTCGGGCTTACCGCGTGCGGAGGCGGCGGCTCGACGAGCGGCTCCGCAACGGGGTCCGGCAGCGGTTCAGCGGCTGCGACGTACAGCATATCCGCCAAAATCACGGGCTTGACGGCCAATGGACTGTCTATGGATGCGAATGGGTCGGATATCTCGATCTCCGGCGGTGCGACCAGCGCAACACTCACGTCAGGTCTTGCTGACAGCACTGCCTTCACGGTATCCGTTGCGACGCAGCCGAGCGGAGAGGACTGCGCGGTCACCAACGGCTCCGGAACCATCTCCTCCGCCAACGTCACCGATGTTTCCGTAAATTGCGGCTACACCGTATCCGGAACGATCACCGGTCTCGGCGCGGCGACCGGTCTTTCCCTATTGGCAAACGGGGCCTATGCAACTCCTGTTGCGGCGAACTCAACCACCTTTACCATCGATTCCAGTTTCGCATCCGGCACCGCGTACGACGTGACTGCCGGCGCGGACCCGGTCGGCCTGCTGTGCATGCTGAGTCACAATACCGGCACCATCTCCTCCGCGGGGGTTGCCGGTGTCGAGGTAAACTGCGGGGCGCCGGCGGAGAAGGTGCTGTACAGCTTCCAGGGAATCCAGTCGAGCGCCGGGATCGCGGACGGAGAGTTTCCGGCCGGCAGCCTCGCTCCGGGCGGCACCGGCATGTATTACGGCACCACCTACCTCGGCGGACCGGACGACTCCAGCAGTGGCGGCAATGGAACGTTATTCGAATACGATGTAGGCACGAATACGGAAAAAATCCTGTATGGATTCCCGACAGGCACCGATCTGCCCATCGATCCCGCGGGAAGCCTGATCCAGGCGAGCGATGGAAACTATTATGGCCTCGCGAGCGGCGGCACCGACAACGCAGGAGTGATCTATCGGTTCGACCCCAGTACGGACACGGTCAGTACCGTTTACACGTTCACGGACGGAGCCGATGGGGGAAATCCGGAGAACGAGCTCATACAAGCCGCTGACGGAAACCTGTACGGCATCGCCTCGTCGGGCGGCGAATACGGCTACGGCGTGATATTCAGCTACAATCTGAGCACCGCTCAGGAATCCGTGCTGTACTCGTTTCAGGGCTCCACGGACGGGGATCCGTCCTCGGCGGGACCGGGTGGCGGACCGCTGCTGCAGGCGTCCGATGGGAATCTGTACGGAACGGCCGGGATGGGAGGAAGCGCGAGCTGCGGATGCGGCGTTCTGTTCGAATATAATCTGAAGACAGACACGTACTCCGTGCTGCACACGTTCACCGGCGGAACCGACGGCGCGTTTCCCCAGGGAAATCTGATTCAGGATGCCGGTGGAAACATCTACGGCGAGACGACATCCGGCGGAGATTCGTCGTGTGTGTTCCCCGGAATGCAGCCTGGGTGCGGCACCATATTCGAGTATGATCCGGGAACGAAACAGGAATCGGTCGTTCACGTGTTCGGTAGCGTCTCCGGCGACGGCCTGTATCCGAATACCGGCATGATGATTGCCAGCGACGGAAACTTCTACGGTATGACCGGCAACGGCGGATCGACCACCGACGTGGCAACCTCCTATCCTGGAGACGGAACTGTCTTCCAGTTCAACCCGACAAGCGGTCAGGAAACGGTGCTGCATTCGTTCTCCGGGCCGCCGGATGGAACGTTTAGCGAGGGCGAGGGGGACCTCGTGCAGATGTCGACCGGCGACCTGATCGGACTGACGACGGGCGGCGGAGCCGCGCCCGCGCCCAACGGAACCATTTTCGAGCTCTACCTCAAGTAGCGAGAGAAGGTGCGACCGGGCGTCTGAGCGGCGCCCGGTCGCCGGCGAAGGTCGGGGGGGGTGGAGGATTTAAGAGAGAATGAAGAGCAGGAATGGACATGCGGCCGGGACATTGGCGGGCAAGACCGGGAAAAAAAGAGCAGGCGCGAAAGGCAACGCTCATTGAGGATGCCACGGGATCAAAGTGGTGGTGACACGATGAAAAAATCTCCCGATTCTTGCGCCTTTCCGACCGCTGTGTGGGCGCGCGGCGCCTGTGCCGGCTCACCCGGCACGGGCGGTGGATCCGGCAGCTTCGGCGGGGGAACCGCCGTCTTCAACGCAATCTTCGGCCCGAGCATTCCCGGTGTCCTGGTGTTGGCGCGAGCATCGCACTCCGGGATGCTTTCGGACGAATAGGCCGGGAGGTGCTCCGATGGAAGGGCGCGAAGGGGAATCGCTCACGAGCATGCCCCAGCCGCTCCTTCACGTGCGGTTGGGGCCATGCGGATGAAGCCGCGAGGCGTTTACGCTTTCCGCAGGCCTTTCCCCGCGTAAACGGCGTGCCCGGAGCCATGTCGTCATGGGAGGCAGCGGACAGCGCTGCGGAAAAGTGCCCGAGCGGCGCCCGGCGTTTGCCGTCGCGCTGTCCGGTGGCTGCCCGATTCCCCATTTTCGGAATCTCCCTGACGCTGCCACAAGGCGGCCGCAGTCCGCAGTCCGCGTCCGTCGGCGCTCTATTCCCGGCTGACCGACGATACAGAGCGACGGCAGCTGCTCGCCTCCCGTCCCGAACTCCATGAAGCCGCGCGGCGCGTGAGTCGCTCCAGACCCATCTGCGGTTGCTCACACACGGCTGGCGGGGGCGTTCGCCACATCATGGCGAAATGACTATACTTTCAGACGAGCATCCTGATGTCGAGCGCGCGTCCGTGGTTGGCCGGGATTCGGGTCACGACTGCGGATTGACCGTTCGGCGGCGGCGGAGCTCCGCGGTCGGCGCGCGCTCAGGAGGCGGCTTCGATTCATGCCCACAAATGAAGTCTTGATTTCGACAAATGGTGTTTCCGAGAGCCTGAAAGACCAATAGTCCTTCCCCGACCGGCAGGTAAGGGATTGACGCGGCGGTTCGGCCTTCCGGCAGCGGCCGGAGAGTCTGAGTCGCCGGCCACACGGAGATCACGATCGCCATGACGGATTCGCCGTTCTACCGCCGGATGTTTGCGGTCGTGACCGCCGCGGCTCTCGGCTACCTGCTGCTCCGGGTGTTGATGCCCTTGGATGATGCGCTGGGGTGGGCGGTGGTGCTCGCGTTCATGCTCCATCCTCTGCACCAGCGCCTGACCCGTGGCCTGAGGGGGCGGCGCGCACTGTCGGCCGGCGCGCTCACCGTCGCAACGCCCTTCGTCGTCCTGGCGCCGCTGTCTGTGCTCGCGGTGATTTTCGCCGAGCAGGCCGTCGGCTTGCTCCATTACCTGCGGCGCCGCTCTTTCATCGGCTTTCCGGCCTTGGTCGACCGACTCGACCATCTGCCGCTGGTTGGAACGATCATAGGCTGGATTTCGCGCAACCTTCCGGTACAGGCGCTCGATGTCCACGCGTGGTTCACGGGAGCGACCACGGCGCTGCTGAAGTCGGCTGCGTCTGCGGGCGGCAATGTCGCTTTCGGCCTCTTCGGGACCGTGATCGGCTTTTTCATGACGCTGTTCCTGCTGTTCTTCCTGCTGCGGGATGGCGAGACGTTTCTGCAGCAGACTGTCGGACTGATACCCCTTCCGGCCGCTCGGCGTGAGCGTCTGTTGAGGTATCTCGGGGATGTCACCCGGGCGGTCGTCTATGGCTGCACGATGACCGCCCTCATTCAGGGTTTGTTCGTGGCGGCGGGATTCGCGCTGGCAGGTCTTCCCTCTCCGCTCGTCTTCGGCGTCATGGCAATGATTGCGGCGCTATTGCCCGCAGGGGCGATGGTTGTTCTCGTGCCGGCGGTCGTGTATCTGGTGATCCTCGCTCATTGGGGCTGGGCCATATTCCTCGCCTTCTGGGGCGCCGGCCTCGCCCTGGTGGAAAATATCGTTCGGCCGCTCCTGACGTCCCATCGCGCCAAGGTGTCGACGCTTGCGGTATTCGTGGGCGCCATCGGCGGCGTGAGCGCATTTGGAATCCTGGGGCTGGTGCTTGGCCCGGTCCTGCTCAGTTTCGTGGTCGCCATTGTGCGCTTCCTGAATGAGCAACCCGCGTGATCCTGCGGATGCGGCCACGCCGGCGGATGTCGCGAGGGTGAGCGCTCGGGTCGCTCGGAAGCGGTGGCGCGGCCGGAGCGAGTTTGTTAGAATACGACGGAGGATCCGGCTGCCGCCGGACCCCGGGGGAATCATTCCGAAACTCCTTCGCGAAGAGGTGCGTATGCACAAGCGATTGCTGGCGGAATTCTTCGGGACCTTCTGGCTGGTGTTTGGCGGGTGCGGCAGTGCCGTGTTGGCCGCGGGTTTTCCTCACCTCGGGATCGGCTTCCTGGGGGTGGCGCTGGCCTTCGGTCTCTCGGTCCTCACCATGGTTTATGCTGTCGGGCACATCTCCGGCGGGCATTTCAACCCGGCGGTGACCCTGGGACTGTTTGCCGGAGGGCGCTTCGGGGCCCGGGACGTGATTCCCTATGTTCTGGCGCAGGTCATTGCGGCGATTGCCGCCGCCGCGACCCTGTATGCGATTGCCAGCGGCAAGCCGGGGTTCAACGTCGTCGCGAGCGGCTTTGCCTGCAACGGCTACGGCGCGCATTCCCCCGGCGGCTATTCCATGCAGGCGGCGATGATCAGCGAGTTCGTGCTGACGGCGCTGTTCGTGTTCATCATCCAGGGCGCGACTGACCGGCGGGCACCGACTGGTTTCGCCGGAGTGGCCATCGGTCTCACTCTGACCCTGATTCACCTGATCAGCATTCCGATAGACAACACCTCGGTGAATCCGGCGCGCAGCACCGGCGTTGCGCTCTTTCACGGCGGCTGGGCAGTGCACCAGCTGTGGCTGTTCTGGGTCATGCCGCTTGCCGGCGGCGCCGTCGGCGGCCTTCTCTATCGGGTGCTGCTCGAGGATCGCGGCGCGCACGCCTAGCCCGGTCCCGGTGGCGCGGGCCCGGACCGTCAGGCAGCGCGCCCTCCATGCGGCGCGCTTGACGCGGTGTCCGCAGCTTGCTCCGGCTCGGCGGCACACATGGCCGCGACATCCGCATCACCGCCTGGGCGGCAGCGGAGGCGGTCGCGACAGCCCCGAGCGCCAGATGTCTCCGGGGGAAATCGCCCAACAGGAGCCGGTGTCAATTCAGGCCTGCGGCTGAGGCGGGACGGCATCGGCGTCGTCATCCCGGAATCAAAGTCATCGCCGGACATCTGACATGACTCGAGAACAGCCGGAGAATCGAACGCGCGGGCGCGGCTCGTCATGCCGAGAATGCCCGCGGCTCATTTCTCCTTGCATTTCTCGACACGCGCCGCGGCCGCGCGCTCCGGGCCACGTGACTTTCGGAGCCACGGGCGGCATAATCCCCTCATGGTCCTCTTTCATCCGATCGGGCTGATTATCTGCCCGGCTTTCGCGGAAAGCCGGGGGTGTCTCGCGCTCGATTCAGGTGAAACAGAGATGAGGACCGGGTTCCATGGTGACCGAAGAAGAACTCCAAGAGGCCGTAGCGCCCTTGTGTCTGCGGGTTTGCGGCGAAGCTGATCCGGGCGCGCTCACGCGCGTCGTGGCCTGTTTTCAGACCCTGAATATCACGCCACGTCGAGTCCTGGCCGAGTTCGGGACCGATGAAAGGCTGCACATCCGGGTCGACGTTGCCGGTCTCACGGAGCGTCACCTTTCCGTGATCGCCGCAAAGGTTGGGCAGATTCCCTGCATCGAGAATGCCTACTGGCACCGGCTTTGACGGCGGCGTTACTTCGCCCGATGCCGCGCCGTGACTCCCCGGCGGTCTTCGGAGGGCCGCCCCTGCGTTCCCGGGCGTGGCGGGATCGCGCTGGACCTGACCCGTGCTCATCGAGCGCTGCCGGGCTGTGGCGCCCGGCAGCGCTTCGCGCTCATCCTTCGGCAAGCGTGACCGTGACAGCGGACGAGCCCGACCGGGCGTGAACGTCAGTCCTCAAGGCCTGGGAAGTGCTCCAGGAGAGGCTTTCGACCGCTCGGCCCGTGCGTGGCCCGGAAACTCCTCGTGCTAAAGTCCGGGCCTGCCTGCACCTCGGCGATCCGCCATGCAGTCGGCCCCTCGCGCCGGGCCATCGCCGGCGCCGCCGCTTCTGCCTCGCTGATTGCTCCGGTGGCGGGGCGCATCCTAAACAGTCATGCCGGTTCGCTGCGCGGGCGCGACTCAACCATATTCCCCGCCCGCGCCGGGATTTTGACCCCGGGCCGCACGGGGGGGAATGATCTCACGAAGCGACATCAGGAGGGCGCGATGACTCGGACCTCGAGACTGCTCGGGCAATTTGGGCGATCAGGTGACGACTCTGATCGGATCTGGCAACAATGAGCCCCGGGACGAGCAACGTGAAAAAAGCGATCTGTCCGTTGATTTCCATCGCACTCGCCATTTTTGCCGCCGCTCTCGGCTTTGAGCTGTGGATCGCGAAGCGGCCCGTCAAGCCTCCCACCTCGGACACCGTGCATGCAGTTGCGCGAATAGAGATTGCTCTAGGTCGGAAGGCGTGGGCGGCCTCATGCGGCGCCAGTAATCCGGATGTGCTGCGTGACATGGAGAGCCTGACCGGCGTCGAGATGCATTCGCTGCCGCGGAATCAACGCCAGCTGCTGCGCGAGGTCGCCTCGCGGTTGGCGGGAGCGGACGCGGGGTACAATGCACTGTTTCTCGCCGATCATCACCCGATGGCCGACTATAGCGAGCGGACAATCCTCAAAGCCGCCGCGCAATCGACGACCCCGGCCGGCACCGGGCCGGCAGCGAGGGTGCTCAAGGAGATCTACTTCGGGCTGCCGGCCATCTCCGAGGAGCCGATGAACTGCACGGAATGATGCAACCCGACGGCGATTCGCCGAGACCTCGATCAGGTTCGTCAGGAGCAGCGCGCGGCCCGCCTGTCGGAGGCCGGCGTCTGAGACAACCACTGCTCCCGCCATCGCCCGAGCCTGCGCGACCTCGGTTGTGTGGCCACGACAATGATGCACGGCGGGCGCCGCCGGCTTAAACTGGCGGCCATGAGCAGCATCCCGAAATCTTCGCAAGAGCCGCGCCCGGCGTTTGGAACCGTGCTGGCGCCGACGATGACCCTGGCCCGCTTCCAGAACGGCCAATGGGGGGTCTTCGATGTCCGCCCCTGTGCGCCGATCGAGCTGCACCCGGCCGCGCACGTGCTGCACTATGCCAGCACGTGCTTCGAGGGCTTCAAGGCCTACCGCTGGGCCGACGGCAGCGTCAACGTGTTCCGGATGGACAGGCACATCGAGCGCATGCGCCAGAGCGCCCAGGCGCTCGTCCTGCCGGAGCCGGACCCGCAGCAGCTCGAGGAGATGATCCGCGCCACCATCGACCGCAATCGCGACGCGGTGCCCGAGGCGCCGGGAGCGCTCTATCTGCGGCCGATACTCTTTGGCACCACGCCCAATATCGGCGCCGCCGGCGCCGCGGCCACCGAGGCGACTCTCATCGTGCTTGCGAGCCCGGTGTGGGACTACTTCGCTGGTGGCATGAAGCCGCTGCGCATCTACGTCGAGGACGTCAATGCGCGCACCGCTTCGCAGACCGGCAAGGTGAAGACGGGCGGCAACTACGCCGCGGCCCTCGGCCCCACCCTCGAGGCCCGGCGCCGGTACAACGTCGATCAAGTGTTGTTCTGTCCGGGCGGCTCGGTGCAGGAGACGGGCGCATCCAACTTTCTGTTGATCCGCGACGGTCGGTTGCTCACTCGCAGTCTCGACTCGACATTCCTCCATGGCGTGACCCGCGACTCGGTGCTCACTCTGGCGCGGGAGGAGGGCTATCACGTCGAGGAGCGGGTCTTCGATGTCGCCGAATTGCTGAAATGGGTCCCGGACGGAGAGGCCGCTCTTTCCGGTACCGCCGCCGTGCTCGCGGGTGTCGGCACTCTCGTCTGCCATGGCCGGGAGTACAGGGTCGGAAGCGGTGAAGTCGGACCTCACACGCGCAAGCTGCGGGAGCGTCTCGTGTCCATCCAGCGAGGTGAGTCGCCGGATACGCACGGGTGGACGAAGACGGTCTGACAGGCGAGGAGGTGGACCGGCGCGTAGCCCGCCTCCGCCGTATCGAGCAGGCCGCCTGCCGCCGGCTGACCTCGGGCGCACCGCTCTCGCCGGAACCGCTCCCGAGTCCGCGAGGGGCTCGGGCGGGAGCAGCCGTTGCTCCAGGTCTTTATTTTCGCCGCGCCATCGCCACATCGGATATCCGTGCGTTCCTCAGCGGGGGATGCGGCCAGGACGCAGCGGCCGCGACTGAGTGCCCGCCTGAGGCTTGGCGGGTGCGCTCGCCGATGCCGCCCCGGGGCCCATCGCCCGGGGCTCGAGACGGATCTCTCATAAGGGGCACGCGATGGCCTCCCGTCGGCAGAAATCGGCAGAAAAATGGGAACTGTTACGGCCATTGGCGGGTCGGGATGATATGGGAAAAAACGCGAGCTACACTCTGGTGACGGTGGTGTCGGCCCCCGCCAGCGACGGCTCGATCACTGGCCGCCGTTGACGGAGTGCACGAGATGTTCGACAGCCAATCCGAGGAAGCCGCTTGCAGCTCCATCGCCTTTCTGGACGGGGGGAGCCCCGCATCCGCGCATTCCACCGAAAGGCCGCGGCGGCCCTCGGGACCTGTCAGGCGGGTCGCGCCGGCGGACCCGGCGGTGCAGGTGATGACGGATTTCAGCGTGGCCCCGGCGGTGACCATCGCGCCAGACCGTCTCATCGACGACGCCCTGCGTGACATGATCGTCGCCGGCGTGCGCGCACTGCTGGTGGTGCGCGGTGAAGTCATCGTCGGCCTCATCACCTCGTACGACATCCAGGGAGAGCGTCCCTTGCAGTTCCTGAGGACCTCGGGCTTCACCCGCCACGACGAGATCCAGGTCGACCACATCATGACGCCCTGGGAGAAGGTCCCCACGCTCGATGCGCAATGGGTCAGTTCGGCGTGCGTCGCCGATGTCGTTCACAGCTTCAAGGCCAGCCTGGACTCCCATGTGGTGGTGGTCGAATATGCGAAGCTGGGCGGTGTCCTCGTGCGCGGCCTGTTTTCCCGCACGCAGCTCGAGCGGCACCTGGGGCAGTCGATTTAGCCCGTCATGACCTCTCCGGAGGCTCCGGCAGCGTACGGGCCGCCAGCTCGGCCAGTTCCTCGTCAGAGGGCTCGCGGAGTGCGAGCACCCTTTGAGCACGGGGCAGCCAGGAGGCCGGCACCAGCACTTCCGCGCCTGGCTCGAGGCCCGGGATGGGACTGAGGTTGCGCACCACCGCGGGCACCGACTCCGACCTGAGGAGTCCGGCCAATACCTCGGCCGCGATGTGATCCGGGCAGAATTGAACGAGCACCAGACTATCGTCCACCGAGTCAGTGTACATCCGGGATGACACATGGGACAGCCCCAGCTGAAGCCATCACATGCGGCTTGATCGCACGGACCGGCTTGGCTACATTCGGTCTGGAGACACACGGCATCCGCTCGAGCGTGCCACCGCGCGGCTGTCGGGCTCAGCCGACACCGTAAATTGGCGGAGGACATGTCCAGAAATTTATCCGTAAATCCGCCGCTCGATATCCTGCTGTTTCTGCGCGCGGGATTGCGCAAGCCGCGTCGCCTCGGCGCCGTGGCGCCATCCGGGCGGGCGCTCGCGAAGCTCATCACCTCCGAGATCGTCGCGGACAGGGGCCCGATCATCGAGCTGGGGGCCGGCACGGGAGCTTTCACCCGCGCACTGCTCACCCGTGGTGTGCCGGAGGCGAATCTCGTGCTGGTGGAGGCCGATCCTCATTTCGCGCGGCTGCTGCAGAAGCGGTTTCCGGCTGCGCAGGTGCTGGCCGTGCAGGCTCAGCGGCTGCGCCATTTGGATCCGCTCCAGGGGCATGCGGCTGGCGCGGTCGTCAGCGGCCTGCCACTGCTGTCGATGCGCCGCGGCGAAGTCCTGGGTGTGCTGAGCGCAGCCTTTCGCCGGCTACGCCGGGACGGGGCCTTCTACCAATTCACCTACGGTCCGCGTTGTCCGGTTCCCGCGGTGATCCTGAAGCGGCTCGGCCTGCGCGCCAGGCGGATCGGCTGGGTGGTGACCAATCTGCCCCCCGCGACTGTATACCGGATCGAGCGAGCCGCCACCCGCCCATCCCGCTCGCGCGAGGCGTGATCTTCGCCCCGGCCGCTCCGCCATCACCGATGGCGCGGTCAATGCTCGTGCCGGTGATGGATGTCGGGATAATGCGCGTGTGAGTGGGCCAGCGGCTGGTGCGTGTGCTCGTGGTAGTGGGGCTCGTGGCCGTCCCATTCGAAGTCATGGCCGTGCTGGTGATGCTCGTCGTGCGCGTGACTGTGCGCGTGGCGCATGTGCCCATGGGTGTGCAGATGAGCGTGCCTTTCGGTCAGGTGCAGCCATACGCCCGCTCCCATCAGCAGCGCCGCGATCCAGAAGATCATCCCGGGCATCTGCCTGAACAGGAGCAATGAGGCCGCGGCGCCGATGAAGGGCGCGGTGGCGAAATAGGCGCCGGTCCGGGCGGCGCCCAGGTGGCGAAGCGCCAGCACGAACAAAGCCAAGCTCACGCCATAGCCGACCAGGCCGACCCACGCCGCGGCCAGGATTCGCGGACCGGCCGGCCAATGTGCGCCGAAACCTGCGGCGATGCCGAGGTCGACGGCCCCTGCAATCAGTCCTTTCAGCGCGGCGATCACCACCGGGTCACCCGCCGACACCTTGCGCGTCAAGTTGTTGTCCATCGCCCAACAGGCGCAGGCCCCGGCGACCCAGACGGCGCCCTCGCCGCCGCCGAGCGCTGTGCGCTCGGGCCACGCGAGCACCACGCCGCCGGTAACAATGGCCAGCATGCCGGCGAGGACTCGGCGATCGAGGTTTTCCCGGAAAACGAGCCACGCGAGCAGCGCGGTGAGCACCCCTTCCATGTTGAGCAGCAGCGAGGCATTGGCGGCCGCCATCCGCTCGAGTCCCGCCATCAGCATGACCGGACCCAGTATGCCGCCCGCCGCGATCGCCCCCGCGAGGCAGAGCGCCTCGTTCCTGCGCCACGCAACCCCGGTGTGCCGGCGGCGCGGACGAAGGACCAGCCACACGCCGAGGCCGATGCCGCTGCCGCCGTAGAGCAGGCCGGCCAGCAACACCGGCGGCGTATCGGTCAGCAGCACCTTGGCAAATGGCGTACTGGCGCCGAACAGGACTGCGGCGAGCAGCGCGTAGAGCACGCCGCGCCGCATGTCGGTACCAATGTCCGAGGGCCGCCCCATTTCAGCTCAGTATATCCACGAGCCTCCCGCCCCACCCGAGGCGCTCATCGTCCGCCGTCCGGGCCATGCGATGGCCTTGGGAGAGCGGTCCTTCTTGAGATTGGCTCCCTCTCATCGAGAATCAGGCCCGCTTCGTCGCGCGATGCCCGGAGGCTTCTCGAGCCGTTCCGCCCGCCAGTCGGGCGTGCAGGTCGTACACATCGGAGGCTGTGATCTCGACGTCGGCCCATTCGCCGGCGCGCAGTCCCGTCCCACCCTGTATCCGCACCACACCGTCGATCTCGGGCGCATCGGCCTCACTGCGGGCGACGGCCCCGTGCTCATCGGCTGAATCCACGAGCACACGCAGCCGCTGCCCGATCCGCCGTTGCAGGCGCCGGGCGCTGATGCGGGCCGCGCGCTCCATGAAGCGCGTGTAGCGTTCTTCCTGGACTTCCGGGGGCACATGATCGGCCATGTCGTTGGCGGCGGCGCCTTCCACGGGCGAGTACTTGAAGCAGCCCACGCGATCGAGCTGCGCCTCATCGAGCCACTCGAGCAGTGCCTCGAACTCCGCTTCGGTCTCGCCGGGGAAACCGACGATGAACGTGCTGCGCAGCGTCAGGTCGGGACACTGCTGCCGCCATGCGCGTATGCGTGCCAGCACGTCTTGCGCATGGGCCGGGCGGCGCATGCGCTTCAAAACGGCCGGGCTTGCATGCTGGAACGGGATGTCGAGGTAGGGCAGCACGCGCCGCTCGGCCATCAGCGCAATGACCTCGTCCACGTGGGGATAGGGATAGACGTAATGGAACCGTATCCAGATGCCCAGAGTGCCCAGGGCGCGCGCGAGGTCGATGAAGCGAGTCCGGTACTGGTTGTCGCGCCACGAGCCGAAGGCGTAGCGGATGTCCGCGCCGTAGGCACTGGTGTCTTGAGAGATGACCAGGATCTCCTTCACGCCTGCGGCCGCGAGCCGCTCGGCTTCCCCGAGCACCTCGTCGATCCGGCGGCTCGAGAGCCTGCCGCGCAGCGCCGGAATGATGCAGAAGCTGCAGGAGTTGTTGCAGCCCTCGGAGATCTTGAGGTACGCGTAGTGGCGCGGCGTCAGGCGAACACCCTGTGGAGGCACCAGATCGAGGAACGGATCGTGTTGAGGCGGCAGGTGCTCGTGGATGGCCCCGATGACTTCGGCATGGGTCTGAGGGCCGGTGACCTTCAGAACGCGCGGATGTCGCTCCAGGATGCGTTCGGGACGAGCGCCGAGACAGCCGGTCACAATGACACGCCCGTTGCGCTGCAGTGCCTCACCGATGGTCTCGAGCGATTCGTCGACCGCCGCATCGATGAAGCCGCAGGTGTTGACCACCACCAGATCGGCCTGCTCGTACGTGGCCGAGATCTCATACCCTTCGGCTCGCAGCGTGGTCAGGATGCGCTCGGAGTCCACCAGCGCCTTGGGGCAACCCAGGCTGGCGAAGCCGATTCTGGGGACGCGGCGCCGATTGGCAGGTGGCATGCAGCGGGTTCCGGGGTGGCGTGAGGAGCGGGGAGTGCAAAGGCGCGCAAGCCTACCTACGCGCCCTCGGCTCCGCAATACAGGCGCTGCGGGCGCTCATCGGCCGTAGAGCACCGTCATCTCAGCCTTGGCGATGGCGGCACCGCGTACCCTCGAGTGCACTTCGCCCGGGCTGGCATTGGCGCTCAAACCCACCCTGGCGATCCTCAGGGCGTACAGCATGAGATGGTAGTGATGGGGCGTTCCGGGCGGAGGGCATGGCCCTCCATAGCCCAGCGATCCGTAATCGTTGCGGCTCTGGATCGCTCCCCCGGGCATCAGGTGCGTGGCCGGGTTGCCGGCGCCGGACGACAGTGAGCGGGTCTGGGCCGGGATATCGAAGACCAGCCAGTGCCACCAGCCTCCACCGGGCGCGTCAGAATCGAACATCAGCAGCGCGAAGCTGCGAGTGCCCGCGGGCGGGTGCTTCCACGTGAGCGCCGGAGACAGGTTGCTGCCCCGGCAGCCGTCCCGGTCGTAGACATGCTGCAGGCGGATCAGGTCGCCCTGCCTGAGATCGGCGCTTGCCAGCGTGAATCCCGGCGCCGTGGGCGTGCCGGCCCGGCTGCAGGCGGGCAGCGCCAAGCTCAGCACCACGGCCAGCGCTGTCATGGAGCGCCGCAAGCGGCTCAAAATACTCGGCTGCATGATGATCTCCCGGGTTCGCCGACCACAAGCGGCCAGTGTGCAGCGGCTCGACTCATCCGGCAAACTAGCGCCCATGAGCCGAGGTGCATGGCCGCTCGGCCGGGTCAAGCGGCGCCCTGGGCGGGACCAGGGTGCGTGCGGGCTGGGTGACTTTGCCCTGCCTGTATAGAGGGGGGGGCGGCATCTTGCAAGCACGACGCGCCTTCGACCCGCTAGGCGATCTTTCCGGCCCGCGAGAGAGGGGCAACATTTGCAAGCACGACGCGCCTTCGACCCGCTAGGCGATCTTTCCGGCCCGCGAGAGAGGGGCAACATTTGCAAGCACGACGCGCCTTCGACCCAGAGTACTACCGGCGCTACTACTACGATCCACGCACCGCGGTCACCACTCGCCGGGAGATGCAGGCACGAGGGCGATTGATCGCGGCTTTCACCGAGCACGTCGGACTGCCGGTGCGCCGGGTGCTCGATGCGGGCTGCGGCACCGGGATGCTGCGTGCGCCGCTCAGGCGGCTGCTGCCGAAGGCCGAATACGTCGGTCTGGAAACGAGCGAATACCTGTGCCGCCGATACGGCTGGGAGTCCGGTCGCCTCGAGGACTACCGTTCCGCGAAGCCGTTCGATCTGGTGATCTGCTATGACGTGCTGCAGTATCTCGATGCGCAGCGTGCGGCGCGGGCGGTTGCGAACTTCGCTCGCCTGTGCCGCGGAGTGTTGTATTTCAGCGCGCTCACCCGGCGCGACTGGCAATGGAACTGCGATCAGACGCGGACGGACCCGGACGTGCACCTGCGCGCGGGCCGCTGGTACCGGCTGCGCCTGCAGCGCAACTTTCGCGAGGTCGGCACGGGGTTCTGGCTGCGCCGCGGGGTGCCGCTCACCGTCTGGGAGCTGGAATCGCGCTTCTGAACTCCGGAACGAGCAGTGAACGAGTCCCCGAGGCAACGTCTCATCGCGGTATTCCACGGTCCGGTGGTCTGCCGGCGGGAAGCCGGTCTTCGCGCCGGACTGACGCTCATCGGCGCGGCGGCCGACTGTCCGGCGGAGACGCTGATCCTGACTTTCATGGGTCCGGCGCCGGAGGATCTGCCGGAGACGCTGTCGGCGCCGAGCGTCGTCGAGCTCGATGGGCAGTGCTATCGCATCGCGAGCCCGCCGCGGGAATGGCTGCTGTGGGCGCACACGGTGTACGTGCACCGCGATGTCGGCGCGGCGTTCTACCAAGCCGTTCCACCGCGGCCCGTGCCGCTCACAAAGCGTGTCTTCTGGTGGCTGGTATTGGCGCTGGCGCGCCGCCCTGCGGGGCGACGCGTGCTCATGGCGCTGCGCGGCCGTTGAATTGCAGTCCTGGGTGCGGGCATCGCGCCGCGCTGTCCCGCCTCGCCCTGTGCGTGCCCGCGCTTCATGCTTCAGCGCCCCGTGATGAGTGCTGGGCGCCTGCTAGCCGGCTTCCACGATTTCCTCCCGCTGGGCCACGGCCGGAAGGCCCGCAAGCAGGGAGCCATACACGGCCATCTGCCGCTGGAACGTCTTCTGCCACGTGAATTGCCGCAAGACACGGGCGCGGGCGCTGGCGCCGACCGCTTCGAGATCACGCTCATAGAGCGCCGCGATCGCTTCGGCCAGACTGTCCGCGCTGCCGGGCTCGGCCAGCATTCCCACGTGCTCGTCCACCAGCTCAGGCAGCGCCCCGGCGCGGGCGGCGACCACCGGTCGTCCGCAGGCCATCGCCTCCAGGATCACCAGTCCGAAGGTCTCGCGTGTCCCGGCGTGCACGAGCGCGTCGGCCGAGGCGATCCATCGGGCGAGCTCGATGCCGTCGCGCCGGTACGGCAGCAGAGTGACGTTGGTTGCCAGGCGTCCCTGGCGGGCGCCGCCGATCATCAACAGGTGAAAGGAGCGGCCCAATCTGGCGAAGGCACCCAGCAGGACCGGGACGTTCTTCTCGTCCGTGAAGCGGCCGGCATAGACGAGCACACGAGTCTCGGGTCCGAGACCGAGGTGCTCGCGCAGCCAATCGCCGCGACGCTCGGGCCGGAACATGTCGGCATCGACACCGAGGGGCTGGTGAACGGCGTGCCGGATGCCGAGACCGGCGAGAAAATCCAGCACCTGGAGGCTGGGCGCAAATACCACATCGAAGCGCTCGTACAGCCAGCGCACGTATCGACAGACCAACTGCTCGGACAGCCGCCCGCCGAGACGGCGCCCGAGGATGCGTGGCAGGTCGGAATGACAGAATGCCGCGGCCGGTATGCCTCTGCGCTGCGCGACGCGCAGCGCCGCCCACGCCGGATGGAAGGCGTCGCCGGCCTCGATCAGGTCGGGCCGCAGCGCATCGAGCAGCCGCGTCCAGCGGCGCGGCGTAAGCGGCAGGCGGTAGTTGAACGAGCCGGGCACAGGCACGCCCCGGAGCGTGCAGATGCCGCCGCGCTCGATGCGATTTTCGCTTCCGGGAACGACCAGCGTGTGTCGCCAGCCGGGCTGGGCGGCGAGCCAGCCGTGCTTGGCGTTCACGTACCGTCGGACCCCGCCACTCGTCGGCGAATAGAACAGCGTCGTATCGACGAGATGGCACGGCCGCATGGACGTGGTCGAGATCCCCGGGACCTTGTCCCTCCAAACCGGGATTGCACCCCCCCGCCGCCGGGGTGTCAAGGCGCACGTGCGGCCGCCGGCCGGACCTGCGCTCAGGCCAGATGCAGACCCGGCAGACCGATCAGGCCGCCGAGGGTGTCCGGCGCCGCCCGTTGCCCAGGGATACGGAGGCGGCGATGACTTCTTCGGCCGTGCCGAAGCGGTTTTCGCGCCGTTTGGAGAGCAGCTGTGCCACCAGGGAGGAATAGCGCGACAGGGATGCCGGCAGGCGCGGCGGGGGGGTGTTCACGTGTTGCTGCAGCACTTCCATGGCGCTGGCTCCTGTGAAAGGCTTCCGGCCGGTCAACATCTCGTGGAAGATCACCCCGAGGCTGTACAGGTCCGAGCGCGGGTCCAGCTTCTCGCCCAGCGCCTGCTCCGGGCTCATGTAATAGGGCGACCCGCGCAGCACGCCGGTGTAGGTGCTGTTGTGAGTGCCCTCCAGCAGCCGCGCCAGGCCGAAGTCGATCAACACCACGTTGTCGTTGTCGCGCAGCATGACGTTGGGCGGCTTGAGGTCGCGATGCAGCAATCCCGCGCGGTGCACGACCGAAAGCGCCGCCGCGATCTTGCCCAGGTACTTCAGCGCCTCCGACTCGGTCATGCCAACCTGCATGCGCGTCTTCAGGTCCCCGAGCGGGAAGTATTCCATGGCAAGGTATTCGTAGCCGCCCGCGGTGCCGTGATCGAAGATGCGCACCACGGCCGGATCGTGAACGGCCAGTATGGCCTGATACTCGCGCTCGAGCGCCTGCCTGGCGCGGCCTTCGCGCGGGATCTTGCTCACCTTCAGGGCGATCTCGGTCGCGAGGCGTTCGCTTTCGGCCAGATAGACGACGGCCTTTTCCGATTCGCCGATCTTGCGGGTGATCGTGTAGTCGGCGATGCGCGGCCGCTCCGGCGTCCGGGGCGGGGCCGCGGGCGGGGATGCCGCCTCCGGCAGCTGCGCAGTCGAGGGCGGCGGCTGGGCAATGACGGCTACGTTGCGGGTGGTCTGATCGGTATCCGAGACACCACCGGCATCCTCGGCGCCGCGCTGCCCGACCCCTCGCAGCACTTCATCGAGCGAGGCTTTCAGGCGCAGCGGCTTCAGCAGGCGCTTGGGCAAGTAATCGGCTGCGCCCGCGCGTATGGCCTGCACTGCGGCGAGCTCATCGCCCCGCTCCGCCAGGACGATGATGGGGGGGGGCGCCTCGCCGGTCTGGAGCTTGCGCAGGAGCCTCAGACCCTCCGGTCGCGCCTCCTCGGGGCCGGAGCCGAAATCCGCACCCAGGATGAGCGTGTCGTGGGAACGGCCCTCCTCCCCGCCCCTGCCGGCATCCAGTTCCTCGGGGGCGAGCGTGCTTACCGCGGCCTCCGGGTACAGGATTCCAAGGTGCAGGCGCAACCACTCGCGATATTTCGGATCGCGATCGACCACGAGTATGCGTGCGGGAACGGCGGTCATATGTCGGTTACACCATGGACTCGGTGAAATCGCTTGTCGCGGTACGGCCCGCGATTTTGTGAACTCCGTCAACCGGCGGGCGGGTTATGTCATGTGTGCCCGATGTCCGACGGTCATGGCGCCGCGTGATCCGTCGAGGCCGCACCTGCGCATCGCTCATGGGCATCGCTTGTGATGCGCCGGCCCGATCGTGACAGGGGGATTCTAACGCGGCAGCAGGAATCGCCGGCCCGCGTACGACAGCACCACGCCATCCGGCCGGATCGAGATGACCTTCACTCCATCGGGCAGTGAGCCCCCTTGTTTCAGTCTGTGCATGTTGATCATGACAAAGCGCTTGCTCGGATCCGCATCATACACGTGCAGATCGAGATGCAGCCGCGGCAGGGCGTCGCCCGGCGCGGACTCGAGCTGCTTGTACAGCGGCAGATGTGCATCGGAGCGCGCGCGGGCGGCCGGAGCGTAACCGGCGGAGTCGGAGGCCATGGCGGGCGTATTCCCGACGCCGCCCGGCTGGGCGGCCGCCGGCGAGGCCGATGAAGGTCGGGGCTGTCCCGGGGCGGGCGGCGCGCCGGCGGCCCTCTCATCCGGCGACGGAGGATTGAGGAGGGCGGGCGACCCGGCGGGCACGCCGCCCGGAATCGGGCCTGCGTGCGCCGGGATCGGTGCGCCCGCAGGCCGGCTCGCCGCGGCGGTCCGGCGGGCCGGCCGCCCCAGCACCACCCAGCCGATCACCGCGGCGTTGATCGCCAGAAGCACGCCGAGAGCCACCGCCCATCCGGGCAGAGCGCGCCTGGGCGCGGCGATTTTGACTTCGAACAGCGAAGGTCCGAGCTGCTTCTGCCGGGCTCTCTCCGATTTCTTCAGCGCATCCAGGATGAACGACATGCTCGCGCCTCCCCCCTCAACTGCCATGATCCGCGGACGTGAGCAAGGGGGTGCCGGGTGTCGCAATCGCGCCGGACAGCGCCGCCTGCGTCTCGATTCCGGCGACCCCGTCCGCGGTCAGGCGGTGCGTGCGTTGGAAGCGGCGCACCAACCGAGCCAGACCCGCATCGTACACGTCGCTCATCGGCCGGCCGGCGGGTGCCGGCGTGCCCGCGAGCTCCTGCAGGCTGTGGCGCAGCCAGAGCACATCCGCACCGCTCATCCCCGTGGACAAGGGCTTCACCGGATCCGCCCCCGGCCGCCACAGCACGAGGTAATCGCCCATCCACTCGCGCGAGAGCTCGCCGATGCCGACCTTGTGCGCCGATCGCCCCAGATCGACGGTGGCGCGCGATTTCCCGAGCCCGGTCAACACCACCCGATGTTCGTTGCCCGCGCTGTCGGTCAACAGCAGGATGGCCGGCCGATTGTACAGGCGCAGCTGGCCGAGGGAGCCGCGGTCCTTCAGGCACGCGAGCCCGTGCCGGGACGCCTGGGCGCAGGGATCCTCTCCCGGCGCATAGCGCAGGCCCCACAGGCTGAAGAGCCTCGCGTAGGCCGCATCGGCGGTGGTATCGCCGGCGTATCGGGTCAACAGAGCCGGCAGGGACGGCGGATCGCGCGCGTGCACGGCGGCGGCCGGCGGGCCGGCCGGGGCGTCATGCGCGGCCCGGGTCGGGTCGCGCGCCGGCGGCCTCGTGATGGGATGCGTGCGTGCCGGCGCGTCCAGCCGACCCGGCGCCAGCCGCCACAGCGCGGCGCCCCCGGCGCTCAGCAGGGCGAGCGCCGCGGCGCCTGCCGCCCAGGGCAGCCAGCGGGGCGGGAACCGCCGTCCGAAGACTTCCGAGGCCGCCTGCCGCACCAGCGCCGTCGTGATGCGATGGCGATCGAGCGAGTAGCCCCCGAGCAGCGCGCGATCACAGATGACATTGATGACGCGCGGCACGCCGCCCGAGAGCCGGTGGATCTCACGCAGCCCGAAGCGGCCGAAGATCTCGGTCGTGGCGCCCGCCACGCGCAACCGGTGGCGCACGTAGGCCGCCGTCTCCGGTTCCGAGAGCGGATCGAGGTGATAGCGGCCCGTGATGCGTTGCGCGAGCTGGCGAAGCTCGTTGCGCGCGAGCAGCTCGCGCAGCTCCGGCTGGCCGATCAGGATGATCTGCAGGAGCTTGCGGGTGTTGGTTTCCAGGTTGGTGAGCAGACGAACCTGCTCGAGCACTTCGGGTGAGAGGTTCTGCGCCTCATCGACCACCAGTACCACGCGCCGGCCGGCGGCATGCGCACGCAGCAGGTATCCGCTGAGGATGTCGACCAGATCCTTCAAGCTGCGCTCCGCGGAGTCCGGCACGCCGATGCCGAGCTCCTCGCACAGGGTCAGGAGGAATTCCGGCGAGGTCATCCGCGGGTTGAGGATGAGGGCGATTTCGGCGTTCTCCGGCGCCTGTGCGAGGAGCGAGCGCACGATGGTGGTCTTGCCGGTGCCGACCTCGCCGGTGAGCTGGATGAATCCGCCGGCCTCGTTGATGCCGTACAGCAAGTGCGCCATCGCCTCGGCATGCCGCTCGCTCAGGAAGAGGTAGCGCGGGTCGGGGGTGATGGAAAAGGGCTTTTCGTTGAGGCCGAAGAATGTCAGGTACATGAGGAACGCTATCTCAACATGCTGCTGCACGGGCCATCTTCGGCCCCGCCCCTCTCGGGCCGGCCTGCGGCCGTCCAAATCGCTCCCAGGGACTCAGTCCATGCTGTTCCCGCGTCGCAGTGCGTGGTCGCCGAAACGGGCGCGGACCTCATCGAGCGCGCGGTCGATGCCCGAGGTCCGCCGCCCGCCATCGAACAGACCGAGCTGCGAGGCCGGGGCCAGCTCCGTCAAGACCACCCCGAGCAGGCGCAGTTTCGCACCGCGATGCTCGGCAAGCCAGCGCCCCAGCAGCTCCCGGGCGACATCGCGTACCGCGCGTCCCTCCTGAGTGGGCGGGGCGATGGCGCGTTGCCGGGTGAACGTCGAGAAGTCGTGACAGCGGATCTTCACCCCGACCCTCGCGGCCATCAATCCTTTGCCCCGCAGCCGCTCGCAGGCCTTTTCCGCGAGCCGGCAGATCTGCCGGTCGAGCTCCCGCGGGTCGGCGAGATCACGGGGAAAGGTGTCCTCGGCGCTCAGGGACTTCTCCTGCAGATCGGTGCGCACGGGACGATCGTCGATCCCCGCCGCACGCTCGCGCATCCGCGGCGTATCGCGTCCGAAGAGCGGCCAAAGCACCGCATCGGGGGCGCACCTGAGGTCCCGGAGAGTGCGCAGTCCCGCCGCCTCCACTTTGTCGCCGAGCTTACGTCCGAGTCCGGGCAGGCGGCGCACCGGCAGCGGATCGAGCACCTGGAGGATGCGCCACTCCGGCACCACGGTGAGGCCATCGGGCTTGTCGAGATCGGAGGCGATCTTGGCCACCAGCTTATTGGTGGCCACCCCCACGGAGGCGGTGAGCCCGGTGCGGGCCCGGATGCGCTCCTTGATCTGCCCGGCGATGGCGGGCGGCTCGCCCAACAGGCGCACGCTGGCGGTGACATCGAGGTACGCCTCATCGAGCGACAGGCCCTGCACCAGCGGGGTGACCTCCTGAAAGACGGCGAACACCTGCCGAGAGACCTCCCGGTAGCGTCCCATGCGAGGGGGCACGCAGATGGCCGCCGGACAGAGCCGCAGTGCGGCACTCATGGGCATGGCCGAGCGCACGCCGAACCGGCGTACCTCGTAGCTGGCCGCCGCCACCACCCCGCGGCCGCCGTCGTGGCCGACCACGACCGGCTTGCCGGCGAGCTGCGGGCTATCGTGCTGTTCCACGGACGCGTAGAAGGCATCCATGTCAACGTGCAGAATGGAGCGGCTCATGGCAGGTGGCGCTCAAAGCGCAAGGAAACCGTAGGTGAGAATCACCACGAGCATCAACAGCAGGACGCTGAAATAGCCTGCCGAGAGCACGGTGAGCTTGCCGATCGTGCGCCAGCGGGTCTCCCCGTACACCCGCCGCATCGACAGGTAAAAGTAGATCGACACATAGACCCAAAGCCCGGCGCTCACCGGCCCGATGACCAGGCTCGAGGTCGTGATCATTCCGAGCAGCGTGTAAAGTCCCAGTACCACGAACAGGCACACCTGGTTGTGAAGGAGGAACAACAGGTGCTGCACGTAGTGGCGGCGCGGCTTCAGATACAGCGGCTTCATCAACAGCGCGAGCAGCGGCAGAAACACGAACATCGCCCGCTCGAAGCTGTGGAGCCAGATCGCATCCAGGCGCTCCATGCCGCCCTCGGCGTTGAGCATCCTCCAGCTGCGCTCGATGCGCGGCGCGAGGGCGGTGCACCAGGCTCCGAGCCTCGGGCTGTCCGCTCTCATGTTTTCGCACACCGGGCCCATCGATAGAGTTTCCGGGGCTGCGCCGACCACGGAATCGGTGCCGCTGCTGGGCGCCACCACGTTGTAGTGGAACGATCCGCGTGACTCGTGGACGTTGATCGCGGGAGCGGAAAGCCGCTGCTGCAGACCGATGATCAGGAAGAAGATGACGCTCACCACCAGATACAGGCGCACCGGCGGCAGATAGCGCACGCGGCGCCCGGCGAGAAACTGCTCGGTCAGAAGGCCCGGGCGCAGCAACAGCGCATATATCGTCTGCCACAGGCGCGAATCGGCGTGGGTCAGATCCTCGGTCGCTTCGCCGGCGAAGTGCCAGAAATGATGGACCGGGTGCTCGTGGTGGTGCTGGCCGCACTGGCTGCAGTACGGCCCGGCGAGCGCCGCGCCGCAGTTCTCGCAATGGCGGAGCTCGGCGGGCCGCTCGCCGGGCGCCGCGCTCCGCTCGATCTCCACCGTGTTCTCATCGAGCCCGCCGCCATCGGCGGTTGGTTCCGGGGTGGATCTCACGCAAGGGCGCTCGAGACCCCTGTCTGCGCGAGGTCAGGCTGCGCCCGGGTGCCGAACTCGTCGGGGGCGAAGTCGTCGACGTGGATGAGATTCATCACCTTGCGATCATACTCGCGCAACTGCTCCGCCTCCTGCTCCGAGAGGATCCCCGCCGCGAGCGCCTGCTCGATCTGTCCCGGCAGGTCGAGCGCGGTGACTTTGCCGGCCTTGACACCCTCGATGCGGATGCGTTTCTCGAGCGGCTCCATGCGCTCGGCGAGCTCGAGCGCCTCCTGGAGCAGGCCGAGCGCATTGCCCGGCTCGGGTGTGCGGAAGATGTGCCGGCACAGTCGCTCGCGCGAATCCGACGTCCGGGTCACGAGCTCGGCAACCTGCCGGCCGAGCCGGTCGGAGGGCGCAGAGTAGTGCCGCCCCCGCGGGAACACGACAACCCGCATCAGGGCAGCGAGCGGCCGGTTGGGGAAGTTGCGCAGAAAGCCGTGCAGCTGCTCCTGGGCGTGATAGAGCAGGTTTCGGCAGGCCCACTCCACGATCGGCAGGTCCTCGGCGGGACGGCCCTGATTCTCGTGATGTTTGAGCACCATAGAGGCGAGGTACATGTCCGAGAGCACATCGCCGAGGCGCGCCGACAGGCTCTCCTTTTTCTTGAGGTACCCGCCGAGCGTCAGCATGGCCACGTCCACCGTGAAGGCGAACGAAGCGCTGAAGCGCACGATGTGCTGGTAATAGCGTGCGGTCGGTCCGCCGACCGGGGAGCGCGTGAAGCGGGCATGCGTCAGCGCCATGATGAGCGAGCGCACGGTGTTGGAGATCGTGAAGCCGATGTGACCGAACAGCGCCCGGTCGAACTCGTCCACCCCGCGGGCGCGGTCCGGGTTGCGCGCGGCGTTCATCTCGCGCAGAACGAATGGATGGCAGCGCACCGCGCCCTGGCCGAAGATGATCAGGTTGCGGGTCAGGAGGTTGGCTCCTTCGACCGTAATGGTGATCGGCACCGCCTGGTAGGCGCGCGCCAGGTAATTCTTCGGGCCCAGGCAGATGCCCTTGCCGCCGTGGACATCCATGGCGTCGTTGGCGACCTGACGGCCCATTTCAGTGACGTGGTACTTCAGCATCGCCGATGGCACCGACGGTTTCTCCCCGCCGTCGATGGCGCCCGCGGTGACC
The DNA here is from genome assembly GCA_021805865.1 of Pseudomonadota bacterium. Taxonomy (GTDB): domain Bacteria; phylum Pseudomonadota; class Gammaproteobacteria; order Steroidobacterales; family Steroidobacteraceae; genus 13-2-20CM-66-19. The sequence continues at coordinate 56,604 of JAJZDX010000002.1, forward strand.
GAGCGCGCCGCGTCCATGGTGTAGGTGAGGCCGACCATGCGGGCAAGTACGGCTTCCACCCCTTCGAACCGCCCCACCGGCGTGTTGAACTGCCGCCGGATGCGGCTGTAGGCGCCGCTCGCCCAAACGCCGGCCTTGGCGCCGCCGGTGGCGTTCGATGGCAGCGAGATGCATCGCCCCACCGAGAGCTGCTCGACCAGCATGCGCCAGCCGGCGCCGGCCATCTTCGGGCCGCCGATGATGAAATCGAGCGGCACGAACACATCCCGTCCCTGAATGGGGCCGTTCTGAAACGGGATATTGACGGGGAAGTGCCGCCGGCCGATCGTGATCCCCGGGGTGTTGCGCGGGATGAGCGCGCAGGTGATGCCGATATCCGTGCGCTCGCCGAGGAGCCTGTCGGGATCGAACAGACGGAAGGCGAGCCCGATGACGGTGGCGATGGGCGCGAGCGTGATGTAGCGCTTGGAGAAGTTGAGCCGGATGCCGATGATCTCCCTGCCCTGCCATTGCCCGCGGCCCACCACGCCGGTGTCGGGGATGGCGGCGGCGTCCGATCCGGCCCGGGGCCCGGTGAGGGCGAAGCAGGGCACTTCCTCGCCGCGCGCGAGCCGCGGCAGGTAATGGCTCTTCTGCTCCTCGGTCCCGTAGTGGTTGAGCAGCTCCGCGGGCCCGAGCGAATTCGGCACCGCGACGGTGGAGGAGGCGGTGACGCAGCGACTGGAGATCTTTGCGAGCACGCACGAGTGCGCATACGCGGAGAACTCCAACCCTCCGTAGCGCTTGGGGATGATCATCGCGAAGAAGCCGCGCGACTTGAGGTAATCCCAGGCGTGCGGCGGCAGGTCGCCGCGCTCGTGCGTGATGTTCCAGTCATCGAGCAGGCGGCAGAGCTCCTCGCACGGGCCGTCGAGAAACGCCTGCTCCTCGGCCGTCAGCTGCGGCGCCCGGGCCGACAGCAGCTTCGACCATTTGGGCGCCCCGGTGAACAGCTCCCCGTCCCACCACACCGTGCCGGCTTCGAGCGCCTCGCGCTCGGTCTGTGACATGGACGGCAGGAGCTTGCGGTACGCCTTCATGAAGGGGCGCGTGATCAGCGCCTTGCGCAGCGGCCGCACGTTGAGCAGCCACAGCCCGGCGAGCAACAGCCAGAGAAACCCCTTCCAGGTCTCGGCCGCGACGCCGGCGGCGCCGCAGTACGCGTACGCCGCCAGGAGGACCGTGAAGGTGGCGGTGAAGGCGAGGAGCGAGAGCCGCCGGTAGGCCAGGTACAGCACCGCGGCGATGAAGAGCAGCGTGATGATCCCGCCCGCCTGCGTCACGGCATAGGCGAGGGCCGCAAGGGCGACTAACGACAGGACTACGCCCAGCATGAAAGCTCCTTCACGCCGACAGAGTGGCTGGATCCGGCGGGGGGAACTATAGCGGTTTTCCCGACGGAGGGGCGAGTCCGGAGGGGCTGCGGCCGCCGGCAGCGGCGGCAGCCCCACGATCAGCCTGGGAGGATCAGCCGAGGAGCGCTTTCACCCCTTCGCGCTCCTCGCGCAGCTCCGCCAGCGAGACGTCCATGCGCTTGCGGCTCCCCTCGTCGATGGCAAGGCCCTGGACGATCTGATAGTCGCCGCCCCGGGTGGTCACCGGGTAGGAATAGATCACCCCTTCCGGGATGCCGTAGCTGCCGTCGGAGGGCACCGCCATGCTGACCCAGTCGCCCTCCGGCGTGCCATGCACCCACGTGTGGATGTGGTCGATGGCGGCCGAGGCGGCCGAGGCGGCCGAGGAGGCGCCCCGGGCCTTGATGATGGCGGCCCCGCGCTGCTGGACCACGGGGATGAAGGTCTGCTCCACCCACGCCGAATCGACGAGGGAGCGGGCCGGCTTGCCGCCGACCAGGGCGTGGCTGATGTCCGGGTACTGCGTGGCGGAGTGGTTGCCCCACACCGTCATGCGGCGGATGTCACAAACGTGGCTGCCGGTCTTCTCGGCGAGCTGCGACAGCGCCCGATTGTGGTCGAGCCGCATCATGGCCGTGAAGTTGCGCGGATTGAGGTCCTTCGCGTTGGCGCGCGCGATCAGCGCGTTGGTGTTGGCCGGATTGCCGACGACCAACACCCTGACGTTGCGGTCGGCCGCCTCGTTGAGCGCCTTGCCCTGCGCGGAGAAGATCTGCGCATTGGCGAGCAGCAGGTCCTTGCGCTCCATGCCGGGGCCGCGCGGACGGGCGCCGACCAGCAGCGCCACGTGACAGTCGCGGAACGCGACCCGGGCATCGTCGGTGGCGATCACTCTGTTGAGTCCCGGGAAGGCGCAGTCGGCGAGCTCCATGACCACGCCATTGAGCGCCTGCAGCGCCGGCGTGACCTCCAGGAGGTGCAGGTTCACCGGCTGATCCGGGCCCAGGAGCGCTCCGGAGGCCGCGCGAAAGGCGAGTGCATAGCCGATCTGGCCGGCGGCGCCGGTGATCGCGACGTTCAAGGCGGGTTTCATGGTGCTCGGGTCCTTGCGGGGAAAAGGACGCAAATTCTACCGCCGATAGACGGCCTTTATCACCCCGATTTGGTCAAACAATTGGTCCGGCACGCGCCGCCGGTGCTACAACAGCGCCACCGGTCTCGGGGACGAGCAGCCCGCTCAGACGGCGAAAAAGCATACTTTTCGCCGGCGCGCCCACGGGGCCGCTGCCGCCGGATTCATACGAGGAGAACGCCATGTTCGATACACGCAACGATCTTTCCGCCGACAGCCGCGCCAAGGCGATCCGTTTGCTCAATGCGCGGTTGGCGGATGCCATCGATCTCGGCTTGCAGGCCAAGCATGCGCATTGGAACGTCAAGGGGCCGCACTTCATCGCATTGCACGAGCTGTTCGACAAGCTCGCCGGAAAGATCGGCGAGCACGTCGATACCATCGCGGAGCGCGTCACCGCTCTCGGTGGAACCGCGGGCGGCACCTTGGGCGCGGTGGTGCGCGCCACCAGCGTGCCGGCCTATCCCGAGACCATTTCCGATGGTCTGGCGCACGTCGAGGCGCTGGCGGGAGCGGTCGCCGATTTCGGCCGCAAGGCACGCCTGGGGATTGACGAGGCGGAGGAGCTCGGGGACGCCGATACGGCTGACCTGCTCACCCAGGTATCCCGCGAGACCGACAAGCAGCTGTGGTTCCTCGAAGCCCATTTGCACGCCCAGCGGTGACCGTTGCGAGTCGCACAGCTGTCGCGTGAGCCGCAGGCCCGGCCCGCACATGCATCATGCGTGGCGGGCTGCGCGAGCCCCGGGGCGCTCGCGGCCAATTGGATCAGGCCTGGCGGCCCGCCTCCGGCTGCCGCAGCAGGTGGGCGAAAGGCGCCCCCCCCGAGCTCTGGCGCTTGAGGAGCGCGAGCAGCTCCTCCGAAGCGCACGGCTCCCCGAAGAGCCGTCCCTGCGCCTGGTGGCAGCCGTTGCGCCGCAGGAACTCGAGCTGGCTCTGGGACTCGACACCCTCGGCCACCACCACCATGCCGAGGCTGCGGCCCATCTCGATGATGGTGCGCACCAGGGTGGCGTTGCCGGCGTTCTCGCTCACGTCGCGCACGAAGGACTGGTCGATCTTCAGCGTGCCGATGGGAAACTGCTGCAGCGCCGAGAGGGATGAGTAGCCCGTGCCGAAGTCATCGATCGACAGGTGCAGCCCCATGGCATACAGCTCATCGAGCAGCGGCAGCGTGTTCTTGCTGTCCGCCATGAGGGTGGTCTCGGTGATCTCGAGCTCGAGCGCCGTGGGCGAGACGCCGTGACGGCGGAACACCGAGCGGCACCGCAGGATGAAGCTCGCCTGCCGGAGCTGCCGGAGCGAGAGGTTCAGCGAGATCCGTCCCGGGTCACCGCCCTCGGTTCTCAGGTGCCGGTAATCCATGCACACCCGGTTCAGCACCCACTCGCCGATGTCGAGAATGAGGTTGGTTTCCTCGGCGAGCGGGATGAAGCGGGCCGGGGGGATGTCGCCGTGCCCCGGCAGGCGCCAGCGCAGCAGCGCCTCGGCGCCGATGACCCTCCCGGTGCCGACGTCCACCTTGGGCTGGTAGCGGATCACGAGCTCGTCGCGCTCGAGCGCGCGTCGCAGCTTGCTTTTCAAGATCAGCCGCTCGACCGCCGCGGCGTTCATCTCCGGGGAATAGAAGGTGAACGTGTTGCCGCCGTTCTGCTTGGCATGGTACATGGCCGCGTCGGCGTTGCGGATCAGGTCGATGACGTTCTCGGCGTCACGCGGGCAGAAGGCAATGCCGACGCTCGCGGTGAGGAACACCTCCTGTTGGTTTAGCTGGAAGGCCCGTGCCACCTCGTTGAGGATCGCGCGGGCGAGCTGCGCGACCGGTCCGCGGTTGTCGGCTTCCGCCGGCAGGCCGTGCAGGCAAAGCGCGAACTCATCGCCCGCGAGGCGCCCCAGGATCGCATCCCGCGGCAGCGAGCGCGCCAGCCGCTCGGCGAGCACCTCCAGCACACGGTCGCCGGTGTCGTGGCCGAAGGTGTCGTTGACTTCCTTGAAGCGGTCCATGTCGAGGTACAGCAGCGCCACCGCGCTGCCGGCACGCAGCCCGCGCGAGAGGGTCTGCTGCAGCAGGTGCTGGAACTGCATGCGGTTCGGGACTTTGGTGAGCGTGTCGTAGCGGGCCAGGTAGCGGATGCGCCGCTCCGCGCGCTTGCGCTCGGTGATGTTGCGGGCGACGAAGATGATGCCCTGGAACTGCGGATCTTCGCTATCGATGCGCGAGCCGGCGAGCGACACCGGAATGGTCTGCCCGTCGCGTGTGCGCACGACTGTCTCGCGCGTCTCCTGCGCGGCCTGCAGCAGGTCGAACTCCTCCCGCACGTTCTCGGCGAGCGCCGCGATGATGCTGCGGCCGAGCAACTCCTCCTCGGGGAAGCCGAGGAGCCTGCCCGCGGCCAGGTTGGCCGTCTTCACCACTCCGTCGGGTGATGTGATGAGCACCGCGTCCGTCATGCTGTCGAGGACGCTGCGCAGGTAGTCCTTGTGAATGGTCGACTGGCGCAGCCTCGAGCGCATGTGCTCCATCGCCTGCTCGAGGTCGCCGAGGCTGTCGTGCCGATGAACCTGGAGCGGGCGGGTGTAGTCGCCCTGGCCGATGCGATGAGCGCCCCGGACGAGTGCGCCGGCGGTGGCATCGATGCCGCGATCTCTGCGCCACGCGCCCACGGCCGCCAGGAGGCTGCCTGCGATGGCCACTGCGCCTGCCACGGCCCACGTGATGCCGGCGGGCCAACGTCGCCAAAGCAGCACGATGCCGCTCGCCGCCGCGACGAGCAGCGTCATGGCAAACGTGCCGAGCGCGTGCTTGAATCTGAGTCTGCCGGCCACTGAGGCGGCTCTTGCTCTGGTTCCCTGGGTCGGAGGAGACATCGACCGACCGAATATGAACTGCCGCCGGGCCCCCGTCAAATCGAGGCGGCAGGGGGACTTCTCAGCCGGACCAGACCCGCTTGAGGTAGTTGACCATCAGTGCGCGCATGGAGGACATGGGGTCGGCGGTTGCGGCGAAGATGGGCGGACGGCGCCTGAGCAGCCGCCAGTTCTCGCTGCGCAGCACTTGGCGCAGGAAGGCGATATTGCGGTCGATGGCCTCCATGTAGGGATTGCGGCCGCCGTAGAGGATCTCCAGGTACCGATAGGCCGAGCGGAACTCCCCGTCCAGGCGCTTCCTGCGGGTTTCCGCGGCGAAACCCGGGGTCTGGCGCAGCAGATCGAGGCCCGAGGCGTATCGGACCTGCCGATCGCCGGTGGACGAGACCGGCAGCGCCACCCCGCCGAGGACGAACTCGGCATACAGCCGGTCGCGGCACTTCTCCAGGTAACAGCGGTCGGCCATCTGGGCGATCATGTCCGCCGTGCCGAGCAGGTGCCCGACGGCGATGTCGCGTGGATCGCTGAGTCGTGCCTCGATCTGGGCGCCCGGCAGCTCGTAGCCTGTGAAGTGAATGATCTCCCGCGCCACCGCCACCCAGCGACCCAGGCCGACCACCGGCAGGAACTCCTCAAGGAAGCGCGCTCCTCTCGACACGTGCACGAGGGTGAATTCCGCGCCGTTGCGCGACTCGGGCTCGTCGGTGCGGCGCAGGTAGCCTACATCGTGAAAGAGCCCGGTGATGAGGCCCGCCACCGCCCGCTCCCCGCCCAGGCGATCACGCGGCTCGGCCTGGCGCTCGTAGCCCACCAGCAGCCGGGCCAGTGCGAGCGTGATGTCGAGCGTGTGCTGGCGGTCGTGGTAGACCGTGTCCACACCGTGATAGCCCGGGATCTTGCCGGCGAACAGCAGCTCGAAGTGCTCGAAAGAGCGTTGCAGCGGCGACAGCGAGGTTTGGGGCCACGTGGACCGGAACAGCGCTTCGACGGCCTCGCGTACCGCGGAGGGGGAGCTTACCTGGACGGTATCGGTGACGTCGTAATCACTACGCCGGTCATTGGTCATTCTGTCACGCGGAAGGCAGGGCGGGCGGTCCGCACCCCAGAGTGATTTGAAGCACTCTAATTGGAGCTCGATCCGAAATCCGAGAGCCGCCGCGCATTTTTCATGGGCTGCGTGCAGGACATGCGGGGCTCGCCCAGGGCGAGCCCCGTATGTCAAACGGCGCAAAGCGCCGGGAGAAGCTGAGATCGGAGGACGGGGGGGTGAATCAAGTGGCGGGGTCGCCGGGGGTGGGAATGCCGTGTTGCGCGAGCAGTGCCTGAACCTGCGGCGGGCGGCCGCGAAAGTCCACGAACGCCTCCATCGCATCCCGGCTGCCGCCCCGGGACAGAATGGCGTCGAGGTACCGCCTCGCCGTGGTCCGATCGAACACGCCGTGCTCCTCGAACGCCGAGAAGGCGTCCGCCGCCAGCACTTCGGCCCACTTGTAGCTGTAATAGCCCGCCGCGTAGCCGCCCGCGAACACATGCCCGAAGCTCATGGGGAAGCGGTTCCACTGCGGCACCGGCACCACCGCGACCTGGCGCTGCACCTCCTGCAGGAGTGTCAGGACGCGGCCGCCCCGCTGCGGGTCGTATTCGGCGTGCAGCCGGAAGTCGAACAGCGCGAACTGCAGCTGGCGCACCATCTGCAATCCGGCATGAAAGCTTCGCGTGGCGCGCAGGCGCCGCTGCACCTCGGGCGGCAGCGGCTCCCCGCTCTGGAAATGGCCCGAGATCCGGCCGAGCACTTCCGGGTGCCAGGCGTAGTTCTCCATGAATTGGCTCGGCAGCTCCACGGCATCCCAGGGCACGCCGTTGATGCCGGCCAGGCTGGGGTAGTCCACCTTCGTGAGCAGGTGATGCAGGCCATGGCCGAACTCATGGAACAGAGTGAGCACATCATCGTGCGTCAGCAGCGCCGGGCGATCCTCCCCGGGCGGCAGCACATTCAGCACCAGGTAGGCCACCGGCCGGGTGTCCCCGGAGGGGAGGTGCTTGCGCCCGACGCACTCGTCCATCCACGCGCCGCTGCGTTTGTGGGCGCGCGCGTAGGCGTCGAGGTAGAAGCTGCCGACGGGCCGGCCGCTGGCGCTCTCGATCTCGAAGAAGCGCACGTCAGGGTGCCAGACCGGGGCGCCGGCGCGCTCCCGGATGCGCACGCCGAAGAGCCGCTCGGCCACCTCGAACAGGCCCGAAAGCACCCGCGGCAGCGGGAAGTACGGACGCAGCTCCTCCTGCGAGATGGCGTGGCGCTGCTGCTGCAGCCGCTCGGCGTAGAACGGGACATCCCACGCCGAAAGCTCACGGCCGGCGAAGGAGCGCAACTCGTCGAATTCCCGCATCGCCGTGGGGCGGGAGGCGCGCGCGAGCTCCTCGAGGAATGTCATCACTTCTTCGCCGCTGCGCGCCATGCGCTTGACGAGCGCGTACTCGGCGAAGTTGCCGAAGCCGAGGATCCGCGCGGCCTCGTGCCGCTTGCGCAGGATCTGCTCCATCACCGGCGCGTTGTCCCAGCGGCCTGCCTGAGGACCCTGGTCCGAGGCGCGCGTGCTCCAGGCTTCGTAGAAGCCGCGCCGCAGCTCGGCGGATTCCGCGTCCGTCACCACCGCGACATAGGTCGGCTGATCAAGTGTCAGTATCCAGCCCTCGAGGCGCTGCTCGTGGGCGCGGCGGCGCGCCTGGTCGATGAGCACCTCGTTCAGGCCGCGCAGCTGTCCGGCATCGGTGAGGTGACGGCTCCAGGCGTTGGTTGCGTCCAGCACGTTTTCCTCGAACTTCGCCTGCAGCTGCGTGAGCTCCAGCATCACGGCCTTGAAGCGCTGCTTGTCTCCGCCGGGCAGCCCCACGCCCGCGAGGGTGAAATCCTGCAGCGCGTTCCCGATCACCCGGTGCCGCACCGGATCGAGCGTTCCGCTCTCGCTCTGCTCGATGGCGCGGTAGGCCCGGTACAGCGGCTCGTTCTGCGCCAGATCGGTCTGATAGGCCGAGAGCAGCGGCAGGCAGGCGTTGTAGGCATTGCGCAGCGCCTGGGAGTTGAGCACGGCGTTGAGATGGCTTACCGGAGACCAGCGGCGCGCCACCCGGTGCTGCAGCTCCTCGAGCGGCTCGATCACCGTGGCGAAGGTCGGCGGATCGCAGGCCGCGATCTCATCGATGCGCGTGCGTGCATCGGCGAGCACCGCATGGATGGCGGGCTCGACGTGCTCGGGCCGGATCCGGGGGAAGGGGGGCAGCGGCTCGTCGCAGAGCAGGGGGTTGTCCATGGCGGGCTATTCTGCCCGAGCCGCAGGCCCGGCGCATGTCCGGGTCCGGCGCCCGCTTCGGTCGCAAATTCCTCAAGATCGCTCAACGAGGGCGCGGGTCGCCGGCGCTCCCCATCACCTCATGGTGACCAGCTCCTCGGCGGAGGTGGGGTGGATGGCCACGGTGTCATCGAACTCGGCCTTGGTCGCGCCCATGCGCACCGCCACGGCGAAGCCCTGCATCATCTCGTCGGCTCCCGGACCGATGACGTGTATGCCCACCACGCGTTTCTCGGGCCCGACGGTCACCAGCTTCATGTCGCAGCGCGGCTTGCGGGAGGTGAGCTGGTGGTACATGGGCACGAAGCCGGACTTGAACACGGTCACGTTGTCATCGCCGTAGTCTTCCCGCGCGGCCCTTTCCGTCAGCCCGACGGTGCCGATGGGCGGATGGCCGAACACGACCGTGGGGATGTTGTGATAGTCGAGATGCCGGTCGGCCTTGCCGCCGAACAGCCGATCGCTCAAGCGACGGCCGGCGGCGATGGCGACCGGTGTCAGCTGCGCCCGGCCGGTGACATCGCCGATGGCGTAGATGCCGGCGGTGCCCGTGACCTGATACTTGTCGGTCGTGATGAATCCGTCAGCGTCGCATGCGACGCCGGCGCGCGTCAGGTCCAGATCGCTCACCGCGCTGACGCGCCCGACGGCCCACAATACACAGTCGAACGGGCCCAGGTGCCGGCCATCGCCGGTCGCGAGCCGAAGACCATGCGCCTCGCGCGCAAGCTCCTGCGGGACGGCGTGGGTGTCGATCCTCACGCCCTCTTCGCCGAGGATCCTCAGCATCGATTCCCCGAGCATGGCGTCGAATTGCTTCAGCGCGGCGCCGGTGCGCAGAACCAGGCTCACCTCGGAGCCGAGCGCGGCGAAAATGCCCGCAAGCTCGACCGCGATGTAGCCGCTGCCGACCACGGCCACACGGCGAGGCCGCTCGGTCAGCTCGAAGAACCCGTCGGAGGTGATGCCGAGGCCGGAGCCTGCAATGTCCGGTATGACCGGCCGGCCGCCGGTGGCGATGATGATGTGGGGGGCGCAGAGCCGGGTGTCTCCCACCGCGACGGTGCGGCGGTCGAGGAAGCGCGCCCGGCCGCGCAGGAGCGTGATGCCGCGTCTGGCGAGGTTGGTCTCGTAGATGCCGTTGAGCCTGAGGATGTAGGCATCGCGTGTTTCCTTCAGCCGACTCCAGTCGTGCGCGCCGGCCGGCACCTCGAAGCCATAGCCGGCCGCATCGCGCAGTCCCTCGGCCAGATCGGCCGCGTACCACATGACCTTCTTTGGCACGCAGCCGACGTTGACGCAGGTGCCGCCGAGCCGGTGTGATTCCGCCACGGCCACCCGTGCGCCATATTCCGCGGCGCGCTGGGCCGCCGCCAGTCCGCCGCTGCCCCCGCCGATCACGATCAGATCGAATTCGCTCATGGCTCCATTCCAGCGCGCCCGTTTCGGCCCGGCCGCCGCGCCGGGCTACTTCGCGGCGCGCTTGCGTCCTGGTGAGGCTTTGCGCGCGGCTGCGCGCTGTGCGGTTTTGGCGCGCTTCTTCGGTGCCGCGGCCGCTCCTCGCTTGGGCGCCGGCGCGCTCTGCACGGTCCGCCTCGCCGGCGTCTTCTTGGCGCGTGCCGCGGCGCGAACACCGGCAGTGGTCTGCTTGCCGCGCACCGCCGCCGGGACCGGCGGGGTCTCGGGGGCCGGTGCCGATGCGGAAGTCTTCGCCGCAACGCGCTTGCCGCGGGCGAATCTGCCGCGGCGCACGGGTGCCTGCGCCAGAAGCTCCCGGCATTCCTCCAGCGTCATGGACTTCGGATCGCGGCCCTTGGGGATCTTCGCGTTCTTGACCTTGTCGGTGATGTAGGGACCGTAGCGGCCGTTCAGCACCTGAATGGCGTCGACACCGAAGTCGGCAATGATGCGCTTGGCGTCGGCCTCCTGCTTCAGGCGGATGACCTCCAGCGCCCTCTCCAGGGTGACGGTATAAGGGTCGTCCTCCTTCAACGATACGTACTTGCTGCCGTACTTCAGGTACGGGCCGAAGCGGCCGATGTTGGCGATGATGATCTCGCCCTCGGCGTTCTCGCCGAGCGTGCGCGGCAGCTTGAAGAGCTCGAGCGCCTCCGCGAGTCCGATCGAATCCATCTTCTGCCCCGGCCGCAGGCCGGCGAACTTCGGCTTCTCGGCATCGTCCTTGGTGCCGATTTGCACGAACGGGCCGAATCGGCCCATGCGCACGGTGATCGGCTTGCCGCTCACCGGGTCGGTGCCGAGCTCGCGCGCCTGCGCGACCTGCTCGCGCGTGACGGTTTTCTCGGTGTGCTCGACCTGGTGGATGAAGGGCTTCCAGAACTTCTCGAGCGGAGTGGTCCAGACCTCCTCGCCGCGCGAGACGGCGTCGAGCTCGTCCTCCATCGCAGCCGTGAAGCCGTACTCCACGTAGCGGTGGAAATGCTCGGTCAGGAACCGGTTGACGATCTTGCCGATGTCGGTGGGAATGAAGCGCCGGTTGTCCATCTCGACATATTCTCGGTCCTGCAGGGTCGAGATGATGGTGGCATAGGTCGAGGGGCGGCCGATACCGTGCTCCTCCAGCGCCTTGACGAGCGAGGCCTCGCTGTAGCGAGGCGGCGGCTCGGTGAAGTGCTGATCGGCGTGCAGCGCCACCAGGTCGACCGGATCGCCCTCCCGCAGCGGTGGCAACGCGTGATCGTCCTCGTCCGCCTTCGCATCGTCCGTGCCTTCCTGGTAGACCGAGATATAACCGGGTTTCACCAGCGTCGAGCCGGTGGCGCGCAGCACGTGGCGCTCGGGCGAATCGGGGCCCGCCACCATGTCGGCCGCGACGGTGTCGAACACCGCCACCGCCATCTGCGAGGCGACGGCCCGCTTCCAGATGAGCGAGTACAGCCTGTACAGGTCATTGTCGATCTTGCTCTCGAGGTCCGCGGGCGTGATCGCCGCGGAGGTCGGGCGGATCGCCTCGTGCGCCTCCTGGGCGTTCTTCGACTTGGTTTTGAAGATACGCGGCTCCTCGGCCACCTCGTCCTGTCCGTACAGGCGTGCGGCCACCTCGCGGATCTCGCGCACGGCCTCGGCCGCCAGGTTGACCGAGTCGGTGCGCATGTAGGTGATCAGGCCGATGTTGCCCTCGCCCAGATCGACGCCTTCGTAGAGCTGCTGCGCGAGGCGCATGGTGCGCCGGGCATTGAAGCCGAGCTTGCGCGCCGCCTCCTGCTGCAGCGTGGAGGTGGTAAAGGGCGGGGCGGGCGTGCGCCGCCGCTGCTTGCGCTCCACGGACAGCACCCGCAGCCGGCCCGGCGCGCGGCCGCCGGCTGCCTCCAGGGCGGCGTTCCCGATGGCGCGCTCCACCTCGCGAGCCTGGGTCTCGTTGGTGAAGGAGAACTGCTCCACCTTGCCGCCGCGGTACTCGAGCAGTCTCAGCGGGAACGGCGCAGCGCTCGCGACGGCCCCCTGCCCCTCGAGCGTCCAGTATTCCCGGGCGACGAAGGCCTCGATCTCGGCCTCGCGCTCGCAGATCATGCGCAGCGCCGGGCTCTGCACCCGGCCGGCGGACAGGCCGCGCCGGACCTTCTTCCACAGCAGGGGAGAGAGGTTGAAGCCCACCAGGTAATCGAGCGCCCGACGCGCCTGCTGCGCGTTGACCAGATCGAGCGACAGGTCCCGAGGCTGGGCGACCGCCTCGCGGATCGCGTTGCGCGTGATCTCGTAGAAAGCCACGCGATGGACGGCCTTGCCGTCGAGATCGCCGCGGGCCTTGAGGATTTCCCTCAGGTGCCAGGCGATGGCCTCGCCTTCGCGGTCCGGGTCGGTCGCCAGGTAGAGCGCCTTCGATTTCTTGAGCCCCCGCGCGATGCTCTCAATGTGGCGCTCGTTCTTCTCGAGCACCCGGTATTGCATGCTGTAGCCGTGATCGGGGTCCACCGCTCCTTCCTTGGGGATGAGGTCGCGGACATGGCCGTAGGAGGCCAGCACTTCGAAGTCCTTGCCCAGGTATTTCTTGATGGTCTTCGCCTTGGCGGGCGATTCAACGACGACCAGGTTTTCAGCCATGTCTCGCTGGGGATCCTGTATTCAGCGGTCGGTCCCGAGCCGGCCATACCGGCCGCCGGGGTACGGGGAGACGCGCCCCTGCAGCTCGAGAATCAGCAACATTGAGGCGATTGACTCGCCGGACAAGCCTGAGCGGGCCGCCAGGGTATCGAGCGTCACGGGTTCAAAGTCGAGCGCATCTAACAGCATTTCATAATCCTTGTCCAATGGGGCGGCCGCCGGCGCACCGGGTGGATCGGTCATAAGAATTTGATTTTTTAGAGAAAAATGGATCTCCGGCAGCACCTCTGCCGGAGTCTCGACCAGATGCGCGCCGTCACGGATCAATTTGTGGCAGCCGCGTGACAGGGGGCTGCGGATGGGGCCGGGGATCGCGAACACCTCCCGGCCCTGTTCCCCGGCCCAGCGGGCTGTGATCAGCGAGCCGCTTTCCGCGGCTGCCTCGACGACCAGCGTGCCCAGCGCGAGTCCGCTGATGATGCGGTTGCGGCGCGGAAAGTTCTGCCGCGCGGGACGCGTCCGGGGCGGGAACTCCGACACCAGCGCGCCGCGGTCCCGGATGCGCCGGGCGAGGTTGGCGTTCTCCGGCGGGTAGATTCGGTCCAGCCCGCTGCCGAGCACCGCGATCGTGTCCCCGGCCTCGAGCGCCCCTTCGTGGCTGGCCGCATCGATGCCCGTCGCCAGGCCGCTGGTGATCGTGAGGCCCCAGCGCGCCAGCGTGGCGGCGAATTCCCGCGCGATGCTCCGTCCGCCGGGAGTGGGGCTGCGCGAGCCCACCATGGCGAGCTGCGGGGCCATGAGTGCCTGCACCGATCCGAGCACGTACAATGCCGCTGGCGCGTCTCGTATGGCGGCGAGCTGGAATGGATAGGCCTCATCGATGCAGAGGAGGACCTGCGCCCCGCTGGCCGCGCACCAGTCCAAGTCCGCGCGTAGCGCCGTCTGATCGGGCACCGTCAGGGATTGCCGCACAGCCGGCGGCAAGTCCACACGGGCAATGACCGCCGGATCGCACAGCCGCTCGAGATCGCCGCCTGCCTCGCGGGCGAGCCGGCGGAGGTGATCGGCGGTCAGACCGGAAACCCGCGCAAGCCTGGCGCACATGGACATTTTGCTCATCGCCGATGAGCTTAAGTCCATGCGCGCTCGATGGGTCCCCCTCAAATGCGGTGCGAACACCCGGAAATGCGATCCTTTTGCTACCGTTGGCGCAAATGAAATACCGCCATGCCCACCATGCCGGCAACTTCGCGGACGTCCACAAGCACGTAACACTGCTGGCGTTGCTCGCGGCGCTGAAACGCAAGGACAAGGGCTTTCTTTACCTGGAGACTCATGCCGGTCGCGGCGTGTACGATCTGTCCGACTCGGCGGCGGAGGCCGCCGCCGGCATCATGCGACTTGCAAGCGACGGCTGTGTGGCCGAGGAGCTGCGCCACTACCTGGCTTGCGTCGCGCAGCTGCGCCGGCAGTGGAGCTCGGCGCGGCTGTACCCCGGTTCCCCCTGGCTGGCCGCAGGCGAGCTGCGGGCCCAGGATCGCGCGGTGCTGATCGAGCGGCTGCCCGCGCAGGCGCGGGCATTGGAAAAGTCGCTGGCGGCGCTCTGCGGGCAACGCCGCATCCGTATCGACAGCGGCGATGGGTTCGAGCAGATGCGTGCGGCGCTGCCGCCGCCCGAGCGGCGCGGACTCGTCTTCATCGATCCTCCCTACGAGGAGAGCCGGCGGGACCTGGAGCGCGTGCGGACCGCCTGCTGCGACGCGCTGCGCCGCTTCCCCACGGGAGTGCTTGCAATCTGGTATCCCATCAAGGACGAGCGCACAGGCGCCGGCTGGCAGGCGGGACTTGCCCGCGACATCGGCAGGGAAGTGCTGCTGGGCGAATTGTGGCTCTATCCGCGCGATTCGCGAGTCGCACTCAACGGCTCGGGCATGCTGATCGTCAATCCCCCCTACCGGATGGAGGAAGGCATGGGATCGTGGTTGGCGGAGCTGCACCGGCACCTCGATGCCGGACACGGCGGCGGTACGGCGATTCGCCGTGTCGCGCCGGGGTGACAGGCCCGCTCGCCAGGCGCAGAATCGATGCCATGGAAGGGGCAGCGGATCAGTATGCCGTGGTGGGCCATCCGGTGGCCCACAGCCTCTCGCCTTTCATTCACTCCCTGTTCGCGCGCCAGACGGGCCAGTCGATGAGCTACCGTCTGATGGATGTGGCCCCGGAGGAGTTCACCCGGCGCATCGCCGGGTTTTTCGCCGACGGAGGCCGGGGCGTCAACATCACCGTGCCGCACAAGACCCGCGCCCTGCAGCTCGCCAACGAGCTGACCGAGCGGGCCCGGCAGGCCGGCGCGATCAACACTCTCGCGGCGCGCAGCGACGGGACCCTGCTCGGTGACAATACCGACGGGGCGGGCCTCGTGCAGGACCTGACCCACAACCGGCAGCTCGCGATCGCCGGCCGCCGGGTGCTGCTGCTCGGGGCAGGCGGCGCGGCGCGCGGCGTCATCGCGCCGCTGCTCGCGCAAAGGCCGCAATTCATCGTGGTTGCCAACCGCACGACCGAGCGGGCGCATGCGCTCGCGGCCTCGTTCGCAGCGCTCGGCGACGTCCGGGGCGCCGGCTTCGGCGAGATCGGCTACGGCGAGTTCGACCTGGTGATCAACGCCACATCGGCAAGCCTCACCGGCGAGCTGCCCGAAGTGCCCGCCACGGCGCTGGGCCCCGGGACCTTCTGCTATGACATGGCCTACGGCAAGGGCGACACGGCGTTCGTGCGCTGGGCGCTCGACTGCGGCTGCGCGCGCGCCGTGCCGGGCTGGGGAATGCTGGTCGAGCAGGCGGCGGAGTCCTTCCGCCTCTGGCGCGGCGTGCGGCCGCTCACCGCCCCCGTGTTGGCTGCACTGACCGGGCATGCGCCGGTCCCGGGCTGACGGCGCTCGAGCCTCCACGGCAAGCCCGGCCGGCCCCACACAGCGCGAGGCCCAGGTTGGGCGCGGGCAACGCGCCGGGCGTGGACAGCAGGGGAAAGCCGGCACGTGCCTCATGCATGGCCGGCTCACCGACGGGGGCAGTCGGGCGGCCGCCCAAAGCGCCGCGGGTCTTTCGGGTCAGTCCAATCTTAAGGATTGTGAACCGGGTCCCCTTCGGTGATGGTGTTGGTGGCGGCCACGACCAACGCGAAGGACAGGCGCCGGTAGGCCTTGAAGACCAGGAGCGTCGCGGCGCGCTCGGCCGGCAATTTCACCCGCGGCGCGAAATCCCTGCCCAGGCCCCCGAAGGAACGGAACAGCCACGCGAATGAGCCGTGTGTGTCGTGCACGATGCCCTGCTCATGATCGGCGGTGAGCACGTCCCCGGGCGCAAGGCCCGCGCGCGTGCCGCGATTGAGCACCACGATGTCGTACTGACCGGCCAGATCCATCGCGCCCGTGCCGCCGATCACCCAGATGATCTTTCCGTGTATCGGCCGCGACGGCGCGCGGGGCTCGAATGTCAGGGGAATTCCGGTATCGCTCGAGATCAGCCGGTCGCCCGCGAACGTCTCGCGGGCGGCATCGGTGAGCACGGCCGTCGCCGGATCGCCCGGCGCGCGGATCAACGCGGTCGCCGCATAAGTGCCGAGATACCCGAACGTGTGCCCAAACAACCCCGGATCGCGCAGCTCCTCGCCCACGTGGACGACGCTGTAGCGGGTGTGCGGATGGCGGCCGAGGCTGCTCACATACGCCACGGACCCGGAGCCGCCGATCTGCTGTTGGTTGCGGAACGCGATGATGTGGGGCGCGCGGCGCACCTGATCGGATGTGAGCACGGTGGGTCGCGCCAGAAAGCTCGCGATCGCCGCGTAGGGAATCGTCGGAATGGCGGCCGCCAGGGGCGTGCTGAGCAGCCGCGGTCTGAGCTTGAGCTCGGCTGCCTGACGAAGCGGGCCCGCGCGCAGCAGACGGATCTGCGGCCGACCGTTGCGGCCGTAGGCGAGCTGCAGCACGTCGCCGGGATAGATCCAGTGGGGATTCTTGATCTGCGGGTTGTTGTACCAGACCTCGGGCCAGTCCCACGGGTCGCGCAGGAACATCGAGGCGATCCCCCACAGCGTGTCTCCCGGTTTGACCGTGTAGGTCATGGGTGCGGTGGATCTGATGAGCGCAGAGGTCGCCGCGGCCGGCGCGGACGCGGGGGAAGCTGCACCGGCTCCCGCCGCGGCAATGGCCGCCTGGGTGGCGGTGAGGTTGGCGGCCGAGGGTGCCGGAGCGGCCGGGTGCACGCTTGCCGGAGCCGCAGAAGCGGCCGCCTGGCGCGCGCCATGCAGCGACGAACAGGCGGCCAGTACGGCCGCCGCCCCGCCCGCCAGCACGAGGCGGGCGCCTGGAATCTGTTTCGAGACCATGGACGGGTATAATGGCACGCGAAGGGCCCCCCACGGCGCTTTATTGTCTAGTTTGTGCGTCCGGTCACGGCGGCGCCCGGGGCCCGACCTCAGGCGGCAGCCGCCGGAACCCATTGGCTCCACGCGACTCGAATTCCTCATGGCGCTCAGAACGATTCTGGAGTTTCCCGATCCGCGGTTGCGTACCCGGGCGCAGCCGGTCACCGGTTTCAATTCCGACCTTCACCGGCTGATAGACGACATGCTCGAGACGATGTACGCCGCACCGGGCATCGGCCTTGCCGCCACCCAGGTGAACGTGCCTCAGCGGCTGATCGTCCTCGATGTCTCGGAGGAGCACGATCAGCCCCTCGTACTGATCAACCCGGAGATCCTCTCCAGCGAGGGGGACGCTGCCACCGAGGAAGGCTGTCTTTCGGTGCCCGGGGTCTTCGATGAGGTCCGGCGCGCCGCCCGCATTCGTGTGCGGGCGCAAGACCGCATCGGGCAGGCCTACGAGCGCGACTGCGAGGGACTGCTGGCCGTGTGTGTTCAGCACGAGATGGATCACCTCGAGGGGAAGCTGTTCGTCGACTACCTCTCTGGACTGAAGCGCGAACGTATCCGCAAAAAGCTGGAAAAAGAGCGCAAGGCCCGGGCGGTGCGACCTGCCGCCGGTGCCCACCCCGCGCTTTGAGCCGGGTGGTCCGGTGACCGGCCAGACCTCGCTCCGTGTCGCCTTCGCGGGAACACCAGAGTTTGCGCGGTCGGTGCTGCTCGAGCTGCTGCACTCTCCCCATGAGGTCGTTGGCGTATTGACTCAGCCCGACCGCCCCAAGGGGCGTGGCCAGCGCCTGAGTGCCTCGCCGGTGAAGCTGGCGGCACCGGCGCGAGTGCCCGTGGCCCAGCCGGCGGCGTTGAAGAGCCCCGCGGACTGGGCGCCGCTCATCGAATGGCGGCCGGATCTGCTGGTGGTCGTGGCCTACGGCCTTCTCTTGCCGCAGGCGGTGCTCGACCTGCCGTCGCTGGGCTGCCTCAACGTGCATGCCTCGCTCCTGCCCCGCTGGCGCGGTGCGGCCCCCATCGAGCGTGCCCTGCTCGCCGGCGATACCGAAACGGGCCTGACCATCATGCGCATGGAGGCCGGGCTCGATACCGGCCCGATCCTGCTGCAATGCCCTGTCGCGATCGATTCGCGGGACACCGGAGGGAGCCTGCGCGACCGACTCGCCGATCTGGCGGGGCCGCTGCTGCTTCAAGCCCTGGACGGCCTCGCGCGAGGCACATTGGTGGCGCGACCCCAGCCGGCCGAGGGAGTGACCTATGCCCGCAAGCTCGAGAAGCGCGATGCGCTGATCGACTGGCACCGTCCGGCGAAGGAGATCGAGCGGCAGATCCGCTCCCTGCAGCCCTGGGCCGTTGCCGAGACCACCCGGACCGATCCCGAGGACGGTGTCGAGGAGCGTCTGCTGGTGCATGCCGCCCGGCTGGGACCTCTGGAGGCGCCGCCGCAGCCGGATGCCAAGCCGGGCTGCATCCTCAAGACCCACGGCAGCCACAGTGAAGGCTTTATTCGGGTGCAGTGCGGCGGCGGGACTCTCGACCTGCTCACCTTGCAGCGGCCGGGCGGATCACGGCAGAACGCCGGCATGTTCGTGGGGGGTCGCCGTGGGCTTGCGCCTCGGATGATCCTGGGTCGACAGCATTGACGCGCTCAGGTTCCGGTCAGGCCGCCACGGTACTCGCGCAAGCCTCGCGCGCCGTCGCCGCGATCCTTTCCGGTCAAACCGCCGACGAAGCGCTGTCGGCGTTCCAGGCGGGCCCGCATCGCGCCGCGGTTCGCGCCATCACGTTGGGCACCGTGCGATGGTACCTGCGCCTGAAGCCGGCGGTGGAGAGCCTGTTGGCGCGGCCCCGGACCCTCCCGCGCGAGGTACGGGCCCTGCTCGCGGTGGCCGCCCACCAGCTCGAATACTCCCGCAACGCGCCGCAGCTGACAGTGCATGCGGCGGTGGACGCGGTGAAGATCTTGGGTCACAAGCACGCTGGCGGCCTCACCAACGCCGTGCTGCGGAGACTGCTCGCGGAACGAAAGGACATCTTCGCGCAGGTGGACCGGGATCCGGCCCGCCGCACCGCTCATCCTCGTTGGCTGGCCGATGCGCTGTCGAGCGCATGGCCGCTGCACGGCTTGAGCTCCCTCGAAGCCGACAACGTTCACCCTCCCATGACACTGCGGGTCAATTGCATGCGGTGCACGCCCGCGGACTACCTCGGCGAGCTGGCCGCGGCGGGCACGGCTGGCCGGCTGGTCGAGTGGGGTGCGGAGTTCGCCGCCCCGCCCGCCGTGGTCCTGGAGCGGCCGGCACCCGTCGATGCGGTCCCGGGATTCCTCGAGGGACGGGTCTCGGTGCAGGACGCGGGCGCACAACTCGCCGCCCCCCTGCTCGATGTCCAGCCCGGCATGCGAGTGCTGGACGCCTGCGCCGCGCCCGGGGGTAAGGCGGCCCACCTGCTGGAGCTGACCCGCGGGCAGGTGGACCTCTGGGCGCTCGACATCGATGCAGGGCGGCTCGAGCGGGTGCGCGAGAATCTCTCTCGTCTGGGGCTGCCGGCGCATGTTGTGGCGGCCGACGTGCGCGACCCGGGCACGTTCTGGGACGGCAGGCCCTTCGAGCGCATCCTCGTGGATGCGCCCTGCTCGGGCACGGGGGTCATCCGCAGGCACCCGGATATCAAGCTGCTGAGGCGTCCCGAGGACATTCAGGCCTTTGCCGGCACCCAACTCGAGATCCTCGAAGCCGCATTCCAGATGCTGGCCGCGGGGGGACGGCTCGTGTACTCGACGTGCTCGGTGCTGCCGGCCGAGAACGAGGGGGTCGTGGAGCGGTTCCTCGCGCGCCACCCGCATGCCCGAGCCATTTCTCTCCCTGGGCGTCTCGCCCCCGGGGCGCTCGCCTGCCGGTGGGGAGTGCAGCTGCTGTGCGGGGGTGCGGCGCGGACCGATGGGTTCTATTATGCTTGTCTCGAAAAGACAACGTCCGGCACCATATAGCGTATGGAAGCAGGGGGCCTTACGCCATCTATCGTTGCATTCATGCCACAAAAGTCCGCGCCGCCAAGCCCGATCTGCCGTCGGGGCAGCCGAAGACGCCTGAGCCGGTGGTGGGGGCTGCTGCTGGCCGCCAGCGCGCTGGGACTCGCGCCGACGACGCGGGTCCGGGCGAGCGCGCTCGATGGCGCGCTCGCGGTACGCTCCGCTTATGTCAATTTCAACCACGGCGTGATCGAGCTCAACGCGCGGATCACCTATCCGCTCAATCCCATGATCCGCAAGGCGCTGGCGAACGGGGTGACGCTGTCTTTCGACATCGAGGCTGAGATCGATCGGGTCCGACGCTTCTGGTTCGACGCCGATGTCGTCGATGTGACGCTGCAGCGGCAGCTTGCCTACCATGTGGTCACGAGGCGCTTCGTGGTCAGCAACGCACAAACAGGCGCCGAGCACAGTTTCACCACCGTGAAAAAGGCGCTCGACTATCTGGAGCAGGTCCGCAACTGGCCCATCCTGGTCGAGTCACAGCTTCAGGACCCCGGGTCGTACACCATCAGTGTCCGCGCCGGGGTGCGGCGCGGCGATCTGCCCGCATCGCTCCGGGCGCTGCTGTTCTGGACCGATGACTGGCAGCGGGAGAGCTCTTGGTACACATGGGCGCTGCCGGGGTGAGAGACACCGCCGCGGTGCGCCGGCGGATACGTGCCATCGCGGCCCTGGTGCTCTGGAGCGGCATCGGGCTCGGAGCGCTGCTGCTTCTGGCCAAAAGCGCGCAGAACTCCTCGGAGTTCAGCCGGCTGCAGCCGTGGATCGTGCTGTTCAACGTGATCGGCGTGTTGGCGCTGATCGTGATGCTCGCCCGGCGGCTGTGGCAGCTGGTGCGCGATTATCGCAATCACGTGCCCGGATCGCGCCTCACGGCGCGCACGGTGACGACCTTCGGGGCGCTGGTGGTGGCGCCGCTGCTCATCGTGTACTTCGCCTCGGTCGGCTTCCTGAACCGCGGCATCGACAGCTGGTTCCGGGTCGAGGTGAAACAGGGTCTGAAGGACGCGCTCGTGCTGTCGCGCTCGGCGCTCGATCTGCGCGTCCAGGACGAATCGCGTCGCGCTACGCTGCTCGCCCGCTCCCTGGCCGGGCACGGCGCGCTGAAGATTCAGGCGCGGCTCGATCAGGCGCGCCGCTCGGACTCGGCCGAGGAGATCGTGGTGTACGGCGCCGACGAGCGCATTCTCGCGGCGAGCCTGCAAGATCCGCTGTCGGATGTCTCACTCGCGCCGCCTGCCGACCTGGTGCGCCAGGTGAGCGAGCGGCGAACCTACGTCAATCTGGAGCCGCAGCCCGATGGGCGCTTCCTCATCCGTATCGGAGTCCCGCTCGATCAGTTTTCCGGTTCCGATGACCGCTACCTCATGGCCGTCTATCCGGTGCCTCCCCAGCTGTCGGCGCTGTCGGAGGTGGTCCAGCGAGCGTACTCGCAGTACGGCAATCTCACGACGCTGCGCGAGCCGCTGAAGTACAGCTTCATCCTGACGCTCACCCTGGTCTTGCTTCTCGCCATGCTGGCGGCGATCCACGGGGCGATTCTCTCGGCGCAGCGCCTCGCACGGCCGGTGCAGGATCTGATCGCCGGCACGCGGGCGGTGGGCAAGGGCGATTTCGACACGCGTCTGGCTTTGCCCTCGCGCGACGAAATGGGCTTTCTGGTCCACTCTTTCAACGACATGACCAAGCGCCTGCGGCGGGCGCACGATGAGGCGACGCGCAGCCAGTTGGCGGTGGAGCGTGAGCGAGAGCGGCTGGCGATCATTCTCGCGCGGCTCTCCACGGGGGTGCTGGCGATCGATCGCAACCTGGTGGTGCGCATGGCCAATCAGGCGGCCGGCGCCATCCTCGGGCTCGATCTCTCCGCGGCCACCGGTCGGGCGCTGCCGGACCTCACGGCGGGCAACGAGCGGTTGGGTCAGTTCGTGGCGGCGCTCGCAGTGCGATTCGCGCGCGGCCGGCAGGAGTGGCGCGAGCAGATCGATCTCGGCAAGGCGGGGCGGATCCTCACCCTGATGTGCGCCTGTACGGCGCTGCCGGGAGAAAGCGGCGACATGGGCTATGTCATCGTTTTCGACGACATCACCGCGCTGCTGCAGGCGCAGCGGGATGCCGCCTGGGGGGAGGTCGCGCGGCGCCTGGCGCACGAGATCAAGAACCCCCTGACGCCGATCCGGCTGTCGGCCGAGCGGCTGCGCCGCCGGCTGCTCTCGACCCTGTCCCCCCCGGATGGGGAAATCCTCGAGCGCTCGACCCACACCATCGTGCAGCAGGTCGAGAGCATGCAGCAGATGGTGAACGCGTTCAGCGAATACGCGCGCGCGCCGGAGATGCATGTCAGCCGCTTCAGCCTCAACCAGCTGGTGACCGAAGTGGCCGACCTGTATCGCTCACAGGACCCGCGGGCGGGGATCGATCTCGATCTCGATGAGCGCCTCTCGGGCCTGGAGGCCGACCGCGGCCGGGTGCGCCAGATCCTCAATAATCTGGTGACCAACGCCCTCGAGGCGCTCGAGGGGTACGCCTCGCCCCGCCTGTCGATTTCCACCCGTCTCGAGGGAGACGCCCAAGGGGCGTTCGCCCTCGTTACAGTGTGTGACAATGGTCCCGGTTTCCAGCAGGATCTGCTCGGGCGGATCTTCGACCCCTACGTCACGAGCAAGCCCAGGGGCACGGGCCTGGGACTGGCGATCGTGAAAAAGATCGTCGAGGAGCACGGGGGACGGATCGATGCCGACAACCGTCCCGAGGGCGGAGCCCGTATCCGGGTGGCGCTGCCGGTGGCGTTCGGCAGCCGGGGCGGGACGCGTGAGAGTCGAGAGTCATTGCGGGGTGAGAAAGCATGAGCGCTGCGCACATTCTGGTGGTCGACGACGAGGCCGATATCCGCGGCCTGCTGAAGGAGATCCTCTCGGAGGAGGGCTACGCGGTGGACGTCGCGGCCAATGCGGCCCAGGCGCGCGCCTCGCGCGCGCGACAGACCCCGGACCTGGTTCTGCTCGACATCTGGATGCCGGATGTCGATGGCATCACGCTGCTGCGGGAATGGTCTTCCGCCACCTCGGAAGGCTGCCCGGTCGTGATGATGTCGGGGCACGGTACGGTGGAGACGGCCGTGGAGGCTACGAGGCTCGGAGCGTTCGATTTCGTCGAGAAGCCCCTGTCCCTTGCCAAGCTCCTGCGCACCGTCGAGCGGGCGCTCGATGCCGGCCGCCGCCGGCGCCAAGGGGGCAAGCTGTTCGTACCGGGGGTCATGGGGCCTGCGGGCAAGAGCAAGCTCATGCAGCAGCTGCGCGCCGAGCTGCAGCAGATGGCCTCCCATGCCTCCCCGGTACTGCTCATCGGAGAGCCGGGCTCGGGCCGGGAGGTCTTCGCCCGCTACCTGCACGGCCGGGGGGCGCGGGCGGGCGGGCCGTTCGTCACCCTGGTCGCGAGCAGCCTGCGGGATGCGGATGCCGAGAGCCGCCTGTTCGGCTCAGAGGAGAGCGGCGTGCATCGCGCGGGCCTGCTGGAGCAGGCCGCGGATGGGACGCTGTTCATTCAAGAGCTGGAGGATCTTCCGCCCGGTGCCCAGCGGCTGCTGGTCGGCACGCTGGAGTCGGGGCGCTTCACCCCGGTGGGGGGGCTCGAGCCGATCGAGCTGCGTGCGAGGCTCGTCTCCTCGGCGCTCCCCGGCATCGAGACCCGGGCCGGAGCGCAGTTGCGGCGCGATCTGCTGGGACATCTGAACACGCTCATCGCACGGGTGCCGCCGCTGCGTGATTACGCCGAGGACGTGCCGGATCTGCTCAAGCATCACGTCGATCGCATCGTCGACGCCGAAGGGCTGCCATTCAGGCATTTCAGCGTTGCGGCACAGAACCGGCTGCGCAACTACCCGTGGCCGGACAACGTGCGTGAGCTGAAAAACCTCGTGCATCGGCTGCTGATCCAGGGCGGTGGCGAGGAGATTGGTCTTGAGGAGGTCGAGCGCGAGCTCGCCGTGCAGGCGCCGCCGGGCGAGCCGCTGGTCAAGCAGGATCTGCTGGCGCTGCCGCTGCGCGAGGCGCGCGAGCAGTTCGAGCGCGCCTACCTGCAGCAGCAGCTGCTGCTGTGCAACGGCAAGGTGGGACAGCTCGCCAAGCGGGTCGGCATGGAGCGCACCCACCTGTACCGCAAGCTCCGCTCGCTGGGGCTGGATTTCCGCTCGATCGGCGAGGACTAGTTCAATTGGCTGCAAGTCGCCTGCGGCGCTTGCAGCAAGACCCTGCACGGTGTCCGCGGACTCGGGACGGCCCGTCGTCCGCTGCGCGGCGCCAAGCGACCGGCAATTGCGGCACGGACACTGGCGCGCATCAGTGCGGCCGGCGGCCGTTTCGGTCATTTGCTCCTGACCGGTATCACCAGAGGGCGCATGCCGGCGGCGGCGAGCTCGTGCCGGATCCAGCGCAGCCCCGCCGCATCGACGGGGCCGATCTGCACGCGGTTGAGAACCATCCCGTGCTCCGTGCCCTGCCGTATCCGTGCGCTGATGCCCATCTGGCCGAGCCGCTGGCGAAGCCGCCGCGCCTGGGCATCGCTGGTGTAGGAGCCGACCTGCACGAGGTAGCGCGGTGGACCGGCCTTGAGCCTTGTCCAGTGGGACCGCGCCCGGGCGGCGGCGCGCTCGCCGGGCACCGGGACGGTCTGCTTGCGCAGCATGCTGTAGAAGTCATATTGCGGGGCCGGCGAGGCGGGAGCCGGTGCAGCGGCCTGCACGGCGGCGGCGGTCTCGGCTGGCGCACTGCCTTGAAGGAGTGGCGCAGGTTGAGGGGTCCCCGCCAGGACGCCCGACCCGGATCCGGTGGCGGCATTTCCGTGGGCTCCCGTGTCGCCCGATGTGGCGCAGACGGAGGAAGGCGGCGCCTGCCGGTGACGCCCATGCGCGGCGATCAGTGCGGCGATGCCGCCGGCGAGCAGCGCTCCGGCGAGCACGCCCAAGGCGAACTCCTTCATGCCGCCCGGCCTCAGGGGGTGGCGGCCCGTGCCCTTGTAATCGCGGGTCAGCTGGGACATGCGCTCACATCGAGTCGGGCGCCGAGACGCCAAGTAGGGTGAGACCGTTACGAATCACTTGCTGCACACCGATCACCAGCGCAAGCCGCGCATTGCGCACCCGGGAATCCTCGACAATGAACTGCTCGGCGTTGTAGTAGGTGTGCAGGGTGTTGGCCAGCTCGCGCAGGTAGTGCACCAGAGCGTGCGGCGCGCGGTTGGCGGCCGCCTGCTCAAGCGCCTCGCCATAGCGCGCCAGCGAGGCGAGCACCGCCTGCTCGTGCGCACCGGTCAGAAGAGCGGCGTGAGCCAGACCTTCGTCGCGATCGAAGGCGAGCCCCCGGGCGGTGAGCTGCTTCATGACGCTCGCCACCCGCGCGTGCGCGTACTGGATGTAGTACACCGGATTCTCATTGGTGCGCGACTTGGCGAGCTCGAGATCGAAGTCGAGCGGCTGGTCGTGGCTGCGCATCAGGTAGAACAGCCGGCACGCATCGTTGCCGACCTCCTCGCGCAGCTGCCGCAGCGTAACGAACTGCGCCTCGCGCTTGCCCATCGGCACTTTCTCGCCGCCGCGGAACAAGCTCACGAACTGGATCAGGTTGACTTCCAGGCACTCGCCGGGCTCTCCCATGGCGGTGAGTCCGGCTCGCACGCGGGCCACATATCCGTGGTGATCGGCGCCGAGCACATCGATCAGCCGCTCGAAGCCGCGCTCGCGCTTCTCGAGATGATAGGCGATGTCGGAGGCGAAGTAGGTCTTCTGGCCGTTCTCGCGCACCACCACGCGGTCCTTCTCGTCACCGAACTCGGTGGCGCGGAACCAGATGGCACCTTCGCTGCGATAGAGCCGCCCCTCCCGCTCCAGGCGCGCGAGCGCGCGCTCGATGGCGCCGCTCTTCTCGAGTGCCTTCTCCGAATACCAGCGGTCGAAGCGGACTCCGAACTGCTCGAGGTCCTCGCGAATGTCGGCGAGCATCTCGGCGAGCGAGAGCTCGAGCACGTGTGTGAAAGCCTCTGCGCCGATCAGCTGCCGTGCCCGCGCGATGAGCGCATCGATGTAGATCTCCTTGTTGCCGGCGGGCGCGTCGGCGGGGAGCCCTGCCAGGACGGCGCCGGCTTCGCGCCGCAAGCCCTCGCCGCAGGTGGCGTGAAGCGTCTCGGCGATGCCGCGGACATACTCACCGCGATAGCCGTTCTCCGGAAACGGCAGCGCCTCGCCGCAGGCCGTGAGGTAGCGTACCCAGGCGCTGACGGCCAGGATTTCCACCTGGCGGCCGGCGTCGTTGATGTAGTACTCGCGCGCGACTTCGAAGCCGGTGGCCGACAGGATGTTGGCGAGCGTCGCGCCGTAGGCGGCCTGCCGCCCATGTCCCACGTGCAGTGGGCCGGTGGGATTGGCCGAGACGAACTCGAGCAGCACCCGCTCTCCCTTGCCGAGCATGCTGTGGCCGTAGCTTGCCCCAAGCTCGTGGATCGCGGCGAGCTCGCTGCCGAAGGCTGCGCGTGCCAGGAAGAAATTGATGAAGCCCTGACCTGCGATCTGCGTGCGCTCCACCAGGGGGCTCGCCGGCAGCGCGGCCACGATGCGCTCGGCGAGCTCGCGGGGATTTGAGCGCGCGGCCTTGGCCAGGCGCAGCGCGACATTCGTCGCAAAGTCCCCATGCTTCGCGTCGCGAGTGCGCTCCACCGTCGCAACGCCCGGTGCGGGGGCCTCGGGGAGGACGCTGCCGGCGAGAGAGGCGAGGGCGCTCGCGAGGAGCTGCTCGAGTTGCTGCTTCAAGACCGATCCAGTGCAAGACGATACGCGGGAAGCGGTGAATTCTACCCGATCAAAACAGCTCGATCGGGTCCACATCGAGCGCCCAGCGGACCCGGCGTGCGCTCGGGAGCGACTCTACCTGCGGCAGCCACGCATCGAGGAACCGATGCAGCCGGCTTCGATCGGCGCTCTCGACGAGCAGCTGCGCGTGGTGGCGGCCGGCCCGACGAGCCATGGCGGCCGGGACGGGCCCGAGCAGGCGCACGCCCTGAAGGTGCCCGGCGAGCGCGCGCGCCTCGGCGAGAAACGTCAGGGCAGCCTCGGCGGTGGCGGCCGAATCGCGCACCGCGGCGAGCCGGCTGAACGGCGGCCACGACGCCTCGCGCCGCTCCTTCAGCGCGGTTCGCGCAAAGCCCTCGTAGCCCTCGGAGAGCAGGCCGGTGAGCAGCGGATGCGCGGGGAATTCTGTCTGGATGAGCACCTCCCCCGGCCGCTCGCCGCGGCCGGCGCGGCCCGCGACCTGCACGATGGTCTGGGCGAGGCGCTCCGGTGCGCGGAAGTCGGCGCTGAAGAGGCCCTGGTCGGCGTTGAGAACCACCACCAACGTCACGTTGGGGAAATCGTGACCCTTGGTGACCATCTGCGTGCCGATGAGGATGCGGCCCTCACCCGAGGCGATCCGGCGCATGGCCGCTTCCATGTCGCCGCGGTGCCGCACGACATCGCGGTCGAGTCTGACAGAGGGCAGGCCGGGGAACATCGCCGCGAGCGTCTCTTCGATCCTCTCGGTGCCTTGGCCGACCGGCTTGACCGCGAATCCGCATTGCGGGCAGCGCGCGGGCAGCTGCGAATCGGCGCCGCAGTGGTGGCAGCGCAGGCGTTGAGCGGCCAGATGGACGGTGAGGCGCGCATCGCAGTCCGTGCACGGGGCGACCCAGCCGCAGGCGGTGCACAGCAGCGTCGGCGCATAGCCCCGGCGGTTGAGGAACACCAGCACCTGGCCGCCAGCGCCGAGGTGCCGCTGCATCGCCTGCACGGCCGGTGCGGACAGTCCCGAGTGATGGGCGCTGGCGCGCAGATCGATGAGCGCTATCCGCGGCGGGGTCGCCCGAACGGCCCGCCGTGTCAGCCTCAAGCGGGCGTAGCGGCCGCTCTCGAGGTTGTACAGGGTCTCGATCGCCGGAGTCGCCGATCCCAGCACGACGGGCACCTCGGCCCGCCGGGCGCGCACCAGAGCCAGATCGCGCGCCGAGTAGCGGAATCCGCCCTCGTGCTGCTTGAAGGAGGCATCGTGCTCCTCGTCGACGATGATGGCGCCGAGCTTCGGCAGCGGGGCGAACACGGCCGAGCGGGTGCCGAGCACGATTCGCGCCTGGCCGCTGAACGCGTCCCGCCAGGCTGCGAGCCGCTCCTGATCGGTGAGCGCGGAGTGAAGCACGGCCATGCCCACCCGGAAGCGCTCGCGGAACCGCTCGACCAGCTGCGGGGTGAGCCCGATCTCCGGCACCAGCACCAAGGCGCTGCGCCCCAGCGCGAGCACCCGCTCGGTCACTCTCAGGTAGACCTCGGTCTTGCCGCTGCCGGTGATCCCCTGCAGGACAAAGGCGCCGAAGGTATCGAGCGACTGGCAGATCCGCTCCGTGGCCTGCCGCTGCTCCACATTGAGCTCCGGTCCCTCGATCCGGATCCGGGGCAGGGCGGCCGGGTCGGCGGCAATCACCGGCGCGGGCGCGAGCGGAACCTGCACCGACACGATCCAGCCTCGCGCCTGGAGCGCCCGGGCCGCTTCTCGCCAAGCTCCTCGGCCGCGGCGGTCACCGGCGGTCGTTTCCTGCGCCGCCAGCTCGGCCAGCAGCTGGCGCTGCCGAGGGGCTCGCCGGGGCTCGCCTTGCGCCCAGGCCTCGCTGCCCGCAGGAGTGATCTGCCAGCGCTCCTGCATCGCCTCGAGGGGGGCCCCCAGACGCAGCGCCTTGGGCAGTGCGGCGGAGAGAACCTCTCCGGGCGGGTGGTGGTAGTAGCCGGCCGCCCAGGTGAGCAGCGCCAGCATGGCGGGATCGAAGATCGGCTGGCCGTCGAGGGGCGCGACCACGGCCTTGAGCTTTTCCTCGGACAATTCCGTCCGGATTGCGGTCTCCATGACCACTCCCACCAGGCGCCGCCGCCCGAACGGCACCCACACCCGCGTCCCAGGCTCGATTCCTCCGGGACAAGGTGGGGCGGTTCCGGCTGAGTCAGTGCCGGGAGAGCGATAGTCGAACAGGCGGCGCACAGGCGCCGGCAGTGCTACGCGCAATATGGGGCCGATATCGGATTTGCCGGTCATCCGCCGGGTGGCTTCATCGTTGTCTCATGGAAAGCAGGGAGGTCCCGCAAGGGCCTCCATCGTCACCGTTACCGTCGCTGTCAACCGACAGTGGCGGCGGCACGTTGTACCCACTATGCCCGAGTCTGCTACGCTCGCCTCGCCTTATAGCATGTCGGCTGCTCGCGGCGACGTGGATCAGTTGGACCCCAATGCCAATCTCGGAGGTCGGGCGCTCGGCCAGTTCCTGGCGAGCGTCGAGCTCAGAGCATTCAAGATCGCCCAGGCGGCGCTGCGTCACGAGGACGATGCGCTGGATGCGGTTCAGGACGCGATGCTGCAGCTCGCCCGGGCTTACGCGCATCGGCCGGCCGAGGAATGGAGGCCGCTCTTTTACCGGATCCTGGAGAACCGGATCCGCGACATGCAGCGGCGGCGCACCGTGCGCGACCGGGTGATGTCATGGTGGCCTTTCGCCCCCGATGGGCAGGAGGGGGCCGACCCGATCGCAGAGGCGGCCGCTGAGGAGCTGCCGCCCGCGCGGCGCCTGGAGCTCGATGAAGCCATGAGCGCCCTGGAGCGGGCGGTGGGAGAGCTGCCGCGGCGCCAGCAGCAGGTGTTTCTGCTGCGCACCCTGGAAGGGCTCGATGTGGCGCAAACCGCCCGGGCCATGGGCTGCTCGGAGGGCAGCGTCAAGACACATTACTTTCGGGCGTTGCGGACCCTGCGCGCGCAACTCGGTGAGCACCTGTGACTTCGGCCGATGACACGACATTGTTCGAGCAGCGGCTGCGGGCGCTTCTCGAAGAGCATGCACAGCGAGCCAGCGGCCGTATCCGCTCGCACCTGACTCAGGCGCGCCATGCGGCGGTGGCGCAGATGATTTCGGGCGGCGCGCGTGGGCTTGCCCTGCGCGGCCGGCGCCTGTGGGTGCCGGCCACCGGGGTGGTCGCCGCGGCGGCCGTTCTGGCTCTTGTGGTGCGGCTGCATCAGCCGCAGACGACCCCGGCGGCGGCGGCGGCCAATGCGATTGCGAGCGGCGATCTGGACTTGCTCACCGATCATGACGGGCTGACTCTCGTCGAAGGCGGTGACGGGGAGTTCTACGAATGGGCCGTCTACGAGGCGCAGGCGGAGCCGGGGCAGGGCTCGGGAGGTGCCGCCGGGCATGCCCACTGAGCGTTGGCGTACGTGCCTCTCTGCAGCGGTTCTGGCCGCTCTGGTCGCTCTCACGAGCGGCTGCGCCAACGATCTCTCCAAACGCTCCGCGCGTCCGCGGCCGGTCGACATGGGGCTGCTGCAATTCCTGGGCAGCGCCGATCCCACGTCCGACAAACAGCACGCCGCCGGCGGAAGCTGGATGGGCTACCTGTCAAAACTCAGGTTGGGCGCGGCGGCCAAGGCAAACAAGGCAACGGGAGGGCCCGCCTCGAGGTCGACGAGCAAGTCCGTTGCCGGGCCGAGCACCTCCGGAGTGGGCAACCGATGATGAGCGGATGGCGATCGTTGGTACTGGCGCTGCTGCTGGCGGCGCCCCTGGGCGTCTCGGCGCAGCAGGCCCAGACCGCGGTCTCGGCTCATGCCGGGGTGACCTGGACCCACCTCACACCGGCGCAGCGGCGGCTGCTCGCGCCGCTTGCCGGCAAATGGGTGAGCCTGCCGGCGGCGAGACAGCGTGCCCTGGCCCGCGGCAGCCGGCGCTGGCTGCGCATGACGCCGGCCGAGAAGTCCAAGGCCCGGGAGCGCTTTCACGAGTGGAAGCGGATGACACCCCGGCAGCGCGCGCTCCTGCGCCGGCGCTGGCGGCAGTTTCAGACGCTGCCTGCGCGGCAGCAGGCAACCATCCGTCGCAGCTTCCGCGAATTCCAGCGGTTGCCCACCTGGCGGCGCAGGATGCTGCGCCGGCGCTGGCAGGACGCTACCCCGGTACAGCGGCAGCACATGATCGAGCGGATGCAGCGGCAGATCAGGATGCAGCGGATGCAGCACCGGATGGAGCAGCAGCAAGGGGAGCAGATGCGCCAGATCCGGCGCATGGCCGAGCCGCATATGCCCGAGATGCCCGACGGCGACCGAGACGGCGGACGCTGTTGCGGCAGGCCCTGAGCTGCATTAGTCCGAGCCGTCCGGCGATATCACGTACGGCGATGTCTCTGGGGCACGGCGCGTGCTATTCCAGCGCTTTCACCGCCTGGATCAGCTCCGCACCGGCTTTCTGCGCATCGCCGTACAGCATGCGGGTGTTGTCGAGATAGAACAGCGCGTTCTCGATCCCCGAGAACCCCGCGCCCTTGCCCCGCTTGATGACGATGACGTTCTTCGCCTTGTCGGCGTTCAGGATGGGCATGCCGTAGATGGGGCTCGACTTGTCGGCGCGCGCCGCGGGGTTGACGACGTCGTTGGCGCCGATGATGAGCGCGACATCCGCGGTCTCGAATTCCGCATTGATTTCATCGAGGTCGCTGATCAGATCGTAGGGTACACCCGCCTCGGCGAGCAGCACGTTCATGTGGCCGGGCATGCGGCCCGCGACCGGGTGGATGGCGAAGCGGACCGTGACGCCCCGATCCATGAGCAGCTGACACAGCTCCCAGATCTTGTGCTGCGCCTGTGCGACCGCCATGCCATAGCCGGGCACCACGATCACCTTGCTGGCGTAAGCCATCATCACGGCTGCGTCGGGCGCCTCGATCGGCTTCAGGCTCCCGGTGACTTCGCCTGCGGCGGCGGCGGTCTCGCCGAAATTGCTGAACAGCACATTGGCGAGCGAGCGGTTCATCGCCCTGGCCATCAGCTGCGTGAGGAGCGTGCCAGCCGCTCCCACCACCATGCCGGCAATGATCATCGCGGCGTTGCCCAGCACGAAGCCCTCGAAGGCTACCGCGAGGCCGGTGCAGGCGTTGTAGAGGGAGATGACCACCGGCATGTCGGCCCCGCCGATGGGCAATGTGATGAGAATGCCCTCGAGCAGCGCCAGCGCGAAGAACGCGGCCACCACCGACAGGGGCGCCGCGCCGTGCCGCGCGACGATCCACCCTCCCAGCGCGAGGGTGGCGAGCAGCACGAGTGAGTTGACCGCCTGCTGGGCGCCATAGCGCAGCGACCTGCTGATCAGGCCCTGGAGCTTGGCGAAAGCGATGAGGCTGCCGGAGAAGGACACGGCGCCGATGATGGCGCCCGCCACCGCGAGCACCACCGGGGCGGGTGCGAACGGCCGTCCGTGAACGAGCTCCTGGCAGGCGATGGCGGCCGCCGCGCCGCCGCCCATGCCGTTGTAGAGCGCCACCATCTGAGGCATGGCGGTCATGGGCACCCGCTTGCCGCTCCACCAGGCCGCAACGCCGCCCACGAAGATGGCGACGATGATGAGGATGTCGTTGCGCATCCCCGGCGAGAGGAAGGTGATGAGGCCGGCGATCAGCATGCCGATGCCGGCCCACACGATGCCCCCGCGAGCCCCCTTGGGCGAGCTCATGCGCTTCAGACCGATGATGAACAGGAGCGCCGCGATGAAGTACGCCGCCTGGATGAGCTCGTGCGTGAGGGAGGCGGACGCGCTCATGCCTGGCCGCCTTTCCTCTTGTCCTGGCTGGTCTTGAACATCTCGAGCATGCGCTCGGTTGAGACGTAGCCGCCGACCACGTTGCCGGCCGCGAGCAGCACGCCGATGAAGCCGATGGTCTTCTCGAGCGGCGTGTGCGCATTGCCGAGCGCCACCATGGCCCCGACCAGCACGATGCCGTGGACGAAGTTGGAGCCTGACATCAGCGGGGTGTGCAGGATCACCGGTACTCGCGAGATGACCTCGTAGCCGGTGAAGGCCGCGAGCATGAAGATGTAAAGCGCGATGATTCCAGTCATTGACTCACCCTTCGATCGCCTTGCGGGTCGGCTCATGGCGGATCTCGCCGGCGTGCGTCAGGCACGACTGGGCGAACACCTCGTCGTTCCAGTCGATGGCGAGCTCGCCCCCCTTCAGCGCCGGCGTCAGGAAGTTGAGCAGATTTCTGGCATACATCTCACTGGCGTTGTAGGCGAGCTGGGCGGGCAGGTTCACCGGCCCGACGACGTCCACGTCACGGTGGGTCACCGTCTCCCCGGCCCGGGTCAGCTCGCAGTTGCCGCCCTGCTCGGCCGCGATGTCGACGATGACCGACCCCGGACGCATCCGCTCGAGCGCCGCGCGCAGGATGATCTTCGGCGCCGGCCGCCCCGGGACCGACGCGGTGGTGATCACTGCGTCGGCGGCCGCAATGCGCGCATCGAGCACCTCTTGCTGCTTGCGCTTCTCCTCTTCCGTCAGCTCGCGCGCATAGCCGCCGTTGCCTTCCGCACTGACCCCGGTTTCAACGAATTTCCCGCCGAGCGACTTCACCTGCTCTCGCGTGGCGCTGCGCACGTCGTAGGCCTCTACGACGGCCCCGAGGCGTTTCGCCGTGGCAATCGCCTGCAGCCCCGCGACGCCGGCGCCGATGACGAGCACCTGCGCGGGGCGGATGGTCCCGGCGGCGGTGGTGAGCATCGGCAGGAACTTCTGCAGATGGTTGGCCGCGATCAGAACCGCCTTGTACCCCGCGATCGCCGCCTGTGAAGACAGTGCATCCATCGATTGCGCGCGCGAGATGCGCGGCACGAGCTCCATCGCGAAGCTGGTCACGCCGCGCTCGCGGAGCGCGCGGACCTCTTCGCGTCGGGCGTAGGGCTGCAGGAACCCGATCAGCACCGTGCCGGACTTGAGCAGCGCGATCCGCTCGAGGTCGAGGGGCTGCACCGTGAGCAGCACCTGCGCCTCCTTCAGCACGCCGGCTGCATCCGTCCACTGCACCCCCTGATAGGCGCTGTCGGGGAAGCGGGCGCCCTTGCCGGCGCCGTGCTCCATCAGCACCTGCGCGCCGGCGCGGATGAGCTTCCCGGCCACCTCGGGCACCAAACTGACACGCATCTCTCGGGGCGCGCGCTCGAGCAGCGCGCCGATCATGGCTGGCATCTGCGGTCCTCTTCGGATCCCGGGTGTGGGGAGCCTGTCTGCCCAAGGTTAGCCTGCCGCGGCCTCCTCTGCAGCGCGCTTTCGGCGTCTCGCCTCAGCCTCTCCTGGCGGCAGGCCGCCGTTTCCCGGCACCGCCCCGGCGGTGCGGGTCTCGAGGGCCCATCGTGCGCGGGGGCTCGGCGCTGCGCGCCGGGCCCCCGCCATGACGCCTTTGAGACAAACAGGCTTCCTCGGTCTGCCATGGTCCGATCCGGAGCGTTGCGATTCAGAACATCGAGATTGTTGAAGTTTCGCACAATATTGTCTTATCTTACAGACGTCATGATGGGCATAGACCTCGATCGCACCGGCCACGGCCTGGCGGAAGATCTGCGCATCGTCCCGACAGGGAACGTGCGTGGGCTCTCCCAGCTCGTGCTGCGCACGGACGTGTCCGGCATGCCGCTGGAGTGGATCGATTATAAGGAGGCCGCCCGACTCTATACCCAGCAGCAGGTAGCTTATACCTGCGGCTCCGCTCTCTATACCCTCTTTGGGGGGGTGAATGCCCTCACCGGCCGGCGCACCGTGCTCGAGATCAATTCCATTGTCGCCACCATCGGCCACACCGGCAATCCCGGCAGCACCCGCCACGACTACGTGCCCCCCCTCAACAACCAGACGCTGTTCCGGCGGGATGCGCACCTGTGCATGTATTGCGGCATGCGCTTTCCGACCCGCGAGCTCTCGCGCGATCACATCCGACCTTTCAGCCAGGGCGGCCAGGACACCTGGACCAACGTCGTCACGGCGTGCCGGCGCTGCAACAACCAGAAGGCCTCGCGCACTCCGGAGCAGGCGAAGATGCAGCTGATCGCGGTGCCGTTCACTCCGACCTACGCGGAGTACGTTTTCCTCAAAGGGCGGCGCGTGCGCGCGGACCAGATGGAGTACCTGCTCGCGCACTTTCCCCGAACCAGCCCGCTGCACGATCGCATCCAGCGTTGGTTGGCGTGAGGCCCGAGGGGCTGCGACAACCTGGGTCAGACCGTGCCGTGATCTATCTCATCGACGCCTCGGTCTACGTCTTTCGCGCGTATTACTCGCAGCTGCCCGGCATGGTCGATCGGGAGCAGCGTCCCGTGCACGCCGTGTTCGGCTTTGCACGCTTTCTCGGGGATCTGCTCGAGAAGACCCGGCCGCCGTTCGTGGCCGTCGCCT
Source organism: Pseudomonadota bacterium (assembly GCA_021805865.1). Lineage (GTDB taxonomy): Bacteria > Pseudomonadota > Gammaproteobacteria > Steroidobacterales > Steroidobacteraceae > 13-2-20CM-66-19. The sequence goes on from JAJZDX010000002.1 coordinate 92,139, forward strand.
TCGATCAGCGGCTCGCGACCTCTTACCGCAATGGCATCTACCCGCTGTACAAGGCCAACCGCGAGCCGGCACCCATGGATCTGGCGGCGCAGTTCGACTACTGCCGCGAGCTCTGTGCTCATCTGGGCCTCGCCACCTTCATCGACCCGCAGTATGAGGCCGACGATCTCATCGGCACGCTGTCGTACCTGATGCGTGGGCACGGTGTGCGCTCGGCGTTTATCACGCGCGACAAGGATCTTGCCCAGCTCGTTCGCGACGGGGACCTGTACTGGGATTTCGGCGCCCGCGGGCCGCTCGGCTACGGGGACGTCCATCGTCGTTTCGGGCTGCCGCCGGAGCGCTTTGCGGATTTTCTCGCGCTCACCGGAGACGCCTCGGACAACATTCCCGGTGTGCCGGGAGTGGGTCCCAAGACCGCTGCGGCGCTGATGCGGGCCTTCGGCTCGATCGATGACCTGTATGGCCAGCTCGGCCGTGTGGGCTCGCTCGGGCTGCGCGGCGGCCGCGAGCTGCGCCAGCGTCTGCTCGAGCACCGTGAATTGGTCTACCTCGCCCTGCGTCTGACCCGCATCGTGTGCGACATGCCGCTGGCGGTCGCGCCGGAGGACCTGCGCCCCCGGTCGCCGGATCTGGCGGCCCTGGGGGCGTTCTACGACCGATTGGGCTTCGGACCGCTCCTGCGCCGTCAGGGCGAGCGGCTCGCCACCCGCCCGTCCTAAAGGCCCGTGCGGCCCGCGCCAGCCGGCTTCAGGCCCTCGCAGGGGCGCCACATTGGTCTTGCATGAATATTGCAACGACCCGGCTATTCTCCGGAATCATCCAATGTTGAGATCGTGGGGGGTCACCATGGCAAGCCAGAGCATCGAGTCCGTCCTGCACGAACAGCGCACGTTTCGGCCATCAGCCGAATTCACCGCCAGCGCGCGCATCGGGGCGGCCGAGCTCGCGGCGCTCAGGCGGGAAGCGACCGGCGATCACGCCGGCTTCTGGGCGCGCCTCGCCCGAGAGGAGCTCGCCTGGCAGACGCCGTTCACGGTGGCGCTGGATGACTCGAATGCGCCGAATTACCGCTGGTTTACGGACGGGCGGCTCAATGTGTCCTTCAATTGCCTCGACGTTCACCTGGCCGAGCGCGCCGAGAAGACAGCGATCCTCTTCGAGGGCGAGCCGGGAGACGTGCGGCGCTTGAGCTATCGCGAGCTGCACGCCGAGGTGTGCCGGCTGGCGAACGCATTGAAGGCGCAAGGCGTCGGCTGCGGCGACCGGGTGGTGATTTACCTGCCGCTCGTGCCCGAGGCCGTCATTGCCATGCAGGCTTGCAACCGCATCGGCGCCATCCACTCGGTGGTGTTCGGCGGCTTCTCGGCCCCGGCGTTGAAGGACCGGATCGAGGACACCGGCGCCAAGGTGCTGATCACGGCCGATGGCGGCTGGCGCGGCGGCCAGCCCGTCGAGCTGAAGGTCGCAGCTGACAAGGCGCTCGCGGACGGGTGTCCGAGCATAGAGCGTGTGATCGTGCTGAAACGCACAGGGCGACCCGTGGTCATGCAGCCGGCGCGGGACCTGTGGTGGCACGAGGCGATCGACGGGCATGCGGCTCAGTGCGAGCCGGTATGGGTCGAGGCCGAGCATCCCCTGTTCCTGCTCTATACCTCGGGCTCCACCGGCAAACCCAAGGGCATCCAGCACTCGAGCGGCGGCTACCTGCTCGGCGCCAAGGTGACCACCCGCTGGGTGTTCGATCTGCGCGACGAGGATGTCTTCTGGTGCACGGCCGATGTCGGCTGGGTGACCGGACACAGCTATGTCGCCTACGGGCCGCTCGCACTCGGCGCGACCGTGGTGTTGTACGAGGGCTCCCCGACGTTTCCCGACGGCGGACGCTTCTGGAAGCTCTGCCAGGAACACCGGGTGAGCGTGCTCTACACCGCGCCGACTGCCATCCGGGCGCTGATGCGGCTCGGCGACGAGGTTCCCGGCCGGTACGACCTCTCGAGACTGCGCCTGCTCGGCAGCGTCGGCGAGCCGATCAATCCCGAGGCCTGGATGTGGTATCACCGGGTGATCGGCGGCGGCCGCTGCCCCATCGTCGATACCTGGTGGCAGACCGAGACCGGGGCGATCCTCCTGTCGCCCGTTCCGGGGGTGACCGCGACCAAACCCGGCTCCTGCACGGTGCCGCTGCCCGGCATCGAGGCGGACATCGTCGATGAGAGCGGCGCATCGGTGAGCCGTGCGGATGCCGGCGGCTATCTCGTCGTGCGAAAGCCCTGGCCGTCGATGCTGCGCACCCTCTGGGGCGACAATGACCGCTATCGGGCCGCCTACTGGGGCAGATTCGACAACCGGTTCTACGTGGCGGGCGACAGTGCGCACCGGGACGGGGACGGCTACTTCTGGATCCTGGGGCGCATCGACGATGTGCTGAACGTCTCGGGTCATCGCCTCGGAACCATGGAAATCGAGTCGGCACTGGTGTCTCATCCGCGAGTCGCCGAGGCGGCCGTGGTCGGCAAGCCGCATGAGATCAAGGGCGAATCGGTCTTCGCCTATGTCGTCTGCCGCGGCGCCCGCCCCGCGGGGGATACTCGCCAGCTGGTGGCGGAGCTGCGCGACTGGGTGGGTGAGCAGCTCGGCGCCATCGCCAAGCCGGAGCACATCCGTTTCGCCGACAATCTGCCGAAGACCCGCTCGGGCAAGATCATGCGCCGGCTGCTTCGCTCGATCGCCCGCGGCGAGGACATCATCCAGGACGTCTCGACACTGGAAAATCCCGCCATCCTCGATCAGCTGCGAGGCATCCAAACGCCGGCGCAAGCCGAAGCCGAATCGGAGCCGGGGCTCGAGATGGGGCTGCCGAGCCCCGCGACCTGCCGCTGATCCGCCCCTGAGGCCTCGGGCGTGCCTGGGGCCCTGCCCGGCCGCAGGGGTTGCAAATCTACACATTCGCACCCGAAATGCCCCCTGCCGAAGGCAGGGGCAGCGTCCTATTCTCGGCCCATCCTATGCCGGCACGCGCATGGCCCACGACATCCGCTTCCCCGGGCCTTCGTCCGGGTCCCCCGCCCCGCCTGGAACACTGCAGGCACTCGATCGGTGGGCGCGGCGGAGGCGGAACTTAGTGAAGGCGGGCGCGGCCGAATTGATGAGGGTCTGGACGGCGGAGGAGCGCTCATGGGTGAGATCATCCGCGTGACTTTCGGTACCGAGCGCGAGTGGGAACGCACACGCGCGCAGTGGGCTGAGGGTCTCAGCGCCATCGGGGCGATGTTCGGCGACGACGAAGGGCTGATGCGCGCCAAGGCGGATTGCGTCTATCGGGTCCTGCGGCGGATCGTCGAGGACGTTCCCGCGGTGAAGATCGTCGCCAAGCTGCCGGACGATTTGCCGGCCGAGCACGTCGAGTTCCTGACCGGCGCGATCCGCGAGGCGGCGCTGAAGGGCATCGAGGCCAGCATGAACCACTCCGTGCGGGTGGTCATGGCCGCGATCTATGACCTGTGCACATCGAAACTGCGGGAGCGCCCGTCGTAGTCAGCGTCCGCGGGCAGGGAGGAGCTCGAGCGCGTAGCGGAGCGTCACGGCGTTTCCCACCCACTCGGTGGAGTGCCACTGACCCTGGCCGATGCCGAAGGCCAGCCGTCGTATCGTCGTCCGCCCTGTCAACAGGCCGACCTCGCGTCCGTCGATGTCGGCAGTACGCCAAGTGAAGGGAATCACGACGGTGCGCGTGATACCCCGCAGGGTCAGCGCTCCGACGGCCCGATAGCCGTGGGCTGTCCGGATCAGGCGCCTGGCCGTGAAGCGTGCCTGCGGGTACTGCGCCACGTCGAAAAAATCCTTTCCTCCCAGGATCCTGTTGCGCTGGCTGTCGCCCGTGTCGAACGAGCGCATGTCGACCACCACCGCGAGCCGGCCGGCAGCCGGATCGAAGCGTACGGCGAAGGTGTTGAACCGGCCGTGATTGGCCGCGCCCGCCTGTGTGAAGGTGTAGGTCAGGGAGCTGTGCGCGTGCAGCAAGGTGTAGGGGATGGCGCGCCCGCCGGCATGGGCAGACGCGGGGACTGATACGGCGGTGAGCAGTGTGAGCGCGCTGGCGGCGCGGAAAGCGGGCATCAGCAGGATTTCCTCGGTGAATCGGCGGCCGCAACGGAGCGGTCCGCGGCCGGGGCGCAGCCGGGCAGCATGCGCCGCAGCGTGTCGTCCTTCAGCACGAAGTGATGTTTGAGCGCACCGGCGATGTGCAGCGCCAGGATGAGGCCCAGCGCAATCGCCAGTGTCGCGTGCACCTCGATCATGGCGTGGTACAGCGTGCCGCTTTTAGATACCAGGTTCGGCAGTTGCATCAGGTTGAACCAGCTCACCGGAAAGCCGCGCGCTGATGACATGATCCAGCCGGTGAGCGGCAGCGCGAACAGCAGCACGTACAGGCCCGCATGGGTGAAGCGTGCGAGAAAGCGCTCGATGGGCAGCAGATTGCCGGGCAGTGCCGGGGTGGGATTCATCCAGCGCCACAGCAGGCGGATCGCCGCGAGGGCGAGGATGGTGATGCCGATCGATTTGTGCCGCGCCAGGGCGGCGAGCTTTTCCATGCCGAGCGGCAGCTCGAGCCCGATGAGCCCAAGGGTCACCTGCACGGCGATGAGCGCCACGATGAGCCAGTGAAGCAGCTGCGACACGGCGCCCCAGCGGACGGGGGTATTGCGAAATATCACCCCGCTAGCTTAGGCGAGCGGGGTGATATTGACGAGTGGTTACACCGATGTGCCCCGCGGCCGCGCGGCGGGATGCAAGCCCAGATCGACCTGGGTCCAGCCCTGGCAGTGCCGGGCGATGTGGCTGGCGAGGAGCTTGGTGTGCTCGGGCCGAGCGTTCAACGCGGGCACGTATTCGAAGCGCTCCCCGCCGGCGCGCAGGAAGGCGGCGCGATTCTCGACATCGATCTCCTCCAGCGTTTCCAGGCAATCGACCGCGAAGCCCGGACACACGACCGTGACGTCCCGGATGCCGCGGCCCGGCATTTGAGCCAGCACCTCGATGGTGTAAGGCCGCAGCCATTCGGTCGGCCCGAAGCGGGATTGGAAGCTGACACTCCAGCGGCCGCTCTCGAGCAGCAGCTCTTCCGCGAGCAGGCGTGCGGTCTTCTGACACTTGCAGAAGTACGGATCACCCTGGTGGAAGTAGTGCTCCGGAATGCCGTGGAAGGAGATCAGCAGGTGCTGAGTGCGTCCGTGCGTGTGCCAGTGCTGGGTCACGCTCTCGCGCAGCGCCTCGATGTACTCCGGCTGGTCGTGGTACTCGGCGACGAAGCGCATCTCCGGCAGCCAGCGCCAGCGCGAGAGCTCGGCATTCACGCGATCGTAGACCGCGCCGGTCGTGGCGCCGCAGTACTGTGGAAACAGCGGCAGGACGAGAATCCGTTGCGCGCCCGAGCTGCGCAGCCTCGAGAGTGCCTCGGGCACGCTCGGACTGCCGTAGAGCATGCCGAGCTCCACGGAGAATGGGGCGAGCGTCCGCTGGGCGAGCGTGCTCACGAGCGCAGCGCGCAGCCGCTCGGACTGATCGAGGAGCGGCGAGCCGTGGACGGACCAGATCTTGCGGTACTTGGGCGCCACTTTCGAAGGGCGCAGCGGCAGGATCAGGCCGTGGAGAATCGGCAGCCACAGGATGCGCGGCAGCTCCACCACGCGTGGATCGCCGAGCATCCGGGCGAGGAAGCGGCGCACGTCGCGTGGCCGGGGCGAGTCCGGCGTGCCGGAGTTGACCAGCAATATGCCGATGCGCTCGGCCGAATCGCGGTGGAAATCCGGGGAGCTCTGGTAGCGCATACGATTCAAGATACCCCAGGGTGCACGCGCGCGGCCAGGGCGCTGCGGCAAGTCCCTATTCGAAGCGGCGTACCCTGGCATCGCGCCCGGCCCGCCGCCTAGCGGCCGCGTCCCGGGCGGGTGCGGCGCCCAGGCGCTCGCCCGTGCCGGGGTGGATCACCGGCCCGGCGGCCGCACCGTCTGCATCCACCCGCTGCCCGCCGATGCACCCCCGCATGCGCGGCAGCTGCGGATCAGTGAGTGTGGGCATGGCTCAGCTCTCGTCCTCTTCTTCGTCCGCCCGCGCGCCGGTCAGGTGTCGGGCGAGGAATTCCAGGGTGCGCTGGCGGGCAAGCGCGGCGGCGGCTGCGTCGTAGCTCGGGCGCAGGTCGCAGTTGAATCCGTGTCCGGCGCCTTCGTACAGGTAAAAGATGCCCGCGGAGTGCAGGGCCTTCATCCGCTCCACCTCAGCGAGCGGGATGCTCCGGTCCTCGGTGCCGAAGTGATACATCACGGGGCATTGGGGTGGCACGCCGGCGTCCTGCGCCTTGCCGTAGTACACCACGGCGCAGTCGACCGTCAGCAGGCAGGCGGCGCGGTAGGATTGCGCGCCTCCCCAGCAATAGCCCACCGTGCCCACGCGCCCGGAGTGGCGGACCGCCGCGACCGCCGCGGCCAGGTCCTTCAGCGTCTGCTCCGGCTGAAGCTGCTGCATGTAGCCGCGCGCCTCGTCGATGTCCGGGGGAGAGTAGCCGAGCTCGATTCCCCTGCGGATGCGGTCGAACATGCTCGGCGCGATCGCCGTGTAGCCTGCCTGGGCGAAGCCGTCGGTCACGGCGCGGATGTGGGCGTTGACGCCGAAGATCTCCTGGATCACGACCACGGCGCCGTGCGGTTTGGCGGCCGGGGCGGCCAGATAGGCCTGAAAGTCATGCCCATCCCGGGCCATGAGGGTGGTGAATTCGCCCATGAAAACCTCGCGATCAGTCACGAAAGGCGGGACTCGGCAGGATACCGCCTGCGCCCAGGGGCTGGGAAGCGCCGGCGCGCAGGAGCCGTCCCGGCCCCGTGGGAAGCGGCCCGTGATAGCCTAGGCTCGACTGGCACACAAGAGCTTTCCGGGGAGGGGGTTCATGCTCGTCGGCTCGGCCGTGCGTCGCGTCGCCATCGTCGGGGGGGTGCGCATCCCGTTCGCCAGGGCGCATACGGCGTACGCGAACGTGGGCAACCAGGAGATGCTCACCGCCGCCCTGCGCGGCGTGGTCGAGCGCTTCGAGCTTCACGGTGCGCGACTGGGTGATGTCATCGCCGGGGCGGTCATCAAGCATTCCCGGGATTACAACCTGACGCGCGAGAGCGTGTTGTCCTCGGGGCTCGACCCGCAGACCCCGGGTCTCGACGTGCAGCGCGCCTGCGGCACCAGTCTGGAGGCCGCCCTCGCCGTCGGCAACAAGATCGCTCTCGGGCAGATCGATTGCGGCATCGCCGCCGGCGTCGACACGATCAGCGACCCGCCGGTCGCCTACCCACGTGCCTACCAGCGGCTGCTGCTGGCGAGCCACCGGGGCAAGGGTCTCGGGGAGCGCCTCTCGCCCTGGCTCGGACTGCGCCCTGCGCACTTCAAGCCCGAGCTTCCCGCGGTCATCGAGCCGCGCACGGGACTGTCCATGGGCCAGAGCGCCGAGCAGATGGTCGAGCGCTGGCAGATCTCGCGCACGGACCAGGACCGGCTCGCCTACGAGAGCCACATGAAGGCCGCCGCCGCGTGGCGCGAGGGATTCTACGACGATCTGGTCATCCCATTCCTCGGCCTGAGAGCGGACAACAACGTCCGCCCCGACACCTCCACCGAAAAGCTTGCCCAGCTCCGCCCGAGCTTCGATCCGCACGCGGGCACGCTGACAGCCGGCAACAGCACGCCGCTCACCGACGGGGCAAGCGCGGTGCTGCTCGCCTCGCCGCAGTGGGCCGAGCAGCGCGGGCTCCCGGTGCTCGCCTACCTGCGCTACGGCAAGGTGTGGGCCGTGGATTTCGCGAGCGGCCGGGAAGGGCTGCTGATGGGGCCCGCGTACGCGGTACCGGCGATGCTGCGGGATGCGGGCCTGACACTGAAGGACTTCGATTACTACGAGATCCACGAAGCCTTCGCCGCGCAGGTGCTGTGCACGCTCGCGGCCTGGGAGTCGGCCGAATTTTGCCGCGAGACCCTTCGCCTGGAGGAGCCGCTCGGCGGCATCGAGCGCACGAGGCTCAACGTCAAGGGAGGAAGCGTTGCCATCGGTCACCCCTTCGGCGCCACCGGCACGCGCCTGGTCGCGACGCTGGCCAAGGTTCTCGCGGCAGATCGGGCGGCGCGGCGCGGACTGATTTCCGTGTGCACCGCCGGCGGGATGGGAGTGGCGGCCATTCTGGAGAAGTGAGGGCCTCTCCCGCGCCGGTCGCGCGCGAGATGGTTTGGGTGAGATCAAAGGAGGAGGAAAGCCGGACGACCGGTATTGACTTGACGGTACGGGGGGCCGAATGGGTCAGACTCCTTTTGAGGACAGCGAGGCCCTGCGCTCCGATCTCGGGGTCCTGCTGGGGGAGACGCCGCTGTTTCGCGGGCTGGATCCGGGGCTGCTTCGCCGGATCGCGGCCGCGGCGCAGTGGCTGTCTTTGCCGGGGGGGGCGACACTGTTTTCCGCCGGCGAGACGGCCGATGCGTTCTACGTCGTGTTGAGCGGCTCGCTCGGCGTACTGGCCGCCGAGGGCCGGGCCCAGAGCCGGTTCGTGGCGCGTCTCGCCGCCGGGGAGTCCGTGGGCGAGATGGGCCTGATCTCGGGCCGGCCACGCCTGTTCAACGTCGTGGCACTGCGCAACACCGAACTCGCGCGCATCTCGAGCAAGGCATTCAACGAGGTGCTGCGGGGCGAGTCCGAGGCGATGCTGCGCATCGCGCAGATGATGGTCGAGCGCTTGGCGCGGGTGGAAGGCGCTCCCCGGGTGCATCCTCGAGGAGCGTACACCTTCACGGTGCTGCCGCAGAGCCTGGAAGTCGACTTCGCCGCCTTCTCGACCGCGCTAGTCAAGGCGCTGTCGGAACTGGGACGGGCGGAGCTGGTATGGAGCGTACGGGCCCGGACGCACACCAGCCAGTGGTTCAACAGAATCGAGGCTGCCAACGACTACGTTGTCTACGTGGCAGACCCCACCCCGGACCGCTGGACCAAGCTGTGCGAGCGGCAGGCGGATGCGCTGCTGCTGTTGGCCCGGGCCGAGAGCCCGTCCGGCAGCTGGGCGGCGCTGCGATGGCCGCACGATCACAGCCTGACCCCACGGCGCTGGGAGCTGGTCCTGGCGCATGACAGCGCGATCGAGACCGGGGCCGCGGCCCGCTGGCTCGGCATTCTGCCGGACATTCCTCACCACCACGTCCAGACGCCGGCGGATCACGCGAGGCTGGCCCGCATTCTGACCGGCCGAGGCGTGGGCCTGGTGCTGTCGGGTGGCGGGGCACGGGGGTTTGCTCACATCGGCGCGGTCAGGGCGCTGCGCGAGGCCGGTATTCCCATCGACCTGGTGGGCGGTACCAGCATGGGGGGCATCCTCGGGGCCGGTGTGGCGTTGCGGTGGAGTGTGAAGGAGCTGAGCGAGCGGTTCAGGCATTACTTCGTGGAATCGAAGCCGCTGCGCGATTACACACTGCCGTTCGTCTCGCTGGTCTCCGGCCGCAGGGTGAGCGCCATGCTCTACGAGGCGTTCGCCGACGTGGCCATCGAAGACCTGCCGCTCGCCTTCTTCTGCATATCGTCCAATCTGACGTCGGGCCACGCCCAGGTCCACCGACGAGGAGAGCTCTGGCGCGCCCTGCGAGCGTCCGTCTCCGTTCCCGGTGTGCTGCCGCCCGTCGTGCACGGCGGCCAGGTGCTGGTCGACGGCGGCGCAATGAACAACCTGCCGGTCGACGTCATGCTGGAGTTGGGCCGCGGGCCTGTCATAGGCTGCGACGCCGGCGCCGACCGCGCGTTCGCCACCCACGGCGACGATATCGATGTGCCGCTGCCCTGGCAGCTCATGCGCTGGATCAGGACCCGGCACCACCTGCCCAACATCTTCCAGATCCTCTGGCGCACCGGCATGATCAATAGCAACGCCATCACCGCCGGCCAACGCGTCAAGACCGACCTGCTGCTGCAGCCGCCGCTCGCCGAGATCGACATGCTCAACTGGAAGGCCTTCGACCGCGCCGTCCAGGCGGGCTACGAGTACACCAGCCGGCGCCTGGACGCGCTGCCGCCGGACTCGCCGCTGTGGAAAAGCGCGGGGGTGAGCGGGAGTTAGGGGACCGGGCTCGACGGAATAAGACTTTGATTTCCCGTGCATTTGTGGCGGATCAGCCATCGGCGGCCGTGGGGGCGGAGCTCGCGAAAACATCCATGACACCGCCACGCGTTGGAGGTTGACAGCAACTCAGGAGCGGGTGCATCCTGCGGCGAAACAAACAGTCTTGGGTCGGTGCCTGGCAGGGGAGGATGAACGTCCGGGTCAGATGGAACCCGCGCTTCATGCGAGGCGATGGACAAGTTCGATCGGATTTTCGAGCTGCACGGCATTCTGAAAGATCGGCACACGCCGATCTCGCGCGCTGATCTCGCGCGGCGCCTGGAATGCACCGAATCCACCATCTACCGTCTCATTGCGTTGCTTCGGGATCGCCTTGGAGCGCCGGTCGAGTACGATCGCGAGCGCGAGGGGTATTCGTATGTCCGATCGCCCGATGGCAGGACATTCGAGCTGCCCGGCCTGTGGTTCACCGCGGCGGAGCTGCAATCCCTGGTGGTGCTGCAGCTGCTGCTGCAGTCCTTGGGAGCAGGCCTGCTCGCCACGCACCTTGCGCCCATCGGCAAGCGGATCGACGAGTTGATCCGCCACCATCGGCTGAACCTGGGTGAGGTCGGCGAGCGCATCCGGCCGCTCAGCCTCGCGGCGCGTCCGGTGGGCGCCGCCTTCCAAGCCGCCGCCAGCGCCACGCTGCAACGGTACCGGCTGCGCATCCAGTACCACTCCCGCAGCAAAGACGAGTGGACCGAGCGTACCGTCTCACCCCAGCGCCTCGTCCATTACCGCGACAACTGGTATCTCGATGCCTGGGATCACTTACGGGAAGCGCTGCGCAGCTTTGCGGTGGACCGCATTCGCACCGCCATCGAGCTTGCGGAGGCGGCATTCGAGCCTGCGGCCGCGCAGCTCGAGGAACATTACGCCAGTGCTTACGGGATATTTGCCGGTAAGGCCAACAAGACCGCCGTGCTGCGCTTCAGTCCGACCCGCGCCCGCTGGGTAGCGGACGAGCGCTGGCATCCGGAGCAATCCGGTCAGTTTTTGACCGATGGACGATACGAACTGGTATTCCCTTATCGCGATCCCCGCGAGCTGATCATGGACATCCTGCGGCACGGCGCCGATGTGGAAGTGGTGAGTCCAGAGACATTGCGGGCGGAGGTGAGGAAGGTACTGGAGGGAGCGCTGGCGCAGTATGCAACATAAGGCGGATGTCGGAAGAATTGCCGGGTGCTCGCGCGTTTTGCGAGTCCACCCTCGCAGAATGTCAGTCGTGAGAACAAAGTCACCGAGGAGTCACCCGATCAAGGTCTTTGAGATCTCGACGCTCAAAGCCGGCCACGCCAAAAAGGCGGGAATTCGAGAGAGGCTCGCCGAGGTCCTCCGCCGGGGATGCGGCCAGGGCCTAACGGCCAGAAACCTCCAGAATTTCCGCCACGTGGCGCTGGCGTATCCGAAACTCGACCCAGTGGACCTGAGCCGACACCGCGGATTTTCCGATGCTCGAATTCTGCCGGCGCCAGCCGAAGCTTCCGCCCGGCCTTTCCCGAGGATCGCTACACGTGCGTCGGCGGAAGAATTCCCATGGTGGGCTGCCAGTTGGATGGCTCGACTCTTTACCACCCTGACGTTTGCCAAATTGGGTGAGTTATCACGAACAGAATAGGTAGCTGAAAGTGGATTATCGCGATTTCTTCATCGAGGCCTACGGCAAGTCCAACGACCCAAGCTTTGGGCCATACGACTACCAAAGTCGTCTGGCCGAAGCAGCGTGGCCTGACCTCTTGGATGTCCCGACCGGCATGGGCAAGACTGCGGCCGTGGTCCTTGCCTGGCTCTGGAAGCGCGGCTGGCGCAAAGGTCGCAGGGAATCACAATCAGACGCCGATACACCGAGGCGTCTCATATTTTGCCTGCCGATGCGCGTGTTGGTCGAGCAAACAGTCACCAATATTGAAGGCTGGCTTGAGGCGCTCGGTCTCCACGCCAAACCCGGTGATGGAAAGATCGACGTCAACATCCTGATGGGTGGTGAAGAGGATGTCCGTAAGGCCGACTGGGCGAGCTATCCGGAGGAGGACGCCATCCTCGTCGGCACGCAGGACATGCTGCTTTCCCGCGCCTTGATGCGCGGCTATGGAATGAGCCGCTACCAGTGGCCGATCCATTTCGCGCTGCTGCACAGCGATACGTTCTGGGTGTTCGACGAAGTGCAATTGATGGGTGCAGGGCTGGCCACATCCGCACAGCTGGAAGCGTTCCGCCGCGCGTTTCCGCGCGCCAAAAGCAGTCGCACGCTTTGGGTATCCGCCACCTTGAATCGGGCCTGGCTGGATACGGTGGACCTTCATCCGCACGTATCTGCGCTCACCACCCACACGATCAACGCTCGAGACAGGGAGCAAGCCAGTGATCGACTGCGGGCGGACAAGTCGCTCATCAAAGCCTCTCTGTCGCTATCGAAAGACGCTGAAAACAAAACGGGTCTACAGGCGTATCTGCAAGAACTGCGCACTCTGGTGCTGGATGCCCACGAACCCCGGACGCAAACGCTGGTCATCGTCAATCGTGTCGAGCGGGCGCAGCAATTATTCCGCCTGTTGCGTGAAAAGCGCCCGGACAAAGCCGATCTGCTGATCCACGCCCGCTTCCGTGCTGCCGAGCGTGTGGCGCAGGCGCGTCTTTTGCGTGATGAAGATGGCGCCGACCGCATCATAGTCGCCACCCAGGCTATCGAAGCGGGTGTCGATATCTCCTCGAAAACCCTGGTGACCGAGCTGGCGCCCTGGACTTCCATGGTGCAGCGTTTCGGCCGCTGTAACCGCAATGGGGAACATAATCAAGGCGGCGCGCGCATCCTGTGGCTGGACATCGAGGATGAGGCTGATGCGCTACCCTACACGCACGAAGCACTGGCAATTGCCCGCCACAAGCTGGGGGAACTCAGCAGCGCCAGTCCGCAGAGCCTCCTTCCCAGCGACGAGACACGCCCCTTGACCGCCGTGCTGCGCCGCAAGGACCTGCTCGATCTATTCAATACCGATCCCGACTTGTCCGGTTTCGACGTGGACATCTCCGACTACATCCGCGGCAGCGGCATGCCCGGCGTGCAGGCATTCTGGCGCGACTTCAAGGAAGATCCCAATGTTCCCAACATCCAGGGAAGACCGGACCGCCGAGAGCTATGTCCGGTATCCATCGCACAAGCGAAGGATTTCGGCAAACGCAAGGACACCGCGCTTTGGCGCTGGGATACGCTGGACGAGCGCTGGGTCAAACTGGACCGCGAGCCACGCCCTGGCATGACGCTACTGCTGCGCGCAGCCGATGGCGGCTACGACGAGGCCATCGGCTTCGATGCCGCGCTCAAGAGGCCACCGGTGCCGGCTTTCACACCGGAGACGTCCCTGCCCGAGGATGCCTACGGCGAGGACAGGCGTTCTCAGCAGCCAAAGCCCGTGGCGCTGCCCGAACACCTTGCTGATGTCGCCCGGCACGCCGCCGACCTGTGCGAGAAGGTGGGTGAGACGTCGCACAGGGACGCGCTGATCCGCGCCGGCCGCTGGCACGATCTCGGCAAGGCGCACGCGGTATTCCAGAAATCCATGTATCGCTGCAAGAAAACCGTCGGCGAGCAGCTGCTGGCCAAATCCGACTGCCGCGGCGCGATGCGCCATGAACGCCCGTACTTTCGCCACGAGTTCGCTTCGGCGCTCGCCTGGCTCGACCAGCACGACGCCGAAACCGACTCCGACCTCATCGCGTATCTGATTGCTGCCCACCACGGCAAGGTTCGAATGAGCCTGCGCTCGATGCCCACCGAGGAGGCGACGCAGGGCGTCAAGCGTTTCTCCCGTGGCGTCTGGGAAGGCGACACGCTGCCCGCACTGGACTTCGACGGCGAGCACAGCCGTGAGACCACGCTCAATTTGGCCTTGATGGAAATCGGCGAAGGGGATCAAGGGCCATCATGGACCGAGCGCACCTTGAGACTGCTGGACCAGCATGGCCCGTTCAGGCTGGCGTGGCTGGAAACCCTGGTACGTCTCGCCGACTGGCGCGCCTCGGCCGAGGAGCAGGAGCCATGAAGCTCGCCGCCTTCGATGAGGTCGCCAAGGCTTTGGATGCTGCGCAAGTACGGTATCTCGTGGCCGGAGGTCTCGCCGTCAATGCGCATGGATACATCCGCCTCACGATGGACATCGACTTGGTGATCGCGCTCGACGCCGGCAATATACGGTTGGCTTTCAACGCCCTGGCAAAAATCGGCTATCGTCCCACCGTGCCAATCGACGCCGACGCCTTTGCGCTGCCCGAACAACGCCAACGCTGGCGGGAAGACAAGGGCATGCAGGTGCTCAATTTTCACAGCGATGTCTTCCCCGGAACCTCCGTGGACGTTTTCGTGTACGAGCCATTCGACTTCGCGCACGAATACGAAATCGCCATGCGCGGCGAGCTGCTGCCAGGCATCCTCGTGCGCTTTGTGTCTGTCCCCACCCTGATTCGTATGAAACAGGCGGCCGGCCGCCCTCGCGACTTGGATGATATCCAGCACCTCGAGTGGCTGCAGGAGAAATCCGATGACTGACGACCACCGTCCCATGGACTGGAGCCAAACCACGTTCGCTGGCAGCCGTCGCAAGCAGCTGCGGCAAGCGCAGCGCCTGACGTTGCGTCAGCGCCTGGAAGCGCTGGATGAACTGACGGAGCTGTCCGAGCGGCTGCGCGCCATGCCGCGCCAAATCGCCGCGCCAGCCGCGCCGACGGGTGTGCACGAGCCGCGGTTCCTATATCTCACCGATGCTTCACGTCATGACATCGTGCTCGACGGCTGTACGCCCACGCCCCTGGCTAATTACCTCAAAGCCTTGGGTGTGCTGCGGCTGCTGTCGGTCCGCGATCCGCAGGCGCGAGGCTTCTGGCGTGGCGACCGCTTCGTGCTGCGCACCGCGCTGGATCGTACAGCCATCGGGCAGTTCTTCCTGAGAGACTATGAGCCCACGCCGATCATGGCGCCGTGGAACGGCGGTAGCGGGTTTTATTATCAAGAGCGCAAATCCAAAGAAAAGGATCCTGTTACGGGAAAGAAGAAAAGGCAGGGCGTATACGATCAGGAGACGGCTGCCACCAAAGTCGTGGATGCCGTTCTTGCCAGCAAGAGCAAGAGACTGGAGGCCTACAGGAATGCGCTACACGAAGCAAAGCTCGCTGTGCAAAGAGCGGGATTCGTCACTTCGCCAGATAGCGGGAGACAGAAGGATAATTTCATTCTCTCGCTGCGCGCTTCACTACCTGATGAGTGCATTCAGGCAATGGATGCGGGTCTCGCCGTTACCAGCGAAAAGACGAACTACCCACCCATGGTTGGCACAGGATGGAATGACGGAAATCTGGATTTCACGAGCAACTTCATGCAGCGACTGCTGGATGTATTGGGGACTGCCGACGGTGCGCCATCCAATCAGTCCGCTGACTGGCTGCAATCAAGCCTTTTCGGCACAAGTGTTCCGAATCTGACAGGAAACGCCATAGGCCAGTTCTCTCCAGGTCAGGCCGGTGGCCCCAATGCTAGTGCCGGTTTCGGTGCCGATGCAGTCATCAATCCGTGGGATTTCGTGCTAATGATCGAGGGCGTCCTGTCTTTCGCGGCCGCAATGGCACGCCGCAACGCGGACGATCCGGCCGGTGTATTGTGCTATCCGTTCACAGCTCGGGCGGTAAATGCCGGCTCCGGAAGCTTGGGCGAACGCGATACGGTCAACGCGCGAGGCGAGTTGTGGATGCCGCTCTGGTCGCGTCCAGCGACTTATTCGGAAATACGTGCACTGATGGCCGAAGGTCGTGTCGCGCTGGGAAAGAAGCCGGCGCGTGACGCGCTCGATTTCGTCCGTGCTGTTCGGCGCCTGGGTGGATATCGTGGGATCGAGAGTTTTCAGCGCTTTGGTCTGCTGATGCGTTCAGGGAAGGCTTACTTGGCTACACCCTTGTCGCGTGTAGAGGTTGGCGGTCACCCACGATCCCGCTGGCTGGACGACCTGGACCTTAATTACTGGCTGGATCGTTTTCGTCAATTCGCCCGGGGCGAGAACACCGCCAACCGCTTCCTGATGCTGCGAAAAAGGCTGGAAGACCAAATTTTCTCTCTCTCGGCCCGCGAGCCGACCAAGGCGGAGGTGCAATCGCTGCTGGTTCTGCTGGGACGAATACAGTTTGCGCTGTCGAATAGTCCCAAGGCGCGTGACGCTGTACGGCCCATTCCCAGGCTCTCAGACCAATGGGTCGCAGCCGCCGACGACGGCACGCCCGCGTTTCGCATCGCCAAGGCGCTGGCTGGGCTGCGTGGCGTCGGTGACGAACCTTTGCCGCTGCAAGCCCAGTTTTTCCGTGTGCAACGCAAATTCAACGGATGGATGACGCGTGAAGCCCAAGAAAAGGCTCGCATTTATACCGGGCAGAGGGGTCGGCTGACAGAAACCTTGCGTAACCTGCTTGAACGCCGCTTGTGGCTTGCGGAAAGACTGGAGATGCGGGACAAGCCGCTCGACAGCGCCGCTGGCGTCGCGCTCGAGGATATCAGCGCCTTCCTGCGCGATGATGCCATGGATGAACGCATTGCGGCACTGTTGCCTGCACTGTCGCTCTGCGAGATCCCGCAGGATTTTGAGCACTGCGCGGGACTGGGCGCCGTTCCCGCCGCCTTCGCTCTGCTGAAGCTGAGCTTGACGCCGGATCGCATTCTTCGGTCGCTGGGCTTGCTGCCGGGAGGCATTCGCATGCCCGTGCCCGCTGGCATGCTGGCGCAGCTCGCCGCGGGCAACCACGGCAATCGGGCGGTGCAGGCCGCATGGCGGCGCCTGCGTGCTTCGCAGCTCGCACCGATCGTTACCCTCGCTGCCCTACCCGGAAGGGACAGTATTTCTCCGCTGCGGGCGAGCGCTGCGCTACTGATTCCGCTGCGCTATGGCGCCTCTGCCGCTCTCGCACGCGACATGCTGGCACCTGCCCGGTCCGAAACCACTTGACGCCGAATTGCCAAGGAGACACCCGATGAGCCTCGATCTTGCCGCTCTTGACAACGCCCCCCGCCTGCTGCTCCGCGCCAGGCTGAAGCCGCTGCAGGGGACTCGCTTCCAGCCCACCGGCTTTCCCGAGATCGGTGCCGCACAATACGAAGGTCCCGACGGCACACCCATGTTGCTGGTGGAATCCCCCCAGAGCATGGCCAATCGGATGGAGGCCGTCTGCTGGGACAAGGCGGCCGACGACTGGGTGGGGCCGCTCAAGGGACTGTCGGTCATCAAGGTTAACGATAAGGATGGCCGGTCGCTGACCAACTCTGTGCTGGAAGCACACCGGATTAATTCCGCCTACATTCTCGAAGCGTCGGAAGGCAAGATGGTTCAATTGCTCAAGGATGATCTATCCCAGATGGATGAGCGGCCGATCGACTATCGAACTGTGGCGGCCAGCTTGCTTCGATACGACGTAGGAAGCATTCTTCATGGTGTGTTTCTTGTCAAGAAAGGGGATAAATGGAAAGGCATTTCGGAAGGGAGGGTTCGTGTGCCGCGGGCTTTATCTGCGTTCATCGAGGCAGCGAACGTGAAGGTGGTGTCGAGTGGAGGTGTTAAGAACGACCACATCAAAGCAAGCAAGGGCGAGGAGGGAAGGACATCCTCAGAAGGGTTTGGAAATGTGCCGTTTCCTCGCGATGAATTTGTGTCACCCGATATCAATGCTTACTTCAACCTCGACCTCGCACAACTGCGCGGCTACGATCTGCCGGAATCGGCGTACCTGGCGGTGGTCTCTCTCGCGCTCTACAAGATTCGTGCATTCTTGGAATACGGGCTGCGCCTGCGTACGGCCTGCGATCTGGAGTGCGATCGCATCGAAATACAACGCCCGACTGGCTTCGAGCTGCCCGCCCTGTCCGACCTGGAACAGGCGTTCCCCAACCTGATAAACGCCGCCAAGCCAGATGCAAAATTCGAGCTCACGACTGTGACGTACGCTGGCTCGGGCAAGACGAACAGGGGGAAAGAGGCTGGCGGTAGCGCGGACGAAAGGGACGGTAATGATGAAGAAGACGGAGATTGAGCCGTGCTCGCTCTGTCGTTTACCTTTCCCGCGGGACGTTATCACGCCACGCCCTGGGACCGCCATGTCAACGAAGGCGCCGTAGCATGGCCGCCGGAGCCGTGGCGTATCCTGCGAGGGTTGATCGCCACATGGCACCACAAGGTCAAGCACGACGAAAAGTATGACGAAGCGGCGATGCTGGGCCTGATCGAATCGTTGACACAGGAATTACCTGCGTACGGTTTGCCGGCCGCGAGCCACGCCCATACCCGTCATTACATGCCGCAGTTTGCTGCGGGCAGGACCTCGCTGGTCTTTGATGCTTTCACGGCTATCAGGCGCAATGACCCTCTAACCGTGATGTGGCCGAGTGTCGAGCTGCCGGACGGCCAGCGCGACCTGCTGGACGCGCTGCTCGCCGTCATGGGCTACCTTGGTCGCGCCGAATCCTGGGTGGAGGCCAAACGTCTCACCGAAGCACCGACGGTCAACTGTATACCGGGCATAAAGGCGCTGGAAGCTAAAACCGGCGAAATCGGAGGCGAACTCGTCACCCTCTACGCCCCGTTGCCCGCCGACGAATACCAGTCGCTGCGCCAGGGATTCCTTGCCGAAAAAAAGCGGGGGAAAAAGCTGGCCAGGACGCTTCCTGACAATTTGCTTGACGCACTCAGCGTGGACACTGCCGAGCTGCGCAAGCAGGGCTGGAGCCAGCCGCCCGCCGCGCGCAAGGTGAGCTACGTGCGTCCCTTCGATGCGCTGCGGCCACGCTACGCCACCCCCAGCGCCGAGGTGTCTGGCGCCACCACCGCGAGCTTCCTCGTGGTAGGCAGACCCCTGCCTCGCGTCGAGGAGACGTTAC
Organism: Pseudomonadota bacterium; assembly: GCA_021805865.1. Classification (GTDB taxonomy): domain Bacteria; phylum Pseudomonadota; class Gammaproteobacteria; order Steroidobacterales; family Steroidobacteraceae; genus 13-2-20CM-66-19. The sequence continues at coordinate 111,216 of JAJZDX010000002.1, forward strand.
GCATCGGGGAGCTGATGCGCATGGCGGTGATGAGCCGGGCTAAGCGCGTATGTGGTGAGGACAGGGTCCCTTCCGTCTTCTCCGGACACGACATGCCCAAAGGCAGCCGACACCGTCACGCTTTCTACCTGCCCTGGGATGCTAACCAAGACGGGCTGATCGACCGTGTGTTGCTGCACGTGCCCGGCGGCATGCGGGGCGAAGGGCGACCGATCGTAGAGGGAATGAGAAAACTCTGGAGCCGCGATGACGGTGAGTGGCGGCTTGTATTAGAGAGCATCGGCGGTTCGGATGTCGGGCAGGCCCTGACACAACCCAGCACGGAGTGGGAGTCCGTCACACCCTATCTGCATCCGTGGCATGTCAAAAGGCATTTCGATGTCGCGGCACAGATCAAACGCGAATGCCGAGAGCGCGGCTTGCCTGAGCCCGCGATGCTGGAACCGTTCGCCGAAGTAAAGGCGGGCAAGAACCGTAAACGCCGCCCGATTCATTATCGGCGCTTCCGCAGTCGCCAGGGACCCGCTCAGCCCGATCGTCTAGGCAGCTTTTGGCACCTGACGTTCCCCGAACCCGTTCGAGGCCCGCTGGCCCTCGGCTTCGCTTGCCACTTCGGCCTTGGCCTTTTCATTCCGACCCGAAGCGCGCGATAAGCAAGTGCGTAGATGGGTGCCTCTACATTCCGATGGCTTCGCATCGGTCGCCGCCTGACGCTGAATTTAGGACGTTCTGTGTATGGCGCAATTCGTCGTGGTCATTCGAGCCGCTTTGATTTTGCGTTGCTTTAATCGAGAAGCAAGCCTACGCATCAGTTCTCTTAGGGAAATCGCGGTTATCCAGCCCGAGACCGGAAAAGTCTCGCTGACATCGTGCGCCAGATAGGCCTCGCGCGATGCGAGGACTTCCAGCGCAAGCGCAAAGCTCGGCGAGAGCGTCAGTTGCTGTCGAGCTCGTGATCTCCATGGCCGTTCGACGGCGCCGCCATACTCGCCTCTCCGCGGCTATCTGACACGTCAGAGTCTCTTTGCCTACCTGGCGCGGGCCGAGCAGAACCACGCAGGGTGGGTGGCGGAGGCGATCCTCAATGAGGACGTGGAGGCGTCAGGCTATTATATTAGCGAATGCCGGATTTTTAATATAGACGTCAAACTGGCGGTATTCCACGGCCAGACTCCCTTATCCCGGGGGGGCGGGACTCGGCCAGGACAGAATCAGGTTGTGCTCGACCACCTCCCATGTGATCTCCAACTCGCCGTCGGTCGCGGACGACTTCTGTGCTTCTCTCGAAAAGAGAGTGTCGCTAGTAGTGCTGCTCGTCGTTTTGCCAGAGCAACGGCGTAACGTCGAACTGCGTCGCTGTAATCAGCCGATGGCATGCGCAATTTTCAAACATAAGTCCGTTCTTTGATGCTTTCTCCGACGGGACGCAGATGGCTTCGAATTCGAACTCCTGTTCGAGAGGTGGTTTTGGCGCGTTACTGCTGGCACGCTAGATGACACTTCCGACACTGCCTGAATTCACGTAGCACATGTCCGTCCGCATGTCAGCGTTGCCGGCAAGGAGACTTCTAGGGTGTGCCCATCGGCACTGTCGCGGGTAGTAGAATGGGAGTCATAAAGTGACGGAACTTAAGAGAAATGTGCGTTGGGTCGCATCTGAACACTGTGCGGCTGTTTGAGATGCGAACCGATCCACATACCATGTCTGCCTTTTGCCGTTATTCTGACAACCCTTGTGCAACGCGGGTTATGGGTGTTGCCGTGAACGCCGTGCAGCCGGATGCGTTTTCGCCGCCGCCGGAGCAGTCTGAGGTGCCCCTGCTGCCCGCCCGGATGGTCAACGAGTATCAGTACTGCCCTCGACTGGCCTACCTGGAATGGGTGCAGGGAGAGTGGGCGGAGTCCGTCGATACCGTGGAGGGGCGACATGCTCACCGGCGCGTCGACCGCCGTGGCGGAGATCTTCCCATCGTTGGCGATGGCGCGTCCGAAAAGGTGCACGCGCGCTCAGTGACCCTGTCTTCTGCGCGATTGGGTCTCATAGCTAGGATGGACTTGATCGAAGGGGAAGGCGAGCGGGTGACGCCGGTCGACTACAAGCGTGGCAAGCGGCCGCACGTCACCCGCGGTGCGTACGACCCCGAGCGGGTCCAGCTCTGCATCCAGGGAATGATTCTGCAAGAGCACGGCTATACCTGTGAGGTCGGGATTCTCTACTACGTTCAGGGTCGCGAGCGAGTGGAAATTCCGTTTGACGAGGAGTTGCGCGTCCTGACACGGCAGGCCATAGCGGGTTTGAGGGGTATGGCCGCAGGAGGTCAAATTCCCCCTCCCCTTGAGGATAGCCCGAAATGCACTCGATGCTCGCTAGCTGCCATATGCCTCCCTGATGAGGTGAATTTCTTTCGCAGGATGGATGCTCCGCCCCGTCCGCTCGCGGTACCGCGCGACGACGCCTTGCCGCTATATGTCCAGGCACGTGGCGCGAAGGTCGCCAAGAATGGCGAGACCTTGGACATATATGTGGAGGATGAGAAGACACAGTCCATAAGACTCATCGATGTCTCACAGCTCGTCGTGATGGGTCAAGTCTACGTCACGACACCCACGTTGCACGAATTGATGAACAGGGAAATTCCTGTTTCTTGGTGCTCATTCGGTGGTTGGTTTTTAGGGCATACCGTCGGTGTTGGCCACAAGAACGTCGAAGTCCGCACGGCCCAGTACCGGGCGAGCTTCGATCCCCAGCATTGCCTGGGCCTCGCCAAGAGTGTCGTCGTTGCCAAAATTCAAAACCAGCGGACACTCCTGCGGAGGAACTGGAAGCTGGGTGAGGTGCCGGAAGACTTGATCGAAGGCTTCCAGCAAGATGTCCGCCGGGCGCAGCGCGCAGCGGACCTGGGGGAACTGTTGGGAGCGGAAGGACAGGCGGCAGCACGCTATTTTGGTACTTTCTCCGCGATGCTAAGCCGTACCGAAGGGGAGAAGGAAATGCGGTTCGACTTCACGACACGTAACCGCCGCCCTCCGACAGATGCCGTTAATGCGTTGCTGTCCTACGCCTACGCCCTGCTGGTTCGTGCCTGGACGATGGCGCTGACGGCGGTAGGCTTTGATCCTTATCGGGGATTTTACCACCAGCCTCGCTATGGCCGCCCGGCCCTTTCCCTCGATCTGATGGAGCCATTCCGGCCGTTGATTGCGGACTCTGCGGTCATTCAGGCGATCAACAACGGAGAAGTCCGTCCATCTGACTTCACCAGTGCCGCGGGCAGTGTCGCATTGGATGACGGTGGTCGAAAGCGATTTATCTCCACCTACGAGCGACGAATGGACCAGGAGATCACCCACCCGGTATTTGGTTATAAGGTCAGCTACCGACGAATCTTTGAGCTGCAAGCCCGGCTTCTTGCTCGGCACCTCCTGGGAGAGATCCCGGAGTATCCGAATTTCACGACCCGGTAGTCCGATGAGGGACGAGCACCTGTACATCGTGACCTACGACATCGGTGATCCAAAACGATGGCGCCGCGTATTCCGGCTCATGGAGGGCTTCGGGGATTGGCTCCAGCTCTCCGTATTTCAGTGCCGTCTTTCTGCCCGACGCCATGCTGAGCTCGTGCAACTCCTGGATGGGATCATCCATCATGACGACGACCACGTCTTGCTCATAGACATTGGGGTAGTCGAGAACGTCGTGCCGAGGATCATCAGCCTGGGAAAGGCGTATAATGCAATCGAGCGCACTGCCGTGATTGTGTAGGAATCCCTGCCGTGGTGGTGCGAGCGCTCCGATGATGCCGGCATCGCCGGGGAGCGCTCGCGATGCGTAGCTCTTTAAAAATCAAGAGATTTTTTCCGTGACCAGAGCAAACCACACTCGATCCGATGGTGATATCGTTCCCTGGATAGTGAGGTCTCGCGAAGAGGATGGTAAGGTCTGGTCAACCAAGGAATTTTTCTAGGGACCGTTTTCCCCGGCGTTATGCCGGGGCCTCATTGAAGCGAAAAAGAGTGGGAGAAAATCGGTGGTCTAGGCGGCAACGTTTTCCCCGGCGTTATGCCGGGGCCTCATTGAAGCCCTTCAACGCCGGTGGCGGATCGCTTCAGAACGCGGGTTTTCCCCGGCGTTATGCCGGGGCCTCATTGAAGCTGGTCAGAATCCATCATTTCCGACTTTGGCGATGTGGTTTTCCCCGGCGTTATGCCGGGGCCTCATTGAAGCCTCCTACCCTCACGACGGGCCTCGCACGATCCTTCACGTTTTCCCCGGCGTTATGCCGGGGCCTCATTGAAGCGCACCGATCACGCACATCCATTTCCACGCGCGCAGCGTTTTCCCCGGCGTTATGCCGGGGCCTCATTGAAGCTTTATATGACGCCGTTTCGTCGCAGGGATCGAGCTGTTTTCCCCGGCGTTATGCCGGGGCCTCATTGAAGCTGGAATGTCGTAATCATGCTTCAGTTCCTTGAGTGGTTTTCCCCGGCGTTATGCCGGGGCCTCATTGAAGCTCCGCTACCCGTGCGTCCCGATATAACAGCGCGTTGTTTTCCCCGGCGTTATGCCGGGGCCTCATTGAAGCAAGCAAGGTACCGTGATGAAACTCAACCCACAAAAGGTTTTCCCCGGCGTTATGCCGGGGCCTCATTGAAGCATCTGGAGCGCGGTGAGGCATTTTTCAAGGTGGTGCACGTTTTCCCCGGCGTTATGCCGGGGCCTCATTGAAGCATTGACTGTTCCCCCGTGTCCATTTCAGCGCTCCAGTTTTCCCCGGCGTTATGCCGGGGCCTCATTGAAGCTTCCTGCCGGCGACCGCGCTTGCGCGCCGTCACCTCGTTTTCCCCGGCGTTATGCCGGGGCCTCATTGAAGCGACCGCAGGCAACAGACCCAAAAGCCCCACGGTCATGTTTTCCCCGGCGTTATGCCGGGGCCTCATTGAAGCAGCGCTCCCCGTTAGTTTCGTTACGGCATCCCCGACGTTTTCCCCGGCGTTATGCCGGGGCCTCATTGAAGCCTGAACGGTGTTCCCGGTAAAACGGGCTTGCAAGACGTTTTCCCCGGCGTTATGCCGGGGCCTCATTGAAGCCTGCTGGGTGATCTTAGACTCCAGCAACCGCTGGGCGAGTTTTCCCCGGCGTTATGCCGGGGCCTCATTGAAGCTAATGAACTCCGGGTACCAACCGCGTACTCGCCGGCCGTTTTCCCCGGCGTTATGCCGGGGCCTCATTGAAGCTAGCGACGCCGCAGGACCTTATGCAACGTATACTGTTTTCCCCGGCGTTATGCCGGGGCCTCATTGAAGCGATGTTGCGTCCGGCGCTAGCGAACTGCGATCCGAGGTTTTCCCCGGCGTTATGCCGGGGCCTCATTGAAGCCGGCTGCAGCTCACGCAGATGCTACTCAAATGGGACCGGTTTTCCCCGGCGTTATGCCGGGGCCTCATTGAAGCGTTGCGCTCCCCCTTCGGCCTTCGCAATCACCGCGCGGTTTTCCCCGGCGTTATGCCGGGGCCTCATTGAAGCCGGCGATCGTAGGCCTCGTCTACCCGGTCGCCGAAGTGTTTTCCCCGGCGTTATGCCGGGGCCTCATTGAAGCCCACCTGGTGAATTCCTAAAAGACGAGCTTGAGGCCGTTTTCCCCGGCGTTATGCCGGGGCCTCATTGAAGCTGCTCGGCGGGTACGAGGCCGTCGGCTTCCTCGCCGTTTTCCCCGGCGTTATGCCGGGGCCTCATTGAAGCGAAGGCCGGAAGCCCATTGTCCGAGCTGTCCATGGCGTTTTCCCCGGCGTTATGCCGGGGCCTCATTGAAGCACGATGTCCTCGCGCTCCGCCTCGGTGAGGCCGGCCCGTTTTCCCCGGCGTTATGCCGGGGCCTCATTGAAGCGGTGTCTCGTAGTGCTTGGACTGGCTGTAGGGAGTCGTTTTCCCCGGCGTTATGCCGGGGCCTCATTGAAGCCCATATCACATCCTTGCCGCTCGTGCCGACCTTATGGTTTTCCCCGGCGTTATGCCGGGGCCTCATTGAAGCCTCGAGGAGGACGATCGGGTCCACAGTGTGCATGCCGTTTTCCCCGGCGTTATGCCGGGGCCTCATTGAAGCGTGTTCGAGGCGTGGAGGGTCGGCACCACGCGGGAGGTTTTCCCCGGCGTTATGCCGGGGCCTCATTGAAGCGCGGTGGCCCACTGCGCGAACGCCTCGCGCTCGGCGAGTTTTCCCCGGCGTTATGCCGGGGCCTCATTGAAGCATGTGCAGTCCCGGAGCGCCACGCTGCATTCCGCTGGTTTTCCCCGGCGTTATGCCGGGGCCTCATTGAAGCGTCGCAGCAACCGTGACTCCCTCGATGGCCTTGCCGAGTTTTCCCCGGCGTTATGCCGGGGCCTCATTGAAGCCACCGATCGCCTCACCGCCAGGCGCGCCGCCGCCGGTTTTCCCCGGCGTTATGCCGGGGCCTCATTGAAGCCTCGGCAGACGCTCCGCGTCCAGCGGCCGCGTTCTACTCTAGGCACCACGGCCGGAGATGGGCCGGCGCGCATCCCTGGCAGATCGTATTCGGCTACCGGCACGGCATCCTGATTTCTCCGTCGCATGATTCCGTGCGGAACCATTGGGCCCGTTGCCTTTCGGCCGACTCGGAGGATTGGTATGCGAGTGCCGCGAGCATGGCTGTTGCACCGGCTGCGTCTGACGTTCCGTGTGAGTTCTTCGCCTGGGGCAAGGTGACGAGCGCCCTTGCTGGCGCTGAGGAGGGGGAGGTGGGGGCGGGTCCGAGGCGGCTCAGTGGCGAGGAATCGCAGGGCGCCTCGCCGGATGCGCTGCAGGCAATCCGCAATCGGCTTTGGCATTCCGTCTCGGAACCGGTGCGCATTGCGTAAGCGTGACCTGGGCGGGAGGGTTTCAAGATCCGTAAGACCCTTTGAATGAGTGAGTACTCACTTGCATGTGGTAGGCTGTGCCCATGCAATCCTCCCCACACGCTCCCGGTCGTCGCGCCAGGCCCCTGCCGCCGGAGGCCCGCCGCGAGGCGCTGATCGCGGCGACGCTGCCGCTGCTGCGCGAGAGCGGACTAGACGTCAGTACCCGGCAGATCGCGGCGGCGGCCGGTATCGCCGAGGGCACGATATTTCGCGCCTTCGCGAATAAGGACAGCCTGATCCGCGCCTCGATCGAGGCGGCCTTCGATCCGGCACCCGTGGTGGCCAGGCTCGGGAAGATCGACACCTCGGCGCCTCTAGAGGCCCGGCTCGTCGCCGCGGCACACGTCGTGCAGGGGTGGCTCGCGACCGTCATCGGGCTCATGACTGTGCTGCGCAACGCGCGGTTCGCTGACGAGAAGCCCGGCTGGCGGCGGCAGCACACGCTCAAAGCGATCAACGCGGCCCTCACCCGGCTGATCGAGCCGGACTGCCATCGGTTGCGCGTCTCACCCGAATACGCGGCGAGGCTCCTGCACCTGCTGCTCTTCTCCGGATCCCACCCGGGCATGACCGACGGCAAGCTGCTGAAGGCCGAGGAAGTGGTGAGCGTCATTCTGGATGGCGTGCGTGTCCAGGACGGGCCGCCACGGAAGGGCAGACGGCGATGCTGATCCGGGTCCTGCGCACGTATCTGCGACCTTATGGGCGCTGGCTCACGGCCGTCGTCGCGCTGCAGCTATTCGGCACGATCGCCTCGCTGTATCTGCCGAATTTGAACGCCGACATCATCGATTACGGCATCGTAAGGGGGGATACGGCGTATATCGTGGGGACCGGCGGCTGGATGCTCCTCATGACCCTCGGCCAGATCGCCTGCTCGGTCGCGGCGGCCTACTACGGCGCACGCGCCTCGATGAGCTTCGGGCGTGACCTGCGGGCGGTGCTGTTCCGGCGCGTCATGAGTTTCTCGGGGCGGGAAGTGGCGCAATTCGGCACGCCCTCGCTCATCACGCGCGGCACCAATGACGTTCAGCAGGTGCAGATGCTGGTGGCTGTCAGCAGCAGCGTGATGATTGCCGCTCCGATCATGGGCATCGGTGCCATCATCATGGCGGTGCGCGAGGACCCGGGTCTCTCGTGGCTGTTGGGAGTGAGCGTGCCGATTCTCGCGGCCGTCGTCGGCGTCGTGGCGTGGCGCATGATGCCGCAATTCCGCCACATGCAGTCCTTCACCGATGTCGTCAACCGCATCCTGCGCGAGCAGATCGGCGGCATGCGCGTCGTGCGCTCATTCGTTCGGGAGCCGCAGGAGACGCGCCGCTTCGAGCAGGCGAATGCGGATCTGACGGGCACGGCGCTGCGGGCCGGGCGGCTGATGGCGCTGCTCGTGCCGGCAGTCGTCCTGATCCTCAACGGCTCGAGCGCCGCCGTACTGTGGTTTGGTGCGGTGCGCATCAACGCCGGACAGACGCAGATCGGCGATCTGACCGCGTTCCTGGTGTATCTGACACAGATTCTCATGTCGGTGATGATGGCGACCTTCATGCTGATGATGATCCCGCGCGCGGCGGTGAGCGCGGATCGCATCGGTGCGGTCCTCGGTACGGAACCGTCCGTCGTGCCGCCGCCCGAGCCGGTGAAGTCCGTCGGGACACGGGGCCAGGTCGAGTTCAGGGGGGTGACGCTTCGGTATCCGGGCGCGGCGGACCCGGTCCTGCATGACATTTCCTTCAGCGTCTCCGCCGGACAGACGTTGGCGATCATCGGCAGCACCGGCGCCGGCAAGACCACACTCGTGTCGCTCATCCCCCGGCTGTTCGATGCGACGAAGGGCAGCGTGCTGGTCGACGGCGTCGATGTTCGTGCGCTCGACCCCGACCTGCTCTGGACTCGCATCGGATTCGTCCCGCAGCGCTCTTATCTCTTCTCCGGCAGCGTGGCGAGCAACCTGCGCTACGGCAACCCGCATGCGACGGAGGAGGAGTTGTGGCGGGCGCTCGAGGTCGCCCAGGCGAGGGACTTCGTCGCGGCGATGCCGGGCGGGCTCGATGCACCGATCTCCCAGGGCGGAACGAATGTCTCCGGCGGGCAGCGGCAGCGCCTCGCCATCGCCCGCGCGCTGGTTCGAAAGCCCGAGATCTACCTCTTCGACGAATCTTTCTCCGCACTCGACCTCGCCACCGACGCACGGCTGAGGGCCGCGCTGCGCCCCGTCACGCGACACGCTGCGGTAATCATCGTTGCCCAGCGCGTGTCGACGATCCAGGAGGCGGACCGGATCGCGGTGCTCGAAGGCGGGACTTTCGTCGGGTTCGGGCGTCACCACGAGCTGCTTCGCAGCTGCCCCACGTACGCGGAAATCGCCGCCTCGCAGCTCTCGGCGCAGGAGGTGGCGTGAGCGGCGCTTCGCGCAAGACTTTCCCCGGGCGCCCTCCCGGCGCCGGGCAGTCCGCGGGCCGCGGACCGCCCTGGATGAGCCTCGGCACCCCGGCCGAGAAGTCGATGAGCTTCTGGCCGTCGGCGCGCCGCCTGCTCCGCCGGCTGCGGCCGCAGCGCCTGCGCATGGCCTGCGTCGTGGCACTCTCGGTCGCGAGCGTTGCGTTTTCGGTGGCCGGCCCGATCCTGATCGGCCGTGCCACCAACATCATCTTTTCCGGCGTCATCGGCAAGCAGCTCGCGCCCGGGACGACGAAGCGCCAAGCCGTGGCCGCCGAGCGGGCCGCCGGACGCATTCATCTGGCGGAGATGTTCGCCCGCATGCATCTGGTGCCCGGGGCGGGGATCGACTTCAAGGCGCTCGCGATCACGCTGCTCGAGGTGCTCGCGCTCTATCTCGCCTCAGCGACCTTTCTCTGGGCGCAGGGTTATCTCCTGAACGACGTGGTCCAGGCGGTGGTACGCCGGTTGCGCTCGGAAGTGGAGGAGAAGATTCACCGGTTGCCGCTGCGCTACTTCGATCACCAGCCGCGCGGAGAGCTCCTGAGCCGAGTCACCAACGATATCGGCAATCTCTCCCAGAGCCTGCAGCAGTCCCTCAGCCAGCTGCTGACCGCGCTGCTGACGCTGGTGGGCGTCGTCTCGATGATGATCGTCATCTCTCCGCTCCTCGCGCTGATCGCGCTCGTGACGATCCCGCTTGCGCTGCTGCTCACCCGGCTGATCGCCCATCGCTCGCAGCGGCACTTCGTCGCCCAATGGAAGCACACCGGGGATCTGAACGCCAAGATCGAGGAGGCATTCACCGGCCACGAGCTCGTCAAGGTCTTCGGCCGGCAGCCGGAAGTCGCACGTGACTTCGATGCGAAGAACGACGAGCTCTTCACGGCCAGCTTCGCCGCGCAATTCATCTCCAGCCTCATCATGCCCGCGGTGATGTTCGTCGGCAGCCTGAACTACGTGCTGGTCGCGGTCATCGGCGGCCTGCGCGTCGCAACCGGCGGCATGACGCTCGGGGCTGTCCAGGCCTTCATCCAGTACTCGCGCTCGTTCAATCGGCCGCTCACCCAGGTGGCGTCGATGGCGGGCACCATGCAGTCGGGCGTCGCCTCCGCCGAGCGCGTCTTCGATCTGCTCGATGAACACGAGCAGACCTCAGAGCCCGAGGCGCCCGCCCGGCCGGTCGCTCTTCAGGGACGCGTCGAGTTTCAGCACGTCTCTTTCCGGTACGAGGCCGACAAGCCGCTGATCGAGGATCTTTCCCTCACGGCCGAGCCCGGTCACACGGTCGCGATCGTAGGGCCCACCGGAGCCGGTAAGACCACGCTCGTCAACCTGATCCTGCGCTTCTACGAGCTCGACGGCGGCCGCATCACCCTGGACGGAGTCGATATCGCGACGATGCGCCGCGACGATCTGCGCTCGCGCATCGGCATGGTCCTGCAGGACGCGTGGCTCTTCCACGGCACCATCCGGGACAACATCCGGTACGGGCGGCCTGACGCCACCGATGAGGAGATCCTTGAGGCCGCCAGGGCGACGTTCGTCGACCGCTTCGTGCGAAGCCTGCCGGACGGGTACGATACGGTGATCGACGAGGACTCGGGCAACGTCAGCGCGGGCCAACGGCAACTCATCACGATCGCGCGCGCGTTTCTCACCCGTCCGGCTCTGCTGATTCTCGATGAGGCGACGAGCTCCGTCGATACCCGCACGGAGGCCCTCGTTCAGCACGCCATGGCGGCGCTGCGCTCGAATCGCACCAGCTTCGTCATCGCGCACCGCCTCTCGACGATTCGAGACGCCGATCTCATTCTCGTCATGCGCGATGGCCGCATCGTCGAGCAGGGCGCGCACGGGGCGCTGCTGCAGCGGCAAGGCGCCTACTACGACCTCTACAGTGCGCAGTTCGGCGGCGCGGAGGCCGAGGACGAGGACGAGCAACGGCTCGCCGACGGCGGCAGTCCGCTGCAGTCCGCGGCCGGAGCCTGATGGCGCGCGGGCTCGGGTGCGACCGGGGGCGGGGCAACCGATACGACGGAGTGAGGTAAGGTGCAACGCCGGGGGTCGGTAGAATTTACCGGGCGCCTCGCGAGATCTGCGGGCGCGCCGGCGCAAACTCGCGGCCGTGACATCGGATGAGTGGAGGATTCGCTCCTGTGGAAAACGTGCTGATCGCTGTTCTTGCCGCCGCGACGGGCGGTATCGCCACGTGGGTGCTCATGCACGCTCTGCGGCGGACCGCGGTCGCTGCCGTGGAATTCCAGCTGGCCGCGGCGCGTGAGCAGCTGGCGGCCGCAGCGGAGCAACTGCGGGTGGAGCGGGACAAGGCTTCCGAGGCTCTGCGCGCCGAGACCGAACGGCGCGCCACCGCCGAGGCCGGCGCCGCGCGCGCCGCGGGCCTGGATGCGGCCGTGGCGCAGTTGAACGGCGAGCTGTCTGCGCTCAAGGCCAGCCTCGCGGCCGGAGAGGCGAGGCTCGCCGCCGAGCAGCAGACCGCGCGCCAGAATCTGCAGCTTCTGGAGGAGGCGCGGGCAAAACTCTCCGACGCCTTCAGGGCGCTGTCCTCCGAGGCGCTCAAGAGCAACAACCAGGCGTTTCTCGAGCTCGCGCGGACCACGCTGGAGAGATTCCAGCAGAGCGCGGCAGGGGATCTCGAGGCGCGCCAGAAGGCCATCGAGCAGCTCACCCTGCCGATTCGAGAGCGCCTGGAGAAGTTCGACGGCAAGCTCGATGAGCTGGAACGGGCGCGCCACGGGGCCTATCGCGCGCTCACCCAGCAGGTCGACGACCTGCTCAAAGTGCACCTGCCGCAGCTGCAGCGCGACACCGCGGGTCTCGTCAAGGCATTGCGCCAGCCCCAGGCGCGCGGGCGCTGGGGCGAGGTGCAGCTGCGGCGCGTGGTCGAGATGGCCGGCATGCTCGAGCACTGCGATTTCAAGGAGCAGGTGAGCCAGACTCTGGAGGACGGCGGCCGCCTGCGTCCCGATCTCATCGTATACCTGCCCGGCGCACGCCAGGTGGTCGTGGACGCCAAGGCGCCGGTCGATGCCTACCTGGAGGCTGTCGAGGCGCAGGATGAGCCCGCGCGCGCTCAGGCACTGACACGGCACGCACGGCAGGTGCGCGACCACATCGCCGCGCTTGCCAAGAAGGCGTATTTCGATCAGTTCGATCCGACGCCCGAGTTCGTCATCCTGTTCGTGCCGGGAGAGGCCTTCTTTTCCGCCGCGTTGGCCCAGGACCCCTCGCTGATCGAGTATGGAGCGGAAAACCGCGTCATTCCCGCCAGCCCAACCACGCTGATCGCGCTGCTCAAGGCGGTGGCCTACGGTTGGCGCCAGGAAGCCCTGGCCAAGAACGCGCAGGAGGTCGCCGCGCTCGGCAAGCAGCTCTACGAGCGCATCGCGACCCTCGCCGGACACTGGGCCGAAGTGGGGGATCGGCTCGGCAAGGCGGTGGAGTTCTACAACAAAGCGACCGCGAGCCTCGAGGCTCGCGTGCTCGTTTCGGCGCGCAAGTTCGCGGAGCTGAAGGCGGCTCCGGTGGGCGTGCAGATCGCAACGGCCGGCCCGATCGAGCACTTGCCCCGGCAGCCGCAGGCGGGGGAGCTGTTGCCCTCGCCGGATGGCACGCGCAAGCCGGAGGGCGGCGAGGGTGGGGCCACGTGAGGCCGTAGCGACTTCACCTGACGCGAGCCGGCGTGGACCCGCGCTCGAATCCGATAGTGAGCCAGCGGCCAGGGGAGGCGCGCGACTCGACCGAAGTTGCCATTTGCCACTTCACGGCCGTATCGTCATGCAGTTTCCGCACGCCACGGGAAAGCCGCCATGATTACGCTGTTCCACCACCCCAACTCCCGCTCCTCGCGCTTCATCTTCCTGCTCGAGGAGCTGGAGGCGGCGTACCAGATCCGCCTCGTCACGATTCGCAAGCGCGACGGCACGGGCACCGTGGATCCGGCGAATCCTCACCCTCACGGCAAGGTGCCCGCGATCTGCGACGACGGGGTCATCGTCTTCGAATCTTCCGCCATCGCGCTCTACCTGACGGACCGTTTTCCGAAAAACGGGATGGGACCCCTGGCGGGCGATCCCGATCGCGGAGCCTACCTGTCCTGGCTCGCCTACTACAGCGGCGTGCTGGAGCCGGCGTTCGTGTCCAAATTCCTGAGCCACGACGTTCCGCGCGGCACGGCCGGCTGGGTTGCGGTGGAGGAGGCGATGACCGCCGTCATCCAACGGCTCGCGCGCGGACCGTATCTGCTCGGCGAGCGGTTCAGCGCCGCGGACATCCTCTTCGGCACCACGTTCGCGATGTTCGCGCAGAGCCCGCTGATGGAAAAATCCCCGGTCATTGACACCTATGCGCAGCGCGTCGTCGGCCGCCCGGCCTTCGAGCGCGCCCGGGTGCGGGAGAAAGGCTGAGGGATGCGCCGCGGAGCCGGGCTGGCGCACCTCTCATCGCACTCGGGGCGGCGCAATGATGGCGATGCCATGCCGCGTCAGGGTCTGGCACACTACCGCTACGTCGAAATGCACCGGAGGGCGATCCGATGAGACATCAAGCGGCGCGAGCGCTTGCGCTGACCATCATGGCTGTGTGCATCGGCCTGCCGGCGGCACAGGCGGCGGGGCGGCCGTCGCCTGCGGCGCGGATCGTGATCGACGGTGCCGCCCCGGAGCAGCCGTTCCCCCACTTCTGGGAGCAGATGTTCGGCTCGGGGCGTGCGATTCTCGCGCTGCGAGCCGATTACCAGCGCGACATGCGGGAGGTCAAGCGCGTCACCGATTTCCGCCTGGTGCGCTTCCACGGCATCTTCGATCGGGGGGTCGGCGTTTTTCATCTCGATGCGCACGGCAGGCCGGTCTACAACTTCACCTACGTCGACGAGATCTACGACGCGCTGCTCAGGCAGGGCGTGCGGCCGTACGTGGAGCTGAGCTTCATGCCGCCGCAGCTCGCCTTGCGCAAGGTGACCAACGGCTTCTGGTACAAGCCGAACATCGCGCCCCCCAAGAGCTGGACCCTCTGGGCGGGGCTGATCCGCCATTTTGCGCGGCATCTCATCGCGCGCTACGGCATCCGGGAAGTCTCTCACTGGTACTTCGAGGTCTGGAACGAGCCCAACATCGGGTTCTGGGCGGGCAAGCCGAAGCAGGCGACCTATTTCCACCTGTACGAGGTGACGGCGCGGGCGCTGAAGAGCGTGAGCCCGCTGCTGCGGGTGGGGGGGCCCGCGACCGCGCAGGCGGCGTGGATCCCGGCTTTCATCCGCTTCTGCTCGGCCCACCACGTGCCCGTGGATTTCCTCTCGACTCATGTGTACGGTGATGACACTGCGGAGAACGTTTTCCACCGCCATGAGAAGATCTCCCGCCGGAACATGGTGATCCGCGCGGTGGAAAAGGTCCACCGGGAGGTGCTGGAATCGCCCATGCCGCATCTGCCGGTCATCTTCAGCGAATTCAACGCCACCTACACCGGTGACGAGGTCGATGTCACCGACTCGCCCTACATCGGGCCGTGGCTCGCGAACACGATCCGCGCCACCGACGGTCTGGTGAAGCTGATGTCGTACTGGACATTCTCCGATGTCTTCGAGGAGCAGGGCGTGATCAGGACGCCGTTCCACGGGGGGTTCGGACTGATCGCGGTCGGCGGCATTCCCAAGGCGTCGTTCAACGACTTCAAGCTCCTGCATAAGCTCGGCACGCAGCGGCTCGCGGAATCGTCGCACTCGGCGCTGGTGACACGGCGCAGGGACGGAATGCTGGCGATCGCCGTGTGGAATTACGCTCCGCCGGGACCCGGTGGAGCCACCAGGACCTATTCGTTGGATTTTCGAAATGTCCCGGGCGCACGGCGCGCCTACGTCTGGCTCGTCGACCGCAATCACGGCTCGCCGCTCGCCACCTGGCAAGCCATGGGCTCGCCGAAATATCCGAGCTTCCAGCAGCGAAGGATCTTGCTGGCGGCTGCGCGGTTGCCACCACCCCGGATCGAGGCGCTGAAGGGGGCCTCGCCGCACCTGAGGCTGCGCTTGCGTCCGCATGCACTGGCACTCGTCGAGCTCGCGCGCTGAGACCGGACTGCGTTGCAGCTCGGGTTCCGGCCCGATGCGCCATGGGAGACGCTCATCGCGCGCCGGGCCGCGCCCGGCAGGAGCCGGGGCTTCCCCGGCGGACACCCGCTCCATCCCGGCGCCGCCGGGGACAATCCCTACCGGAGGAGGTACTGATCCGCTTGCGGAGCCCGTGCGGCGTGAGCATGATGCGAGCCTGCAATCATGCGCTGGTTGCCCTGGCCAAGAGGACATGCCGGAATCCGCCTCACTTCGCGCCGCCGCACTGGTCCTCTTCTGCCGCCGCCCGCTGCCCGGCTCGGGAAAGCGCCGCCTGGCCCGTGACCTCGGGGAGGCGAACTCGCTCGCTGTCGCCCGCGCGTTGCTCGAGTGCGCGCTCGAGGATGCGGCCGCCTGGTCCGGCCGGCTGGTCATCTCGCCGGCCCACGGCGAGGATGCCGCGTGGGCACAAGGGCTGCTGCCGCGGCTCAAATGGGTGATATCCCAGCCGAAGGGCAATCTGGGTCACCGGATCAACGCCGTTGACGCCGCCGTGCGCCGTCGACGCTGCAGGCGCGTGCTCTTTGTCGGAAGCGACGCACCTTGCATGCAGCCCGGCGATCTCGAGGCGGCCGCCGCCACTTTGGATCATGCCGATGTCGTCTTGATTCCCGCCGCTGACGGTGGAGTCACCCTCATGGGCTCTCGCGTGCGGTGGCCGCGGCTCTCGAGCCTGCCGTGGAGCGAGTCGGCGCTCGGCTGCGCGCTCGAGCGCTGTTGCCAGGCTTCGGGCCTGACCGTCGCGCGGCTGTCGGCCTCCTTTGACATCGACCAGGTCGCGGATTTCAGGCTGGCGTTCGAGGCGCTGGCGCGTGATCCGCGCCCGGCGAGACAACGCTTGAACGAGCTGCTTACCGCCTTGACCTGTCCGCCGCCGGCAATCGCATCCCCGTCCGCCAGCCCTGCCGCGGGTGAGGCATGAACGCCGTGCAGGAGCGGGCGCAGGGGCCGGAACCGGGCGGGGTCGCCTCCGAGTACCGCCGCCTGGTGTTCCCGCAGGATTACCGCAATCCAGACGGCCGGGGCCTCTACAATCTGGTGGTGATCGGGGCCGGGCCCGCGGGCCTGGTGATTGCCATCGCCGCGGCTTCTCTCGGCGCCCGGGTGGCCCTCCTCGAGCGCCATGCCATGGGCGGGGACTGTCTGAACGCGGGCTGCGTTCCCTCCAAGACACTGTTGGCCGCCGCCGCCGCGGGACTGCCGTTCGAGGCGGCCATGCAGCGGGTGCGTGCCGTTCGCACCCGGATCGCTCATCACGACTCCGTCGAGCGCTATTGCCGGGCGGGTGTCGAAGTCTTTCTCGGCGAGGGACGGTTCGAGTCGCCGCACCTCATCCGGGTCGGCGACATCGCGCTCCATACCCGCAAGGCCGTGATCGCGACCGGCGCGCGGCCGATGCTGCCCGCGATCCCCGGGCTCGCCGAGCCGGGCGTGCTGACCAATGAGACGGTGTTCGAGCTGCGTGTGCAGCCGCGGCAGCTCGCCATTCTCGGCGCCGGCGCCGCAGGCTGCGAGCTGGCCCAGGCGTTCGCGCGCCTCGGCACCCGCGTCGAGCTCATCGAAGCGGCCACCCAGGTGCTGCCGCTGGAGGCGGCGGAGGCCGCAGGACTCATCGCGAGCGCGCTGCGGCGCGAAGGGGTGATGCTGTACCTGGGCAGCGCCGCGCAGTCCGCCTCGGTGACCCCGAAGGGCAAGGTGCTCACACTCGGGGACGGGCGCCGGGTCGTGGCCGACGAGGTGCTGGTGGCCGCCGGACGGCGGCGCAATGTGGAGGGGTTGGATCTCGAGAAGGCGGGCGTGAGGCTCGATGCCCGAGGCGCGATCGGGGTCGATGCGCGCCTGCGCACATCGCACCCGGATGTCTATGCGGCGGGAGATGTCTGCTCCGCATATCAGTTCACCCACGCGGCCGATGCACAGGCGCGCATCGTCGTCCGCAACGCGTTGTTTCGGGGCCGCGCGCGGGCGGACAGGCTCATCGTGCCTCGCTGTGTCTACACCAAGCCGGAGCTTGCGCAGATCGGCGCGACGGCCCCTGAGCTGCAGGCGGCCGGCCGCCGCTTCGAGCGTTACCGGCTCGAGTGGAGCGAGCTGGACCGTAGTGTGATGGAGGATGCCGAAGAGGGCTTTGTCGAGGTGTTGGCGGACGCCGGCGGGCGCGTCCTCGGCGCCACGCTGGTCGGCCGGGATGCGGGCGAGCAGATCGCGCCCCTGGCGTTGCTGATGATCCGACCCGGAGGGCTCGGTGCGCTCGGCTCGCTGGTGCTGCCCTATCCGACCCGCTCGGAATACCTGCGCCGGCTCGCCGACCAGCACGCCCGCCGTCGTCTGACGCCGCGGGTCGCCGGAGCGCTCCGTGCGTGGTTGCGTCATGCGCGCTGAAGCACCAGAGACGCCGCGGCTGACGGTCATCGTGCCCACGCTGCGCGATGACGCCTCGCTTACGCAGCTGCTGGCCGCACTGGGCCGGCTGGATACCTCGCCGGAAGAGGTGATCGTCGCCGATGGCGCGGCGGGCGAGGACACCGCGGCGCTGTGCAGTCGGCACGGGGTCCGCTGGTTGCCTTCGCCGTCGGGACGGGGCTTGCAGCTGAGCGGCGGGGTCTTGGCCGCGCGGTCGGCCTCGGTCCCGGGCGCCGCGGCCGAGGTGCTGTGGTTCCTGCATGCGGACAGCCGGCCGCATTGCGGCGCAGCGGACGCGATTCGGGCGGCCGTCCGGCAAGGGGCCGCCGGAGGCTACTTCCGCTTCCGCTTCGGCGGTCCGGCGGGGGCGGTGAAGTCCCTCCTCGAGCGCAGCATCGCCCTGCGCTGCCGTTTCGGTATGGTATACGGTGATCAGGGCATTTTCGCGACCCGGGAGGCCTATGAGGCGGGCCCGGGATTCGCTGCGCAGCCGCTGTTCGAGGAGGTGCCGTTGGTACACTACCTCAAGCGCACGGGCCGGTTCGTCGCGCTCGATCTGCCCATCACGGTCGATCCGCGCCGCTGGGAGCGCGACGGATACCTGCGCCGCACCCTGTACAACCGCGTGCTCGCGCTGGGACACCTCGTGGGCGTGCCTGCGGTTCGGCTGTCACACTGGTATGGCGCACGATGAATGACACTCTTGCGCAGACCGCGCCGCAGTCCCTCGTGCTCGAAGAGCCGGCCGAGGACGACTGGCTGTTCACCCCGCTCGGGGATCCGCGCGGCTACATCGAGCCGCATACGCTCTCGGAGCTCTGGTTCCATACCGGCACGGCGTGCAATCTCGCCTGTCCGTTCTGCCTGGAGGGCTCCAAGCCCGGCGACCGGCGCATCGGGCGCGTCACGTTCGCCGAGGTGCGTCCCTTTCTCGAGGAGGCCGCCGCGCTCGGGGTGAGGCAACTGTCCTTCACCGGCGGCGAGCCGTTCATCGTCAAGGATCTGGTGCGGATCCTGGACCATGCGCTCGCCATAGCGCCCGTCCTGGTGTTGACCAACGGGGTGGATGCGCTGCCGCGCCGTCTGCCGAGGCTGCGCGCGCTGCGGGCGAGACCGCATCCGCTCGCCTTCCGCGTCAGCCTGGATTATGCCGATGCCGGCCGGCACGATGCGGGCCGCGGCGCGGGCAGCTTCACCGCGGCCTGCCGCACGCTGCAGCTTTTGCATGCGGAGGGATATCACGTCTCGATCGCCCGGCAGATGGAGGCGGGCGAGGATCGCGCCCGGACGGAGGGGGTCTACCGCCGGCTGTTGAGCGCTCTTCAGCTGCCGGCGGATCTCAACATCGTGGCCTTCCCGGACTTCGGCACGCCGGGCTCGCATCCCGCGGTGCCGCACGTGACGCGCTCCTGCATGACGACTTATCAGACCGAGGCGACGCGGCGCGAGTTCATGTGCGCCTACAGCAAGATGGTCGTGAAGATCGATGGCCGCATGCGGGTGTATGCCTGTACGCTGGTCGATGACGATGCGGCCTACGATCAGGGAGGTACGCTCGCCGAGAGCCTGGGCAGGCGGGTGATGCTGCGCCATCACCGCTGCTTCGCGTGCTTCAAGTTCGGCGCCTCGTGCAGCGAGGCGAAAGAGCATTAGCAATTCACTGCCGCCTTCACCCCGCTCCCGGCGATTTGCCGACGCGCCCCGGAAGAGTCCGCTCGAGGGGGCGCTTTGACCGTCGCCTGCCCTCGTGTGGGCGAGATCTTCGCGTCAGCTCGCCAGAAAATCCAGGATCGCCTTCTGCCCGGCCGTCATCTGTTCCCTCGGCGTGATCACCGCCTGCTCGAGCGAGTGCCGGCAAGGGCGCGACTCGTCCTCGGCGTAGTCCGCCACGGCGCGCGCGATGAGCCGCTGCACCCGCGCCAGGCTGTCGCGGAACTGGCTCATCACCTGATCGACCGAGACGTGTTGGGAGGGGTCGTCGAGCCAGCAGTCGTAATCGGTCGCCACCGCGATGGTGCAGTAGCCGAGCTGCGCCTCGAGGGCGAGGAAGGCCTCCGGCACATTGGTCATGCCGACCAGGTCGGCGCCGGCGCTGCGCAGCCAGAGGCTCTCCGCCCGGGTGCCCAGGCGCGGGCCCTCGACGCAGGCATAGGTCTTGTCCAGGTGCAGAGCCTGGCCGAGGGATTGCGCCGTGCGCGCCAGGAGCGAGGCGGTCGCGGCACAGGTCGGATGAGCGGTCGATATGTGCGCGACCAGCCCCTTCCCGAAGAAGCTCGCCGCACGCAGTCCCTTGGTGAAGTCCAGGTATTGCGAGGGCAGCGCCAGATCGCCGGGACGGATCTCCTCGCGCAGGCTTCCGACCGCGGAGACCCCGATGATGGTGCGTACGCCCGCGCTTTTCAGCGCCCAGATATTCGCCCGGAAGTTGATCTCGCTCGGCAGCAGATCATGACGCAGGCCGTGCCGGGCGAGGAAGGCGATCGGGCGGCCGCCGAGCCGTCCCAGCATCACCGGTGAGGAGGGCGGGCCGAAGGGGCTGTCGACCTCGCGAGTTTCCGTGACCTCCAGACCGTCCATGCGATACAGGCCCGTGCCGCCGATTATGCCGATCATGAGGAGCTCTCTGTTGCGTGACTCGCCGTAAGGCTGCAAGATGCCCGAAACAGCGCCGGGCAACAAGCTCGGGTCATTACACGGGGCCTCCTGATGTGAGCACTCTCCCCTTTCCTCCGTTGCACCCGCCGCGGTGGCCCGCCTGCGTGACCAAGGCGGGCCTGTGGATCCTGGCCGTGGGCGTTCTGATCGCGCTGCTCGCCGGGCAGCTCAACCGGTTTTCCCTGGCCGGCGTCGGCACGGCGCTCTTGACGCTGGTGGTGGGGCTCGGCGTGACGGCGGTCGGCACGGCCGTGGCCGTTGCCGGCGCGCTCATCGCCAAGGCGAAACGCTCGCCCGTTCCCCGCGTCGCGGCGACGACCGGCATCCTCATCGGGCTCGCCGTCACGGCCTACATGGTTTCCTGGCTTGTGAAGGCGGACTCCGCGCCGCCCATTCACGACATCACCACCGACACGGCCAACCCGCCGGCGTTCGTGGACGTCATTGCGCTGCGTGAGCGCGCACATGCTGTCAATCCCCCGCAATATATACGGCGGGTTCGCGTCGGAAATAAGATAATCGACGTGCCGAAGCTGCAGCACGAGTACTACCCGTACGTCAAGCCGCTGTTTCTCGCATTGCCGCCGGACCAGGCGCTCGCGAAGGCGCTCCGGGTGGGCCGGAAAATGGGCTGGCGGATCGATGCGTACGTGCCGGCCCAGGGCCGGCTGGAGGCCACTGCGCACACGTTTTTCTTTGATTTCAAGGACGACGTGGTGGTGAGGGTGACCCCGCACGGCACCGGCTCCCGCGTCGATGTCAGGTCGGAATCGCGGGTGGGCGTGAGCGACATCGGCACGAACGCCGCGCGCATCCGGCGCTTTCTCGATCTCATGAAGCAGCCTTGAGCGACCGCTACCGGCAGACCCGATGAGCAGCACCGCGATCGACACCGCGTTCGAGCGGCGCCTGTCCGCGCTCCTCAACAGCGGACAGCCCGAGATCCTCCAGGGCGGCCTCCGGGGCGTGGAGAAGGAGTCGCTGCGCGTGACCTCGCAGGGCCGTCTCGCCCAGACGCCCCATCCGAGCGCGCTCGGCTCCGCGTTGGCCAGCGATCACATCACCACCGATTACTCTGAGGCGCTGATCGAGCTCGTCACCCCGACGTTCACCACCACCTGGGAGCTGTTGCAGTATCTGCTCGATCTGCACGAGTTCGTCTACCGGCATCTCGGCGATGAGCTGCTGTGGACGACCAGCATGCCGTGCAGGATCGACGGCGACGAGGAGATTCCCCTCGCGCAGTACGGTCGCTCGCACATCGGCCGGATGAAGACCGTGTACCGCAACGGTCTCGGCCTGCGCTACGGCCGCATGATGCAGGCCATCTCCGGCGTGCATTTCAACTACTCCTTCCCGCAGGAGTTCTGGCCGGCCTATGCGGACATCCTGAAGTCGCGCGGCCGGGATGCGGACTTCGTGTCGGCGCGCTACTTCGATCTGCTGCGCAACTACCGCCGGCATGGCTGGCTGGTCCTGTACCTGTTCGGCGTCTCACCGGTGGTGTGCAAGTCCTTCCTGCGCGGCCGCGAGCACCACCTCGAGGACTTCTCGCCCGGCACCGCCTACGAGCCCCATGCCACCAGCCTCAGGATGAGCGACATCGGCTACCGCAACCGCAACCAGGCCGATCTTTCCGTCTCGGTCAACAGCCTGGAGCAGTATGTCCACGACCTCGGCCGCGCGATCACCACCCCTCATCCGCCGTACGCGGCTCTGGGTGTGAAGGACGACGGCGAGTACCGTCAGCTCAACGCCAACATCCTGCAGATCGAGAACGAGTACTACAGTTTCATCCGGCCGAAGCGGGTGGCCCGCTCCGGTGAGCGCCCGACCCAGGCGCTCAAGCGAGCCGGCGTGGAGTACGTCGAGGTGCGGGCGCTCGATGTGAGCGCCTTCGATCCCGTGGGGGTCAACCAGAACAAGCTGCGCTTCCTCGAGGCGTTCGTCGCGCTCTGTCTGCTCAAGGACAGCCCCCCGATCGCCGATGCCGAGCAGCAATCCCTCGACCAGAATCACGTGACCGTGGCCCGCCGCGGGCGCGAGCCGGGGCTGGCGCTCTGGCGTGACGGACGGAGCGTTCCCATGAGGGACTGGGCGCGGGAGCTGCTCGACTCGATGGCCGGCATCTGCGAGATCCTCGACCGGGGCGACCCCTCGCGGCCCTACTCCCTCGCCCTGGCGACCCAGGCGGCCAAGGTCGAGGAGGTCGCTCTGACGCCCTCTGCCCGGATGCTGGCCGAGCTTGGCGCCACCGGCGAGTCGTTCTTCGACCTGGCGCTGCGGATGTCGAGGCTGCACAAGGAGTACTTCCTCGATCTGTACCCGCCGGATGAGGCCCGGCTCGCCGAATTCACCCGCGAGGCTGCGGAGTCGCTCGCGCAGCAGAAGGCCATCGAGGCGGCCGATCGGGGCACGTTCGACGAGTACCTGGCGCGGTATTTCGCCGCCTGAGCGGCCCCGCAAGGCCGGGCCCCGGCCGGGCCCCGGCCGGGCCGCGCCGAGCGCCGCTCACGCTCAGCCGCCAGCGCGCACGGCGGGTTGAAGAGTGCCTGCGGCGCGGTCAATCTATCGACGGGGCCATTGCGGCCCGGCTTCACATGGCCGATTCTTCAGCTCATGAACGCGCTTTCCGTCCGGGAACTGACCAAGACCTATCGCAACGGCGTGCAGGCTCTGAAGGGTATCGACCTCAGCGTCGAGCAGGGGGATTTCTTCGCCCTGCTGGGGCCCAACGGCGCCGGCAAGACCACTCTCATCGGCATCGTCACCTCGCTGGTCAAGAAGACCGGTGGCGAGGCGAGCATCTTCGGCTATGACATCGACCGCGATCTCGAGGCGGCCAAGAGCTGCATCGGCGTGGTGCCGCAGGAAATCAACTTCAACCTGTTCGAGACCCCCGAGACCATCGTGGTCAACCAGGCGGGCTTCTACGGCATTCCCCGCCCCGTGGCGCGCGAGCGCGCCGAGCGGTATCTCAAGCAGTTGCAGCTGTGGGACAAGCGCAAGCACGCCTCGCGCGGCCTCTCCGGCGGCATGAAGCGCCGCCTGATGATCGCGCGGGCGCTCATGCACGAGCCGCGGCTGCTCATTCTCGATGAGCCGACCGCGGGGGTGGACATCGAGATCCGCCGCTCGATGTGGGATTTCCTGCGCCAGATCAACCACAGTGGCACCACCATCATCCTGACGACGCATTATCTGGAGGAAGCGGAGACGCTCTGCCGCAACATCGCCATCATCGACGGCGGGCGCATCATCGAGCGGGATCGCATGAGCAACCTGCTGCGACGCCTGCACACCGAGACGTTCGTCATCAGCCTGCGCGAGCCCCTGGCGCAGGCGCCGTCCCTCACGCCCTACGTGGCGAGACTCACCGACGAGCACACCTTGGAGGTCGAAGTGTCCAAGGACGCAAACCTCAACGATCTGTTTGCGCGGCTCTCTGCGCATGGCATCGAGGCGCTGTCCATGCGAAACAAGGTCAATCGGCTGGAGGAGATCTTCATGCGCCTGGTGGACAAAGGAGCCGCGGCATGAGCAGCTTGGCGGAAAACGCGATCCCGCCGCCGCTCGCGCTCGGCCGGGTCCGCTGGGTCGGCTTTCAAACGATCGTCATCCGGGAATTCCACCGGATCATCCGTATCTGGAGCCAGACCATCCTGCCGTCCGCCGTGACGGCGACGCTGTACTTCGTGATCTTCGGCACGGTGATCGGCAGCCGCATCGGCCCGATGGGCGGGTTCGGCTACATGATGTACATCGCGCCGGGATTGATCATGCAGGCGGTGATCAATAACTCGTATACCAACGTGGTGTCCTCCTTCTTCGGCGCGAAGTTCGGCAAGCACGTCGAGGAGCTGCTGGTCTCGCCGCTGCCGAGCTGGCTCATCGTGTCCGGCTACGTGACCGGCGGGGTCGTGCGCGGAGTGATGGTGGGCCTGGCGGTGACGGCCGTGGCATTGTTCTTCACGCACCTGCCGGTCCTGCATCCGCTGATCGTGGTCGGGGCGGCCGTGCTGACCTCGGTCACGTTCTCCCTTGGCGGTTTCCTCAACGCGATGTTCGCCAAGAATTTCGACCAGGTCAGCATCATCCCGACCTTCCTGCTCTCGCCACTGACCTATCTGGGCGGAGTGTTCTACTCGATCACCCGGCTGCCGCAGTGGGCGCAGCACCTGTCGCTGGCCGATCCCATCCTGTACATGGTCAACGCCTTCCGCTTCGGCTTTCTCGGGGTGTCCGATGTCGGCGTCGGGGAAGCGTTCGCGATCATGCTGATCGCCGTGGCGGGCCTGTTCACCGCGGCCGTCGTGCTGATGGATCGGGGCGCGGGGATCCGCGAGTAAGCGTCTACTTGACCCAGATCCCGCCGGCGTTGCGGTAGTACCAGCCGGCCCGCTTCGCGTGGGCGATCCAGCGCTGGGCGAAGGCGTTGCGGATATCGGCGGTCCATCCCGGGTGGCCGTTGGCGCTGGCGATCTGTGTGTACAGCTCCGTCAGATCCCGGTTCTGCTCCGCCACCAGCTGCGCGAGCGTCGCTCGTTGCATGAGCGGCACGGCGCCCTGGTCGCGCACCGCGATCGTGCCGCCGGCGGTCATCCCGAGCACGCCCGAGACGAAATAGGGCTTCAGCCGCTGAAACCGCTGATGCATGTCGGCGATGATGACCCGGATCTGTGGCGTGGAGATGTCGAGGTTGGGCTCGGCGGCCTGTGCGGCCGGCACGAGCGAGGTCAGCGCCCACCCGGCTGCGGAGGCCAGCATCGATTGCGTGCGGCCAAAGAAACCGGCGTCTGAGGAGGGCGGCTGGGTCTGCGGTGTGCTCTGCGCCTTGGGCTGCACGGCGGGCGTGCCCGGAGCGGGGGTGGTGCTGCCGGTCACCTGCTCGATGATCTTGTCGGCCGCTCGTTGCGCCGCGGCGGCCGGGAAGTACACGTTGACCGTCACGCACCCGGCGAGCAGGGCGAACGCCAGCACAGCCACGGCGGCAGCAATCCCGCGAGGGGTGCTCGCCAGGGGACGGGCGCCGAATGCCGGGAGGGAGCAGTTCGAGGGATGCATGGTGGGACTCCGCATTGGTCTTGAGCCTATTCTCGCACCGTACCATGAACCATGGTTGACCAGCAGTGTGACCGCCCCGGCCCCCTCCGGACCCGGGCCGGGGAGCGGACTTCGCCGGCTCACGCGCTCACTTCACCTTGATCCCCCGGGCGCCGATCCCTTGTCTGATCTCGGTGAGCAGCATCGGCCAATTGACCCGCCGCACGTTGCCGATGATGTTGAGCTGGGGCACCCAACTGCCCTCGACCAGATAATAGCCTCCGTCCGGGGCCGGCCCGACGCCGGACATCTGGCAGACCTGGTTGCGCAGGCGGCAGCCGATGGCGAGGCGCCGGTAGTGGAAGGTGTGGAAGAAGCGCAGTACGCCGGATTCGAGCGCCGCCGTGACCGCCCCGCCGGCCCCGCCCAGGGCGGCGATGCGGGTGACCGCTTTCTGGCTGATCAGATGTGTCGAGCGATCCCCCGGCATGGTGTAGAGCCTGGCGTCGAAGGCGACGGGCGACCAGTCGAACAGCTGAAGTCCGTGGATGTCCGCGTCCACCCGGCCCGTCATCGAGCCGAAGGCGAAGGTGTGGGTCACCATGCCGAGATCGAGTCCCCGCGCCTCGACATCAGCGCTGAGCTGCGGCCATTGCCCGAGCGGATGCTCCAGGCGGATACGGCGCCCCGTGATCGTGCCGTCGAATACCCGTGCCACCAGGTTGCCGTCGAAGGTGAGCGCATGGTGGCGGTAGCGCACCAGGGGGATGTGCCCGGAGAGCTGTCCGTTCATGATCGGCCAGCCGAATGCCCGGCACAGCCGCGGCATGCTGATGGGAGTGAGATCGGCGTCGAAATCGAAGGTCGCCTGGGGTAGGCCGAGGTTGCGGCCAACGAGGGTGTGGATGAGGATGGCGCCGTTGAGTACCGGGAGCCGGGCATTGCCCCCGAGCAGTGCGAAATTGCGCTTCCAGGCGAGAAAGGTCAGCCTCGCCGGTCCGCCGGCGAGGCCATAGGCGCCGACCTGGGTCCACCCGATATGCGAACGGGGAACGGACCCGCCGGAAGTGCCCGCCCAGTGGATCTCGCCGTTGGCATGCCGGACGAACAGCCGTGCCACCGGATCGTCGAATCCGAAGTCGCGAACGATCACGTCGACGCGAGTGATCGCGTCGCGGGCGATCCAGGCCCTGCCGCTCAGCTCGCCGCTGCTCCTGATCGAGCCTTGTGCGCTCGCGGCCAGCCGCATTTGCAGGTAGCTGGTATAGGCGCCGGGAAAGACCAGGCGGGTGACGTCCACCTGCGCGCTTTCGATGCCGGGGTGGGGACCGAGAGTCACGATGCCCCCCGCGCGCGCGTCGATCACGCCTCGCTGTGCCACTTCGAGCGATGACACGTCCACCGGCCCGGCGCCTTCGCGCGTGAGCCGGGCGCTGAGCGTCAGTGGATGGGTCGCCAGGTCGAGGAGCGCAGGTCCGAGCAGGGCCTGGCCCTGCAGGCCGTGCACGGTCAGTCCGAGCGTCAGCCTCCGGCCGCTGCGCTGCAGCGTACCGGTGAGCGAGGCGCCCAGCTGTTGCCCGGCAACCGTCCCCGGACCGTTGCTGAAGCCGAAGTCCGTCGTGCGGGCGGTGAGGCCTGCCGTCAGGACCGGAAGATTGGTGACGGCGATGCGTGCATCGAGATGACCCTCGATGCTGTCGCCGGCCGGAAGCGCGAGCCAGGGACGCAAGAGCCGCGCCGCCTTGGCCAGATCGACGCGGACCGCCTTGGCCGTGAGACCCCAGGTGCCGTGCCGAACGGTGCCCGCGAGCTGCACCTGGCCTGCGGCCAGGGGGATCCTCGAGGCGGCGAAGCGCAAGGTTCGGCTCGCGGGATTGTAGTTGGCCGAGAGCCTGGCCTTGAACGCTACCGTGCCTGTGAGCGCCGTCAGCTGTCCACGGCCGCAGGCGAACAGTGGCTTGCCCAGGTCCACCGTGGCGCAGGTCAGTGTGACCCGCCGGAGCGGTGGCAGGCCAGGCTTGTGCAGGAGGAGCGTGTCGGCACGGATCTCGAGGCCGGCGGGTCCGGAGGAGTCGAGGCGGATGATGACCTTGCCGCCGTGCAGTGCGGCAAGGGGTGAGGACACGCGGCCCACGGTGAGCACCAGCCGCTGGACCGCTGCGGCGGGCGCTGCCGTCAGGAACAGCAGCAGCGCCGCGACATAACGAGCCTTGCGAGCCTGTTGCAACAAAACCTTCATCTGGATGTCATTTCGCCGACATGTGCGCCGTACACGATGTGCTTTGAGATCCTGTACCGCCCATACTGCACGTTCAAGCGCCCCGATGAAAGCGACCGCCCTGTCCGAGTGGATCGCGAGAGTGGATGCCGCGGAGTACGGCCTGTGCCGCCGGTTGAACCGAGGCGCGTCGTTCCTCATCCCGCGGCGGATCTTCCAGGTTGCCAGCCGCCTCGGCGACGGAATCATCTGGTACGTGCTCATCCTGGCGCTGCCCGTGGTGTACGGCCGCGAGGCGGTCCGTCCGGCCGTGGTCATGGCGTTGACGGGCTGTGCCGGGGTGGTGATCTACAAGGTCCTCAAGCATGTCCTGGTGCGCGAGCGGCCGTTCATCACGCATTCGACGATCGATCGGGCGATGGCGCCGCTCGACCGCTACAGCTTTCCCTCCGGTCACACTCTGCACGCGGTGTGTTTCACCGTGCAGATGACCGCGCACTACCCGTCTTTGGGATGGGTGCTGATTCCACTGACGCTGACGATCGCCGGCTCCAGAGTGGTGCTCGGCCTGCATTATCCCACCGATGTCCTGGCGGGGGCGGCCATCGGACTCTCGCTGGGCATGCTGGGGCTGTCATTCGCCTGATGCGCGTCTTGTTCGTATCGGACGTCTATTTCCCACGGGTAAACGGCGTCTCCACTTCCATCAGAACGTTTCGTGGGGACTTGGCTCACTTGGGCGTAGAGACCGTGCTGGTCGCGCCAGAGTATCCGGGCCAGGCTCCCGCCACCGAGCCCGACATGATCCGTATACCCGGCGCTCGCGTGCCGGGCGATCCGGAGGACCGGCGGATGCGCTGGGGCCGCCTGGATCAGGTGCTGCAGGGCCTGTCCGCGGACGACTTCGACCTCGTGCACATTCACACCCCGTTCGTCGCGCATTACGCGGGGGTCCGGTACGCCAGGCGGAGGGGCATTCCCTGCCTCGCCACCTATCACACCTTCTTCGAGGAATACCTGCATCACTACGTGCCGTCCCTGCCCCGGCGGATCGGCCGGGGGCTGGCTCGGGCCTTCACCCGCGCGCAGTGCGCGGACGTGCGGGCTCTGGTGGCGCCCTCGGAGCCGTTGCGCCAGGTGTTGCACGAGTACGGTGTCAAGACGCCGGTGCACGTGATTCCGACCGGGCTGCCTGCGGACCGGTTCCGCTTGGGCGATGGCCGCCGCTTTCGCGCGCTGGCGGGCCTGCCGCCCGATCGGCCGCTGGTCACCTATATCGGCCGGGTCGCGCACGAGAAGAACATCGAGTTCCTGGTGCGCTCGTTTGCCCAGGTGCGCAAGACCGTCCCCGGCGCCCTCCTGGTCATCGCCGGAGAGGGCCCGGCGCGGGAGACTCTGCGGCGACGGGTTGCGGCGCTCGGTCTCGCGGCCGACGTGCACTTTGCGGGCTATCTGGAGCGCGACACCGCCTTGTTGGATTGCTATGCGGCGGCCGCGGTGTTCGTGTTCGCCTCGCGTACCGAGACGCAGGGCCTGGTGCTGCTCGAGGCCATGGCCCAGGGCACCCCGGTCGTCTCGACCGCCGAGCTCGGTACCCGCTCCATCCTCGCGCCGGCCTGCGGCGCGCTCATAGCCGAGGAGCGCGAGGAGCCGTTCGCGGCCAGCGTGGTCCGCGTGTTGACGGACGAGGGACTGCGCCGCACCTTGTCGGATCAGGGCCGCACCTATGCGCGCGGCTGGTCCTCCGCCGCCATGGCAGGCCGTCTCGGCGAGCTGTACCAGTCTCTGCGCCGCAGAGCCTGAGCCGGGATGGGCCGCGGGCGCGTGTGTTCTGCGGTTGCGCTACACTGCGTACCGCAGTCAAGAGGGCCGGCAGAGGCGGCAACGTGGCAGAAAGACAGGCGCGGGACGCCGATGACAGGAATGCGGCTCCGCCGGTCCTCGCCGGTCCGTGGGCTCCAGAAAGTGACTTCCAGCCGCCGTTCTGGCTAAAAAGCCGGCACCTTCAGTCCATGCTGGCGAGCATCGGGCTGCGACGCGGCCCCATCGTGCGCCGTGCCGCGCCGCTCCTGGCGGCACAACGCGAGCTATTGCTCGACTGTGGTGAGGGTGTTCGACTGCAATGCTTTCGCTCCAGCCTGACCAGCCACGGCGAGCCCATCGTGGTGCTGCACGGCTGGGAGGGCAGTGCGGACTCCCTCTATGTGCTGTCGCTCGGCCAGCAGCTCTTTGAGCGAGGCTTCGACGTGCTGCGCCTCAACCTGCGCGATCACGGGGAGACCCATCACCTCAATCGCGGCCTGTTTCACTCCTGTCGGCTGCCCGAGGTGATGGGAGCCCTGCGTGCGCTTCAGCGGCTGACCGGTCGTCCGCTGCGGCTGGTGGGCTTCTCCCTGGGCGGTAATTTTCTCCTGCGCGCAGGGGCTGAAGCCCGGTCGGCCGGCCTCGATCTCACCCGGATCGTCGCCGTGTCCCCCGTGCTGGACCCGCACGAGACCCTGCTCGCGCTCGAGCGCGGATTTCCTGGATATTCTCTCTATTTTGCGCGGAAATGGTGGCGATCACTCAGGAAAAAGCAGATTGCTTGGCCAAAGGATTACGATTTTCGAAACCTGCAGGGCACCCGGAACCTGCGGCACCTGACCGCAGAGCTCATCCATCGTCACACCCGTTTTGCCAGCTTGGACGAGTACCTCGACGGCTACTCTCTCACCGGCCGCCGGCTGGAATCTCTGGAGGTATCCTCGGCCCTCATCACCTCCCTCGATGACCCCATCATTCCACCTTCCGGCCTCCGCCGATTGGCGCGACCGCCCTGCCTGGACATCGTCGTGACCCCTCGCGGGGGGCATTGCGGTTTTCTGGAGCGGCTCGTCGGCCCGACTTGGGCCGAACGGCGCGTCGTAGCAGAGCTCGGGCTCACGGCATCCGCCAGTAGTGAATCCGCCGAGACCGCCGCCGAGGAAGTGGCGTAGGCGCAAGCGAATCGGTTCCAAGCGGCTGATCGCCCGTTCGGTGGACTTCCTCGTCTCCCGGATGTCGCACGGATCAGCCGTTCCCCTCAGCGGGCGCCGCCGGAGCGTACACTGGCCTCATGCGAAGACGGGCCATCCTCGATCCGCTGCCTGCCGCCCGAGCGCCGGAATTCTCGGGGCGTGAGTCCGTGCGCGCCGCAACGCTCTCCAACGGGCTGAGAGTCATCGTCTGGCCCGTTCACCACATCCCCAATGTGGCTCTGAATCTGTGGGTGCGGGCCGGCAGCCGCAACGAGGCGCCGGGTATCACGGGGCTCGCGCATTTCTTCGAGCACATGATGTTCAACGGTACCCTGCGACGCCACCCCGGTGAATTCGACCGGCTGATGGAAACTCAGGGAGGGGCCAACAATGCCTTCACCAGCGACGACGTCACCGTGTACCAGGATTGGTTTCCGTCGCACGCGCTCGAGCTTGTGCTCGATCTGGAGTCGGATCGGGTGGCGAACCTCGCTTTTACTCCGGAGCTCATCGAGAGCGAGCGCGGGGTCGTCGCCTCCGAGCGGCGGTTGCGTGTGGAGGACAACCCCCATGGGCTGCTGGCCGAGCAGGTGCAGGCGGCCGCCTTTCTTGCCCATCCCTATCGCTTCCCGACCATCGGCTGGCCGCAGGACATCCGGTCGTGGCGGATGCAGGACCTGCAGGCGTTCTACCGAATCTATTATGCGCCGAACAATCTCACGCTCACCCTGGCGGGCGATGTGGATCCCGAGCACGCCCTGGTGCTCGCCCGGCGCTACTTCGAGCCGATTGCCGCCCAACTGCCGCCGGCACCGGTGCGGATCTGCGAGCCCGAGCAGCTCGCCGAGCGGCGGGTGTTGATCCGGCGCAACGTCCACGCGCCGCTTCTGCAGTGCGCCTACAAGGCGCCGGCCGCCGCCGACTCGCGCGCTCCCGCGATCGAGCTGCTGCTCTCGGTGCTGGTCGACGGCGATGCCTCCCGCCTGCATCGCTCGCTGGTCGAAGAGCAGCGTCTCGCGATCGAGGTGGGCGGTCACTGGCAGGAGGGGTTTGATCCGGGGCTGCTGTGGCTGTCATTGACGCTGCCGCAGGAGGCGAGGGCTGATGAAGTCTTGGACGCGCTCGACCGCGAGCTGACCGGCCTGGTGCGCGAGGGCGTGACCGAGGCCGAGCTCGCGCGGGCGCGCAACCTCGCCGTGGTCGGCTTCTGGAAGAAGCTCGCCACCATCGACGGCAAGGCGCACTTTCTCGGGGAATTCGAGGCGTTTCATGGAGGCTGGTCCGCCCTGTTCGACGCGCCGGCACGCCTGGAGTCGGTCTCCCGCGCGCAGGTGCGCGAGGTGGCCGAGGACATCCTCGAGGCGAGGAGGCGCACGGTCGGTATGTTGGCGCACGAGGCGGCTCCCGGGAGCACGGGCGGATGACGGGTGTGCGTGTGCCGGCGCATACGCGCCTCAGGCTGGACAACGGCGCCACGCTCGTTCTGATTCCTCGGCGCGATGTGCCGCTTGTCGCCTGCCATGCCGTGGTGCGTGGCGGAGTGCTCGCCGATCCTCCGGCGCTTCCCGGCGTCGCCTCCCTGGTGGCGGGGCTGCTGGAGAAGGGCGCCGCCGATCGCGACGCCTATGCGTTTGCCGACACCGTGGAGGGTGTCGGCGGCGGCTTCGGCGCCGGCGCCGGTCCCGAGGCGATCACCGTCCGGGCACAGTTTCTCGCGCGCGATCAGTCGCTGATGCTCGAGCTGGTCGCCGATGCGTTGCGCGCACCGAGGCTCGCGCGGGAGGAATTCGAGCATCTGCGCGAGCGGCAGATCGAGTTCATCAAGGCGGCCAAGGACGCGGAGCCCGCCGAGCTCATCGATGCCTATGGGCGGGCGCTGCTGTTCGGCGAGCATCCCTACGGTCGGCCGGTGTATGGCAGCGAGGCCTCCCTCGCGGCCATCGATCATGGGCAGGTGAGCGAGTATTACCGGCGGCACTTCGGCGCCGACCGTCTCACTCTGGTGCTTGCGGGCGATCTCGATCCGCCGCGGATCGAGGCGGCGGCCCGCGCCGCATTCGGCGACTGGCACCGGGCGCGGGCCGAGGTGAGCCCGCCCCGAGCACCCGCGCCGGTCACGGCAAGGCGAGTGCTGCTGGTGGACGCGCCCGGCTCGACCCAGACGCACTTCTGGATCGGCAGCGTCGGGGTCGAGAAGCGCTACCGGCGGCGCGCCGCGCTCGACCTGGTCAATACCCTGTTCGGCGGCCGGTTCACCTCGCTCCTGAACGCAGAGCTGCGCATCAAATCGGGGTTGTCCTACGGAGCGCGCTCCGGGTTCGCGCGCGGCAGCGTTCCCGGGGACTTCGCCATCCGTTCCTTCGTCGAGGCCGACAACACCGGCCTTGGGCTGAGCATGGCGCTCTCGGCGCTGACACGCCTCAAGCGCGAAGGGGTGACGGAGGAGATGCTCGACTCGGCGCGGGCCTACACGCTCGGGCAGTATGCGCTTGCGCTCGAGACCGCTACGGACTGGGCCGCCGCGATCGCCGACATCGAGCTCTACGGCCTCGGGACGGGCTACATCGACGAATACCCCGCCGAGCTGACGGCGGTCGGCCCGGCGGCGGCCCGCGAGGTGATCGAAGAGGCGTTTCCGCCGCCCGATTCGGTGGTCATCGTGGCAATCGGGGATGGGGCGGGCATCCGCGCGCAGCTTGCGCAATTCGGTCCGATGACCGAGATGCCGCTCACCGACCCCGGATTCTTTCCGCTGCCCGGGAGCCTCTGATCGACCCTGCGAATCGCATTGGGCGATCTCCGGGGCAGCGCGGGTGAGTGCGGCCGCAAGGGCGCCGGGAGACGAGGCGACCACAGAGGGGGGGATGGTCGCCCCGCCTCCCGGACCCGACAGCTTCCTCGCGCGGGAAATTCCCTGTTGTAACAAATCCGGAAGGGGTGGGTTCCGGAAGACGAAGCGCACCCAAGAGGGGGGGATGGGCCGCTTCGCCTCCCGGACCCGGCAGCTTCTTCGCGCGGGAAATTCCCTGTTGTAACAAATCCGGAAGGGGTGGGTTCCGGAAGACGAAGCGCACCCAAGAGGGGGGGATGGGCCGCTTCGCCTCCCGGACCCGGTCAGCCGTTCAACTGCCTCGTGCCTGCACCTCAGTAGTATCGCGGAATTTCATTGCAGTCAGGTTGCGCCTGACGAAGCTCGAGTACGGCGAGAGTGTCCGCGCCCTGGCGAAGTCCCTTTGCGCTCCGGCCGCATCGTGCGAAAACCAACGCATCACGCCGCGATCGGTGTAGGCGGCGGCGAGCCGCACCTTGCCGCTGGTGTGGGGCCAGTCCGCCGACAGCAGGGTATCGAAGCGCTCGCGGTTCGCGTCGCGGACCGCGGCGTCACACGCCGTGCGGGCCGCGTGCCATTGTTGTGTCATGGAAAAAGCCACACAGCGATTGGTGTAGACGGCCGCCACATCGAGAGCCGTACCGCCTGCGCGCTCCCGCAGTTGTCTTGCCGCGGCCTGGAAGCGGCCGGTAAGCAGAGCGTGGCCGCCCGCAGCGCTGGGGTATGCGGTGAGCACGAATCGGTGCGGCTGTTCGGCGGCCGAGGCCGCGGACATCATCGCGAGCGCCGCTCCGGCGCACAGCGTCAGGGGTAACGCCAGGGCATTGCGTCTGTGTAAGGACATGCGGGCTCTCCTATCGTGTTGCATGCCGGGGCTGTCTTGGGGAAGCAACGCTGACACGATAGAAGGCCGGCGCGGATCCGACAAACGAAAAGAATTGCACCGCCACATGAGTGCGTCTCATCAACACGCGGCGAGCCGCAAGGTGGAAGCGAGCGGCCGCGGAGCGGCCCGTGGCTCGGTGAACTGCGCCACCATCCAGTCGCTGAACGCGCGGATATCGGGTTTGTCGGCATCCTTCGGCCGGGTGACGAGATAATAGGTGTCGGCGGTCGGCAGCTCGACCGGGAAGATGCGCGCGAGCGCGCCGGAGCGGAACCAGGCCTCGCAGTGTACGGTGGGCACCAGCGCCACGCCGAGGCCGCGCTCGGCCGCGCGCACCACCGCGTGCAGGGTGTCGAGCTCGAGCACATTCCTCGGCTCCGGCGTGTCGAGGCCGGCTTCCTCGGCCCAGCCGGCCCAGGCGTGCGGCCGGGGCTTGTGCACGATGAGCGCCATCTCCTTGAATACGGCGCCGCCGAGGCGGGCCACCGCCGCCGTGTGCTGCGGGGCGCACACGGCCGTCAGCGAGAGCGCAAATAGGCGCGAGCACTGCACGCCCTGCGGTTCGGTGTCGGCGATGAGAATCGAGACGTCTGCGCTCGCCGGATGTGTCGCAGGGCGCGGATCGTGCGTGTCGACCTGGATGTCGATCTCGGGGTGCTCGGCGCAGAAGCCCGCGAGGCGCGGAATGAACAGCTCGCTGGCGAAGAACGGCGGCAGCAGCACCCGCAACGCCCGCCTGCCGCCGCGGCGCGCCACGTGGGCGAGCGTCCGATCGAGCGCCTCGAGGAGCGGTGCGACCTCATCGAGCAGCATGGCGCCGGCGTGTGTCAGCTCGAGGGCGCGCGGCTTGCGCTCGAACAGGCGCACGCCAAGCGCCTCCTCCAGCTCCTTCATCTGATGGCTGACCGCGGAGGGCGTCAGATACAACTCTTCGGCCGCGGACTTGAAGCTGCGAAGGCGGGCGGCGGCGCAGAATACCCGCAGGTTCCTGATCGGCGGTGGACGTGACAGGCGCATCATCGCGGTGATACCGTTCGCAAGCATCGGACAGGGAAAGGAGAGCAAGATCCATGCCGGCACGGCTCGCCGCGGGAATCGGGCAGTCCGCCGGACTTGCATCAGTCCCCCGGCGCTCCGGCTGCATCGGGTTGGGCCGTAGAGGCGTTCCCGTGCACCAACTTGGCGCGGCGCGGTGGGCGTGAATTATTGTCCGAAGCGGCGCGCGCCCCGGGCCAGGTACGCCTCTTCCTCGGGAGTGCTCTCGCGTCCGAGCGCCCGGTTGCGATGCGGAAAGCGCCCGAACCGGGCCACGATGGAATGATGCAGCTCGGCGGAATCGAGCGCCCCGGCGAACAGCGGCCGCAGCGCCTGGCCAGCGCCCTCGGCGAGGAGCCTGCGATAGGCGCCCAGCGATTCCTCCTGCGCGTCGCTGCGCTCGGCATGCTGCAGGGGCATGTAGAAGAACAGCCTTTCCACCGGAGAGAGCACTGCATCCGCGGCCGCCTGAAGGCCGGAAAGGGTGAGCGAGAGCGCCGCGTCATCGGTGGCGAACGCCCGGGCGGTGCCGCGAAAGACGTGGCGGGGAAACTGATCGAGCAGCAGGATGAGGCTCAAGCGCCGGTGCGGGCTGCCCT
Source organism: Pseudomonadota bacterium (assembly GCA_021805865.1). Taxonomy (GTDB): domain Bacteria; phylum Pseudomonadota; class Gammaproteobacteria; order Steroidobacterales; family Steroidobacteraceae; genus 13-2-20CM-66-19. Next base: position 147,357 of record JAJZDX010000002.1, read on the forward strand.
GCCAGGGTCCGAGCGCCCCCGCGGCTGCCCGCTCCATCAACCCCCCGAACCGGGTGCGGATGAGATCATCCACGGTGCGCTGCTCGTCGCGGGAGGCTTCGACGCCGAACCACAGTCGCTGGCGCTCCTTCAGCGTCTCGGGGGTGAGCGGCGCCCGGCCGAGCCAGAAACAGCGCACCTCGAGAGACTCGTCCAACGATGCGCTCCGCGGCCTTCGTTATGTCAACTTATTCGCACAGGCTCTCGAGATAGCCCTTGGCGACTGCCGAGAGACGCTTGCGCGCCAGCGCACGGGCCTTGGGCGCATCGACGATGTACTCCAGAGGGCCGGAGACCAGCAATTGGCGGATGCGCGGATGGCGCGCCGATGCGCGGGCCATCTTGTTGAGCACGGTGAAGCCGCGGTTGATTTTCTCGCGGGGAGCCCGGTTCTGCTCGATGGTGCGGGCGAGGTACTGGCCGAAGCGGGCGTATAGGAAGTAATCGTCATCGCCGACCTGGAAACGGGCTTCGGCGAAGAAATCGGGAAAATTCTTCTCGAGATACGAATTGACGCTGCACAGAGCGGGACGGGGATCGAGGCTGCTCGACGCGCGCTGCTTCATGTCCTTTGTTACACCTCCCGGGGGTCCGGACCGCCATCGCTGGGCGTCACGGGCGGCACCACACCCCGCGACGCGGCGCGAATGGTGCGCGAGAAGGACGGAGGATGCAAGCGCAAGTGAGGCGCAGGGGCGGCCAGAGACTTTGCGATTGCCGATTCGAGCCCGCCGGCCGTCTAATACTTCCTGATCAGCCGCCGCAGAGGATCCGTCCCCGATGTTCGGCTCATCGTCCAGCCGCAGCGCCGCAAAGGCTGCCGCCGAGGCCCCCGAGCGCTCTCACGCGCTCTCGAGGCTCTTCGAGGAGCACAACCGGACGCTGCACTCGTTCCTGCTGATGCGCCTCGGCAATGAGCAGGAAGCTCGCGAGGTGGCGCAGGAGGCCTATGTACGGCTGCTGCAGCTGGATCGTCCGGGAACGATCAGTTTCCCCAGGGCGTACCTGTTCAAGACCGCCGCCAATCTGGCCGTGGACCGGATCCGTCAGCAGATCAACCATGCGCGGCTCGACCGGATCGTCCCCCGCGCCGAGACCGTGGATTGCCTCGGCCCGGAGCACCGCCTCATGGCCACCGAGGAACTCGACACGCTCGAGAAAGCGCTGTTCGAGCTGCCGCACAGCCATCGCAGGGCGTTCGTCCTGCACCGCTTCGAGGACTGGTCGACGGCCGAGATCGCACGCGACCTCGGGGTCGGGGAGCGCTCGGCGCGCAATTACATCAGCCGTGCCGCGGTCTACTGCAAGCTGCGGATCATGGGCTTGGCTGCGGCCGAGGCGAAGGCGCGGGCGGGGGCATGAGTCCGCCCAGCGAGACTTTCCGTGCCGCGGATGCCGAGCGGATGCAAGCGGCCATGGACTGGCTCGTGCGACTGCATGAGCGCTCGGTGAGCGAGGCCGACCTGGGCGAGTGGACGCTCTGGTACGAGTCCGACGAGCGCCACAAGCAGGCCTTCGAGCAGATGCGACGCCTATGGGGCGCAGCCGGCGCGTTGGCGGAGGGCGAGGCCGGAGCAGAGCGCATGCGCCGCCTGCTCGCACCGGCACCCGATGCCCGTCCGGCTCGCCAGCCATGGCGGCGCTTCGCTTTGGCCGCAGCGCGCCGCCGAGTTTGACATCAGAGCCCAGCCGCTCGCCACGGCCCTCATCGCGTTCTCGCAGCAATCGGGGCTGCAGGTGATCACACCCGCATCGAGGGTCGCGCATCTGCTCACGCGCGGTGTGCATGGGCGACTGCCCCTCGCCGAGGCGCTGGGAAAGTTGCTGAGACGGACGGGCCTGGGGTTCCATCTGGTCGGCGCCGACACCATCGGCATCGTGCCGCTCGGGCGCAGCGCCTCTGCACGGGATCTGGAGCGCCGGATCGGCCCCCGGGCTGCGACGGGTCGTGATCAGCGGGTCGCGGCTGCTCACCCGGCGCGCCCTCATCGCACCGGTGCCGGTCGATAGCATGGTCAGCGCCGCGTTCCTGCAAAGCCACGGCTATACCAACATCACCGACGCGCTCAATGCGCTGCCGGAGTTCCAGGGCAGCGTCACGCCGTTCGGCGCGCAGAACGATTTCGGTGTCGGATTCAACTACGTCAACCTCTACAACCTGTGAACCAACCTGACCCTGGAGCTGGTCAACGGCCTGCGCTTCGTCTCCGACAATCCCGCCAGTATCTTCGCCAACAGGGGCGGCACTCAGCTCGATCTCAACGACATGCCGGGCATCTTCCTCGAGCGGGTCGACATCGTGCCCGCCACCGGAGCGGCGGTGTACGGCGCCGACGCGGTCTCCGGCGTCGTGGACATCCGCATGAGACGCAGGTTCAGAGGGGCGCGGCTCATCGTCAATCTCGCCAATTCCGCGCGCTGGGACGCAGGCGCATACGACTTCGAGGGCGCCGCGGGGCGGGACTTCCTCGCCCACCGGCTGAACCTGGCGCTTGCCGCCGAGTACGATCAGACCACCGCCGTCAGCGAACAGCAGCGGCCCTGGACGCGCCTGCAGCAGGGCTTCGTGCCGAATCCCCGCTACACCGGCCCGGACAGCGCAGTGCCGGCGCAGATTCTCGCCGACAACCTGCGGGTCAACGGGGTGACCAATGACGGGTTGCCGTACCGCCTGGACGGATCGCCGGTCGAGCTGCCGGGAACGAACACTCCGCGCAGTTCGCCGCCAACGGCGATCTGGTACCGTTCGATCCTGGCACGGTCTACAGCTCCACCCAGGCCAGCGGCGGTGATTCGCTCGATCTGGCGCCCATGACGCCGCTGCTGACGCCGAACGAGCGGGTCCTTCTCTACGGCATAGGCAGGTATGATTTCACCGACGGGATGCGTCTCGAGGCAACCGCCGCATTCGCTTACGTGGGCTCGCGTCTTGCCGCCAATCAGCCGAACTACGCTTATACGGAATTCGGGCTCTCGAGCGCCTATGAGGATCCGCAGCCCGGCTCGGCCTGGCTGATCAGCCCGCAGAACGCGTTTCTCGATCCACAGGCCCGCGGCGTCCTCGCGGCCGAGGGCCTCACCGATTTCTACCTCTCGCGCAGCAACTACGACGCGACACCCTCGCCCATCGCCTCGTTCGTGCGCACCGTCAACCTCAACGCGGTCCTGAGCGGGCACTTGCGGCGGCTGCGGCGCCGCTTCGACTGGAACGTGTCGTACTCGCATGGGCAGGCCTATTCCAGCTTCTCCGAGTACGGCTTCGTGTACGGCAATCCGGCTTACCGCGTGCCGAACCTGCTTGGATTGGCGCTCGATTGGCAGGATGACACCGAGGCGAATCTGCAGGCGCCGGTGGCGAGGCTCGCGGCCGCCAACCAGCTGCCGCTGTCGATCCCCTCGAGCACCATCCACGATTTCGACGTGCTGTACCGTTTCGATCGCAGGTTCCGCGTGACGCTGCACATCGACAATGTATTCGGCGAGGCGCCGCCGCAGCCCTGGGTCTATGGCGCCGATGTGCTCGGCAGGATGATCGAGCTCAGTTTCCGCGCGCGACTCGAGTGAGCGGCCGGCAGCGGCCGCGCTCAACCGGCCCGGTGCCGCTGGCGCTTCCGCCATCCTTGCCCCGCCAGGTGAGCGGCAAGCCCGGCGGCGGTGAGGAAGGCCAGTGCGCTGGTTGCCAGCGTCACATTCAGCATCCGCTCGAGCGTGCGGTTGCGCAGCCGCACCCCGCGGTCCGACATCCGGGTGAGGAGCAGCCTCGCGATCACCGGTCCGTGGGTGGCGCCGTAGATCGGGGCCGTCGCCTCGATCACCCTCACCCCATGCGGCCCGACCAGGCGATGGTAGAGACGGGCGAGGATACCGGGCTCGGGTGCCGGCACCTGCGGCACGGTGAGCTCATCGGCCTGGGCCAGCATCGTGCCATCGGGTGTCGTGACCGAGAGCCTCAAGCCCGGCTTCACGAACCTCGCCAGGTACTTGGGCAGCGCCGGCGAGGCGAGGATCAGGCGGCCCCGGGCGCGAAGGCTGTGGGTGCGCAGAGTGCCGTAGCTCAGGGGCGCCGCGCCTCGCCGGTCACGGTCGTCGATCAGCACGCCGAAGCGGCCGTCGGTGAGGGAGAGCGGCATCGAGAACTCGACAGCGTATCCGCCGGCCCGCAGCTCCAGGGTGCCGACGATGCGCGGGTCGATGATCGCCTGTTGGCGCCCGTACTCTCCCGTCACGATGCGGCGGGCTACGATGGGACCGGGACCGGTCAGCGCGAAGAACTCGGCGTGCCGTCCGCCCCGAGGGCCGGCATATCCCAGCCAGATGCGATCGCCTATCGAAGCACGGCGCAGCGGGTTGGCGAAGGGAGCATCGAACACCACGTGCGGGTCCTGCACCTTCAGCAGCACATACAGCATGCGCCCGTACACGCCGGCGAAAACGGCGAAGCGATGCGGCGCCTTGCCATAATGGCGCCAGGCATCCCGACCGTATTGCCTGCCCCCGCCCGCGGCGATCCAGCCGGCAACGCCGTCGACGGACAGCGGCGCCGGCAACGGCACGGCGGTGAGATCAAAGGGGGCGCGGGCGCCGGGGTAGCGGTAGAGCAGGGCGGCACGGCCCTGGAGCGAGGCGGCCACCGTCTCGGCGACCGAGTGCAGCGCCTGCCGCTCGCTCTCTCGCAGCGCCGACTCCATCTGCCGGGCGTAACGGACGCCGTCCCAGGGCAGCACGAGTGCGACCAGCGCGAGCAACAGGACCTTGAGCCAGGAAGACATCGAAGTCGAGCACACTTTCAGGTGGACGATTTATAGTGGAACATTTGCAGCGGTTGTTCCGTTGTCATCATCTATGAAGATACCCGAGATTCTCATCGTCGAGACCGTACACCAGCCTGGGAGCCTCGCGAGAGTGCTGCAGGTGATCGCCGAGGCCGGCCTCGCCATCGAGCACCTGACGGCGTTGCGTCGCGGACAGGGCCGAACGGTCTGGGAGATCACCCTGGAGATGGACGAGGAGGCCGACCGTAGCCTCTACGATCGCATCGATCAGCTGCCGAACGCCCGTTTCCTCGGCAAGTCCGACCGGGTTTTCAACCGCCACCGCGGCGGCAAGATCCGCACCGTAGCGAGTCTGCCGATCAACACCCGGCAGGTGCTTCGCGATGTGTACACGCCGGGGGTGGCGCGGGTGTGCCTCGCCATCAAACAGGATCCCGAGCTTGCGCACGATTACACCAGCATCGACAATACCGTGGCCGTGATCACCAACGGCACGGCGGTCCTGGGCCTTGGCAATATCGGACCGCTCGCCGGTCTGCCGGTGATGGAAGGCAAGGCGGCGCTGTTCGCCGATCTCGCGGGCCTCTCCGCGGTGCCCATCCTGATCGAGGAGACCCGACCCGAGAAGGTCGTGGATCACATCGCCGCCATCCACCTGTCCTTTGGCGCCATCCAGCTGGAGGATTTCGCCGCCCCGGAGTGCTTCGAGATCGAGAGCCGCCTGTGTGAGCGGCTTGCCAAGCCCGTGCTGCACGACGATCAGCACGGCACCGCCGTCGTGGCGCTGGCGGCGCTCATCAATGCGGCGCGCCTTGCACACAGGAGTCTGCCGGAGAGCACCGTAGGCCAGATCGGACTGGGCGCGGCCGGCACGGGGATCGTGCGGCTGTTGCGTGCTTATGGCGTGCGCAAGGTGCTCGGCGCCGATCGCGACTCCGCCGCACTCTCGCGCCTTCGCTCCCTTGGCGGTGAGGGCACGAGCCTGGAATCCATCATGCAGCGCGCCGACATCGTGCTGGCCACCACGGGGGTGAAGGACCTGATCCGCCCGGAGTGGGTCCGGCCAGGCCAGGTCATCCTGGCGCTGTCCAATCCCGATCCGGAAATCGAGCCCATCGTGGCACGGGAGCACGGAGCCGCCTTTGCCGCCGACGGCAAAGGCATCAACAACCTGCTGGCCTTTCCGGGGCTGTTCAAGGGCGCGCTCGGCGCCCGCGCCCTGCGTTTCACCGATGCGATGCTGATGGCGGCGGCACAGACGATCGCCGACCTGGCGCCGGGGGATGAGCTGGTGCCCGACCCGCTCGACAAGTCGGTGCACGAGCAGGTGGCGGCGGCGGTGCGGGAAGCGTATTAAGCGGCGCTGGATCCGGGCGCCGCGCCCGGCCCCGCGCGTGCAGCGCGCAAAAAAAAGCGTGGTTTTTCCTTGCGGCTCGCCACCTTCGGCGGCGGGCCCATCCCAGCGGATGAGTGACGCGGTCAGGCCGGAGCCGGCTCAGCCTCCGGCGTGAGGAATCCGCGCAGCTTCCCAAGAGCGTTGGCCTCGATCTGCCGGATCCGCTCCGCGGACACCCCGTACTGGTCGGCCAGCTCGTGCAACGTCGCTTTGTCGTCGCTCATCCACCGGCGCTGCAGGATGTCGCGGCTGCGTGCGTCGAGGTGCTCGAGCGCGCCGTGCAGCCGGGTGGAGGAGTCGCGCTCCCATTCCGTGGCTTCCACCTGTTCGGCCGGATCGGCATCGGGTGCCGGCAGGTAGGCCGAGGGACCAAAGGATTCCTCCTCATCCGCATCGGGAGTCGGGTCGAACGACAGGTCGTGCGCCGCGAGGCGCTTCTCCATCTCGTTGACCTCTCCGGGTGTGACGCCCAGGTCCTTGGCCACCGCGGCGGTCTCCTCGGCGGACAGCCAGGTGAGGTTTTTCTTCAGCCGCCGCAGGTTGAAGAAGAGTTTGCGCTGGGCCTTGGTGGTGGCGACCTTGACCAGCCGCCAGTTGCGCAGGACGTACTCATGGATCTCGGCCCGGATCCAGTGCACCGCAAAGGACACGAGGCGGACGTTGAGCTTCGGATCGAAGCGCTTCACGGCCTTCATCAGGCCCACGTTGCCTTCCTGAATGAGGTCGCCCAAGGGCAGCCCATAGCCTCGATAGCCCCGGGCGATGTGTACCACGAAGCGCAAGTGCGAGAGCACCAGCTTGCAGGCGGCGCCGAGATCGTCCTGGTTGCGGAAGCGTTCGGCCAGCATGCGCTCTTCCTCGCGGCCGAGCACCGGAATGCGGCTCACTCGGTCGATATACGCATCGACGCTGCCGACCGGACCGGCGAGCGCAAGGTCGCAGGGCCGAGCGATCAATGCAGTGCTTGCGGTCATGGATGCTCCCAGATTCATGGTGCTGAATATTAGCACTCGATATATGCGAGTGCTAAGCGTCCAAAAAGGTTCCCCGGAAGAGATCCGTATCTTCCGCACTGTCAGAGCTAAAACATTAGCGGAGCAGGAAGCGGCGGCCGCAAGAAAAATTCATATTAGATTCAAAATCTTTCGCTATTGTCGGCGGCTTCGCCCTTTTATCGTAGACAGAGAAACTGCCCCCGGACCTGGATATGCACAACCCCGACGAATCCCTGGAATTTCCCGCCCAGATAGCGACTCAGCACCAATACGACGGTTTCAGCATCCTGCTGCACTGGATTACCGTTGTCCTGGTGGCGTGCTTGTGGACCCTCGGGCAGTCGTTGAGCTTTTTTCCCAAGGGCGCGCCCCGGGAGGCGGCACTTTCGGTGCACATTCTGCTCGGGATGACGCTGGGCGCGACCCTGCTGGTCCGGATCGGCTGGCGCACAGGCCCCGGCCGGCGGCTGCCGCCCGCCGATTCGGGCTGGCAGGGCCAGCTCGCCCGAAGCGTTCATCATGGGTTGTATGTGCTGCTGGTGGTCACGGTGGCGCTCGGGCTGTCCCGGGTATGGCTGTACGGCAGTCACGTGTTCGACTGGTTCACGTTCCCCCGGCCGGCCTTCAGCACCGGCTCGCTGATCCGAACCATCGGCGGTCTGCACGGGGACTTCGCGGACATCGTCGTGATCGTGGCCGGTCTGCATGCCGCCGCGGCGCTCGCCCATCACTATGTGTTGCAGGATTCGGTGCTGCGGCGCATGTTGCCGGGCATGCGCAAAGCCCGTCCGGAGGAATGAGTACGGTTCTTTATTTTTCCGGCGCGCCTCGGCGAGCCCCGTGAGCCTTGCGCGCGGCGCATCATAGAGCGATGCCGGAGCTCCCCGAAGTCGAAACCACCCGCCGCGGTATCGAGCCGCATGCCCTTGGCCGGCGGATCGTGGCGCTCGAGGTCTACGAGCCGCGGTTGCGCTGGCCGGTGCCGCCGTCGCTGCCGGCCCGCGTTGCCGGGCAGCGGATTACCGGCACGGACCGGCGAGCCAAGTACCTGTTGATCAGGCTCACGTCCGGCACGCTGCTCCTGCATCTGGGCATGTCTGGCTCGCTGCGCGTGTTATCCGCAGATGCCCCCAGGATCACGCATGATCAGTTCGACTTGAGGCTTGATTCGGGTCAGACTCTTCGCTTCAACGATCCCCGCCGGTTCGGCAGCCTGCACTTCACACAGGATCCCGCCCGGCACCGGCTGCTCAGGCACCTTGCCCCGGAGCCTTTCGATGACGCATTCGACGCGGACTATCTCTGGGGGGTGACCCGCGGGCGCCGGGTGGCGGTCAAGCAGCTGCTGATGAACAGCCGCCTGGTCGTGGGGGTGGGTAACATTTACGCCAGCGAAGCGCTGTTCCGTGCCCGGATCCTGCCCAAGCGACGGGCGCGCAGCCTCTCGCGGGCCGAGGCGGAGCGGCTGGTTCGGGCGGTGAGGACGGTGCTGGCGCAAGCGATCCGGGTGGGCGGCACGACGCTGCGCGATTACGTGAGGCCCAATGGCTCGCCGGGATACTTCCGGCAGAAGCTGTATGTATACGAGCGCTCGGGCAAACCGTGCCGGGTGTGCCGCACGGTGATCCGGCAGGCGACGCAGCAGGGGCGCTCGACGTTCTACTGTCCCGAATGTCAGAAATGACGATCAGGTCTTGCGGCGCTTCTTGAGCTCGGCTTCGACGATGGGGTGGACGAACTCGCTCACGTTCCCGCCCAGCATGGCGATCTCGCGCACCAGGGTGGAGGAGATGAAAGTGAATTGCTCCTGCGGTGTGAGGAACACCGTCTCGATGTCCCGCTCCAGATGGCGGCTCATGTTGGCCAGCTGGAACTCGAACTCGAAATCCGAGACCGCACGCAGGCCGCGGATGACCACCGAGGCGCCCTGCTCGCGCGCGAATTCCACCGTCAGGCCCGAGTAGCCGACCACATCCACGTTGGACAAGTCCCCCAGGACCCGGCGCGCGAGATCCACCCGTGTCTCGAGCGTGAACATCGGCGCCTTGTTGGGATTGGCGGCGATCGCGACAATCACGCGGTCGAAGATGCTTGCCGCCCGGCGCACCAGGTCCTGGTGGCCGTTGGTGATCGGATCGAAGGTGCCCGGATAGACGGCGTTTCGGTTCATTCGGCGTCGGTCCCCCTCTGAGGCAAGTAGAGATGATACCCGACCTCGCCCGCTTGTCCGGCCCTGATGCTCGCCCAGCCGGCCGGTACGGCCGGCGGGTGTCCGGCCGCACATTCGACGTAGATTCGCGCATCCGTCGCGAGCCACCCGGCGAGCTCGAGCTCCCTGCAGACTCCGGTGAGCAGCCCGGAGTCGAACGGCGGGTCCAGCAAGACGATATCGAATGGCTGGGCGGGACCGCGGAGGAAGGCGCGCGCCTCGGCTTCGACGACGCGCCAATCATGGTGACGGGCCGGATCCCACTGGGAGAGACACTCCTCGATGGCCCGCGCCGCCGGGCCGTTGCGCTCGACGAAGGTCACGTGCGAGGCGCCCCGGGAGAGGGCCTCGAGGCCGAGAGCGGCGCTGCCCGCGAACAGGTCAAGGCAGCGCGCACCCGGCACTCTCGCCGCGAGCCAGTTGAACAGGGTCTCGCGCACGCGATCGGGCGTCGGGCGGATGCCGGGGGAAGGCGGAAAGCGCCATCGCCGCCCGCGCCAAGTGCCGCCGATGATCCGCAGCATCCGCGCCGAGGCGCCGCGGTGGTGTGTCTGTCGCGGGTCACGCACGATGATTAAGATACACTAGCGACCACGCATGGCTGATTCCGATTCCAAAGACGGGGCACCCCGCAACGGGGAGCGCCGGGGCTTCTTCAGGCGGCTCGCCCAGCGCTTGAGTAGCGGCCGGCTCGGCCTCGATCTGCCCAATCTCCTGCGGGGACGACGGATCGACGCCGATGTCCTCGAGGAGCTCGAGACACGGCTGCTGACGGCGGATGTCGGAATCGATGCCACGGAGCACATCCTCTCGGACCTGCACAAGAAGGTCGCCCGCAAGGAGCTCGCTGACGTCGATGCATTGATCTCGGCGCTGCGCGAGGCGGTGGCCGGCATTCTCGAGCCGTGCGCGCGGCCGCTCGTCATCGATCCGCAGCACAAGCCCTTCACCATCCTGGTGGTGGGCGTGAACGGTTCCGGCAAGACCACCACCATCGGCAAGCTTGCCCGCCGCTTCCACGACGAAGGCCGCAGCGTCGTGCTCGCGGCGGGCGACACTTTCCGCGCCGCAGCCATCGAGCAGCTGTCAGTATGGGCCGAGCGCAGTGGCGCGGACTGCATTGCCCAGCACGCCGGGGCGGACCCTGGCGCTGTGGTTTTCGATGCGCTGCAGTCCGCGCGGGCGCGGAAGGTGGACATCCTCCTGGCGGATACCGCCGGACGCCTGCACAGCCAATCGCATCTGATGGAGGAGCTGAAAAAGGTCAAGCGTGTCCTGCAGCGAGTCGACCCGGCCGCTCCCCACGAGGTCCTGCTGGTGCTCGATGCCAACCAGGGGCAGAACGCGCTTGCGCAGGCCGTTCAATTCCACGAGGCCGTCGGGGTGACCGGCATCGCCATCACCAAGCTGGACGGCACGGCCAAGGGCGGGATCGTGGTCGCCATCGCACGCCGGCTTGGGGTGCCGATCCGCTTCATCGGCATCGGGGAGCAGGCGGGGGATTTCGGCGAATTCGATGCGCGCGAATTCGCCTCCGCTCTGGTCGAAGGGCCGCGTGCGGGGGCCGCAGGAGTGGGCGGATGATCGAGCTGCAGCGGGTGAGCAAGCGCTATCCCAACGGACGCGAGGCGCTCACCAACGTCAGCTTCTTCGTCGACCGCGGCGAGATGGTGTTCGTCACCGGGCGCTCGGGCGCTGGCAAGAGTACGCTGCTGAAGCTGATCGCGCTGCTCGAGCGGCCGTCGCGCGGCACGGTGAGCGTCAACGGACGCAACCTCGGCGCGCTCAAGGCGCGCCACATACCGGCGTTCCGGCGGCAGATCGGAGTGGTGTTCCAGGATCACAAGCTGCTCGCCGACCGCCCGGTGTTCGACAACGTGGCGCTGCCGCTGGTGGTCGCAGGCGCCCCTTTTCCGGAGATCAGCAAGCGCGTGCGCGCCGCGCTCGATCAGGTGGGCCTGCTCGGCAAGGAACGGATGCTGCCCATGGAGCTGTCCGTCGGGGAGCAGCAGCGTGTCGGCATTGCGCGTGCCGTCGCCGGCAAGCCGGCGCTGATCGTCGCCGACGAGCCGACGGGCAACCTCGATCCGGAGCTGTCGATCGAAGTGATGCGGTTGTTCAAGCGATTCAGAGACGTCGGTGTGACCGTGCTGGTGGCCACTCACGACCAGCACATCGTGCGCGAGTTCGGCAGCCGAGAGATCATGCTCGACAGCGGCGAGATGCGGGGCGGCGACCCCGATCCACTGCCTTCGCTGGTGGCCAACCGCTGATCCGGAGGCCCCATGAGTCCCGCCACGCTCGCCATTCGCCACGCGCAAGCCCTGCTGGGCGCCCTGGGGCGTCTGGCGCGCTCGCCGCTCGCCACGGTATTCACTCTGTTGGTCATCGGCCTGGCCTTGACGCTTCCGGCGGCACTGGGTCTGCTCGTGACCAATGCCGAAGTCGCCACCGGCGGCTTCACTCAGGCCGTGGACATGTCGGTGTACCTGAAGTCCGGCGTGTCACTGCAGCGGGCGCAGCGGCTCGCGGAGCGGGCGCGCACGATCCCGGGTGTCCAGAGCGTCACCGTCATTTCCGCGACGCAGGGGCTGCGGGAATTCCGCAAGTATTCAGGCTTTGGCGCGGCGCTCGATGCGCTGCACAGCAATCCGCTGCCCAACGTGCTGCACATCGTGCCGCAGCCCCGGGCCAGCAGCGCGGTCGACCTCGAGCGGCTGCGCCACGATCTGGCCGCCTGGCCGGCGGTGGACATGGTGCAGCTCGATGCGCAGTGGGCGTTGCGTTTCAACGCCATTTTGGGGGTGTTGCGGCGGTTGGTATCCACCGCGGCGGTGCTGTTGGGCGCCGGCGTGCTGGCGGTGGTCGGCAACACCATCCGGCTCGAGATCCTCAACCGTCGCGCCGAGATCGAGGTGACCAAGCTGGTCGGCGGCTCGAATGCCTTCGTGCGCCGTCCCTTCCTGTATACCGGCATGCTCTATGGGCTGGGGGGGGCGGTGCTTGCCTGGCTGATCCTCGAGGCGGTGCTGATCGGACTGACGGGGCCCGTGGCGCGGCTGGCGCAGCTGTACGGCAGCGGTTTCGTGCTCACGGGGCTGACCGGGCGGCAGTGCGGCGAGCTGTTCGGCGGGGGCCTGGCTCTGGGGTGGCTGGGCGCATGGGTCTCGGCTCATCGCCACCTGCGCAACATCGAGCCGCGGGCTTAGCCTGCTTGATTCTCAGCCGCCCGGCGGCGTGGCGATCGGAACGCGCCCTCGGGCGAATTTTCCCGGCACGCCACAAGCACTCCGCGGGGGGACTCGCGAAAAGACATCCGGTTCTTCCCCGTCCGGGGAAAATCCGCCCGAGGGCCGCGTCCCTGCGTAAGGCAGGCGGCTATTTGATCTTGGCTTCTTTGTAGGCGACGTGCTTGCGTGCCACGGGGTCGAACTTGCGCACCTCCAGCTTGTCGGGGTGCAGGCGCTTGTTCTTGGTGGTCACGTAGAAATGGCCGGTGCCGGCCGAGGAAAGCAGCTTGATCTTGTCGCGCATGGATGGGCTCCCGTCAGACCTTCATGCCCTGGGCGCGCAAGGAGGCCACGACCTGGTCGATGCCTTTTTTCTCGATGGTGCGCAGCCCATGGGCTGAGATGCGCAGCGAAACCCAGCGCTTCTCGGTCTCCAGCCAGAACCGCTGGGTATGCAGGTTGGGCAGGAAGCGGCGACGCTTCTTGTTGTTGGCGTGGGAGACGCGATTTCCGACGGCCGGCCCCTTGCCGGTGATCTCGCAGACGCGGGACATATGCAACAACCTTAAAAAAATCAGATGCTTGGCCAGATACCGAGCCTGGCCCTTCGGGGCTGCCCGGGCTGCGGTGGCCGTGACCTGTCCGCAGGAGCCGATCTTTATACCAGCACCGGGAGAGGCCGGCAAGGGAACCGCGGCCGGTTGGGGGGCAGGGACGCTTAAAGAAGCCCATGTTCCGCAAACGAATAGCAGCGGCTGCCGCCCACGATGACGTGATCAACCATCCGCACGTCCATCAGCGCGAGGCAGTCCCTCAGCCGGGCGGTGATCGCATCGTCGGCCGGGCTGGGGTCGGTCCCACCCGAGGGGTGATTGTGCGCCACGATCACCGCGGTGGCATTGTGCAGCAGTGCCTGCCGCAGCACCTCGCGGGGGTGGACCTGGGCGCAGTCGACCGTGCCGCGGAACAGCTCCTCAAAGGCGATCAGCCGATGCCGGATGTCCAGGTACAGGCAGCAGAACACCTCGTACGGGCGATCGCGCAACTGTGCCAGCAGGAATCGGTGGGTGGCCTGAGGGTTCGACAGCGGCTGCCCGGAGCGCAGCTCTTCGTGCAAATGCCGCCGTGCCAGCTCGACGGCCGCTTGGACGGCAGCGTAGCGCGCCGGACCCATCCCCTTGCGGCGCCAGCGCGGGCGCTCGGCCGCCAGCAGAGCGCGCAGGGAGCCGAAATCGTTGAGCAACGCGCGGGCCAGCTCCACGGCGGAGCAGCCCGGTACGCCCGATCCGATCAGCAGCGCCAGGAGCTCCGCGTCCGTCAGGGCGTGAGGTCCGCGGCTCAGAAGTTTCTCGCGTGGGCGCTCTGAGAGCGCCCACTTGCGTATCGGCAGCATGCCGGCTTCTCGTACCTGGATCTGCATCTGGAGCGCTCCCTTGGTGCGGTACGTCCATCTTGGGGTGAGGGAAAAGGGCTTGGCAGGGGGAAAATCAGGGGTGTTCATGCAGAAATGCGCAAATCACGCGAGTCGGTTTGCGTGCCCGGTGAAAGGAGCCGGATAATCAGGGCATGCAAGGCAAACACATCCTGCTCGGTGTGACCGGCGGCATCGCCGCGTATAAGAGTGCTGATCTGGTGAGGCGCTTGCGCGAGCGCGGCGCTGAAGTCCAGGTGGCCATGACTCCCGCCGCGCGCGAATTCGTCGGTCCGATCACCTTCCAGGCCCTCTCGGGCCGTCCGGTGAGGATTGATCTCTGGGACAGCGCGGCCGAGGCGGCCATGGGCCACATCGAGCTGGCCCGCTGGGCCGAGCTGGTGCTCATTGCCCCGGCGAGTGCGGATTTTCTGGCGCGTCTGGCCGGCGGGAAGGCCGATGATCTGCTGTCAACGCTCTGTCTCGCGACCGAGGCGCCGATCGCCGTCGCGCCGGCCATGAACCGCATCATGTGGGGTAATGCCGCCACGGCGGCCAACGTCGCCCTGCTTCGCCAGAGGGGCGTGCATGTGCTCGGGCCGGCCGAAGGCGCTCAGGCCTGCGGCGAAGTGGGCGAGGGACGCATGCTGGAGCCGCAGGACCTTGCCGATCGCCTCGCTGAGCTGCTTCCCCGCGACGGACCGCTGCGCGGCCGGCGCGTGCTGATCACTGCCGGGCCCACGCGCGAGCGCATCGATCCAGTACGCTTCATCAGCAATCGCAGCTCGGGCAAGATGGGCTTCGCCGTGGCGCAGGCCGCGCGCGAGGCGGGCGCCGAGGTCGTTCTGGTCAGCGGGCCGGTCGCTCTGCCGACCCCGCACGGGGTGCGCCGCGTGGATGTCGAAAGCGCGCAGGCCATGCTGGAGGCGGTGCAGCGCGAGATCGCGCAGGCGAACATTTTCATCTCCACCGCGGCGGTGGCGGATTACCGGCCCGCCAGCCCCGCCGAGCAGAAGATCAAGAAGACCTCCGACCGCCTGCACCTCGACATGGAGCGCACCGTCGATGTGTTGGCAACGGTGGCCGCGCGGCCCGAGCGCCCCTTCGTCGTGGGCTTCGCCGCCGAGACCGAGTCGGTCGAGCAGAATGCCCGGGGGAAGCTGCTGAATAAGAACCTCGACATGATCGCGGCCAATGAGGTCGGGCACACCAAGGGCTTCGACTGTGAGGACAACCATCTGGTCGTGCTGTGGCGCAACGCGCGTCAGGACCTGGGCAGCGGACCCAAGCTCGCCCTGGCGCGCGAGCTGGTGCGGCTGATCGCCGAATCCTATACAGCGTCCCTCACGGGAGCGCGCCACCTCGACACGGTCCGCGCTTGAGCGCCGGGCCTGCCGCGGCGCGGCCGCTGAAGATCAGGATCCTGGATCGGCGCCTGGGCGCGGAGTTTCCGCTGCCGGCGTATGCGACCGCGGGCTCGGCGGGTCTCGATCTGCGCGCCTGCCTCGATGGGCCGCTTACCCTGATGCCGGGGCGCGCGGAGCTCATTCCAACCGGAATGGCGATTCACCTGTCGGACCCGGGCCTCGCGGCGGTGATCCTGCCGCGCTCCGGTCTTGGCCACAAGCACGGGGTGGTGCTCGGCAACCTCGTCGGCCTGATCGACTCGGACTACCAGGGCCAGCTGCTGGTGTCCTGTTGGAACCGAGCGCAGGAGCCCTTCCTCATTCAGCCCGGCGAGCGCATTGCGCAGCTCGTCGTGGTGCCGGTGGTGCAGGTGGCGCTGGAAGTGGTCGAGTCCTTCGAGGAGAGCAGCCGCGGCGCGGGCGGCTTCGGCCACTCGGGCAGGCGTTAGCGCTTCGCGCTCATCCTCCTCGAGCGAGCGGACGATCTCCAGGCGCGGCTCCAATGCGGTCAGAAACCTGTCGGGGGCGAGCCGGATTCTCAAGTCGGCGGCCTATGCCCTGAGCGGAGAAAATCGCAAACGCAGCCCTCAATCGCGAGCCCGCCGGAATTCCGGCCTCGCCTCAACCCGCCCGCCGGAGTCGCACATGAGCAATACATCTTCGCAAGCCATCGCCCACGCACAGATTGACGTGCAATGGGTCGGCGGCCTGACCTTCGAGGCCGGCCGGCCGCAAGGACCCAAAGTCCGCATCGATGGGGATGCGCAAACCGCGCCAAGTCCGTTTGACGTGCTGTTGGCAGCAATTGCGACGTGTGCCTCGGTCGACGTTGTCACCATCCTCGAGAAGCAGCGCACACCCGCGAGCGCGCTCGGTGTGCGGGTCGAGGCAAATCGCCTCGATTCGACCCCGCGCCGCCTGGCCTCGGCCATCCTGCACTTCAGCATCGCGGCGCGGGGGACGACGCTCGAGAAAGCCACGCGGGCCGTCGAGCTCTCAGTCACGAAATACTGCAGCGTTCGCTCCTCTCTCGTCGCAGATGTGCCGGTGACCTGGACGGTGGAGCTCAAGGGCTGACGGTCCGTGATCCCCGCACTTTCCCCGATCAGACCGATCCCGCACGCCCAACGGCCGAAAGCAGCTCGCTTCCGCCGACGTGACCGCGCCTCCGCCAGGTGCCGGAGGCGGCAAATTACCGATGCGCTTTCGCCGGCTCCACCACGATCACTGCATCCATGACGTACGGATACCCGCCATACTCGGGGTAAGGCCTGTACGTATGCCTCCAGGCGACGGCATGAATGAGACAGACGATGGGATGAATGCCGGGATGACGGAAGACGATGGACCGCTCTCCGCCGTTCATTGCCAGATTGAATCCGTCGAACGGGTAGCGGTACAAATGAATGTGATCGCGGTCCTTGTACATCACCGGATAATCGCCGGGATAGAAACTATGGAGCATGGAGTCTTCGTTGTAGACGTGAATCGCCTGGCCGGCCCTGACGACCAATACCCACGGCTCGAAGGTCATCGTGGTGCCGGATACCTCAATCCTCGGCCCTCGGCTCACGATCGTGCCCTGACGTTCGTCGGTCCGCTTGCCGCTCCGCGCGGTTTCCACCGGCCCATGGCTGCCGCTCAGCCGGATCCCTCCGCCGGCGGCGTTCGTCACCGCGACAACGCCGTAGGCAGGGGCCGGAAATGACCCGGAGTCTTTGCGCGCAACCGGCTGGTCAACCTTCTCACCGCGGGCGCCCATGAGCCTCACGGAGCCGAAATCCGTCGTTCCGGCGTCGTAATAGACGTAGACGCCATGGCGGGCGGGTGTCCACGCCGCACGGGAGTGCGCCCGGATCGGTAGATTCACCACCGGCCGGCCGCGCCAGGTAACGATCCTGATGTCGAGCGGCTCATCGCCCGGATTGGCAAAGCGCATGCGCGAGCCCAGCACCAGCTGCACATCCATCACATTGAAACCGTCCCCGTCCAATCTGATCTCGCCGTGGCTGCGTATCAAGGCCGCGGATTGCCCGAGCACACGAGCCGAGGCAGCGGCGGACTGGCTCAAAAACCAGGTGCCGGCACCGGCAGCCATCACAGCCGCCAGGGCGCTCCTGCGTATCCGTCTGCCTCGAGCGGACCAGGTCAGGCCACCAATCTTGTCATTCCACATGCCGCACCTCCTCCCGGCCGCGGCGGCCGAAAGCACATCGTATCTCGGGAACGAAAAGGCCTGCGCCTGGCGAGGCCGATGAGCGGCAGCTGCCGCGGCGCGATCCGGCGAGCCCTCCCGGATATTGACCGATCGGGTTTTGCTCGAGTTCCACGGGCAGGGTCCGGGTGCCCGGTCTTGCTCCGGCACCGTGCCCGGCTGCGCCGCCATCGGTTCCGGGGGCCTGCTCCTCGTGGAGCCGGCCCCGATTACAGCAGGTTCGCTCGATCTGGAAAAGAAGATTGAGCCGCGCTCCGGCGTCGCGGCGTCCCGCGTCCGCCCTGGAATTTGATCAAAGTCATGAAGTGCGGAAATTACCTATACTAACATCAGCGGCAGACGGCGAACGTTTCTCGATGTTGAGCGTCAATCTGTTGTCTGCCATGCGAATCGATGATCTGAAAGTCTGGTTGCGTCGCGGCCTGCTGGCCGTCTCGGTGGCGACGCTCGCCGCGGCAAGCATCCCGGTCCTGGCGCAGGGGGCGTACACGGCTCCGTCGCAGGCCCGGCGGCTCGCGATCGGCGTGTGCGGCACGTGTCATGGCATCAGCGGCAACAGCAAGAACCCCATGTTCCCGCGCCTCGCGGGCCAGAAGGTCTGGTACCTCGAGCAGCAGCTCAAGGAGTTCCGTGATCACACCCGCGGCGACGCCTACGCGGTCGGCTACATGTGGGGCATGGCGAACCAGCTCTCGAACGCGACCATCGTCGCTTTGGCGAAGTACTTCTCGCAGCAGAAGGCCGGTCCCGGAACACGGCGGCCGGCGCCCGTGATCGCCGAGGGGAACCGGATCTACCATCAGGGGATTCCCACACAGGGCGTGCCGGCCTGCGCGGCCTGCCACGGCCTCCATGGGCTCGGCAACGCGCACTTTCCGCGCGTGGCCGGGCAGCACGCCGAGTACATCCTGAAGCAGCTCAACGCGTTCAGGACCAACATGCGCGATGTGTTCATCATGCATGGAATAACGATGACGCTGCACGCCAAGCAGGAGAAGGCGGTGGCCGACTATCTGGCGTCGTTGTCGTAACGATCGCCGCACGGCCGGTTCCGGCAGTCATGCCGCGTCCGCTGCGCGCTCTCACGGTGCTCGGGGCATCGTCCGATGCTCTTGCGGACTCGGCTGGTGAGCGCAACGCGGAGCATTCCGTCTGCCGGGACGGCCAACCGTCCGGCCGCAGCGTTGCGAGTGTCATCTTCCGGTGCCCGGCCAAAAGCCGGAGAGTCTGTTTTTTCCTGACTTCGGCGCCCCTGGCGCAATCCAATTCCCTTTGGACTCCATTCGCCATCGGGACATATCCCTACGGCCGAGGGTCGCGCTCCCCGGCGCGTGCTCGGCGCCGAGGGACAACGGTCGGCATCTCCCCGGTCGCCCGGCGATGGTCACGGGCGTCATTCGTTCGACCGGAAGGAAGCCGGCGACGCGGGCGGGCGGCGACAGGATCGGGCCTGTCCGCCGGGCTGAGGATGGCTGTCCCAGGGGGGCTTTCATCCGCGCCATCGGCTACACTCCGGCGCGGATGGGCTCCGACTCCATGGGCTACGAACCTCAGCGCACGCCTCGATGCGAGGACCTCACCGTGCGTGGACTGCGCCACCGGGTCACGTGGTGGGGCGAGCCAACCGCGAGTCCGATTGTGCTTCTGCACGGGTTCATGGATTGCGGCGCGACTTGGCAGTTCCTCGCCGACTCTCTGCCGCGCAGCTGGTCGCTTGCCGCTCCCGACTGGCGCGGGTTCGGCCACAGCGACTGGGCGCCCGCGGGCTATTGGTTTCCGGATTACTTCGCCGATCTCGAAGCGCTGCTCGATGCGCTGACGCCGCGAACGCCGGCACGCGTCATCGGACACAGCATGGGAGCCAACATCGCGCAGATGTATGGCGGTATCCGGCCGAAGCGCCTGGCCTGGCTCGTGAACCTGGAAGGACTCGGGCTGCCGCCGTCCATCCCGCAGGATGCGCCCGGACGATTCGAGCAATGGTTGGATGAGATCGGGGAGCCTGGAGGCGAGCGCCGGTACCGATCCGTGTCGGAACTGGCGTTGCGTCTGCGGACGCGCAATCCCAGGTTGCCTCCCGATCGTGCAGAGTTCGTGGCGCGGGCGTGGACACGCGCCGTCAGCCCGGAGCGCGCAGTCGCGGACGGCGAGGTGGAGTTGCTGTTTGACCCGCGGCATCGCGATGTCAATCCGATCCTCTATCGGCGCGATGAGGCGGAGGCTTGCTGGGCTCGCATGGAGGCACCCGTGCTCCTCGTCACCGCTGAGGCATCCGCGCACTCTGCAAAGAGCTACGCGAGCTCAGAGCAGATCCGCCGGCACATCCGCAACCTCAGGTCCGTGACCGTCGCCGGGCTCGGTCACATGATGCACCATGAGGACCCCGAAGCGGTCGCGCAGCACATCGTCAAGTTCGAAGCGGATCTCGCCGTCGGCCGGCGGTGAGCCGCTGCCCTCATCGCCGGGTGATGTGGTCAAGCGCCCGGGCGCGCGGCCATCGCTCGCCGGCCTGTCGAGGCCGCCAATGTCCGGATCAGAGCTTGGGAGGCCCCCACGGTGGCTTCATCCCCCACAGGCCGGGGTTATCATTACCCCATGCCGAATGCAAAGACCAAGGCGTGGATCTCGCTTGCCGTCTCGCTCTCCGTCATGGCAGCGGCGATTTTTCTTTGTGCCGGCACGACCGATTACTGGCAGGCGTGGGTGTATCTCGCCGTGGCTGCCCTGTCGAGCATTCCGCTCACCCTGCTCATCACGGAGAGCCCACGACTTCTCGAGGCTCGCAGGAAAGCCGGACCCGGCGCGGAGAAGCGCCCGGTCCAGAGACTCATCGTCACCTTGATCGGGTTTTCTGCGATCGCGGCGCTCGTCGTCCCCGGGCTCGATCACCGGTTCCACTGGTCGAACGTGCCGCCATGGTTTGCGATCGTGGGCGACCTTCTGGTGGTCCTCGCCATGTGGATGGTGCGGCGGGTGTTCAAGGAGAACTCGTTCGCCTCTGCGACCGTCGAGATCGCCGAAGATCAGAAATTGATTTCAACAGGCCCGTATGCAGTCGTGCGGCACCCCATGTACTCGAGCGCGATGGTGTATACCATCGCAATGGAGCTCTCGCTCGGCTCATATTGGGGACTCATCGCTTCCAGCCTCATCGTCCTGGGCCTCATCTGGCGCCTGTTCGACGAGGAAGAGCTCCTCGTCAGTAACCTGCCCGGCTACGGAAAGTATTGTGCCAAAGTGCGCTGGCGCCTCGTGCCGGGAATTTTCTGACGGCCACTGCCTCGCTCCCAGGCTTTGAGCCGCCGGCGGACCCGAAAGCGTCATGGCGCAAGGCGATCGAGCGGCCAAAAGGAAGGGCGCGCGCAGGAATCGGCCCGCGCCGAATCGGAAGCGGCCTTCACCCCGCAGGTGTGGCCGGCGGAGCGTCAGCTTCCGACCAGGATGCCCACCTTGCCGACGTGAGACTTTGACATGAAAGTCGCCTGCGCCGCGCGCAAATCCCGCAGGGGATAGGTTCCGGCCAGAACAGGCCGCAGCTCACCCGCTTCGATGTAGCGCACCAGGTCGGTGAAAATGCCGTCACGCTGACAGGTGCAACCGAAAAAGGTCAGATCGCGCAAGTAGAGCGTACGAAGGTCGAGCTCGACAATGGGGCCGGCTATCGCCCCGGCGCTGACATAACGTCCTCCGTCGCCCAACGCATCGATCAGTTCGCCCCAGCGGGGTCCGCCCACGAGGTCGAGCACGACGTCGAAGGCCCGTTGGGGAATATCCGCTTCGCGCTCGAGGGTTTCGTCCGCGCCAAGGTCGCGCAGGGCGCCGGTCTTCAGGGCGCTCGTGAGCGCCGTGACATGCGCGTGGCGCCGCTTGACAAGCTGGACCGCCGCCGAGCCGACGCCCCCTGAGGCGCCGGTGATCAAAACGCGCTCGGCTCCGAGGCTCGCGCGCTGGATCATGCCCTCAGCCGTGGAGAAGGCGCAGGGGAAAGACGCCAGTTCCACATCCGTGAGATCCGACCGTACCGCAACGGCGTCCTTCGCAGCCGACGTCATGTACTGAGCGAAGGCCCCGTCGCGCTCCGATCCGAGGGTGACCGTGGGAATTCCAGAGCCTCCAGAGACGGGGGATTGCAGTGCACGGACCAGGACCCGCTCGCCGATTCGCGTGGACGGTACGCCATCCCCCACGCCGACGATCTCGCCACAGCAATCCGCACCCTGGATGAGTGGAAAGGCAAGGGCGGCGCCGGACCAGCTGCCGTCCTTTTCGGCCGCGGCCCCGTAGCCTTCGGCGGCGCCCGACGCGGTGTCGCTGCGCACACTCTTGGAATACCAGCCGATGCGGGTATTGACGTCGGTGTTGTTCACCGACGAAGCGCCGACGCGAATCAACACCTCGCCCGGCGCCGGGCCGGGCACCGGCAGATCTTCGCGCCAGACCAGCTTGTCCAGACCTCCATGGCCGGTGAGAACCACGCCCTTCATCGTTCCGGGAAGCGCCATTTCTCATACCTCATCGGCAGAGTGAACACTCTGTCTTTAGTACCTACAGGAATCATCTGGCACCGTCAAGCAAGCCGACCTCGGCTGCCTCTGCCGGCGGATCGCCCTGCAGGTCCCGACTCACAGGGGAATCCCGTCGCGTTCCCTCCGCGAGTGCTCAAGCTGAGCGTTCTGGCCGCGTGGCCAACTCAAAGACGCGTACACGCGATGCTCTCCCTGCGGGTTGCGGCTCCACGCGGTGCTGGTGGGCGCAGAGTATGTTGATGAGGAGCCCATGGACCTGCCCATCGACGAATTCCCGTGGGCAGAACGGGGAAGCCAGCGGCCGCCCCCGGGCAGGCCGGCTCTTCTTTCGACTGTTGCAAATTGGCGGATTGCGACGGATTTTTCCCAGAGCAGGACTCCAATGGTGGTAGTCTTTGCGCGGCAAGCGCCGCTTTCCTGAAAGGTTGCGAAGATGGCGAAGCGTCTTACGAACAAGCAAAAACCGCGTACCAAGGCCGAGCAGCGGGCCGAGACCCTCGAGCGGATTCTCGACGCCGCGGAGTATCTGTTCTCCAAGCACGGCTTGAACGGCGTGACACTACGCGATGTCGCTCTGAAGGTCGGTGTGCACACTTCGTTGATGCACTACTACTTCGTCGACAAACGCCGGCTGTTCGAAGCGGTGTTCACGCGCCGCGCCGGTACGACCAGCAGCCGACGGCTGGACGCCCTGGATCATTACGAGCGGGAAAGCGGCGGCGCGCCCACCGTCGAGGGCGCGTTGCGCGCCTTTCTGGACACCGATCTGGATCTGTACATCAACGGCGGGGAGGGGTGGCGAAATTTTGCTGCGTTTGCCGCACAGGTGAGCAACTCGCAGGAGGGAGCCGCCATGATGGATCTTCACTTCGATCCCGTGGTGCTGAAGCTGGTCGGCATTTTAAAGAAGGCGCTGCCGGCGTGCTCCGACGCAGATATCTTCTGGGGCTACGATTTCGTCACCGGCGCGTTCATGCACGTGCTCGGTCGTACCGGTCGCATCGACCGACTCTCGAGCGGTGCCTGCAACTCGGAGGACTTCGCGGCGGTCAAGGAGCGACTGGCGAGCTTCATGGCAGCAGGCTTCATTGCGCTTTGCGGCAAGTCCGGCAGGTCGTCGAAGGTCGTTGCCGGGCGCCGCAAGGGCGGTCGCTGACCAGCCGCGATGGCGCGGGACGGTCTCTTGCGTGCCGTCCGGGCAAGTGGGTCAATGGGCGAAAGGCTGGTGTTGCGTGCAGCAGCGTCGGGTCAGGAGGCTCTTCGGTGCATCAACGCCAGCATCGCTTCGCGAAACAGCCTGCACTGCGCGCGACGCATATGGCTCGCGAGCGCCACGTGGTCGTCTTTCAGGAACTGAATGTAACGCCCCTTAGCGCCGAACGCGGGCCACTCGGGCAGCCCCGGACCGTTCGGGTCTCCGGTACTGGCAAAGTCGGTCCAATAGCGCTCCATCAGGCTCGAGAGCCTGTGATCCGCGGCGGTGAAGGGGGTCAGGCTCTCGCCTATAAGGTCCGCGGCAGCGCCGGGCTTCGGGAAGAAGCCGAACACGTACGGAAGCTCGGAGGAGTGCGCTGCGAAGGAATGGCCGGGCAGAGGGTGGTCGAATTCGTACTCGTAGGCGACATGGTGGGCCGCGGTGTGCCAGCGCGCCTCGAGCACCGCCGGGCAGCGGAATGTCACGTCGGCGAGCCACTGGTTGACGCCGCTGCCGTATTTCGCACTGGCAGTGCCTTGTCCGCCGTGCGCAAAGCCGTAAATGGCCAGCACCTGCGCGGCGAGCGGCCCGGTGGTGCGGCGGATGGTTGCCCGGATCATGCTGACCGGCATCGGGAAATTCATCTCGCGCGTGGTGGTGCCGAAGAGCAGCGGGATCGGCGCCTCCCTGCCGGCGGCGAAGGTGGACAACGGCACCCGGCGGAGCACCCAGCCGTCGACATCCGGCTGGGGAAAGACGGCCTCGGCGCGCGGTAGCGCCTCCATCCTCTCGATGAGCGTGTGTGCTGGGAGCTTGCGTAGATCGGCGATGCCCGCCGCGCCCGCCGCGGCGCCGAGCGCGGCGACGAGCCGGGCGCCGGCCCTCTCGGCCTCACGCAGCGGTTCGACCGGCGGAATGAAGGGCGTGCCGCTCTCCTCGATGGCCTTCTGAAACAGGCCACGGGCGCGGGAGGCCATGAGCAGCCCGGTGTCGGTGCCGCCGGCGGATTGTCCGAACACGGTGATGTTGTGCGGATCGCCGCCGAAGCGTGCGATATTGGTCCGCACCCAGCGCAGGGCGAGGATCTGATCCATCAGGCCATAGTCGCCCGAGGCGTGGCGGCGGGATGCGCGGGTGAGCGCCGGGTCGGCGAGAAAGCCGAAGATGCCGAGCCGGTAGTTGATCGTGACGAGCACGACGCCGTCATCGACGAGCGTGCCGGCGTTGTAGAGCGGGCCGACTCCGGAGCCGCCGATGTTCGCTCCACCGTGAATCCAGAACATGACCGGCAGGGACTTTTTGACCGGCCAGCGTGGCACGATGACGTTGAGAAACAAGCAGTCCTCGCGGCCCGTCGCGGCGTCATGCTGATTCCAGGGACCGAACGGTGGCTGCGCGCACGGGTGACCGAAGCGCACCGCGGGTCGCACGCCCCGCCAGGGCCTGACCGGCACCGGCGCTCTCCAGCGCAGCGGGCCAACGGGCGGCTGCGCATAGGGAATACCGAGGAATTCCGCGCCCCCGCCGGGGCGTGGCAGCCCGCGCAGCCAGCCATCGGTGCTCGAGACGAGAGGGCCATGACGGGTTGCCGCGGCGGCTGTTGCGGACCATCCGAGCAACAGTGCGCAGGCGGCGGCGAATCCGAGGATCGGGCAACAGCGGCGTGTCATCGATTCAGCCATTCTCTCTCGCCCCCCAATCCGGTTTCCGATCCTCACGATCAAGATATTATTTAGAAAGTGAATGAGCTTGACAAGGCGAAAATTTACTGGGACGCTTCCCATGCCGCTCCATACCGCACGGTCGCGGCTCGTGACGCCGGGGCACGGCTCGGCGAGTGTCGCGGCCGGTGGTGAGCCCGCCGGCGGGCGCAAATCCACGTGCGTTGCCGTCACAGAGGATCTGGGCCGATGACCGTACATACGGCGGACTACCATGATCGGGTCGGGAAAGATGACGCGACCGTCCGGACGGATCGAGGCGCGGTGGCCGGGGCGCCTCTGGCCGGCGGCGTCACGGCGTTCAGAGGCATTCCCTATGCCGCTGCGCCAGTAGGCGAGCTGCGGTGGAAACCGCCGCTCGCCGCCGCGGCGTGGCAGGGTGTGCGCTCCGCGGTCGATTTCGGGCCGGCATGCCTGCAGGTGCGCTCGGCGCCGGGCAGTATCTACGCGCAGGAACCGGCGCGCATGAGCGAGGACTGTCTGTTTCTCAATGTGTGGCGACCGCCGGGCGCGTCCGATGCGTCCGTGATGGTCTGGCTGCACGGTGGCGCGCTGCGCGGCGGGCATCCGGCGAGCGGGCTGTATGAGGGCAGTGCGTTCGCGCGCAAGGGCGTAGTCGTCGTCACGCTCAACTACCGCCTGGGCGTGCTCGGCTATCTCGCACATCCGCGCCTCACCGAGGAATCCGCGCACGCCTCATCAGGCAATTACGGGCTGCTCGATCAAATTGCGGCGCTGCGCTGGGTCCGGCGCAACATTGCGGCCTTTGGCGGCAATCCGCATGACGTCACGCTTTTCGGGGAGTCGGCCGGCGCGCTGAGCGCGATCGAGCTCATGACGAGTCCGCTCGCCAAGGGGCTATTTCAGAAGGTGATTCTGCAAAGCGGCTATCTCGTATCGAACCCGGAGCTGAAACGATCGCGTTTCGGCTTGCCCTCGGCGCAAGCCGCCGGCGAATGGCTGGCGCGGGAGGTCGGCGCCGCGGACCTTGCGGCGCTGCGGGCCATGGACGCGCCATCCCTGGTGGAAAGAGCGATGGGGGTGGGATTTGATCCACAGGCGACCATCGATGGGTGGGTGCTGCCGCGGCAGATCGTCGAGTGCTTCGATCGCGGCGAGCAGGCCGCCGTACCGATGATCGTGGGCTTCAACGAGGGAGAGATTCGTTCCCTGCGTCCGGTGTTTCTGCCGCCGCTGCCGGTGAGCGCCGTCGAGTACGAAAGCCTCGTACGGAGCATCTACGCGGATCTGGCGCCGGCCTATCTCGCCCGATACCCGGCGACCGACATCGAGGAGAGCGCGCTCGCGGCGGCGCGCGACGCATTCTACGGCTGGAGCGCGGAACGTCTCGCGCGGGCGCAGACCCGGCTCGGGCTGCCGGCGTATCTGTACTACTTCACGCATCGCTACCCGGCGCAGGAGGCGCTGGGGCTCCAGGCGTTCCATGCCAGCGAATTGCCGTACGAATTCGGCAGAATCGGCACGACCGAGGGCTGGCCGCAGCTGTGGCCCCGACCGCCGGATGATGCGCACGAGCGCGCGCTCAGCGAATCGATCATGAGCTACTTCACCAGCTTTGCCCGCGACGGCGTGCCGACCGCAGCCGGGGCGCCCGCATGGCGGGCCTATCGGGAGGAGCGCGCGTTTATGGAGCTCCGTGCGATGCCACGATCGGCGAATCGTCTGTTGCCGGGGATGTTCGAGCTGCACGAGGAGGTGATCGCCCGGCGCCGCGCCGCGGGTACGCAGCATTGGTACATCAATGTCGGGCTGGCCTCCCCGCCCGTGCCGCCGCCCGCCTCGCTCCCGACTCCCCACGGCAATGGCCCGTCTTCCTGAGCAGGCCGCCCGGCACGGGCGTTGCCGTTCGGGATGCCCGCGCGACCGGGCGGCGCATTGCCGCTCAAGCCCTCACCTGGGCCATGTGCATGAGCTTGAGATCCGCCTGGAGCCTGGAAGCGCTGCACGGGCGGCGGGGCGTGAACCGCACCCGTTGCGGCCGCCCTGGCAGCAGATCGAAGTAATTGTCGCCGAAGAACCCGTCAATCTCGACCGTCTCGAGATACAGATTCTTGATCAAGACCGGCGATGTGATCGTGAGGTCGCAATGCCTCGGATGCTCATCGATCCGCACCATGGGTGAACAGGAAGGCAGCGCGAGGTCCTTCACGGGTCGAAAGTAGAAGAGATTCTCCGCGACGATCCCGGCGTCGGTGCCGAGGCAAGCCTGCAGAAGCACGGACTGCGGGAGTCTGCCCTCGAGCAGACTCTCGAGTGAGCCGGTGAAGGCGAGGGTACTGGAGTTGCCCTTAAGGAGCAGCGCGCGGGTGTGTGTCGCGAGCACCGCGCCGTGAAAATCCATCAACCGCAGCGTGAGACGCGCCGGCGTGTCGGTGCATTGGTCGCTCACCGCCCAGACGCGCAACGTGTCCGCCTCGGGCCAAAAAATTACCAGAGCGCTCGCAAACGCCTCGCGCGCGAAGTACTGCAGCGCCTTCCAACGGCCGTAATAATCGATGCTGCTCCAGGACGCCGCCGGCCAGCAGTCATTGATCTGCCAGAACAGCGAGCCCATGCAATAGGGCATGCGCGCGCGATGAGCCTCGATCGCCGTCCTGACTCCCTGGGCCTGCAGTATCTGACTGACGTAGATGAAATGATCGAACCGCTCGGGCACCGGATAATCGTCCGCCATGTAGGCGCGAATGGTCCCATTGCCGATTCTGGAGCGCTGGTGCGCCTGTAGCACCTCCGAGAATATGTCGTAATCGTCCGGGTTGCAGAATGCGCTGATCGAGCGCAGGGACGGAAACGACTGAAAACCGTATTCGGACATGAAGCGACCGATTTCGCTGCGGTAGCTCGCGAACGGCTTGCGTCCCCACCAGACCCCCCAGTAGTGAATGTCGCCGGATTGCCGGGGCGAGCGCAAATCCGCGTGAGCGATGCGCTCGCCGCCGTCCCAGGCGGCGAGCGGTGAGGAGGGCCAGTAGAAGCGCTGCGGATCGTGTTCCGCGACAACCCGCGGGAGTATCCGGTGAAAGAGGGCCTGGTAGGCCTCCCACAGCTGCGCGCGCTGCGCGGGCGTATGGCGCTCCTTCCAGCCCCAACCTCCCGATGGGACGTCGTGCTGCCAGGCGACGTCGATTTCATTGTTCCCAGCCCACAACGCCACGCAGGGGTGGTGACGGAGCCGCTTGACGTTGTCAACTGCCTCCAGGCGGACGTTTTCGAGAAACGCGGCATCTCCCGGATACATCACGCAAGCGAACATGAAGTCCTGCCAGACGAGAAGGCCGTTCTGGTCGCACAGATCGTAGAAGAGGTCATCTTCGTAAATGCCGCCGCCCCATACGCGCAACATGTTCATGTTCGCATCGACGGCGGAGCGCACCACCCGCTCGTAACCGGCGGGGGAGACCCGGGTCGGGAAACTGTCGCCGGGAATGTAATTGGCCCCTTTCATGAACACGGGCCGGCCGTTGAGCTCGACGTAGAAACTCTCGCCCTGGGCGTCGGGCGTCTGCACGATGCGCAGCGTGCGCAGGCCGATCCGCACCCCGCGACAGTCGTGGATCTCCGCGCCCGTGAGGCGCCCGTGGAATCGGTACAGGAACGGCTCGCCGAGGCCGCTCGTCCACCAGCGGCGCGGCGCACGGATCGTGAACTCCACTCGTACCTGCCGTGCACCCGGTACGAGATCGACTTCCCCGCGTGCGCGGATGGCCGGATCGTCGGGACTCACCAGATCGAGAACCGCCCGGGCTGTCATGGTGGACTCGATGTCGAACACGGCGATGAGCTTCGCCTCCTGATCCGACAGTTCCCGTTGCACGATCTGCAGGTCGCCGATGCGTGCGCCGCTCCAGGCGCGCAGCCGCACCGATCTCCAGATGCCCGAGGTCACCAGGCGCGGTCCCCAGTCCCAGCCGTAGTGATAAGGCGCCTTGCGCGTGAACATGCTGATCTTCCGGTCGCCGATTCCGCCGATCTCGCTCCAGTCGACCACTGCGGGCGGGTTGTAGCCCAGCGCGTGAAGCCGGCGCAGACCCTCGCGTACGGGTGAGCGCAACACGATGCGCAGGTCGTTTCGGCCCGCGCGCGCCAGCGCCTTGATGTCGGTCACCCAGGTGCGGAACATATTGTCGGCGTACAGAATCGACGCCTCGTTGAGGTACACCTCGGCATAGGTGTCGAGGCCGTAAAAGACCAGCTCGATCCGCTCCTGCGCGACGGTTTCGGGGAGGAGCTCGACCGTCGTGCGGTATTCCCAGTCCCTCTTGTCGACCCACTGCACGTTCCTTTCGTTCGTGCGATGGAAGGGGTCGTCGATCCGGCCATTGGCCAGCAGATCCGTGTGCACCGTGCCGGGAACGGTAGCCGGCAACCACTCTTGCGTGCCGACCTCCCGGAACCACCAATGATCGGCGAGCGTGTGCTCCGCACCGGCCGAGCCTGCCGACGGTTCGTGCGGCGGAATCGGCGCCACGGGTGCCGTGCGGGCGTGCGGGGAGTCGGTCTCATCGGCGCGGCCCTTCACCGGATCGCTCATGTGATGTGCCTGCGGCGACGAAGCGGAATGCAGTGGTGAGGGGGGCTAGGGACGGGAGCGGAGCAGATGCTCCGGCACCCGAAATGTGGCGAGGTGATCGAGCCCGACCGAGCCGACGAACGCGGTGCATCCATCGGGTCCGCCGAAGGCGATGCTCGTCGGCAGCCGCAGCGGTCCGGAGACATTCATGCACGCAATCAGGTGATCGAGCGTGCCGTTGCGCTGTTCGATCGCGCGGGCGATGGCTTCGACCGCAGTCGCGTTCATGTCGGAATACACCACGCTCACCGCGCCGTCGCGGTCGATGACCTGCAGCGCGTTCTGACTGATGATCGTGACCCAGATGTTGCCGGCGGCGTCGAATGCGATTCCATCGGGAAGCGCGCCGCGGCCGAGACTTGCGGGGCCGGCATCTTCTTTCGTGCCGAGCGATCCGTCCGGTCGGATGGGAAAGCGGACCAGCCGGCAACCCAGGGTCTCGACAGCATAGAGGTGCCGGCGGTCGGGGGAGACCTTGACCTCGTTGGTCAGATCGAGTCCGTCGGCGACGATTTCCGCGCGGGCCCCGTCCTCGTCGATTCGGATGATGTATCCGTCCCGCTCGTACGACTGCATGGCCGGCACCCATGGCAGATGACGCGTCATCACGGACAGCCATATCCGTTGGGGCCCATCGGCGCACGCATAGTTGAGCGTCCCCAACGGGACGCCGTCCAGGCTGTCGAGCAGCACGTGTGTCTGTCCGTCGGGATCAATGCGATACAGGCGGCCGTCATTGAGGCCGGCCACCACGAAGCTGCCGTCGGGCCGCCGGCTGAACCCGTTCGGCTCGCCAATCCCGGCGCCGAGCACCGCGGGCTCGCCGCCGGCGCGGACGTGGCATACCCCGCCGCGCGCATCGGAAGCCCACACTCCATCCCGGTCCACCCAG
This sequence comes from Pseudomonadota bacterium, assembly GCA_021805865.1. Taxonomy (GTDB): domain Bacteria; phylum Pseudomonadota; class Gammaproteobacteria; order Steroidobacterales; family Steroidobacteraceae; genus 13-2-20CM-66-19. The sequence goes on from JAJZDX010000002.1 coordinate 177,955, forward strand.
ACGCACTCGGGACGGCGCAGGCCGCGGCCATAGGGGACAAAGTCAGCCCCCGTGAGCTTGAATTCATGCAACGCCATGTGACCTCCCATTGCGGATCGCATCAGCACCGCGCGGATCGGGTCCAATACCGCCTCCCGCCGTGGCTCACGGGGCCGCGGCCTGACCCGTGCCGGAGGTCTTGCGGCGCTCGCTCAGTGCCTGCTTGATGAGCCCGTATTTCTCCTGATCGAGCTGGTATCCGAGCATCGCAAGCGCCGAGAGCGCCGTGATCGCGGCGGGCAACGGGCCGCTGACCCAGCCGAGGCCGTGCACGGTGGACAGGGGAAGGTGCGGGTGCAGGCCGCGGCTGGCGATGTCGGCGGGAAAATGGATCGCATCGAGGGCAATGCCGCCGATGAGCGAGCCGAGACCGCTCGCGGACTTCACCGAAAAGGTCAGTCCCGAGAGAAACATCGCCTCGCGCCTCGCGCCGAACAGATATTCATGGTGATCCGCGGCGTCGGCCATCATGGATTGAAAGCCGATTCCGGAGATGACGAGGCCAATGCCGCTCACCGCCGCGTTCACCACCAGCAGCGTGCTGAGGAATGTCATGTTGACGGGCAGCAGCCCGTAGATGCGCAGCACCGGTGGATAGAATTGGCACAGGCAAAAGAGCAGCGCACCGCCGATGGCGAAGGTGCGCTTCTCCACACGTTTCTGCAGCAATCGGGCGATGGGCAGGCCGAAGATGGGCGAGAGGACGAGCATCAGCAAAACCGACTGATTGATTGAAGCGGGCAGATGCCAGAAATACCGGTTCGCGTCGAGCGCAAGGACCGCGGCGGTCCCCTGGGCGACGAAAAATATCAGGCAGGTCAGGAACAGAGACACGAACGAGCGGTTGTGAAATATCTCGCGCAGCTCGCGAGAGAGCTGCACGATGGGCCGGCCGGCGCGCTGATGTGAGCGGTTCAGGCGCGGGATGTGCCGTATCGTCCCGAAAGCGGTCGTGAAGCCGACCACGAGGAGGCAGGCGGCGCAGATCCAGCCGAAATGCACATAGTTCGAGCGCTGAAGCAGCAGCGCCGAATTGGCATTCAGGCCGCCTAGTCCGATGTACAGGCATGCGAACGCCGAGACCGACCAGAAGAACAGTCGGTAACCGACGATGCTGGAGCGCTCGTGATAGTCGTCGGAAACTTCCGCGCCGATCGCCAGGTACGGCAGATAGTACAGTGACAGGCACACGCGCAGGATGAGCATCAGCACCGTGACGTACAGAAACAGGTGCAGGCCGGATAGTCCTGCCGGAAGCGCGAACACCAGGCCAAATGATAGCGCGAGGGGGACTGCGCTCGCGAACATGTATGGATGGCGGCGTCCGAGCCGCGTGCGGGTATTGTCCGAGATCAATCCGATGAGCGGGTCTGCGATCGAGTCGACGAGCAGCGTGATGAACGTGATCATGCCGGCGCGAGTTCCGGACATGCCGCAGACCGCGGTGAGGTAGAAGAAGGCGAGGTAGGTCAGTCCGGTCGTGGCGAATCCATTGATCATCTCGCCGGTGCCGTAGATGGATTTGTCCCACACGCTGAGCTTGGCGCGGCGGGCGCGCACGGCGGAATCCTCCGTGTCCATGATGGGCGGCGCCGTGCCGGGAATGGATTCGTCAATACTGGCCATGTGAATTTATATCCTGCCGAAGGGGCGCGGGGGGTGAGCGCGGCGGGTCAGGTGGCGTAAGATCTGCGGTCTTGCCGCTGCGCGACCTTGCGTTGATGTGGTAGGGCATCTTGGTCATTGCTCGGGCGCGGACCGCCGCTCGAGTCCGGATGGTGGTGGCGGGCCGTCCGTCAGAGCCGCTCGAAGATGGCTGCTATGCCCTGCCCTCCGCCGATGCACATGGTCGCGAGCCCAAAGCGGCCCCCGGTGCGTTGCAATTCGTGGACGAGTTTGGTCACGATGATCGCTCCGGTGGCGCCGACGGGATGACCGAGGGCGATTGCGCCCCCGTTGGGGTTCGTCTTGAGGGGATCGAAGCCGAGTTCCGCGGCGACGGCGCACGCCTGCGCGGCAAAGGCCTCATTGGATTCCACCAGATCGATATCGGTCATGCCAAGGTGAGCTCGCGCGAGCGCCCGTTGCGTCGCCGGCACGGGACCCATTCCCATGTACGCCGGCTCAACGCCCGCGTGCGCATAGGCGACCAGGCGCGCAACGGGTATCAGACCGTGCTCATGCACTGCATCCCCGCTGGCGAGCACCACGGCCGCGGCCCCGTCGTTGATGCCGGACGCGTTGCCGGCGGTGACCGTGCCGGCGTCGCTGCGGAAGATCGGGCGTAGCCCGGTCAAGTCCTCGGCCGTGATTTGTGGGCGCACGTGCTCATCGACAGCGAATTCAACCGGACCGCGCTTGCTCTTGACCGGGACTGGAACGATTTGGGACCTGAAGCGCCCGTGGGCAATCGCCTCGGCCGCGCGACGATGGCTCTCCAGCGCCAAGGCATCCTGCTGCTCGCGCCCGACGTTGGAGCGAGCGGCGATGTTTTCCGCGGTGACGCCCATGAGGACCCCCTCGAAGGGATCGGTGAGCCCGCCATTGAGTCCATCGACGAGCGCCGCATCGCCTAGGCGCCTGCCCCAGCGCAGGGCAGGAACCCAGAACGGCGCACGACTCATCACCTCGGCCCCCCCGCCGACGGCCAGCTCGCAGTCTCCTAGGGCGATGGCCTGAGCGGCGGAGAGGATGGCCTGCAGGCCCGATCCGCACAGCCGATTGACGGTGAGCGCCGGGACCTGCACCGGCAGTCCCGCGCCGAGCGTGGCCAGTCGGGCGAGGTAGGCGTCCCGGGGGCCGGTCGCAAGAACCTGCCCGAAAACCACGTGACCGATCGAGGCGGGATGGGCGTCGGCGCGCCGGATGGCTTCCCGGGTCACCAGGGCGGCCAGGTCGCCCGGCTCACACTCGCGCAGCGAGCCGCCAAAGGATCCAATCGCGGTACGGACGGCCGAGACGACATAGACCTCCATGTTCAGCGCTCCCGACCGGCAGAGGCCGCGCGGGCCTGCTCCACTTCGAACTGATATTGCTCGAAACCGGTCGCGGGCACGCGCTCCCCGGTCCGCTCGCCGATCCGATCCCAGTGCGTGAGGATCTCCTCGGCGCTCAGCCGATCATCGGGCAGGTGAAGGCCGCGGGTCATGGTCACGTGCGCGAGCTTGATGCTGCCGCCGCCGGCGAGAACAATGCGCTTGTTCGGCGCCTGCTCGCTGGCGAGGGCGACCACCGCCGGGCTGACGCGCTCGGGCGTGAGCGCATCCAGATCCTCCTGCGACCACAGATCAGTGGTCATCTGGGTCGCCGCGCTCGGTGCGAGGCAGTTGACGTGGATGCCGTAGCGCTCCCCCTCGAGCGCAAGGGTCTGCATCAGACCGACCAGAGCCATCTTGGCCGCCGAATAAGCCGACTGTCCGAAATTGCCGTACAGCCCCGAAGAGGAGCTGGTCAGGACGATCCGGCCGTAGCCGCGCTCCTTCATGTGGGACCAGACCGCCTTGGTGCAGTTGACCGAGCCCATCACGTGCACATCGAGCACCAGGCGAAAGTCCGCCAGATCAATCTTGGCGAAGGTGCGGTCGCGAAGGATTCCGGCATTATTGACCAATATGTCCACCCGGCCCCAGCGCGCGAGCGCCTCCGCCACCATGCCCTCGACCGTGACGAGGTCCTGTACATTCGCGCTGCTGCCGAGTGCCTCGCCGCCCAGGGCGCCAATCGCGCCGCAGACCTGCTCGACGCTCGCCGGATCGAGATCGTTGACCAGAACCCGCGCACCGCTGCGCGCGAGGGCGATCGCATGCGACTTGCCGAGGCCCCGGCCGGCGCCGGTCACGATCGCAACACGCTCTGAGAGGAGGGCAGTCATAGGAATCCTTCGCTGAGTGATTGGCCAGGATGGCCGGTGCTGCACGAAAGCCCAGGTGTCCCGCGACACAACGTAAGCCCGTGCCGGAGGGAGTGCCGCGGAGGCACGCGGATCAGAAGGGCCCGACAGGCGGCGCCCGGCTGCACCACGCCGCCCGACGCAGACGATCCCGGCACGACACACAAACTCATAGATCTGTGATTGAAGATTATCTCGCGAGAGATGCCTCGAGCGGCCGCTTGGGCTCCTACCGCGAGAAAGCTCACATTTTCCCCCATAAAACCCCAAATAATCGTATTTCAGCTCCGCCGCGTCCACCGGTCTTCCCGGCGCCTTCAAAATATTATTTCGTATGTTAATGAACTTGACAAGGGAACCGCAAGCTGGAACGCTCTACCGGCCGCGCCGTCGCGCGGTGGCTAAAGACAAAGTGCGGGGGGTCGATGAAGATCAAAGCATTCGTCTGCGTTGCGCTGCTGGTGGGGGGCGCCGCGGCGGCCAAAACTGGCGCATTCCCGGCGGCTCCTGCAGCCGCGGGCCACCAGGATGAATCGGCGTCAGCCGGGGCGGCCGGCGGCCATGCCGCAAACGGACAGCGCTCCCATGGCGCGCAGCCGTTCTACGGCAAGCTCAGCGAAGTGATTGTGACCGCTGAGAAGCGTACGACCAATCTGCAGCGCACGCCGATTGCCGCCACCGTCCTCACGGGTGCGCAACTCATGCACGCCGGAGTGATAAACGTCGATCAGCTGGAGACGATCTCGCCGTCCGTCGTGGTCAACGACTTCGGTCAGGGCGCGGATTTCAACATCCGTGGTATCGGCGAGGGCGAGCACAATACCCAGACCCAGCCCGGCGTCATCACCTATCGGGACGGCGTGGCGGATTTGAGCCTGATTCCCAATGAGCCCTACTACGACATCTCCAGCATCCAGGTGCTGCGCGGGCCGCAGGGCACGTTCGCGGGCGAGAACGCGATCGGCGGGGCCGTCTACATCCGCGAGACGCCCCCGAATTTCAACGGAGTGAACGGCTATCTCGTGGGGCAGTACGGCAATTACAACGACACCATGCTGCAGGGAGCCGTCAACATCCCGATGACCAAGACTCTGGCGTCGCGGGTGGCTTTCTACGAGGAGTACCGCAACTCATTCTTCCACATCACGGGCCCTTACACCGGAGGCAACGGCACGCTGAAGGAATCCGCATTCCGTTACAGCCTGCTGTGGCAGCCGTCCCGGTCCCTGAGCGCGATCTGGCGCACCGATTACGCATACATCGACAGCGGCGGCTATCCGGCATCGCCGGCCACCGCCAGGACGCCGCTGTACGATATCAGCGCGAACGGGCCGCAACTCGCCATAAACGAGATCGTCCGCTCGACTCTGAACGTCAACTACAAAATGAACGATGGGATAACTCTGCGGTCCATCTCGGGCGTGCAATACGGGCGCACATCATACAACGCGGACCTCGACGGCACCGCGCAGCTCAATTACGTGTTCAAGGATCAGGTTCCTGGTCTCCTATACTCCCAGGAATTCGACCTGATCTCGCCTGATAAGGGCTTCTTGACCTGGGTCGCCGGCGTGTACTATCAAGGACTTGATTACTACTACCCGATCAAGACCGGGTTCTATATCGGCTTCCCGCCCGGAATCTTTGACGAGTACATCAACGGGACGGTTCTGAACGACACGGCAGCGACATTCGGACAGCTGGGTTTCCACTTCCCTCATGGCGTGAAGTTCCAGCTCGGCGCAAGGTATTCGTACAACGACTCGACGAACCGCGTGCACGTCCTCATTCCGGAGTTCTTCTATGACCAGCCGGATCACCAGACGGAGCACGATGAGCGGGTGACCGGCAAGGCGGCCCTGAGCTGGACGGTCAACGACGAAAACTATCTGTACGCGTTCGTCGCCACGGGCTACAAGCAGGGAGGGCTCAATACTCCAATAGGCACCCAGTTGCAGGCGCCTTTCCGCGCGGAGTATGTCACGGACTACGAGCTCGGCTGGAAGACGTCCGCGCTCAGCGACCGCCTGCGCATGCAGCTCGATGGCTACTACGACAGGTATCACAATTTCCAGGTGACCATCGCGGATCCTGTCCTGCCGACACAATCCCTGGAGGTGAACAACCCTTCGCCAACGACCCTGTACGGCGTAGAGGCCTCGCTGCAGGCGGTCCTCGGCCACCTGTCACTCGACGCCAATGCGGCCTTAAACCGCTCCATTCTAGGCACCTTCTTCGCCAACGACCCGCGCATTCCCGGTGCGGCGGCATGTCTTCCGCTGAGCGGCCCGGCCGGCGTGAACTGCGTGAGCCTGTCCGGGCACCCGCAGACCTATGCGCCGGAGCTGACCTACAATTTCGGCGGGCAGTATGTGTTCTACGTGCCGGCAGACAGCACTCTCACGATACGGGCAAACTACTCGCATGTCGGCTCGCAATGGGCGACGCTGTTCGACAACGCGGCGCTCGGCGATTTCCTGGGGGCCCGCGACCTGCTGTCCGCGCAGGTGGCGTATGGGCGCGGAAAATGGACGGTCACCGCGTATGGCACAAACTTGACGAATGAGCACTACGTCAGCGCGATGATGTCCCAGCTGCGCTACGCCGGCCTTCCGCGTCAGTATGGCATCCGGGTCATGTGGGTTTTCTAGCCGTGCCGGGGCAGGGCACGGCAGGGTGAGGCGGTCGAAAGATGCAACGAGTCGCTCATAGGGAAGGTATGGCCGGAACGATGCAGCGCTATGCGCTCACGATCGATAAGTTTCTCGATCACGCCGCGAAATGGCACGGGAAATCGGCGGTAGCGTCGGCTACGACAGGGACCCGGGTGGACCGGATCACCTATCAGGAACTACGCGCGCGATGCGGACTGGTGTCGGGCGCGTTGCTCGACCTGGGGCTGGCGCCGGGCGATCGGATTGCGACGCTGGCCTGGAACACCCAGGATCATCTGACCTCGTACTATGGTGCAATGGGCGTGGGGCTGGTGTGCCACACGCTCAATCCGCGGTTGAGCGTCGGGCACCTGGCCGAGATGGTCAATGAGGCGCAGGACCGATGGATCGCGGTGGGCGCGGGGCTTCAGTCCCTGGCGTGCCAATTGCTGGCGCGCTGCCCCAGTCTCGAGACCATGATTCTGCTCGATCGGCAGGCGCCGGAGGAGGGCGTCGCGGAGCGAGGGCGCCACTGGAGCCTCGAGGAACTGCTGCGGCTATTCGGGCGCGCCGCGCCCTGGGGCGGGTTCGAAGAAGATGCCGCCGCGGGACTCTGCTACACCTCCGGTACGGTAGGCAGTCCGCGGGGCGTGCTCTACACACACCGTTCGAATTATCTGCATACCGTGCGGGCGCTGCAGGCCGATGCGATGGCGCTCACGGCACGGGACACGGTGCTGGTGGCGGTGCCGATGTTCCACGCCAATGGATGGGGGCTGCCTTTCGCGGGCCCGGCGGTCGGCGCGAACATGGTCCTGCCCGGTCGAAGCACCGATCCACGACACCTGCACTCGCTCATCGTCAATGAGCGGGTGACGGTCGCGGCGGCGGTCCAGACGGTGTGGCTGGGGCTCGTGGAGTACGTCGAGAGCACGGGCGCGGAGCTACCCACGCTCAAGCGCGTCATCATCGGTGGATCGCATTGCCCGGAGGCGCTCCTGCGGCGCATCGAGGATCGGCTCGACGTGCGCGTGCAGACCAGCTGGGGCATGACCGAGCTGTCGCCGCTCGGCACGGTCGAGCCTCCAGGTGTCCCCCCAGGCGCAGGCCCGCGCGCGTCGGGCCGGCCTCCCATGGGGCTCGATCTGAAACTGGTGGACGCCGAGGGAGTGGCACTCCCGCAGCAGCGCATGGTCGTGGGTCGTCTGATGGTCAAGGGTGCGAGCGTCGCGGAGCGTTACTTCAACAGCCCGGAGCCGGTGTCGGACGCCGAAGGGTACTTCGATACCGGCGATCTTGGATTGATCGACGAGGCGGGTAACCTGACGATCGCCGGACGGGCCAAAGATCTGATCAAGTCCGGCGGCGAGTGGATCAATCCGCGGGAAATCGAAGATCTGATCGGTGCGCTGCCTGAGGTGGCTCTGGTCGCAGTCATTGGCCGGGCGCATCGGAAGTGGGGAGAGCGGCCGGTTCTCATTGTCGAGCCTCGCAAGGATCATGCGATCGGGCAGGAATCGCTGCTGGCTGCGCTGCGCGGCAAGGTGCCGGATTGGTGGCTGCCGGACCAGGTCGTGCTCATCGAGCGAATGCCTCTGGCAGCGACCGGGAAAATCGACAAAATGCGTTTGCGCGCCGAGCTCGGAGACGGCTAGAGCGAAAAAAAGAAAGGCGATGGCCGATGAGTCTTCCGAGTACCGGGGCGCCACTCAAGATGAGTGCCGGTGATGGGCTCGCGCACCGACAGGTCGGCTGAGCCGGCCGGGATCGGGTGCGCCATCGTGCGCACTGCACGCGGCGCACGATGCCTTCTTCGGCTGGAGCGCCGAACGGCTCGCGAGGTCGCGGATGCGGCTCGGGCAGCCGGCCTATCTGTACTTTTTCGCGCACCACTATCCGCGGCTGCAGGCGCCGCATCTCGAGGCATTCCACGGCAGCGAACTGCCGTACGAATTCGCACGCATCGGCGCGCCCCCCCCCCCGACGCGCGCGAACGGGCCAAGAGCGGGACGATCATGGTCTACTTCACGAGCTTTGCCCGGGACGGCACGCCAACCGCAAGCGGCGAGCCGCCCTGGCGGCCGTATGGGACCAGTCGTGAATTCCTCGATATTCGTGACACGTCGCACGCCTCGCGCGGGCTTATGCCCGGAGTGTTCGATCTGCACGAGGAGGTCGCCGTCCGCCGCGGGGCTGCAGGCACACAGTCCCGGTACGTCAACATCGGTCTCGCCTAACCGGCAGTGCCGGGCACCGCTCGAGCTGAATGAAGTTGTCCGACGCTCCCCTGTGTCGGCGCGCGAGCCGCGTCCGAGCGCCGTCGCCGCCATCAAGTCATAACCGCGCGCCTTGTCAATGCGCCGCAGCCTGTCAATTCCCCGCGCAGGCTGCTAATCTGGCAAACGTCGGGACAGGGGGAGGCGTGTCATGGGCTTGACGGTTGTGGGCACCGGTCTGGGGCGTACCGGCACCAAATCGATGCAGACAGCCCTGGTGATGCTGGGGTTCGGACCTTGTCACCACATGATCGAGGTGTTCCGGCGCCCCGAGAGCATGCAGCTGTGGATCGACGCCAGCGAAGGGCGCCCGGACTGGGATGCCATCTTCAGGGACTACAACTCAGCGGTGGACTACCCCAGCGCCGCCTACTGGCGCGACCTCACCAGTTACTATCCGCACGCCAAGGTGCTGCACACGGTGCGCAACCCGGACGATTGGTTCGATTCCGTCCAGGCGACCATTTTGGCGCCCGGCAGCATCTCCCGCCGCGAGGGAGAGGACGTGCAGGCGCGGTTCTTCGCCAGTGTCAGGCGCCGAATGCCCTCGCAGCCGGATGAGCGCTCAGTGATGACCAACTTCTTCAGGCTCCACACGGAGGCCGTAACGGCCGCCATCCCGCCGGAGCGGCTGCTCGTCTATCAGATGGGCGAGGGTTGGGGGCGACTGTGCAAGTTCCTGGGCGTACCGGTTCCCGCAGCGACTTTTCCATCCGAAAACTCGCGTGCCGAGTTCATAGGCCGGGCGCTGCCCCTGCGGGCGGGTCCAGCCTCCCACTGATGATTGCCTCGCACGCACTTCGACCATGATCCGATCGGACAGAGTGCCGGGATGATCCGGGACGATGAGCGGCAGGTGTTTCCCATCGGGCAACACACCGCACGGGAGGACACCTGGTATCGAGAACAGCTTGCGCGGTTGCGCCCCCGACGTGAGCAGTTGCGCCGTTCCGCTGTCGTCCGAGCACCGGCGCCAGATCGACTTCTGGCCGCGCACCGTGGAAGCGCACGTTACCCATCGTCCGTCCGGAGACCATATGGGTCCGGAATCGAGCCCACGGACGGTGAGACGGGCCAGCGAGCCGCGTGCCAGATTGCCGATCCAGACGTCGTGGCTATCCGTGCCGTAAATGGGTGTCCCCGCACGCCCGAATGTCCACCTTTCGAGGGATTTCGAGCGTGGGGCGAGACACCTACCATCGGCGCATGTGAGGAGGGCCTATGTCCAAGATTGTCAGGTTCCACCAGCTCGGTGGCCCCGAGAATCTCCGTTTCGAGGACGTTCCTACGGCGCAACCCGCCCCGGGTGAGGTCAGGCTCCGGGTGACGGCCTCGGGGCTCAACCGAGCGGAATCCCTCTACTATCATGGCCAGTATTTCGAGGAGCCCCGGCTCCCGTCCAGACTGGGATATGAGGTGGCGGGGATCGTGGAGGCAGTGGGCGAAGGAGTAGACCGGAGCTGGCTCGGAAAAGCGGTGGCGACGGTCCCCGGCTTCTCTCAAAATCGCTATGGCACCCTGGGAGAGGAGGCAATTGTGCCGGCGGGCGTTCTCGCCATCAACCCGCCGACCTTGTCGCCTGCTCAAGCGGCCGCGACATGGATGGCCTATCTGACTGCCTACGGCGCGCTGGTCAGGCTCGGCCAGGTGACGCGGAGCGATTTCGTGTCGATTCCGGCGGCGTCCTCGAGCGTTGGCTTGGCTGCCATCCAGCTGACCCGGGACGTGGGTGCGACGCCCATCGCAGTGACGCGTACGGCGGCGAAGCGAGCCGAGCTGCTGGCTCTCGGTGCGGATCACGTAGTCGTTACCCAAGACGAGGACTATGTGGCGCGGGTCTCGGACATCACCGGCGGGCGCGGGGCGCGGCTGACGTTCGACCCGGTGGGCGGCTCGTTCGCAGAAAAGCTGGTGGCTGCTTCAGCCGCCGGTGGAATCGTCTTCGAATACGGACTGCTGTCCGCCGAGCCCACGCCCTTTCCGCTCAGGGAAGCTCTGCGACGCGGTGTCGGCATGCGCGGCTACAGCCTGATGGAAATCGTCTCCGATCCGACTCTGCTCGAGACCGCGAAAACGTATGTCTATGACCGTCTTGCCGACGGGCGCTTCGTGCCAAAAGTCGCAAAGACATTCTCGTTCGCTCAGTCCATCGAGGCATACCGCTATCTCGAGTCCAATCAGCAGGTAGGCAAGGTCGTAATCACCGTTCGCTAGCGCGACAGGCGAGATTGGATTGCACCGTGCGGTAAGAAGTCCGTGCGCAACCGCGCCGCCGCCAGGGAGCTCACGAGGGAGGCGATAGACGGAAAAACCCCGACTCTTCCGACAGCTCCTCACGGGTGTATCCGCCCGCCCTTCGGGCGGATACACCCCATGCCTCTTCAGCGAAGCCAACGGCTCACGGCAGGCCCCGGGACCTCTGAATCATGACCGATCGATATCGCGCCGAGTCATCAGCGCTCACCGCACCGACCCGCCGGAATTCTCAATCACGTTCCAGGGGGGGGGAGCAGCCGGTCACGTGTTTCGGCAGTGCTCAGGGGCCTCCCGCATGCCTTCTGCGACGCGACGCCGTGGGAAATCAGCTTCTGGGGCTGAACGAGGCACACCATCCCTGCGCATTCACCAAATACCCGGGATAGATCTGGCAGTCTGCGCGACCCGATTTCTCCCCGGGAGTACCTTTGAAGAACTGGCACTTCCCGCAGCGCTCGCCCGGCTTGTAGGTCGGGAATTTTGCGCGATCGACGTCTTTGGCTTGGGCCTCGTAACCGAAAGACTTCGCCATGGCATTGTCGCTTTGCGACAGATGCGGCAGCGATGCTGCGGCCGCCGAGGCAGAGCGGGGGCGTAGTCCGATAACGGCCGCAGTGGCTACAACCGCCGCGGTTGCGAGAAACGTACGCCGGGAAGAATCATGATGATTACCGTCTTGAGACATGATGGGCCTTTGCAAATGATCTCACTGAATCTTTATCTGTGACGACACACGATGCCGAGTGCAGTTTGCGAATCTTCAACACCTCTCACGTGATACGGGTTCAGATTCCACCCGTGGACTCCACAAACAAGTGACCGTTCACGTTCAGGAGGACATGTTGCAGTCTCGCCCCGCGGCGATTTCCTCCCGGGAGGTCCGGGCAAGGCCGTGTCGTGGAGGAAAACCTCTCGGAAAGGACTGTCGCTGTCCGCACGCCCGTGCCTCGTTACGTCTTTTGGTGGAAATTCACACTGTTCCGATCGCCGGCACACCCCAAGGCGGGAGCACTCGAAATCCGCCGCGATCGAATCGGACGGGCAGGCTGCCACCATGAGGCTGTTAAAGACAACGAACTGATGGGCTGGTCCCGATGAATCCTTCAAAAAAGAGCTGAACAGATGATAAACGTCAATTTTCTGTGGCTGAAGGCTGTCGTGCCGGCGCCGATCAGGCCGCCGCCTCGGGTGCTCCTTGCCACGGAAGGAGCCGTCGCGCGCCCCGAGCTTGTGCTTCCCTTCTGCTCGGAGCTCCAGGTCAAAGACTCGTAAACTGCTTCCAGGCAGGCCCGTCGCTCCTGCTGTGGACGCTACCCCGGCCAAGCGGAGCTGCGAATCAGGGCGCAGAAATGGATTCGCTCGAATCCGCGATCCACATCCGCGAGCACGTCAGCTTTCCCATTTCCGAAGGTGGTGTGCAGCTTGTGTTTGATGCCCTCATGGAACGCCCGAATGATGTCTTCCATGAATTGCGGCGTGCGCGGGTGAGCGCGCACCACCGCCTCACGCTCCGCCGCGCTGAATTCGGAGTGGTCAATCCCCAGTACATCCATTTCCACGCCGGCAGTCACGAGGGCAACCACGGGATGCATGTGCCGGGGGATGCCTGGTGTGTGTGCAGTGCTATGTCGGTCCAGACCGTATCCAATTTCTGGTGAGCGATGCCCCGGCTGAGCAGAAAATCTCGAGCGGTGTTCGCACCATCCACCTCGAACCGCTCGATGTCGCTGCCGTGCCGGTGAGTAAGCCCGGTATCGTGGAACATGGCCTCCGCATAAAGGAGCTCGGGGTCGAATTTGAGCTCAGGAAGCCTGCCGGTTAGCGCGCCCCCCCGGGCGGCAGCCGTGTAAAGATTCTCGTGGCGCCCGCCTGCCGCTGTATGCCGCGCGCCAGCCTCAGGCCCGCTTCCGCTCAAGAACGCTCGCCGCTCCCGGGACCGCTATAATGCCAACGACCGATCATGATCTGCCGGCATTCTATCCACGGACCACGGCTATGCGAAAACTGCTCCTCCTGTGCGTAACCGGCATCGTGATCGCCGCCTCGGCCGTGTCTCTGGCCGCCACACGAGTTCCCAGCTCAACGGCACTCTGGCAGAAGATCCAGGCGTTGCAGAAAGCCAACACTCTGATGCTCGAGAGCAAAGCTTATCAGCCAGGCTCACGCTCGGTGGACGCCTACACGATAGACTTGGCCAATCAAGCCGGGAACGCAGCGATCCGCAAAACCGGGAGCATCGAAAAGGTTCGACGCTATCCGAACGGCGCCCTTGTGGTGAAGGAGAATTTCAGCGAGCAACGGAAACTCACTGGCGTAACGGCCATGCTCAAGTTGTTCGGCTATGATCGCGCCGACCGCGACTGGGTCATGGCCGCATACAGCCCGGCAGGCAAGGTGGTCGCGTACGGACGAGTGCCCAGCTGTATCGCCTGCCACGCGATGGTAGCGAGACAGGATTTCGTCTTTGCTCCGCCACCTGAACAACTGCTGTCCATTTCGATCTGGAAGGCGTTTTTCCGCAACCAGCATATCTCGCCGGCGTATGTGCGCCTGCTGCGGTCTCATCCGCAAGCCGTAGTGAAGTAGGCGGAGGGCGGCGCAGCGCCACTTCACGGCGTCATTCATCCCAGGTTTTCGCCTCCTCGCTATTGTGCGGGAATCGGGCATTCCGCACGTGCTCGGCACAAACACGGGCCCAGTGACGACCGGGCTCGACCCCAAAGTCGACATTCCGGCCGTATATACCCGCAATGACCGCCATTGGAGTAGAGAGGCAGTTCAAGCCGCCATTCGGGAAACCATGTGATGGGATGGAGCTGTACCATTCCTTCGCGCGGACCACACACGGGCTCATCCCAAGACCCGCCGGTTCGTGCGAGCTGCGATCCAGGATCAAGACAATCCCATCGCACGCAACCTTGTCCGCGTGTCGATGCTCAAGCGCAACCGGGGCAACCAGCGGCTCAGATCGTCCGGGTAATGGCATGGTTGACGATCGGAATGCACTGTACCCCTCACGGCCCCGGCGGCATCGACAGTCATCCCCTTGAGGGTCGCCATCGGATGAGCGCGCGTCTCAGCTTCCCAGATGCTCACGCACACATACGATCCGGCGGGCGAGCGCGCTGAAAACTGCCTGAGGAGTCCGGGGAGCTTTGGGATAGCCCGTATCAAATATCTCGCGGTTTCGTCCGTCATCCGCGAGACTTGAGGGAACCGGGCCCCGGGTCGAAGCTCCCCCCGGGAAACGCGAATGACCACCGTGGGCGGGAGAGTCATATCCATGGGCAGCCCCCTGTCTGGGGTGAAGCGAGCGTATCTTGTCTGGTCGCGAAAATGCAGAAGAGCTGCAATTCTGACTGCCTTGCAGCAGTGGAGAAGGGAGCTTTCGCGGCATCGTGCCACGACGGAGCGCAAAGTCCGATCGGGTTCCAAGCACCGTGGGTGCGCGGTCCTGATGTCACCGAGGCTTCTTGGGCCGCTCAGACTCATCCTACTGCGGAATGGCGAACAGCGGGCGTCCTCCCGCAGCTGATGTGCTGTCGGCCCGCAGCCGTTGTATCTGCTCGGACACCCCGAAGAATGGGCGACTCCACCGTATGTACGTTACTCCCAGCTCGTTTGGACCTCAGCCGATGACAACGGGCCGGTGCGTTTATCAGAATGAAACGCCGTCCTTGGAGCGGACGAAGTCCGATGCACTCGGGTGCCCCAGCGGCTTCCTATTTCTTCGTTGAGACAACGAAGGCTCACGGCCGGGAGCGAAAGCTCCCGGCAATGCTGCAAGATTGTCGCGCCGGAGGTCAAGCCGGCGCATCTGCCGCCCTCAGGCGTTTGCGGCCGCCTTCGTCTTGGTTACCGCGGCGATCACGTCGTCCGCCACATTCTTCGGCACCGGCTCGTAATGCGAGAACTCCATGGTGTACGAGGCACGACCGCTGGTCATCGAGCGCAGCTGACCGATGTATCCGAACATTTCCGACAGCGGCACGATGGCCACGACGGCAATGTTGGCGCCGCGTTCGAGCTGATCCTGAATCATGCCGCGGCGGCGGTTCAGATCGCCGATGACATCGCCGAGATAATCGCCCGGTGTCACCGTCTCGACTTTCATCACTGGCTCGAGCAGGATGGGGGCAGCCTTTCGCATGGCTTCACGGAAGCATGCCTTGGCCGCAATTTCGAACGTCAATGCGTTCGAGTCGACATCATGATAGCTCCCGTCGGTCAACGTGGCGCGGAAGTCCACGGTCGGGAAGTGCGCCAGCACGCCGTCCTCCTTCTGGATCTTGAGCCCCTTCTCCACCGACGGCACGTACTCGCGCGGCACGGAGCCGCCCGAGGTCGCATCGACGAACTCGAAACCCTTGCTTCTCTCGAGCGGCTCGAACGTGATCCACACTTCGGCGAACTGACCGGAGCCGCCGGTCTGCTTCTTGTGCACGTACTGCTCGTCCACCTTGCGGGTAATGGTCTCGCGATAGGCGACCTGCGGCTCGCCCATGATTCCTTCGACGTTGAATTCCGTGCGCATGCGATCGAGCGTCACTTCAAGGTGCAGCTCGCCCATGCCGCGCAGAATCGTCTGGCCCGTTTCGCGATCCGTCTCCAGATGGAGCGAGGGATCGGCTCGAACCATCTTCGCAAGCGCAGCCCCGAATTTTTCCTGATCACCCTTGACCTTCGGCTGCACGGACACGCTGATCACGGGGTCCGGGAAGCGCATGCGCTCGAGGATCACCGGATTGGCGGAATCACAGAGTGTGTCGCCGGTTTCCGTTTCCTGCATGGAGACGAGCGCAATGATGTCGCCGGCGCGCGCCTCTTCAATCGCATTCGCTTCCTTGGCAAACATCTCGACCATGCGACCGATCTTTTCGCGCTTGCCGCGTGTGGTGTTCTGTACGGAGGCGCCCCTGGTGAGCACGCCCGAATACACGCGCACGAACGTCAGAGCGCCGTACGCATCGTTGATCACTTTGAAGGCCAGGCCGCTGAACGGCTCATCATCCGAGCATTTCCGTTCGCCGATGACGTTGCCATCTTCGTCAAGCGTCTTGATGGCCGGGACGTCCGTGGGCGCAGGCATGTAGTCGACAACCGCATCCAGCACCTGCTGCACACCCTTGTTCTTGTATGAAGATCCGCACAGCACGGGGGTGAAAGCGCCCGTCACAGTGCCCTTGCGCAGACACCTGCGCAGCACGTCCGCCGAAGGCGCGTGACCGTCCTCGAGGTACTTGTGCATGGCGTCGTCGTCCATCTCGAGACAGGTGTCGACGAGCTCCGTGCGATACTTCTCCACATCCGCGAGGATCTTGCGATCCGTCGGAACGTGGATGCCGAGCTTGTCGGCGAGATCCGGCGTCACCTCGAGCGTTTGCCACTCGGCATCCTTGTCGTCCGAATCCCACACCAGTGCCTTCATCTCGACGAGGTCGATCATGCCCTTGAAATTGTCTTCAGAGCCGATCGGGATCTGCGCCGGCAGCGGGCGCGCGCCGAGGCGCTTCTGGATCATGTCCACACAGCGCGTGAAGCTGGCGCCGCTGCGGTCCATTTTGTTGACGTAGCAAACGCGGGGCACGCCATAGTTGTCCGCGAGACGCCAGTTGGTCTCGGACTGCGGCTCTACGCCGGCAACACCGTCGAACACCACCACGGCGCCGTCCAGGACGCGCAGCGAGCGATTCACCTCGATGGTGAAGTCGACGTGCCCGGGGGTGTCGATCAGGTTGATCTTTTTCCCCCGCCAGAAGCAGGAGACCGCGGCGCTCTGAATCGTAATGCCGCGCTTCTGTTCCTGCTCGAGGTAGTCCGTCGTCGTCGAGGTTTTCAGATCCTTGGTGTCATGGATGTCGATGATCGTGTGCTTGCGCCCGGTGTAATACAGGATGCGCTCCGTCGTCGTCGTTTTGCCGGCATCGACGTGGGCGATGATGCCGATGTTGCGGATATCAGAAAGAGCGGTTGTGCGGGCCATGGCAAGTTTCCGGTTCTAAATTTCGGTTCACACTGTGGAGCAGCCGGTCAGGCATGCCGGCCCGGCTCATGTATCCAAAATGATCTGCGCTGAAGAGAGCAGCGCCCTCCTCGATCCCACGCCTGAGGCTGGCAAATCCGGGACTCGAGGGCAGAAGGGGCCGGGATGCTACAGAGATTGCGTCGGAAATTCAATCGTGCCGTGCCGCCTTCGGGCAGTATGGATACCGAAGATGGAGGGAGCACTGCCGTCCGCCGAGGATATCGGGGCGGGTCGGGAGCCTGCTATTTTTTTAAAATAAAAACAATATCTTATGGAATATCTGGGCGGTTTCTCCCCCCAAGCGGGTGCGCCCGGGCGCGATGGAGGGGGAGCGCATTTTTGTATTGGGGGGTCTTCGTGGCTCAGTGGGGAAAAGCGGGTCCGGTGATGCGTGCACCCCCAGTTTCACTGGATCAGAGGCCTCTGGCGGGCAGGCCGAAATTCTGCATGATGGCTGGACGCCAGGAACCCGCAAGCCGCGTCGTCTTGCCGATACGCGTACACCTACTCCCGTTTCAACCCAGGGCAGCGGTGCAGGGTCTGTTCGGTGATCCGCACGCGCGGCCGGCCGCTCTGGCCGGCACCAGAAAGATGGCCTATGGCACGGGCCACCGCAGATGAATCTCCATCGGCAGACGGTCAGGTGCCCCTACATGCGAGTGCAGCTCGAGCGCCCTCCAAGCCGCACCCACAGGCGCCGTGGATCGACGAGATCTGTGTCCGTTGAGCGCACCGGTCCATGACGGACGCGATTCCGGATTGATGGCGGACACCAGTCCGATGCCCTGCCGGACACGGTTCGGGGCGGATGCCGGACGCTTTGGGCGGTCTGCCGGATTGCTGTCCGGCGGGCTTCCGGAATCTCGGCACCCCCAGAGCGGCACGACTCGACGCAAGTCTCAATCCACCGCCGCCCTTCGCTCCTTATCCGTAACGGGAGCGATGCGCTCGACCAGGTGAGCAAGCAGGAATACGCCGGGCTCAGCGGCCAAGATCTCGCCTTCTTCAAGGGCCGCAAGTACGCCTTGCTCGCTCCTTCGCACAACCTCGAGGATTCGGCGTGCCAGAAATTCAGGCGGCCGCCCGCTGCCAGCAAACGGCTCAACACTAATTTTCATCATCAAGGAGACCGCCGGGTACCTTTGATACTGCCGCAGCAAGTCGTGGGCGCAAGGCTCTGCGGGAGCCGGCGCACGCTGGTGAAATAACAATTCCTCAGACCCTATGAGAAGTTTGCCGAGATGATCGGCATGCGCGCTTGGCGGGTGTGATGACCACTATGGCCGACAGGCTGAAGCTCGTCCGCCTGCGGAACGAAGATTCCCTGTGAGGTCAGGGACATGGAGCCTGTGCGGAATCGTCGTTCTGTCTACGCGGCTATTTTGTCGATCAACGGCAGCGCGCGGCGCCGAGAGGGGGGCGTAGTGGTCAGCTCGAAGGTGCCGGAGCACTCGGTGGCGGCGACCGGGTCGCGCGGCGCTTTGGCGACCTGATCCTCGTCGACGAAGAAGAGCAGGGGGCGAAAGGTTTCGATCAGATGCCATTCCAAGTAGTACACCAGCATGCACAGGAAGATATGGGCGCGCACGCGGTTCTCGCGCCGGTGATGGACCGGGCTGGCCTTTGTGTCCACGGTCTTCAGCGCCCGGAAGGCGCGCTCGACGTTCGCGAGCGCCTTGTAGTTCCTGACCCCATCGGTCGCTGACATCCACTTCTTGGGCCCCGCGGTGCGGATGACGTAGATCCCATCGAGGGCCGCCTCGGCGCGATCTGCTCCTGGAGCCTGTGGAACGCAAAGCGAGTGTCGGTGATCTCGAGCGAGAAGTGCCTGCCGACATTGTGCTTTTTTAGCACACGCCCGATCCGCACCCCGATCGCCGTACCCTCGCCCTTCAGCCTGCCGCCGTTCGAGACTCGCTCGGGCACCTTCTCGAGCTCCTTCTCCGTCGCTTCGAGCAGTGCCTGGTGTTTATGGGTGCGCAGCTTCTTCACCTGCGGCATCAGCGCCTTGGCATCCCCCGTGTTGCCTTCATGCACCGAGACCGCCACGGGACAACCCGCTTGGTTGGTTGGAAGCCAATAGGTGACCTGGAGCTTGTTCTTCTGACCGTCTCGATCGTGACCGATCTTCGCCAGTAGACAGTGCGTGCCCTCGAAGTAGCTCGAGGACAGGTCGTACAGCGCCAGCGATCCTTCCATCAGATGCCGGGCAGCAAGCTCGCGCTCGATCGCGCCCCGGCGCTCGAGCAGACCCGGCGGCCTATTCAGGCCGGCTTCCTCGAAGCAGGGCAGACAGGCCGGCGGCTGTCCCTTCGAGCTCCATCCTGCGAAGCCAGCAGCCGACCTCATTTCGAAATGTGGGCCGATCGCTGAGATCACCGAAGGTCTCGCGGTGGGAGAGGATCAAGTCGGGATGGCGGCCGGTTTGGGACGCATAACGGCCTAAAGCGGCCGCGGTGGGATTCGAGACCGGCAAGGTCCGTCCAGTGTCATCCCGTCCCGCACAGCGACGGATCCAAGCCGCCACGGCGAATGACAGGGCGGGAGCCGGCCGGCCAGCGTCCATGCAGTCTCGCAGTGGATCGAGCAGATAATTGAGAGACGCGTCGGTGTTCACCCGCTCAGTGGTGTCCGCGATCGTAGGATTGGCGAAACGGCACACCACATCCCTCTTGTATTCGTCGAGGTCAACACCAGGAACCGGGGGGACCGTCGGACCTGTTTCGCGAGCCATGAGGATCTGTGCCAGGGGGCGGATGCGTACATCGCGAACGGCTTGGTGAACGTAGTCGAGCCCCATCAGCTGTCCCGTAGCGGAGATTGCGAGATGGGTCGCATTGAGCAGGCGCAGCTTAATGAACTCGTATGGCCTCACGTCTTCGACCCACTGCACTCCGACCGCCTCCCAGGCGGGCCGGCCCGCGGGAAAGATGTCTTCGATGACCCACTGGGTGAAAGGTTCGCAGAACACAGGGCAAGCGTCGCGCAACCCATAAGTTTCCTCCAGCCACGTCCGATCGGCCGGCGTAGTCACCGGCGTGATCCTGTCGACCATGGTGCAGGGAAAGGCGCCGTTCTCCTCGATCCACTCGGCCAGGACGGGATCCTGCCGCGTCGCGAGCTCGAGAACCGCCTCGCGCAGTACCGTGCCATTGTGCTGAATGTTGTCGCAGCTGAGGGCCGCGAAGGGTGGTCGGCCAGCGGCTCTGCGCCTCGCGAGCGCGGCCGTGAGCACGCCCACGGCGCTACGGGGGTGCGCGGGATGGGCGATATCGTGGACGATCTCGGGGTGCTCGACATTGAGCCGCTTCGTGCCGTTGTCAATGCAATAACCCGCCTGGGTGACCGTCAGGCTGACGATGGCAATCTCCGGCCGATCGATCGCATGGAGCACGTCCAGTGTGCCATTCTCCGCATGGATGACTCCGGCGAGCGCGCCCATTATCCCGGCGCGCGCTTGCCTCTCGTCGCGCTCGATGAGGGTATACAGGCAGTCCTGCTCCGCCAGGGCGGCGATCAGCCGCCCGTCCGCCGGTCTCAATCCCACGCCGACGATGCCCCAACGAGCCCCGTCCTCGCCCCGCTGCATGAGGTCATGGGTGTACCGTGCCATGTGCGCGCGATGAAATCCCCCCAGGCCCAAATGCACGATGCCCGGCCGAACCCGGGCGGGCACGAAGGATGGCGCGTCGATTCCGCGTGGCAACGCCCCCAACGTTGCATGAGAAAGACGCGGTGAGATCATCGAATTGGGGGTCCTTCGGGATCGAAAGCTGAAAAAGCCGGGGCAGGGCTAACGAATCGGTGTGAGCTGATCCTACGATAGCGCTCTACGGAGGCTTCGAGAACCGGCGGAAGAGGCCGCACCGAGATGCCAGTGCCGGGTCTCCGAGATACCCCGCCGCGCCTCGATCGCGACGCACATCCCTGTCGGGAATTCAAGGCGCCATTGCAGTTGTACCGATCGCCCGGTCCCCGCCTCATGCTTTTTCCGCGCACTGCTGCCGCCGAAGCTCTCCCAATCCCTTGCCCGTCCAGCGTTTCAACGCTCTGCGAAAGGCAGCAGAGTCGTTGAAGCCCAAGACCGTCGCGATGTCGTCGGCGCTCAGTCTGGTCGTTCTCAAGTACTCAAGTGCCAAAGAGCAGCGTACATCGTCGAGAATCGCCACGAATGAGGTGTTCTCCGCAAGGAGACGCCTCCGCAGCGTGCGGCTCGTCATGTTCATGGCGCTCGCCACGGTATCCATGGGTGGGAGGATCCCTGGCGAGGTCATGATGATCTGATACACCTCCCCGGAGGCACCAACGGATGCCTTGGCCTGGCCGATCAAGCGATCGCAGGTTTCCTGCAGCAAAGTCGCCGTTATGTTGTGCGCGAGCTGCGGCTTGCGGTCCAGAATGGCGTTGTCGTAGACGAGCTCGCACCGCTCCTGGTCGAACTGACATGGACAACCCAGGTGCTCGGGATACCGATTCGCGTGTGCGGGCGCGGGATACGGGAAGCAGGCTTTGATGGGCGAGCAGTCCGGGCTGGTGACATCTCGTATATGGGTCACGTGCGCACTGAATTGCTGCTCAATCAGGAACTCCTTCAATTCCCGGGAGGGACTGGAGGTCAGCGCGTCGGGAAACAGCCAAACGACTCTATCCGAATATTCCTTCCAGTCGATGCTGAGCGCGGGGGTCGCCAAGTGGTGATATTTCACTCCGAGGCGGAAGAAGTCACGAAGCGACAGACACGACATCAAGGCGTAACCGTACATGCCGTAGGCCGACAAACGCAGCCGCGCGCCGACCTTGAAAGGCGTATCGGGGTTGCAGGAAAGCGACACGGCGTTTTGGCAAACGATCGCGTACTGCCGCACGGAGGTGAGCGCTGAAGCATCGTAGATCTGGGCGGGATCGATCCCGCTGCCCCGTAAGCTCGCCTCCGGCGCAATGCCCTGCTCGGCCAACACTTCGACCAGCGCAGCAAGCTTGTACGGAGCATAAATGCGTTCATTTATCAGCGAGATCCGCGAAAACATACGCCCCTCTCAAATTGTCCTCCCGGAACCTCATGAAGTCCGAAAAAGACCTTACCGGGCGAGTGTCATCTGAATAATCTTTGGGCGCAAGGGCCGGGGGGCGGTATGTCGCGCGCCTGCCCTGGGCGGGTGCGGTCGCTATCAAGCGGGTCGATCGGGACGACCTGCCGACCTCCAAGCCCGCTGCGTACCACATACATGAGCCTTGCCCGGAGGCTTTAAGGGGGGGGGTAGAGATCATGAGGGGCTTCACTCTCGAGGCCGTTTGCGCCGGCACCATCGGGCATCCGAAGGCATCGGCGAAGGTCAGCGCACTTTTCCATCATCCGCAGGCGCGCAAATCGTGGACCCGGCGCCTTGGCATTTGGCTGGTCGCCACGATCGCTCTGCCGGCCGTCGCCGCTGCCGAGCCGGGAGCGAGACCCGTGGGCACGACCGAGATGCCGGCGCATTCCGCCGTTCAGGCGGACGCGCAGGTCAAAGGTGCCCCGCATTCGGCGGTCAACCGGGGCGCCCCCGAGCTCGGGGAAATCATCGTCACTGCCCAGCACGAACGCACCACCGTGGCCAGGACGCCCATTGCGATGACTGTGATCAGCGGAGCTCAATTGACCAGGCAAGGTCTGGATTCGGTCGCAGACCTCAACGGCTACGCCCAGAATCTCAACGTGCAGGAAAACTTCAATGGCATTCAGTTAACCATTCGTGGCGTAACAAACACCAACGGAAGCACTCTCGATGATCCGGCCGTGGCGTTCATGCTCGACGGAATCTATATCGCCCGTCAGACAACGCCGATGTATTTGGGCTTCTACGACATCAATCGAATCGAGGTGCTGCGCGGCCCGCAAGGCACCTTGTGGGGTCGGAACACGATCGGCGGTGTCGTCAACGTGATCACCAACCAGCCGAAACTAAGGTCACTCGAATACTCTGGTTCGGTGAGCGTCGGGAACTACGGCGCGACGAACGATCAATTCATGGTCAATGTGCCGGTTACCCGCACTTTCGCGGTACGGGCCGCCATACTGTACAACCGTCGGAACACCTATTTGAACAAGTCGCCCGGAGACCCTTACAGCATGAATCCGGCAACGGGAGATCTCTCGGGCCGGGTGTCGTTACTATGGAAAATCGCCCACGGCATCACGTTGCACGTAATGACAGACTACGCAAACATGGACAACGTGTTCTTCGACTGGGTTCCCATCACCAATTTCTACCACGCCCCGACTACCGCCAATCCGGTTTACAACTTCGAGAACTCCATCTATTACGATGGCGGTACGACGGAGCAGCTGAGTACGCACGGATTTCGCCAATACTGGCAAGGCGGAACCAGCGCGCATACCTGGGGCATTTCGCCGCGACTCGACTGGGATCTGGGCAAGTACCTGAAAATGACTTATCTCGGCTCATATCGAGCACAGGACGAACACTACAAATACGAGGTGCCGTTGACCCCGACGTATGCGATGCCGAACATTTACATCTCCAGGGATGAGGAGAACTCCCAGGAGCTACGCTTCGCCTTACGGGGGGTGCGCAGACTTCAGGCACAGTTCGGCCTCTATTATTTCCGCGAGGCACTGTACGATAACTGGAGCATCTACGATTTCCCGGACGTTCTGCACTTCGGCTATTTGGCCGTCGGCAGCAATCCTCAAGTCAATAAGTCCGAAGCCATTTACGGCCAGGCGACGTATCGCGTGTTGCCGTCGCTCGGCCTCACCGTCGGCCTGCGTGAATCGCACGTCACGAAGAATTACTTCAGTGAAGCGGTGAGAAATGCCCAGCCGTATTCCGATCCGCTCACCAATGTGGCGACTCCAAGTTTCGCCAAAGCCTCTGCCTCGAATCTCACTTGGCATACGGGGATCGAGTACTACCCTTCGCGCGGCACGATGTTCTACGGAACGGTGGAAACCGGATTCAAGGCGGGCGGTGTGAACTCGGGCTGCCTCGAAGGGACAACCCGCAACGGCATCACCTGCACTGGGACACTCGCGCTTCCCGCGTCAGTCCTCTTCTACAAACCGGAAACACTGACCGAATACGAAGCGGGCGTCAAATCCAGGCTCGTCCACGACAGTGTCTATCTGACCCTGGATGGGTTCCATTACAACTATGACAATATACAGCTCGAGACTCTGCAAAATGTGAGTGGGCTCGAAATTCAAGCCACGACAAACGCCGCGAAGGCAACCGTAAATGGCGTCGAGTTCAGCGGAATCTGGCGGCCGGACATGAAGGACAAGTTCGATCTTGGCCTCACATATCTCGGCTCCCGGTACGGCAACTACTTTCCGCTCGGCCGGGGCAATCCGCCGAATTACAAGGGACGCCCGCTCGATGACTCTCCCCAGTACACCGTAAACCTCGGCTACACCCACACCCAGCCGTTGCACGGTGGAGGGAGTGTGCAGCTGACCGTCCATACTTTTTTCTCGGACTCCTACCTTCTGTCCGACGTCGCGGTTCCGGTGCAATATCGACAACCCGCATACCACATCACGGATGTCAATGCGACATACAACTTTCCAAACGGTCATTGGTATGTCGAGGCGTATGCGCGAAACCTGGAAGATAAAATTATCGTTGTCAACGCAGGCCCGGCTGCCGCGGTGCCGAGCGCACCCCGTACATATGGACTTCGCTTCGGATTTTACTATTGACCCCGCTTTCAGGGCGATCAAGGAGAATTTCGTGACTCATTCCTCACGGTCTCGGACTGCCGTGGCAGGCGGACTCGATCAAGCGACAGACGGCCAACCGAAAATTGTGCGACGGCGCGTGCAGAATATCTCGCCGTCTTTCAGGCCTCCCGGGTCAAATCCATGTGCCCATGCGCGTTCGCTGAGAGAATCTTCTGCGGTCGCGCCGTGCGTCAGCCGCGAGGCGCTCGCGGTCAACCCTCAAATCCCAGGCATGCAAACAGAGCGCGTCGATGAGTCACCCGTGCGCATCGACATTCGCAAAACGGATGTCGCCGCTCTTCAGCTCGAAGTTCGGATCGCTCCGACTTGCTCGAGGAGTGGCGGATGCTCGCGCAGGCGCGCGTTCCATTAAGAGGTGTTTCGTGCGGCTGCGGGCGAGAATGTCGGAATAACGAAATGGGATCGTGCTAAATGAGTAGCGAAGAAAGGATCGATCATGAGGCCATGGACATCGACCGGATGCTGCAAGCGGTCGCACGATCCGCGCCAGACCGCGTGGCCCTGACAGATGGTCAACGAGACGTGACATGGGGTGAGTTCGACCGGCACGTCAACCGGATCGCGAGGAGTCTGATCGCCCAAGGAGTAGGCCCGGGCGATAACGTCGCGATGCTCGGCTCGAATTCGGTCAGCTACGTGGAGGTCATGTTCGCAACCATCCGTGCCGGAGCGTGTGCCGTGCCACTATCCTCTTACGTCACGGCGCGAACTCGCGCGGCCATGGTCAAGGACAGCGGGTCGCGTCTTCTGTTCGTGTCTGAGCTTTACGAAGCCGAGATGCGTCCGCTTGCCAAGGACATGGGGCTCGTCGACACGCAAGTGCTGCCGCTCTGCGATGCATTTCTAGCGCAATTCACGCTGCAGATGTCCGATACGCTACCGCTCGCGGGGGTTTCCCTGGACCTGGGATTCAATCTGATCTACTCCTCTGGGACTACAGGGATACCCAAGGGGATCATGCAGAGTAGACGGTATCGAGCGTCCGAGTCGGATTCGGTGAGGACCAGATTCGGTCTGGGCAGGGATACTCGAACTATCGTCGCCACCCCGCTGTGCTCAAACACGACCCTGTTCCTGCTCACCGCCGTGCTCTCGGCCGGCGGCACATGTATGTTGATGGAGAAATACGATACGGGCGCGTGGCTCGCGCTTGCCGAAAGCTGGCGGCCGACGGATGTGGTGCTGGTGCCCGTTCAGTACAGACGCCTGCTCGACCATCCCGAGTTCGACCGCTTCGATCTTTCCTCGTTCCGAAACAAGTTCTGCACGAGCGCGCCGATGCCGGCCAAGACCAAGGCGGAGATCCTGAAGCGGTGGCCGGCGGGAGGCTTTGCGGAGGTCTACGGGATGACAGAGGGCGGCGTCGGTACCACGCTGCGCGCGCAGGAACATCCTGACAAGCTCGATACCGTCGGCGTTCCCAACCCAGGGGTCGAAATGTTCGTGATTGACGAGGCCGGCCACGTTCTGCCGCAGGGTGAGATCGGGGAGCTTGTTGGCCGGTCGCCGTCGATGATGTCCGGATATCACGGGCGAGAGAAGGAAACCGCGGAGGCGAGCTGGTTCGACGAACAGGGCCGGCGATTTCAACGAAGCGGCGACAACGGATGGTTCGATGCGGACGGTTTTTTGCATCTCCTCGATCGCAAGAAGGATGTGATCATCAGCGGTGGCTTCAACGTCTATGCGATTGACCTCGAGAATGCCCTGATGCAGCACCCGCACGTCGCGGAGGCTGCCGTGATAGCTGCGCCGAGCGTCGATTGGGGCGAGACTCCGGTCGCATACGCCGTGCTTCGCGGCAATTCCTCGCCCGAGGCGATCCGGCTCTGGGCGAATGAGCGACTCGGAAAGTCTCAACGGATCACCCGGGTCATCGCGATAGAGGAGTTGCCGCGAAGCCCCATCGGGAAGATCCTCAAGCGCGAACTTCGGGAGCGCTTCATGCGCTCCGGCTCGCCGTCGGAGGCTCGGTCGTGATCCACAGCTTGCGCCAGAGCGCTCTTTCGACGACGCGAGCATTGGTGGTCCTCGCAGACGAGGACGCGCTGCGTGCCGGTGCGGGAGGATGAGCGTGGAAGTCTACGTCGTATCGGCCGTGCGTACCGCGATCGGCTCATTTGGTGGCTCGCTACGCGAAGTCGAGCCCGGGGACCTGGCCGCCCGGGTAACTCGCGAAGCGGTCCGTCGCAGTGGCGCTCCGCTCGATTCGGTCGGGCATGTCGTGTTCGGACAGGTGCTGCCGACGACCCCTAGAGACGCGTACCTCGCCCGAGTCGCCACGCTCGGAGCCGGTCTTGGGGTGCAGGTGCCAGCGCTCACCGTCAATCGGCTGTGCGGGTCGGGCCTGCAGGCCATTGTGTCCTGCGCTCAAGCCATCGCTCTCGGGGACTGCGATGTGGCCGTCGGCGGGGGTGCCGAGGTCATGAGCCGCACGCCATTCTGGGTTTCCGCCCTGCGCTGGGGCAAGCGACTTGGCGATGCGGCCCTGATCGATGGGCTCAATGGCGGCCTCACCGATCCGTTCGAGGGCATCCTGATGGGCGTCACGGCGGAGAACGTCGCGGCCCGCTCGCAGATCCGGCGCGAGGAGCAGGATGCTCTGGCGCTGGAGAGCCACCGTCGCGCGGCCGAGGCGATTGCCCAGGGGCGCTTCGCATCCCAGATCGTTCCGGTCGCCTTGAAGAGCAAACGCGGTCCGGCCGAATTCAGCGTCGATGAGCATGTGCGCCCCGAGATCAGCGCGTCGGACCTGGCGGGACTGCGCCCGATCTTCCGGGCCGAAGGGGGCACGGTCACCGCCGGCAACGCGTCCGGCATCAACGATGCGGCGGCGGCCGTCCTGCTCGCGAGCGCAGACGCCGTCCGCAAGCACAATCTGGTGCCTCTCGCGCGCCTGGTCGCCTACGCGCACGCGGGCGTGGAACCGGCCTACATGGGCATGGGCCCTGTGCCTGCAACCCGCCTGGCGCTGGCGCGAGCCGGCCTCGGCGTTCAAGAGATCGATTGCATCGAATCCAATGAGGCCTTCGCCGCGCAGGCGTGCGCCGTCGCCGCGGAACTTCGATTCGAGCCCGTCAAGACAAATCCCAATGGGGGCGCCATCGCCCTCGGACATCCCATCGGCGCCACCGGAGCGATCATCGTGACCAAGCTCGTGCACGAACTGAAGCGAGCCGCGGGCCGCTATGGACTCGCAACCATGTGCATCGGCGGTGGGCAAGGAATCGCCGCGATCTTCGAACGAGTCTGACAGCCGGTCGGTCGCCTGCCCCAGAAGTCGAGCTACCGTCCGCCGCAGCGCACGCGATCGATGTACACCACCGAACATCGCGATACCGTGCTCCACAACCACCGCCGCGCTAACGCGGCAAGGTTCGCCGCGGCTGACCCACACGCGCCAACCACAGGACATCAGTCATCATGGCCAGCATTGACGAGTCCATCGCCGTCCCGGCCCCGATCGGTATGATCGTGGAGGATTCCGGCGCGGACGCCCGCCGCGCCAGGCTCAGCGTCTGGTCCAAGACAATTTACGGCACCGGCGAGATGGTGAACGGTATCGCGACCACCGCCCTGACGTATCTCGCTTTCTTCTATCTGACCGCGGTCTGCGGCCTCTCCGGAACGCAGGCCGGCATGATCACGTTCATCGCGCTACTGGTCGATTCCATCGCCGATCCGCTCATCGGCCTGATATCGGACAACACCTGCTCTCGGTTTGGACGGCGCCACCCGTACATGTTCGGCAGCATCGTCCCGCTCGCGCTGTCGTTCGCTCTCGTGTTCTCGATTCCAGCCACTCTCGCGGGAATGAGCCTCTTCTACTATGTCGTTTCCCTCATGCTGGTCTTGCGGGTGTGCCTGTCGCTGTATTATCTGCCGTATCTGGCAATCGGCGCGGAGATTTCGGACGACTACCACGAGCGCTCCAGCATCGTCGGCTACCGACTGCTATGCTCGGCGATCGCCGCCTTTGCCTGCCTATACCTCGGGCTCGGCGGCCTCAGTGCCAACCCGGCCGCGATGCTGCAGCGGTCCAACTACTTGCACTTCGGCTGGATGGCCGCTGCCGGCCTCATCTTGGTCGGGTTCGCCGCCGCATTTGGGACCAAACGTCAGATTCCGCGGCTGCACCGAGCGCAGCAGCGCTCGGGCAGGCCGCTCCTGCAGCTCATCCGCGAGCTGCGCGAGATCTTTCACAACAGCTCGTTCGTTTCGCTATTCCTCACCTGTCTCGTATTCTTCGTCGCCCAGGGAACCGCCGCGGTTCTCGCGCTCGACGCCAACCAATATTTCTGGAATCTGCCCGTCTCGGTCAATCAGGCGGTACTGTTGACGCTGGTCCTCGCGCCCGTCGTCGGTCTGCCGATCGCCCGTTTGCTGCAGAATCACATGGAGAAGCGGACCCTTTCCATCGGCGGCGCGCTGGTGTTCTGTGTGTGCCAGTTCTATCCTCCGGTGCTGCGCATCTCCAGCCTGCTGCCCGACGACTTCAAGTATCTCGGCACGCTGCTGGTGACGAACGCCGCCATCAGCGCCGTCGGTCTGGTTGTCTCGGCCATCGCCTTCCAGTCCATGATGGCCGACGCCGCCGATCATCACGAGTATCTGTTCGGCGTTCGGCGCGAGGGGATTTTCTTCTCCGGGGTGACCTTCTCGGTGAAATCCGCGAGCGGCCTCGGCTCGCTGATCGCCGGCATTGCGCTCGACGCCATACATTTTCCCGCCGACATCGCCAGCCGCGGCCTTCATCCTCATCTTCCCGTCGCCACCGTATTGGGCCTCGGCTGGATCAGCGGACCGTTGCCAGCGGCAATCACCGCTCTGTGCGTACTGCCACTGCTGATCTACTCACTGGATCAGGAAAAATATCGACTCATCAAGCAAGCGTTGAACGAGCGTAGGAAGTCCGCATCGTCGCGCAGGACCGATGCGCCGTGAAGCAAGGGCAGGGGTCTCGGGATCCCGAGCCGCACAGGTCCCAGGACCGCACTGCCGGGAGAACGCATGTCAGTCGTCAAGTTAAACTGCCCGCCGAGCAAGGGGGAGGGTCCGCACCGATGAATCCGCACTATGGGCAGCCGCCGGGCGCCGCCGGCACTATCGTCCGTACGGCTCGCGGCGAGTTGGCGGGACAGTCTTTGGCCGGCGGTGTCACCGCCTTCAGAGGGATCCGCTACGCCGAGCCGCCCGTCGGCGATCTGCGTTGGAAGCCGCCCGTCGCCGCCGCCCCCTGGTCGGGTGTGCGCTCTGCGGTAGAGTTCGGGGCGGCGTGCCAGCAGGTGCGATCGGTGCCGTGCAGTATTTACGCCCGAGAAATCAAGCGCATGAGCGAGGACTGCCTGTTTCTCAACGTCTGGCGGCCGCCGCAGGCGTCCGCTGCGCCCGTGATGGTGTGGGTGCATGGCGGCTCGCTGCGCACCGGAAATCCGGCCAACGGGCTGAATGAGGGCAGCGCGCTAGCGCGCAAGGGCGTGGTTGTCGTCACGCTCAACTATCGGCTGAACGTACTGGGTTATCTCGCGCATCCACAGCTGAGTGAGGAGTCCGCGCATGGCTCCTCGGGAAACTATGGACTGCTGGATCAGATCGAAGCGTTGTGCTGGGTTCGCGAGAACATTGCGGCGTTCGGGGGCGATCCCGGCAACGTCACGCTCTTCGGGGAGTCGGCGGGCGCATTGAGCGTCATCGAGCTCATGACCAGTCCCCTCGCCCGGGGGCTGTTCCACAAGGCGATCGTGCAGAGTGGCTACCTTGTCTCGAATCCCGAGCTGAAACGGTCGCGATTCGGCCTGCCGTCGGCGGAGGCTATCGGCGAATGGCTGGCGCGGGAGCTCGGTTCCGCTGACCTGCCGGCGTTGCGGGCGATGGACGCTCCATCCCTGGTAGAGCGCGCGGCGGCCGCCGGATTCGATCCACAGGCGACCATCGACGGGTGGGTTCTGCCACAGCAGATCCTGGAGTGCTTCGATCGCGGTGAGCAGGCGGCGGTTCCAGTGATCGCGGGCTTCAACGAGGGCGAGATTCGTTCCCTGCAGCCGATTTTTCTGCCGCCGCTGCCGGCGAGCGCTGCGGAATACGAAAGCCTCGTGCGGAGCATTTACGCGGATCTGGCGCCTGCGTATCTCGCGCGCTATCCGGCGACCGACGTGGGAGAGAGTGCGCTTGCTGGGGCGCGTGACGCGTTCTACGGCTGGAGCTCGGAACGCCTCGTCCGGGACCAGACGCGGCTCGGACTGCCGGCTTATCTGTATTTCTTTGCGCATCACTATCCGGCGCAGGAGGCGCTGCGTCTCGAGGCGTTCCATGCCAGTGAATTGCCTTATGTATTCGGCCGGATCGGCGTGCGCGACGGCTGGCCGGAGCTGTGGCCCCGTCCGCCCGATGACGCGTGCGAGCATGCCCTCAGCGAGGCGCTCATGAGCTACTTCACGAGCTTCGCGCGTGACGGCGCGCCGTCGGCTCCCGAAACGGCCGCTTGGCGGGCCTATCGGGATGAACGGGCGTATCTCGAGTTCCGTGCGTCACCGCAGTCGATGCAGCACTTGCTCCCTGGGATGTTCGAGCTGCACGAGGAAGTGATCGCCCGGCGCCGCGCGTCCGGCACGCAGCATTGGTACATCAATGTCGGGCTGGCCTCTCCACCGCTGCCGTCGGCGCCGTGCTCCCGGAGAGCCAAATGATCATACGCAAGGCCGCGGTGTTGGGCGCCGGGGTGATGGGCGCGCAGATCGCCGCGCACCTCGCGAACGCGCGCGTGCCGACGATCCTGTTCGAACTTGCCGCGCGGGAGGCAGACAAGAGCGCCGTCGCGACTGCGGCCATTGCGGGCCTGCAGCAGATGCAGCCCCCGCCGCTCGCGGGCCGCAAGACGGTCCAATCCATCCAGGCGGCCAACTACGAGGAGCACCTTGGGCTGCTCGGCGGCTGCGACCTGGTGATCGAGGCGATTGCGGAGCGCATCGAATGGAAGACGGAGCTGTATCGGAAGGTCATGCCACACCTCGGCGTCCGCGCGATCTTCGCTACCAACACCTCGGGGCTCTCCATCGGAAAGCTCGCCGAAGCCTGTCCGAGCAGGCTGCGCGCTAGATTCTGCGGAGTGCATTTCTTCAACCCGCCGCGCTACATGCACCTGGCGGAGATCATTCCTTGTCCGGATACGAGCCCGGCTGTGCTCGATGACCTAGAGCGCTTCCTCGTCACCACCCTCGGAAAGGGCGTCGTTCGCGCCAAGGACACTCCCAACTTCGTCGCCAATCGCATCGGAGTGTTCTCGATGCTGGCGACGATCGCGAATGCCGAAAAGCATGACATCCGCTTCGACGTCGTCGATGATCTGACCGGACCTCGCCTTGGGCGAGCCAGATCGGCCACCTTCCGTACCATCGATGTGGTCGGCCTGGACACTTTCTCCCATGTGGTCGGGACCATGCGCGATCACCTCCGGCAGGACCCATGGCATGACATGTTTCATATCCCACCCTGGTTCGACTCGCTTGTCGAGGCGGGCTCGCTCGGCGCCAAGACCAAAGGCGGCATCTACCTGAAAAATGGCAAGGACCTACGAGTGCTCGAGCCATCGAGCGGCGGCTATGCCGCAGCCGGCGCGAAGGCTGACGAAGGTGTCGTCGCGGTGCTGGCGCTCGAGAACCCGGCGGAGAGATTTGAGCGGCTGCGGAAGGGTGAACACCCTCAGGCGAAATTCCTTTGGGCATGCTTTCGCGATACGTTTCATTACATCGCCTTCCATCTGGCGGACATCGCGCACTCGGCGCGGGATGTGGATCTCGCGATGCGCTGGGGATTCGGCTGGAAGCTCGGTCCCTTCGAAATCTGGCAAGCGGCGATCTGGACGCAGGTGGCGGGCTGGATCGAGGAGGACATCCAGGATGGCAAGGCGCTCGCGAGCGTACCGCTTCCGAGCTGGGCGCGCGATCCGGTTCGAAGAGGTGTGCATTTCCCGGAGGGTTCCTACGATGCCGCGGGCGACGCTCTGGTGGGTCGCTCCATGCTGGACGTGTATCGCCGCCAGCTGGCGCCGGCGGTCCTGGTCGGCGAGGATAGGGCGCGGCTCGGCGAAACGGTATACGAGAATCCCGGAGTGCGGGCGTTCACCACCGGCGATGAGGTGATGGTGGTGTCGTTCAAGACCAACATGCATTCGATCAGCCCGGAGGTGCTCGAGGGACTGAATTGCGCGATTGCCCTCGCGGAAGAGTGTTTCGGCGGCCTCGTGATCTGGCAGACCGAGGCACCGTTCTCGGTGGGCACACGCCTCGAATCGCTCCGCCCCGCGCTTGCCGCGGCCGACTGGAAGGCGATCGACGCAGTGCTCCAGCTCCTTCAGACGACCTCCCAACGGCTGCGGTACAGCCAGATCCCCACCGTGGCCGCCACCGAGGGTCACGTGCTCGGCGCCGGCTGTGAGCTCATGATGCACTGCGATCGGGTGGTTGCCGCAATGGAGTCCAGGGTGGGCCTCGTGCAGGCGGGCGAAGGCCTCTTGCCCGCCGGAGGCGGCTGCAAGGAGTTTGCGCTGCGCGCGGCACGTGAAAGTAAGGGCGACCTATTTGCATCGCTCAAGGATTACTACACGATGATCGCCACGGCGCGGGTGGCGGGAAGCGGTGTCGAGGCCCAGGAGCTCCGGCTGCTGCGCTCCGGCGACGTGGTGGCATTCAACGCTTACGAGCTGTTGCACATCGCCAAGCGCCAGGTGCTCGCTCTGGCCGATGCCGGCTATCGGCCCCCGCCGCCCGGCAGGCGGTTCCCGGTGGCCGGGCGCACCGGGGCGGCCTCGGTCGAGGGGCTGCTCGTGAACTTGCTGGAAGGGCAACACATCAGTGAGTGTGATTTGGAGATCGCCTCGCGCATCGGGGACGTGGTCACGGGAGGGGACGTCGAGGCCGGCACCGAGGTCGATGAGCAGTGGATCCTCGATCTCGAACGGCGCCACTTCCTTGAGCTGCTGAGCAATCCGAAGACCCAGGCGCGTATCGCCCACAGCCTCGCCGCCGGCGGACAGCCGCGTAACTGAGGGACCGTCGACAGCGAGCAGTTATGACCATATAGAGCCCGCATACGGTGGATTCATGGGGAGAGCATATGACAGTCAGTGAGTACGCAGCCCGAAAGGTCGCCGGAGGATTTCATTTCCTCGAGGGACCGCGCTGGCATATCGGCAAACTGTATTTTTCTGATTTCGCGGCCGGCAAGGTCTACGTGCTCGATTCGACTGGTCGGGCGCGGGTAGTCTGTCAGTTGCCGAATTGGGTGTCGGGACTCGGGTTCACGCCCGCCGATGAGCTGCTTGCGGTGGCGGTGCAAGAGCGAAAACTGTTTCGGTGCTCCGGGCCTGAAGGTTTGTCGGAGGTGGCCGATCTCAGCGACGTTGCGCGCTACCATTGCAACGATATGCTGGTCGATGAGTGTGGGCGCGCCTACATCGGCAATTTCGGGTTCGATATGGATGTCGATGAAATCTGCGCCACCGATCTGGCCATGGTCTCGCCGCGCGGCGAGGTGAGCGTCGTTGCCCGGGATCTGATTTTTCCCAATGGAATGGCGAGAACCGCGGACGGTCGTACGCTGATCGTGGCGGAGACATTCGCCGCCCGCCTGACGGCGTTCGACATTCTGGCCGACGGGAGCCTCGCGGAACGTCGGACTTGGGCCTCTCTGAGCGAGCGGAGCTTTGCAACGGTAAGCGAGTGCCTCGGTTCGGGGGCCGCTCTCCCCGATGGTATCGCGTTGGACACGGAAGGCGCCGTTTGGATCGGGGATGCGGGGGGCAGGGCGGCTTTGCGAGTGGCGCCGGGAGGCGAAATCCTGGCTCGCGTGCCCACGCCTGAGTTGTCGGTCTTCGCGGTGGCGCTGGGCGATCCTGACCTGAAAACCCTCTACATGTGCGCGTCACCACCGCTGTATTCGCACGATCCACGCATGGAGATGAAGGCCGTCTTGCTCGCCGCGCGCGTCGGCGTGCCGGGCGTGCTCGTGTGACTCAGTGCTGGCCACGTAGTAACACCAAAAGCGTGTTCGATTGTCCGGGGTCGGCTCCATGGAACAACTACTAAGACATCGGGAAAGCATCTGTCATGCGGCGCAAGGAGGGCTCCTGCGCAGCGCCTGTGTTCGGTGAGTGAAATCGCTAAGGGAGGCCCCATCCCGGACCGATGGCCGTTCCGCGAGCAGTGGTGATCCGACCCGCGGCAAGCGCGGATGTGCTCTCGTGGCGCTGGAGCGGCCTGCATGAGTGAGACGGCGACGTTCGCGGGAGCCGGCCCGGAGCAGATTTGCGACACGCTCTGGTAGATCATGGGTCTCGGTCCTTCGGACCGCGCCGGAAGCGTAGTCATTACGGGTGCTGATCCGATTGTGCCCAGTGTTCACTGAGTCGGGCCGGCGACGGCCGGTGTATCGGCCGCGGCGGGGGCGCGGTCGCGGCGATCTGGAAGCTCCGGCAAGGTGAGGAACAAGACGTGTCCGTCGATGTGCTCCGGGCGGTGGTGCCGGGCCTGCAGACCATTGGGCACCGTTACCAAAACGGATACTACATACCGCGGAATCCTCGCGGCATCGATTACCCCGGATTCTTTCGCACGGCCGATGGGCGGATCATCTTCCCGCTGCGCTCATTCTTCTACCCGGAGATTCTGCTGCGGATGATGAATGTCCTCGACTGCGGCTACGAGGCGGCATCGTTCGAGCGCGCTGCTGCCCGTTGGCGTTCGCAAGAACTGGAGGATGCGCTCGCGCACCGAAAGGCGGTGCGAGTAATTGCACGTACGCGCCAGCAGTGGCGCGACCAGCCGCAGGGACGGTGGTTGGCCACCCGTCCCGTGGTGTGCGTCGAGAGGATCGGCGAGAGCGCGCCGCAGCCATTTCAGCGGGCGCCGCGTCCGCTCGCGGACGTCCGGGTACTCGACTTCACGCATGTGCTGGCGGGATCGACCACGTCGAAGCTGCTCGCCGAGCACGGTGCGGATGTGCCGCATGTTTGCCCGCCCTGGCGCTAAGATCCGCACGCGATGCATCTGGACACAGGCTGGGGAAACGCTGCGCCCTGCTCGATCTCGAGCGGGCGGGGGAGCAGCACGAGCTGCGCGGCGTGCTCGGTGGTGCCAACCTGCTCGTGCAGTCACGGCGACCGGGCGCTATGGAGCGGGCGGGACTCGGACCACAGGACGTGGCGATGCGGCGTCAGGGCATCGTTTACGTGTCGGTGAGTTGCTACGGCTACGGCGGTCCCTGGCGCGAGCGGGGCGGGTTCGAGCCGATCGGACAGACCGTCTGTGGTGTGCCGATCGACGAGGGATCCGCGGCCGCACCGAAACTCGCACCGACCGTCACCGTGAACGATTACCTGACTGCCTATCTGGCGGCCGCGGGCGCGCTTGCGCGCTCATTCGTCGTGCCCGCGAGGGAGCTACCATGTGCAGGTGAGTCTTACGCGGACATCGATGTTTCTTCAGGAACTCGGCACGCTGACTGAGGCAGAGCGGACGCGTATGTCCTCCACCGTGCCGACTCCGCATACACCGAGCTTCGTCACGAGGGACTCGCGGTACGGCCGGTTGCGGGTGCCGGGTCCGCTCATCGGGCTTTCGAAGACTGCGCCGCACTGGGATCGGCCTCCGAGTCCACCCGGGCAGCACGGCCTGGTCTGGTCCGACTGAGCGGCGCGCATCGGTTCGGTCGCCTTTTGGCGGCGCCGTGCCGGGTAGTGTGTGAGCCAGTGCGACGTCACGGAATGCCTCGGTACCCGATCAGCGCCATATGCAGGAACGAGAGGTACTCAGACAGGGTGCGTCCACCGAATGGCCTGGCGGGAGTGAGCCGCACGCGCTTCGCATCGCTGGCGATAGATCAAAGTAGTTGCTGTTGATGAACCCATCGATGTCGGACGTATCCAGGACCAGATCCCTGATCAGCTGGGGCGAGGAAAGCGTGAGATCGCAATGTGCCTCGTGGCTGGACCAGGTCGATCTGCGGCGAGCCAGACGGCAGCCACAGCTCCTTCACCGACCGGGTCCTTCAGAGGCTGGAGGTAGAAGAGATTCCCGCCGAGCTTTTCCTTCTCCGTTCCGAGGCGGGGCTGCAGCAACACGGATCGCGGAATTGCCCGTCCGAGCAACTGCTTTATCGAGACCGTGGGGGCAGGCATCCTGAGATTGACCGCTACGCGCACGGTGCAGGTGTCCTCGACGACCACCGCGCCGTGGAAATCCGTCAGCCGCAGGGTGAGGTTGCGTACGAGTTGGTGAGGCAGTCGTTCACCACCCATGCGTGCGGCGCATCGCCTTCGGGGCAGAAGGTCCCCAGAATACCTGCGAACGCATCCCGCCACGTAATACAGCGCCCTCCAGTGCCCGTAATAGTCGATGCTGCTCCACGAGGCCCGCGGCCAGCAATCGTTGATCTGCCAAAACAGAGAGCCCATGCAATACGGAATTCACACGCGATGCGCCTCCATGGCACTTCCGCCCCCCCGTGCGCCTGAAGAACTTGGATGACATAATTGAACTGACTGAATCCCTCGGGCGCCGGACAGGCTTCGGCCAAGTGTGCCCGGATGGTTTCCTTGCCTATTCTTGAGCGCTGATGCGCCCGTAGCAGTTCGGAGAACAGATCGTGGTCGGCCTGGGTGCAGAACTCGCGCATCGAGCGCAGGGATCGAAACGACTGAAAGCGGTTCTCGAACATGAATCGGCCGATCTTGGCGTGGTAGCTCTCGAAGGGCTTGCACGCCCAGCAGACTCCCCAGTAACGAATGTCGCCCGATTGGCGCCGCAAGCGCAGCTCGGTTTGACTGACCGGATCCGCTCCGTCCCATGCAGGCAGCGGCGGGGATGGTCGGGAGAAACGCCGCGGATCATGCTCCGCCACGACCCACGGGAGTATGCGGTGGAAAATGGCATGATAGGCCGACCGCAGCTGCTCGCGCGGCGTGTCCGAGTAGCGCTCCTTTCAACCCCAGCCACTGCTGGACAGGGGGTTCTGTCTGGTGATGGCGACCCAGACGTTTCCGACTGCATCGAATATGATTCCATCGGGCAGCGAGCCCCACCCAAGGCTGCGAGGATCCGCACAATCGTTCGCTCCGAGTGGCCCTTCCGGCCGGACCGGAAATCCCACGATGCGACAATCGAGGGTTTCCGCAGCGTGCCGATACCGGTCCTCCGGCGAGACCTTGATCTCATTAGTGAAATCGAGTCTGTCGGCGGCTATTTGCGCGCGCGCCTCGACTGTATCCAGGTGGACGACATAATCATCCGGTGTACTTGAGCGCAAAGCGGCAACCCATGGCAGATGGCGTGTCATAACGGACGAGCAGATCCGGCCAGGACCGGCGGCACACGCATAGTTGACTGACCCCAGGGGCACCCCGTCGATGCTCTCGAGCGGCGTGCGCGCGCGACCGTCAGTGGCAATTTGATACTTGTGCCCATCGTTGAGGCCAGCCACCACGAAACTGTCGTCAGGCCGTCGGCTGAACCCGTTCGGGTCGCGGATCCGGTGCCGAAGACGTCCGGCTCCCGATCCGCATGGAAGCGGCACGAGCCGCCGAGCGCATCGAAAGCCCATACGCCGTCTTGGTCTACCCATACGCATTCGGGGCGCCTCAGACCATATCCGAAAGAGCGAATTCGGTTGCCGTCAGCTTGAATTGGGAAATTGACATGCAGTCTCCCGAGTGTGGTGGCGTTACCGACGGAATGAGCTGATCAAGTGGCGGTAACCGCCGTGAAGCCCGGTCACGGCGTATCTGCGGGGGGCAAAGCCCCGGCTCGCTTGCGCTCGCTCAGCGCCTGCTTGATGGATTGGTACTTTTCCTTGTTGAGCTTGTAGCCTAGCATGGTGAGTGCGGACAACGCTGTGATCGCAGCCGGCAGCGGTCCGGACACCCAGCCCAGGCCGTGCACCGTTGAGACGGCCAGATGAGGGTGTGCTCCGCGGCTGGCAATGTCGGCGGGGAAATGGATCGCGTCGAGCGCTATGCCCGCAATCAGCGAGCCGAGACCGCTCGCCGATTTCACCGAGAAGGTCAGGCCGGAGAGGAATACCGCTTCTCTGCGGGCGCCGAACAGATATTCGTGCTGATCGGCGGCGTCGGCCATCATCGACTGAAATCCGACTCCGGAGATGACTAGTCCGGCTCCGCTAATGACCGCGTTGACCACGAGCAGCGTGCTGAGGTATTCCCAGTCGTTCGGCAACAGACCGAAGATGCGTAGCACCGGAGGATAGAACTGGCACACGCAGAACACCAGTGCGCCTCCAATGGCAAATGTACGCTTTTCGACCTGATCTTGAAGCAACCGGGCGAAAGGCAATCCGATGAGGGGGGAGAGAACCAGCGCCAGCAGAACGGACTGGTTTACCGATGAAGGCAGATCCCAGAAATACCTATTGGCATCGAGTGCGAGTACCGCCGCCGTTCCTTGTGCAACGAAATATATGAGTGCAGTCGTGAACAACGCGACGAATGACTTGTTACGGAAAATTTCACGCATTTCGCGGATGAGCTGGACAATTGGCGCGCCCGGGCGCTGATGGGCCTGATGTAGGCGCGGAATCTGTCGCATCGTTCCGAACGTCGCGACAATGCCGATAACGATCAAGCTCGCCGCGCTGAGCCACCCAAATCGTTCGTAGTTGGAGCGGTGCAGCAGGGTTGCAGAACTGCCGTTGACGCCACCGAGTCCCACATACAGGCAGGCAAATGCCGAAATTGACCAAAAGAACATCCGAAAACTTACGATACTCGACCGTTCGTGATAGTCGTCGGAGATCTCTGCTCCGATTGCGAGATACGGCAGATAAAAGATAGAAAGGCATACACGCAGCACGAGCATCAGGATCGTGGCATACAAAAAGAGCTGTAGTCCGGTGAAGTCCGACGGGATAGAGAACACGAGGGCGAACGACAGCGAGAGCGGAATTATGCTGATCAGTAGGTAAGGATGACGGCGTCCGAGTCTCGTCCGGGTGTTGTCAGAAAGCAAGCCAATGAGTGGATCGGCGATTGAGTCAATCAGCAGCGCGATGAAAGTGAGTATGCCCGCGCGCGTTCCGGACATGCCGCAGACGGCGGTCAGATAGAAGAACGCGAGGTAGGTGAGGCCGGTCGTGACTACTCCCTGGGTCATCTCTCCTACGCCGTAGAGGGATTTCGTGGCCAGGCTCAGTTTGCTGCGCCGTGCAGCCTCCCCTGAATCAACCGTAATCATGGTAAGAGATGCGCGTTCAGAAACGGGTTCTTCTGTGCTGACCATATCGATTCATGCCTCGCTGTCGACCCGGATGGAAGATATGTGGCGCGCCGTCCCACTCGAGCGCAGCGGCGGCTGTGGTACTGAACGTGGGCAGCCGGGGCGCACACGTGAACGATGTCCCGGAAGCGAACCTGTGATTGGTTGCGAGCGGCTCGGGCATGCCGTCCTCTAAACCCCCTCAACGATTGGGGCGATACCCTGGTCCCGCCGATCCACAGAGTGCCCACTCCACAGTGGCCGTGCACGCGGTGCAGCTCATGAACGGGCTTGCTCCTGAGGATGAGCTCGCCGCCACCGATGGGATGCCCAAGCGCGGTCGCTCCGCCGGTGGGGTGCGCCTTGCGCGGAATGAGATTCGGCTCAGCCATAACGGCGCCTGCCTTGCCCGCGAACGCTTCGTTGGATTCAATGCCGTCAAGAGCTGCGATGCGCAGGAGGGCGCGGGTCAGTGCCGTGCGCATAGGCGGAACGGGGCCGACTCCCTTGTACGCAGGTTGCACGCCGACGTGGCCGTGGCTCACCACTCGTGCCACTCGCTCGAGCCCGTGTATTTTTTTTACCGGCACCCCGGCACCCCGGCACCCCGGCACCCCGGCACCCCGGCGCCCCGGCACCCCGGCGCCCCGGCACCCCGGCACCCCGGCACCCCGGCGCCACCGCCGCCACGGCGTCATCGATGCGTGGCGGATTTCCCGCGGTCACCTTGCCAGCTTGCGGGCAAATTATCGCGTGCAACTTCGCAAAATCGTCCGTGGTGATCTTGGAGCGAACGTGCTCACCGACCTCAAGTGAAACAGGTCCTTTCCCGCCGTTTACCGAGACGGGAAAAATTTGTTCGGTGAAATACTCGCGCTTGATCGCCTCGGTGCCGCAGCAGATGGCCAGTTCGCAGCCCACGGTCGCCGTCGCTCGAGTCACGGACACGGTCGCCTGCAAAGCCGAGCCACGCAGACGATTGACGGTAAGAGCAGGTACTTCGACGGGCAGTCCGGCGTCCAACGTGGCGATTCTCGCCAGGCATGACTCCATGGAAACGGATGGCATGACCTGTCTGAACACGAGACGCCGATCGAACGCAAGGGAGGGCGGCGGCGGGCAATGCCATCGCAAGCGACCATAGCGGTCACAGCACCGGGCGTACAACCGCGCAGCGAATCGATAACGGTCTCAATCGCATTCGGGACGTCTGAAACGACGAACCCATCCACGGTCAACGCTCCTTGCCGGTCGCGCCGGCACGTGTCCATTCAGCTTCGTACTGTTACCGCTTGAAACCACTCGCCGGTGCCGGAACAACGGCAGGGTCGCCGATGGATTCGAACCCGCTCGTGGCTTCCTCGGCGCTCGGCCCCGATCACCAGTCGGATGGACACTCCGTGCCATCGTGAGGTACGCCGGCCTACCGCCGCCGGTTCCGGTGCCGACGGCGACGCACAGCGACAGTGAGCACGGCACGGAAACCTTCCCTCCTGGCGTGGGTTCGCGCAGGTGCACCGCGTGACCGTCTTGCACTGAGAAGATTTGAGGGACGTGCCTACTCAGGCGCATGGCGGGCAAGGCGGACCGTGCGGCCAAGCGGTTTAGTTTCTCATGTTCGCGCTCAGGCCAATAACTCATTGATTTATGAATGAATAACTTAGGCAACGGCTAGAATAGCCACAGGCCGCCGATACGCCAGATAAACAATGTACCCCCACAAAATCCGAGGTAAATATGCGTTTTTTGCCTCTCTACGTCACAAGGCAACTCGCTTCCCCGAAAAAGTCATTATTTCTCACGAGAGTGAGCTTGACAACCAGAATATTAGCTGAGACTCTCCGCCCACCGCGTCATCGGGTGCGGTCCAAGAAAATGGGGGGGGTCCGATGAAGATTGCAACACTAGTCTGCGTCGCGCTTGCGTTGGCCGGCGTCGCGGCAGCCAAGGCCGACGCCTTGCGGGCAGGCGACAGGTCCGGAGGCTCTCGGGGTCAGTACCCGTCAACTGGGTCGAACGGTGGTGTCGAAAGGATCGGTACGTCGCCATCCCATCCGGCGACATCGGCAGGCGCGCTCGCTGAAGTTGTCGTAACGGCTCAAAAGCGCGTAACAAACCTTCAGACGACACCGATTTCGGCGACGGTAATGACAGGGGCGCAGCTTCTCCACTCCGGCGTGATAACCGTTGATCAGCTGGAAACCGTCTCGCCGTCACTTTCGGTCAATAACTTTGGACAGGGGAACGACTTCAACATCCGAGGTATCGGTAAGGGTGAGCACAATTCCCAAACCCAGACCGGCGTCATCACATACCGAGACGGGGTGGCGACCTTCCCCGGCTACCTTCAGGATGAGCCGTTTTATGACCTATCAAATATCGAGATACTCCGTGGGCCACAAGGCACGTTCGCCGGAGAGAATTCCACCGGTGGCGCAGTGTATATCACCGAAACTCCCCCCGATTTTCACGGCGTGCACGGCTACTTCATGGGGCAGTATGGAAACTACAACGACACAATGTTACAGGGCGCCATCAATATTCCGCTCACCCGCACACTAGCATCGAGGGTTGCCTTTTACGACGAGTATCGCAGCACTTTCTATCACATCACCGGTCCCTATACGGGCGGTAACGGGACGCTCAAGGAGTCGGCCATCCGTTACAGCCTCCTGTGGCGTCCGTCGAAGTCGCTAAATTTAATCTGGCGTAATGACTACGCCTACATCGACAACGGCGGATATCCCGCATCCCCGGTGGGCTGGAAAGACGGGCTGTTCAACCTCACCGCCAACGGCCCGCAGTTGGCAATTGATCAGGTTGCACGGTCGACTCTCAACGTCAACTATACGATGAAGGGCGGAGTCCAGCTGCGGTCGATCACCGGCGTACAATACGGTCGTTCGGCCTACAATGCTGACCTGGACGGCACCGACAAGCTGAACTACGTGTTCAAGGACATGGTTCCCGTTACCATATATTCGCAAGAATTCGACCTGATCTCTCCGGACAAGGGTTTTCTAACCTGGGTCACGGGCATCTACTTCCAATCCCTGAACTACTTCTTTCCTATAGGGCGATACTATATCGGCTATCCGCCCGGAATCTTTGACGAATACATCAATGGCAGGACGAACGATCACACGGGAGCCGGATTCGGGCAGTTGAGTTTTCACTTCAATCAGGGGGTGAAATTCCAGCTTGGTGCGCGTTACTCGTATAACGACTCGACGAACCACGGTAGCGTGATA
This sequence comes from Pseudomonadota bacterium, assembly GCA_021805865.1. Classification (GTDB taxonomy): domain Bacteria; phylum Pseudomonadota; class Gammaproteobacteria; order Steroidobacterales; family Steroidobacteraceae; genus 13-2-20CM-66-19. The sequence goes on from JAJZDX010000002.1 coordinate 221,349, forward strand.
ATTCCGGAGTTCCTCTACAACCAGCCGATTCACCAGACGGAACACGATGATCGCTTGACCGGAAAGGCAGCCCTCAGCTGGGCCGTCAACAGGGACAACTACCTGTATACATTCGTCGCGACCGGCTATAAGCAGGGGGGGCTCAATCTCCCGATCGGCAATAAGCTGCAGGCCCCATTTCGCGCCGAACACGTTACGGACTACGAGGCGGGCTGGAAGGCCTCCGCATTCAATGATCATCTGAGAACTCAGCTGGATGGTTACTATGACAGGTTCCACAACTTCCAGGTGACAATAGGGGATCCGATGCTCCCGACGCAGCAGCTCGAGGTGAACAACCCCTCGCCGACTACGCTGTATGGCGTCGAGGCGTCACTACAGGCGATTGTGGGACATCTGTCCGTTGACGCCAACGCGGCGATAGAGCATACGAGTCTCGGGAAGTTCTTCGCGACGGATCCAAGAATTCCAGGCTTTGCTGTATGCAACCCGCTGAGCGGCCCGGGAAGCGTGACATGCGTGAATCTGTCCGGTCACCCGCAGTCATATGCGCCGAAGGTGACATACAATGTGACTGCGCAGTATTCGTTCAATTTGCCGGGAGGCGACACATTGACGACGCGTGCGAACTACTCGCACGTCGGGTCACAGTGGGCGACGCTGTTCGATAATTCCAAGCTCGGTGATTTCCTGGGCGTGCGCAATCTTCTCTCGGCCCAGATTTCGTATGGCCTTCGCGACTGGACCGTCACGGCGTACGGGACAAATCTCACCAACGAACATTATGTCGGCGCGATGATTTCACAGCTCGATTTTGCGGGCGCGCCGCGGCAGTACGGAATTCGGGTGATGAAGACGTTCTAGCTCCGGGTATTGCGTGGCGGCCCCGTGGCCGCGAGCCGTCCTTCGAGAATCGCATTTGTTGAGGAGTATGGAAAGCGCGATGCAGCGGTACGCATTGACCGTGGACAAATTTCTTGATCACGCCGCCAAGTGGCATCGGAGCGCGGGCGTGGTATCGGCGGTTGCCCGGGGAGAGTCCCAACGTATTACCTACGATCAGTTGCGAATCCGAAGCCATCTGCTCTCGGGCGCCTTCTTGGACCAAGGATGTGTTCGGGGCGATCGCATCGCAACCCTTGCGTGGAATACGCAGGACCATTTGACGTTCTACTATGCGGCAATGGGCGCAGGACTGACATGTCATACGCTAAATCCGCGTCTGAGCGTTGCACACCTCGCGCGGATGGCGAATGAAGCGCAGGACAGATGGATCGCAGTCGGCGCCGGGTTGCAGTTTCTTGCCGGACAGCTGCTTGAGCAGTGTCCAAGCGTGGAGACGTTGATCCTGCTCGACGGCGAGCAACCGGAGGAGAAGCTGGCCGCCGGCGCCCGCAGGTGGCGTCTGGAGGACTTGCTGCGGCTGTTCGGCCGACACGCCGAGTGGGGCGACTTCGACGAGGAGACGCCGGCCGGGCTCTGCTATACGTCAGGCACAATTGGTCAACCGAAAGGGGTTCTTTATACCCATAGGTCGAACTACCTACAGACGCTCCGCTCGCTGCAGGCAGACGCGATGGCACTCACTCTAGCGGACACCGTGCTCGTCGCCGTCCCCATGTTTCATGCAAACGGATGGGGACTTCCGTTCGCCGCGCCCGCGGTGGGTGCCTGCATGGTGCTTCCAGGCAGAAGCACCGAACCGGCCCATCTGCACAATCTCATCGTGACTGAGCAAGTGACGGTGGCGGCGGCTGTCCAGACGGTGTGGCTTGGGTTGGTCGATTACCTCGAGAAATCCGGAGAGAGTGTGCCGACGCTCGGACGCGTCGTAGTCGGAGGGTCGCACTGCCCGGAGGCGCTGCTTAGGCGCATCGAGAACGGGCTCGGTGTGCGAGTGCAAACCAGCTGGGGCATGACCGAGCTGTCTCCGCTTGGCACCATCGAGCCGCCAGACATCCCGACACAACCGGGGCCGCGGACCTCGGGGCGCGCTCCGATGGGACTTGACTTGAAGCTGGTGGACGCCGAGGGAATCGCGTTGCCGGAGCAGCGTATGAGCGTCGGCCGGTTGATGGTCAGAGGTGCGAGCGTAGTGGATCGATATTTCAATGAACCTAAGGATGTACTCGATGCGGAAGGCTATTTTGATACGGGCGATCTCGGGCTGATCGACGAGGCGGGCAACCTCATGATCACCGGCCGGGCTAAGGACTTGATCAAATCGGGCGGAGAATGGATCAATCCACGGGAGCTCGAGGACATCATCGGTGGACTGCCGGAGGTTGCGCTTGTGGCGGTCGTGGGGCGGCCGCACCCGAAGTGGGGCGAGCGGCCGGTGCTGGTCGTCGAGCTGTTGGCGGGCCGCACGCCCAAGGAGGCGGAACTGCTGAGCGCTTTGCGCGGTAAGGTGCCTGACTGGTGGCTGCCCGATCAAATTGTGTTCCTGGAGAAGATGCCGCTGGCTGCCACCGGAAAGATCGACAAAAATAGCCTCCGCGAGCGGTTTCCCGAGTGTGAGTGAGGATTGAGTGGATCTCGACGTGTGGCGAGCGCCGCCGGTGCGGGCATTGCTTGCGACGCGCAAAGCGTGGAACCCGTCGTGGGCGGTGAGAACCGCCTTCGCTTGCCGGCGTATCTGTGCCTCTTTGTACATCATCCTCCGGCCCGGGGGTTGCCCTTCTAGAAGCCATCCGCGCTTGCGAGCTGCTCTGCGAATTTGGAGGAGTCGGGGCCGCCGAAACCCGGCTCGAGCTGAGGTGGCCGCGCCGGGTGAAGCGCACACACGCATTGACCGAGGCGATCACGAACTATCTCACGAACTCTGCTTGCAACACCGTGTCCGCCGCGCCCGGACAGGCGGTGCGGCAGCCGCACCATGGCGATGGTGCATATAGGGCGCACAAGGAGATTCTCCCGGCGCCACCACTTCATCATTCATTACGAAAATCGAGGCGAACCAGATGGAGTTTGACGACACCGAGCTCGGGCACGACGTACTGGAGCATTTTCGATCCGCGACGAGGGCATGGCTAGAGGCGAACTGCCCGAAAGAGATGCGTGGCCCCGCGAGCAGCGAGGACCAGGTGTACTGGGGAGGGAGGCGGGCGCAGTTCGCGAGCGACGCTCAGCGGGCATGGTTCGAGCGCATGGTGGTACGGGGCTGGACGGTCCCTGAATGGCCGCGGGAGTATGGAGGCGCAGGACTGGATGTGGCGCATGCGAGCATATTGCGCGAGGAGATGAGCCGGCTCCAGTGCCGAGCTCCGCTGATGTCCTTCGGGATCTCGATGCTTGGTCCTGCGTTGATGCGTTTCGCAAGTGAGACCCAAAAGATGGAACATCTTCCGCGCATCGCGCGCGGAGAGATCCGGTGGTGCCAGGGATATTCGGAGCCGGGCGCCGGCTCAGACCTCGCGTCACTCAATACATGCGCGGAGGACCGGGGAGACCACTTCCTCGTTTCCGGCCAGAAGATCTGGACCAGCTACGCGGACTTGGCCGACTGGATCTTCTGTCTGGTCCGAACCGATCCGGCTGCGGAAAGACACAAGGGTATAGGCTTCCTGCTGATCGACATGGCGGGCCAGGGAGTAAGCACGCGCCCCATACGGCTCATATCGGGCACGTCGCCGTTCTGCGAAACGTTCTTCGAAAACGTCCGGGTTCCCAAGGGGAATCTGGTCGGCTCTGCGGGCGGCGGTTGGGAAATCGCCAAATACCTACTCACGCATGAGCGCGAGTCCATCGGAGACATGAGCATCCTGCCTCCGGGGGTTGCCCGTCTGCACAAACACGCGATCCTCGCCATCGGCCTGGAGCATGGACGGCTCACCGACGGCGTCCTGCGCGCCGAACTCTCCCGCTGGGAGGTCGACTCACGCGCCTTTCAGGCCACATTGCAGCGTCTGCGCGAACAGGCGACGTCCGCCCGGGGACTCGGAGCATTCTCCTCAGTTCTCAAGTACTACGGAACGGAGCTGAACAAACGCAAGGAGGATCTCGCGATGTCAATCGCCGGGGTGCGTGGACTGCGCTGGAGCAACCAGGCCGGCGCTGCAGATCCGTCGGGCGACACCGCACGGGCCTGGTTGCGCTCGAAGGGCAATTCGATCGAGGGGGGCACCTCTGAGATTCAACTCAACATCATCGCTAAACACCTTCTGCAGCTGCCGGGTGCATGACGAACGAAAGACAAGTGGAGGGCCGGATGCGATATTCGCTCAACGAGGAGCAGCAGCTCCTTCAGGACTCGGCAGGCAGGCTGCTCGACTTGCGTTCTCCGGTGAGCGCCGCCCGCGCACTGCGGGACGCCGCCGATGAAAACGGCTTCAGCCGAGAGCTGTGGAGTGAGGTTGTGAAGCTCGGCTGGAGCGGCATCCTTATCCCGGAGGCTCTCGGGGGAGCCGACCTCGGATACGTCGCCGCCGGAATCATCGCCGAGCAATGCGGCAGAACGCTCGCTGCGCTGCCATTTCTATCAACGGCGGTGACGGCCGTCACAGCGCTCTTGCAGGGAGGCACTACAGAGCAACGGCAGAGCATCCTGCCGCGCATCGCGGCAGGCGAATGCCTCGTGGCGCTTGCGATCGACGAGCATCCACGCCACGCGCCCGAAAGAATCTCGACTTCCGCCGTCTCCGAGCGAAACGGCTACCGGCTGTCAGGGCAAAAGATATTCGTCCTGGACGGCAATGCTTCCGACTACCTCATCGTCAGTGCCCGCCTTACTGATCCAGGGCCGGACGCCGGCGGCTCGACGGCACTGTTTCTCGTGGAGTCAGCTAGACCGGGGGTCGAAATCGAGCGCACGCTCATGATCGACAGCCGAAACGTGGCTGACATTCATCTGACCGACGTCCGTCTGACCGACGAGCATCGATTAAGTCCCGAGCGGGCTGGACGGCAACTGCTCGAATCCGCCCTCGATGCGGGCCGGGCGCTGCTCGCCGCGGAGCTCCTCGGCATGGCGCGCGAGTGCCTTCAGCGCACCACGCGGTATCTGTGCCAGCGCAAGCAGTTCGGGCGAAGGCTCGCCGAGTTTCAGGCCCTGCAACATCGCCTGGCTCACCTGTTCTGCGAAGTGGAGCTCGCAGCGTCCATCGCACAAGCCGCGTGTGTCGCAATCCAGGACAATCACGAGGACTTGCGGACCTTGGTCAGCGCCGCAAAAGCGAAATGTGGCGAGGTAGCCATGTTGGCGGCGGACGAGGCGCTTCAGATGCACGGCGGAATCGGGATGACCGACGAGCTCGACATCGGGCTTTTCGTCAAGCGAATCCGCAGTGCAAACGAGACTTACGGTGACGTCACCTACCATCGTGACCGGGTTGCGACTCAATATGGATTCTGATGCCGTGGGAGGTTGCGGCGCAACGGCTCTGCGTTGGGCGCTATTCCCCGAGACTCGCGCCCGACACCGTGGCTCCACCGTCTACCACGATGACTTGGCCGGTCACGAACCGCGCGGCCGGGGCGCTCAAGAAGACGGCAGCGCCCGCTACATCGTCGGGCTCACCCAGGCGACGCAGCGGAGTATGCGCCTCAGCCGCCTGAGAAGTCTCCGAGTCCTCCCACAGAGGGCGCGCGAATTGGGTGCGCACGACCCCCGGTGCTACGCAATTGACCCGCACGTTATGAGGGCCAAGCTCGGCGGCCAGATTACGGGCCAACTGCAGGTCCGCGGCTTTCGAGACGCCATATGCACCGATCCGAGCCGAGCCGACCATTCCGGCAACCGACGAAATGATGACGATCGCGCCGTCACGTCGCGCGATCATGTCGGGCGCCACCATTTGAATCAACCAATGATTCGACAGCACGTTGTTCTCAAAAATCTTGCGGAATTGCGCGTCGGAGAGCTCGGCCATGGACCCAAGGTGAACGTTGGTGGCGGCGTTGCAAACAAGAATGTCGATGGCGCCGACTGTCTCGCGTGTTCGTTCCACGAGACGACTGAGGTCTTCCTTCGAAGATATGTTTGCGGCGACCGCGATTGCCTGGCCGGGAAGGTTTGCTGCGTTAATGGCGTCGGCGACGGCCTGACAGTCTTCCTGAGATCGGGACGAGATTGTCACTCGCGCGCCGTGCTCAGCCAGACGTTCCGCTATCGCGCGGCCGATCCCACGCGAGGATCCGGTGACGATGGCGACAAGCCCGCTAAGATCGAACAGTGACATTAGGTGTCTCCAAAAAAAGCCTCGTGAATGAGTATAAGGGTGCGAGGAAAGAAAAGTATATGAGTGAGCGGAGAGATTAACAAGGCGTCGACACAACCATGTTGTTCAATAGAATGTCTGCGGTGCAGACAAATACATTATTCTTTTCCTATTCTGACAAGTCGAGGATGTACGAGTGAGCGCACAATACGCGGTCAATGACGGAGTCGCTGTCATCACGATAGACAATCCGCCGGTCAATTCCCTGTCGGCGCCAACACGTCGCGATATTGTCGTGGGCTTGGACGCCGCTGAGATTGACCCGGATGTTGGCGCCATAGTCATCATCGGGAGCGGTCGGATGTTCAGCGCTGGAGCGGATATTACGGAGCTGGGCTCGCCCAAGGCAGCCGAAGAACCGACCTTATGGACGACCCTCGACGCGATCGAGAGCAGCAGGAAACCGGTGATAGCGGCCATGCACGGGGAGGCGTTGGGTGGCGGTCTAGAGCTCGCTCTGGCGGCCCATTATCGAATCGCGGCCACGGAAACGTCAGTGGGGCTACCTGAAGTGAAGATTGGGATTCTGCCAGGGGCCGGGGGAACTCAGCGGCTGCCCCGCGCGGTCGGACTCGAGACCGCATTGAACATGATTCTTTCGGGAAAATCGGTGACCTGCGACCTGCTGTCGGGGAGCCGCTTGTTCGACCGGGTGACGGATCAGGAACTGTTGGCATTCGCATGCGCTTTCGCGCGCTCAATGGCGGCCCGCGGTGGTCCTCATCCGCGCGTCAGAGATTGGAACAAGAAAGAGCCAAATGCCGAGGCGCTTTTACAGCTGGCTCGCATCGGCATCGGGGACTCGCAACCGCCGCCGGCGAAGCTGCGGTGTATCGACGTGCTCGAAGCGGCTGTCGGAAAACCCTTTGAGGAAGGATTGGCGCTGGAGCTCGAGGCCTTCACCGCACTCACGCAGTCCATCACGTCCAAGGCGCTTCGCCACGTCTTTCTTGCGGAGAGAGCAGCAAAGAAGATTGTGGGTGTCATGCCGGATATCTCCGGTCGTGCCGTGGGACGCGTGGCCATCATTGGGGCAGGGACAATGGGGGTGGGAATCGCCATCTGTTTTCTCGATGCGGGTATTCCCGTGACGTTGATCGATTCGAAAAGCGAGGCGCTCGAGCGCGGGGTGGGGGCAATCAGATCGCAGTACGAGAGCACGATCAGAAAGGGCCGCCTGAGCGCCGAGGAGATGCAGCGGCGCCTGAAAGCTCTTCAGCTGAGCGTAGAGTTGGCTCAGGCAGCGTCGGCGGACCTTGTTATCGAGGCGGTCTACGAAGACTACTCGGCGAAGGAGGATGTGTTCCGGCGGCTGGATGCGCTGGTGAAGCCGGGCGCCATACTGGCGAGCAATACATCCAGTCTCGACATCGACCGAATCGCCCGCTTCACTTCCCGGCCGCAGGATGTGCTCGGAATGCACTTCTTCAGTCCCGCGAACGTGATGAAGTTGCTTGAATTGGTCCGTGGGCGCGATACGGCCGCGGACGTGTTGAAAGGCGCAATGGATGTGGCGAGGAGAATAGGCAAGATCGCCGTCGTCGCGGCAGTATGTGACGGGTTTATCGGAAACCGCATGCTTGAGCAGTACGTACGACAAGCGGGATTTCTGCTCGACGAGGGGTTGTCGCCGCAACGGATCGATCAGGCGATCGAGCGCTTTGGATTTGCCATGGGGCCGTTCCGGATGAACGATCTGGCAGGAAACGACATCAGCTGGGCGATCCGCAAGCGCCGACGGCGTGAGAAGCCAGAATTCACGTACTCGGCCACGGGCGACCTGATCTGCGAGATGGGCCGCTTCGGGCAAAAGTGCGGAGCGGGCTGGTACGACTATCAGGCGGGCGATCGGACCGCGTATCCATCCAAAGAAGTGGAGGCGATGCTCGCTGCGCATGTTGTGAGACTTGGATTGGCAGGCCGTGAAATCGAGGACCGGGAGATCGTGGAGCGTCTGGTGTTCGCGCTGATCAATGAGGGTGCAGCCCTCCTGCAGGAGGGCATCGCTGCTCGTGGTTCGGATGTCGATCTTGTCTACCTCAATGGGTATGGATTTCCCAAGCTGCGGGGGGGGCCGATGTTCTATGCAGATACAATTGGCCCATACAACGTTGTGCGAAAGATAAGGCGCTTCGCGCGGGGCTATCAAGGTGAATCCTGGAGCTTGGCGCCGCTGTTGTGCCGTGTCGCTGAGCGCGGCGAACGATTCACTTGACGGCGGTTCCGCTCGCAGGAGCGTGCGTGTCTGGTACAGAATTGTGACGCTGAAACGGGAGCGAAGCATGAGCGAAGCGGTGGTTATTTGCACGGTGCGAACGCCTTTTGCCAAGAGCTGGAAGGGAGCGCTCAATATGACCCATGGTGCGACCATGGGCGGTCATGTCGTGTGCAACGCGGTGAGGCGGGCCGGCATTGATCCCGCCGAGGTGGAAGACGTGATCATCGGGTGCGCAAATCCGGAGGGAGCGGACGGAATGAATATCGCCCGCCAGGTTGCATTGCGCGCGGGGCTGCCCCCTGCCGTACCGGGTGTTACGGTAAATCGGTTCTGTGCTTCTGGGTTGCAGGCCATCGTCATGGCCGCGCAGCGGACGCAGTCAGAGGAGGGAGAGATATTCGTGGCCGGGGGGCTGGAGAGTATTTCGTGCGTGCAAACGCGGCTCAACCAGCACATGCTCCACGAGTCATGGCTGCTCGAGCACAAGCCCGCCATCTACTGGAACATGCTCCGGACGGCGGAGCACGTGGCGGCGCGCTATGGCATCTCGCGGGAACGGCAGGACGAATACGGACTACTCAGCCATACCCGTGCCGCAGCTGCAGTCCGGGAGGGAAAGTTCGACGCGGAGCTGGTCCCGATTCCCGCGACGAAAGGCGTCGCCGACCGAGACACCGGCGAGGTGCGGTCCAGGGATGTGCTTCTTGACAGGGATGAGGGCGTCCGCGGGAACACCTCATACCAAGCCCTGGCGGAGATCCGCCCTGCGATGCGTGGCGGCGTCGTGGCGGCTGGCAACGCGAGTCAGTTCTCTGATGGCGCATCAGCCGCCGTGATCGTTAACTCGAAGGTGGCGGAACGTCGGGGTCTAGAGCCGCTCGGCATCTACAGGGGATTTGCGGTTTGCGGATGCGAGCCGGATGAGATGGGAATCGGACCGGTGTTCGCGGTGCCGAAACTGCTGAAAAAAGCAGGACTGAATGTGGAGGACATCGGCCTGTGGGAATTGAACGAGGCGTTTGCGGTGCAGGTGCTTTACTGCATCGATCGACTCGGTCTACCTGTTGAGCGGCTCAACGTCAACGGAGGGGCAATCGCGTTGGGTCATCCTTATGGCGCAAGCGGCGCCCGTCTGACGGGTCACGCACTTATCGAAGGTCGGCGGCGGGGAGTCCGCTACGTGGTCGTGACCATGTGCATCGGCGGCGGCCAGGGTGCTGCCGCGCTTTTCGAGATCGCTTGACGCGGAAGCAGCCGCAGTCGCGAAGATCGGCACGGAGGTCAGGACGCGCGCGTACCAGCATCGGGGACGCCTGCGGTTGTTCTACCCGATGCGCCGCCTCGGAAGCGCGCGGGCAGAGGAGTGCCGAACAACCGAATCGGGCGAATCGACGGGTGCACCCGATCGGCCATCGCCCGGGCGGGCCTGCGCAACCCTCGGGGATTTGATGGTAATCTACAAGCTTAGATTGCCGCTTTTCGGTGAGGGTTGAGATGATGGCAAAGCGTCCCGGGAACAAGCGAACGACACTCACCAAGGCAGAGCGGCGCGCCGAGACTCTCGAGCGGCTGCTGGACGCTGCGGAGTTCCTGTTTTCCAGGCACGGGTTGTACGGCGTGACATTGCGCGACGTTGCGCAAAGGGTCGGAGTGCACACCACGCTGATGCACTACTATTTTTCCGACAAGCGCCACCTGTTCGAAGCGGTGATTACGCGCCGCGCGGGCACGACGAGCAGCCGCAGACTCGATGCCCTTGACCGATACGAGCGTGAATGCGGTGGGTCGCCGACGGTGGAGGGAGCGTTGCGCGCATTTCTGGACACCGATCTGGACCTGTACATCATCGGTGGAGAAGGCTGGCGAAACTTCGCGGCGTTCGGCGCCCAGGTGAGCAACTCCCAGGAAGGGGCGGCGATCATGGATCTGCACTTCGACCCCGTGGTGCTGAAGCTCATCGGGATTCTAAAAAAGGCGCTGCCGGGCTGCTCGGACGCGGACATTTTCTGGGGCTACGACTTTGTCTCGGGCGCGTTCATGCATGTGCTCGGCCGCACCGGCCGGATTGATCGCCTCTCGAACGGGGTGTGCAAGTCAGAGGACTTTGCGGCGGTGAAGGAACGGCTGGCCAGTTTCATGGCGGCCGGCTTCATAGCGCTGTGCGGCAGGCCGGCAAAGTCCGCGAGAACGGGATCGCCGCGAAAGAAGGTCGGAAAGCACGTGCTGGGGGTAGTGCGAAAATCGGTGCGCAAAACGACGCCAAGAACCTAATTAACAAGTGAATGAGCTTGACAAGGCAGGGCCGATTGCGGATTCTTGCGGCAATGGCGCATTGCCGCGAGGGAGCCATGAATTCGCGCACCGACATGCCGGCAGCATCTGCCGGGAATGATGACATTTCGGTTGTGACCAAAGGCGGCATGCTGGTCGGTCTTGCGCTGGCCGACGCGGTCGCCGTATTCAGGGGCATTCGTTACGCCAAACCTCCGGTCGGCGAATTGCGGTGGAAGCCGCCGGTTGCTGCGGGTGCTTGGCGCGGGCTGCGGCGCGCGGTGGAATTCGGGCCGGCATGCCTTCAGATTTCCTCTTCGCCGGGCAGCGTCTACGCGCACAGGCCGAGTCGGATGAGCGAAGACTGTCTGTTTCTCAATGTGTGGCGGGCGCCGCGGGCGAGCGACGCGCCGGTCATGGTGTGGCTGCATGGCGGTTCTTTGCGCACTGGGGACCCGGCCAGTGGCATGTACAATGGGAGCCATCTGGCGCGCAAAGGCGTGATAGTCGTCACGGTCAACTACCGGCTCGGTGTCCTCGGTTACTTCGCCCACCCCGAGCTTACCGGAGAATCGCCGCACAGCTCGTCCGGGAACTACGGATTACTCGATCAAATCGAGGCACTCCGATGGGTGCGGGACAACATTGCGGCCTTCGGGGGTGACCCTCACAACGTCACACTCTTCGGCGAGTCGGCGGGCGCGTTGAGCGCAATGGCGCTGATGACCAGCCCGCTCGCTCGGGGCTTGTTCCATAAGGTCATTCTGCAAAGCGGCTACCTCGCTTGGAATGCGGAACTGAAGCAGGCGTGCTTCGGTCAGGCTTCGGCAGAATCGAACGGCATGGTGGTGGCGGCAAGGCTCGACGCGCAGGATCTGGTCGCGCTGCGAGCGATACCGGCCAAGCAACTGACGGAAAGGACGGCGGCCATCGGTTTCAATCCCCGGCCCACCATCGATGGTTGGGTGCTTCCGAGGCAGCTCATCGAGTGCCTGGATCGCGGCGAGCAGGCACCGGTTCCGATGATCGTCGGCTTCAACGAGGGCGAAATGCGTTCGATGCGGGCATATGTACCAACGCTGCCGGCGACGGCAGTGGAGTACGAAACCCACGTTCGCAAGATTTACCGTGACCTGGCAGAAAATTATCTGGCTTGCTATCCGGCAACAAACATAGAGGAGAGCGCGCTGGCGGCCGCGCGCGACGCAACTTGCGGTTGGAGCGCGGAGCGTCTGGCGAGGGCGCACAGCAGGCTCGGCGTTCCCGCGTATCTGTATTTCTTCTCGCACCATTACCCGGCTGAAGACGCAGTACATCTCAAGGCGTTTCACGCCAGCGAACTGCCGTACGAATTCGGACGCATTGGCGCCGCGGAAGGCTGGCCAGAGCTTTGGCCCCGCCCCCCGGATGATGCGCGTGAACGCACGCTGAGCGAGGCGATCATGAGCTACTTCACCAGCTTTGCCCGCGACGGAGTACCAGTGGCGCCGGGAGAGACCGCCTGGCAACCGTACCACGACGATCGTGCGTTTCTCGAGTTCCTCGATACGCCCCGACCGGGCAATCACCTCCTGGCTGGCGCGTTCGAGCTGCACGAGCAAGTGGTCTCCCGCCGCCGCGCGGCGCGGACGCAGCACTGGGGCATCAATATAGGGCTCGCATCGCCGCCCGTGCCGTGTGTCGAGGGGTCGGTCCGACTTCGTGAGCGCCCCCTGCACGTGTGACAGGCGGTACGGGAGAGCCGGAAACCATCAGACCGGATCGAGCTTGGTGTGGTTCGGCAGCGGAGTGGTCGTGGCGATTCTGGTGCAATGAAGTGTCCGACGTCAGGATGAGGCCCAGCCGCGCAATGGAAAGCGCGAAAGTTCTCGGCGAGTGGCTTGCGGGGTTTTGTCTGCGGGGCTCTGCCGAGAGTAATATCCACAATTTTCGACACCGTAAACTCCGTGTCCAAGCTCAATACGGCTCAAATCGAGCAGAATACCGCTGGGATTCGGCTGAGGCGCCATCCAAAATGAGCCCTCCTTTGCCCGCCAAAAGTAGTCTCGGGCCAGGATAAACCTGGGAGGAGAGAACGTTGAGACGCGCCACGATATTTGATGGCGCGGTTTTCACGATCGGTGATGGGCGTAACCCGCTATAACAGCCGCACCAGGCCAAATCGGCCGCTGAACAGGTCCCCAGGATCGTGCGATGCGCATTCATAGCAAAATCCATGCCTGGTCGTGTGACGAATCAGTGCCGTAGCAGATTGTTTTGCAGTAACTGCTCACGCGGTTTCGGTGTAGAGCTGCCCGGATAGGGCCATTTGGATAGCGACGAGGGGGTTGACGCCTTGGTTGGCCATGGTCTGCAGGTAGCTGGAGATGCGGCAGTAGGCTTGGGCGAACTCGGCCTTGCGGAAGCATCCCGAGACCTTCTGCTTGACCTTGCTCATCCGCAGGTCTCGCTCGGCGCGGTTATTGGTGAAGGGCGCATTGGAGTCCCTGGCAAAAAGCAACACGGCGCTCTCGTACTCCTTCAGACGCTCCCAGAGATTGTGGGCATCGGATTTCGCGACCCGGCCCCGTTTGCCATTCTGCTTTGCCGGGATGGGCGGCAGCTCCCGCTCGCCGCGGGTGAGGATGTTGCGGTAGTGCTGCTGCAGAGCGTCGTACTCCCGTGGGGTGAGCCGTTTGCGCTGCCGCTTGGTGACCCGGGCACAGGTCTGCTGCAGGAGCCGTTTCATGTTGCGCGCCCAGGGGTAGCCGTTTGCCTCGAGGATAAAGGTCAGCTCGCGCAGCAGATGCGCACCACAGAGCCCATGGCTGCAGTGCCCATAGGAGAGGTAGGAGGCCCAGCAGTCGTGCACGATCACCCCTCCGTAGCGCGGGATGATGCCGATGGCGGTCATCGCTTCCAGCCCGCGCTTCTCGTGCACGAACTTCAGGGTGATATCGCCTGCCGAGCAGACGTGGATCCAGTGATTGTGCTTCTCGACGCGGATGGAAGTCTCATCGACATGCATCGCCGGGTGGGTGAGGAGCCGCTCAATGGCCATCTGCTCCCAACGCCCGAGCGCCAGGTGCAGCTGCAGCACGTACTTCAGGATCGTCGCCTCGGAGATCACCTGGCCGATGAGGGTCTGGATAGTCTGCTGTACCCGCTTCAGCGAGATCATCTGGGCCATCAGGAGGTTGAGCGCGTACGCCTTGATCCCCGCCCCGTACTGCACGGGGCCAGAGAAGCTCTCGGGGAATGGCGCGCGGGTCTCGCTGCCGCAGTGCGGGCAGGATTTGATCTCGGCGTCGACGTGACTGAGCACCTTCTCGAAGACGATGTCGATCTGGGTGCGCCGCTCGTGAGCGCGGGGACGGACCTCGCGCAGGTCCTCCCCACACTCCTCGCAGGAGCTGACCCTGGAGAGCTGGACGGTCTCGACGGTGCGCGTGTTCGCCGAGCGGCTCGGGTCGAACGCTTTGCCCTTGGTATGGGTGCCGGCGTGGCTGACCGCGCTCTGGTCCTTTTCGGTCTGGGAGGAGGGTCTGCTCGAGTTCGCGCTGGTCTTGCGGGTGCTCTTTTCCATAAAGACCGCCATCAGCACCTGCATCAGCATCAGCAGCGCCTCGATCAGGGCGCGACTCTCGGCGCCGACCTTCCCATCGCTGGACAATTGCCCGAAGCGCTCCTTGAGCGCCGTGAACTCCTCGCGCAGGGATTGTCCGTTGACGCTCGGCACGGAATGCGGCCGGCCGGACTACTCGCCGGCCTCGACGGCCATCAGCCCCGAGAGCACCGCCAGGCGCTCCCCCCGCGGCAAGGCGCGATAGCGCTCGGCCCAGCTGTCGGCCTTGCGCTTGATGCGTTGCCGGTCGGTGTGGTCCTTGCCGGCGTAGCGGGACCAATGTACGCGGTCGGGGTTGAAGTTGAACCACACCTTCTCGGTGCGCACACCGCCTTGGTTCATCACCTGCAGCTCCAGGCTCCGCCAGTCCGCCAACGACTCGTCATACAGGGCAGACGGGTAGCCGGAGAGAATGACCTGGCAGGGCAGGCTCCTCAGCAGCCGAAGCAACTCCATGTGATCGTTCTCCCGGTACTCGAACCGGTAGCGCCGATCCGAGCTGCGCGTGCAGTGCAGGTACGGCGGATCGCAGTAGATGAGCTCCCGGCCCCGATAGTCGAAGTCCGCCAGGAACCGGTGCGCGCAGCCGTGCACCCGCTCCACCGGATACTCGCACTGGAATCTCTCGAGCGCCCGCGGATTGAGGTCGATACCGATGTTGCGCAACGCGGGGAGCTTGCGCTTCATGATCGCCCCGCCGCCGAGGTGGCTCTCGATATACGTCTGGTGCGGGGGCATCAGCGCGATAATCGGCTGGCACAACCCCGAGGTCGCCTTGGATCCGAAATACGCGCCCATCGCCGCTTGACCTCCGTCCTCGGAAGGACTCGGTCGCAGCGTAGTACCCGTTCTCTACATTGTCAAGCTCCCGATCGCCAATCCGCGCGGCTCGGGGCATGAGTAGTTACCCATTTTGTTTGCCGTCGCTGGCGAAATTTGATTGTCGCCGTGCGGGTGGGTGCGAATGCTGGGGCAATGACACGGACGAGCCCGATCTGGCTCTGGCCATGAATTTTCCAAGCAATCAGAAATTTGCCGCCGCTGCTGTTGCCGCAGCTTGCCGGGTATTGCCTGGGAATGGAGCGGGTGATGGGAATCGAACCCATAAGTGGTCTTCGCCAGATCAATACGTTAGGCGCCATTGGGCAGGCAAGTGCGATTCAAGTGCGAGATTTCGGGGTACGTGGGGCGCTATCAGGCAATCTATGGCAATTGACGGGTGCGGCGCTCAAAGTTACGGGCCCGCCGACCGATCGGGAACATTGTCTACTGCAAGCGCATGGCACCGTCGAGCTTGGCAAAATCCCGATCGAACGTACCCAGTGGCAAATGCCCGACCTTTCGCGCGATCTCCAGCACGAGGCAGTCTGAAAAGCCGAGCGAAGGCCGCCTTCGGAAGCTCTCGATGGCCGCAGCCACTACATCAGAGTCCTGTACCGTAAGGTGCTGGTGGTTGAGCAACATGTCGACGGCGGTCGCGATCTGTTCCGGCGTGCGCTCATATACTGCGTCGAGCACCCATAGGGTCTCCGCCAGTACCAGATGCGATACCCACGCGCCACTTGCGATGAATTCTTCGGCTGCGCGGACCTGGTCCGCCTCGTCGCGAACAACGAGACGTACCAGTACGTTTGTATCAACCGCGCGCATGCCGTCTGCGGACATACTTCCGAATGGCTGCTCTCACTTCCACGGGCTTTGCCCTTGAGCCATCTTCCGGAAACAGTACGGCGTGTACTTCCTCGGAGCTATACCGTCCTGCTCTCCGGACGACGACTTGGTCATTCTCTTCGTCCCATTCGAGAACAGAACCTGGGCCTACGCCGAGCTTCTTGCGCACCTCAGCGGGCACCGAGATCTGACCCTGGGCGGTCACTTTTGAGTGTGCGATAGCCACACATGGAGATTACCATGGTAATGAAATATTGGCAAGCTCTGCTGCCACGCAGCCATGACACATCGGTCCGCAAGTCCACTTGACGCTCTAAGCGCCGGAAATCGCGGGCGAAATGCAAACTCACCTCTTGGGCGGGCCGCCATCGACGCTTTTCAGTCTGTTTCTCTGCCCGGCACTCAGCGTCAAATGTGTGCCTATTCCGCCTTTGCGACCGGAGATGTTCATATGACCGGTCGCAGAGCAAACAGTCCCTTCAGGCGACTGTCGTGAATTCCATATGACTGGCAGCAGATATAACTTCTCATTATACGGCCCAAGGGCGGATCCTGAGGACAGCTGGTTTGCGCGTGCCGCGATCCCTGGGTCAAGTGATTCTCACCGGGCAAGACCTCTGCCTGAAACCGACGAGTTGCTGCGACGTGCAGGTGAAAGTCCGACTGGTCCAAGAATCGTTACGGACTCTGTATGTCAGTTCGGGGACGGAAGCGGTCTCACGAATGACTGCCACTAATCAGTTCATAAGTATCCGTACATGAAGGACAGATGCATGGTATTCTTGTCGGATGAGACGACAAGATGCCCGCAAGCTCGATCACGCGACGTTGGAGGCGATCCGAATCCGCGCTGTGCAGCGGGTGCAGGCCGGGGAGAGCCCCGAGCTGGTGATCAGGACGCTGGGCTACTCGAGCCGCTGCATCTACAGTTGGCTGGCGATGTATCGGTCCGGCGGGTGGGACGCGTTGAAGGCGAAGC